>NZ_VCLA01000171.1:0-17590 GCF_009600885.1 Streptomyces jumonjinensis
AGCATCCAATGACACCAACCGACTTACACAAGATCCCTGACACGTCCCCATCCCTCGATGACGACCTTGGGAAGTATCGGCTCGGTGGATAGCGGTTGGGTGTTCAGTTTGCTGAACACTCTCGGGTCGGGTGATCAGCGTTTGATGCGTCCACGGATGGCGAGGACGGCAAGGGCGAGGAGCGCGGGTTCCAGGATGCGGGAGGCCATCTCGATGTAGGTGCCGGTGGTGGTGAGGTCCTGGCCGCTGGAGCGGAAGACCACAGAGTTGAGCGTGACGTTCAGGGCCTTGTCGAAGCGTTTGCTGGTGAACCTGTCCCCAGTGGGGTTCTTAGGGTCCTGCTTGTCGATGATGAAGGTGACGGTGCCGCCGCCCGCCGGGACGGTGCCGGTGGCTTCCTGTTTCGGGGACGACGTCGGCAGGCCGAAGGCCATCAGCAGCACGATGGTGCCGAGCATGGCGGCGGCGAGCCAGCCCAGGGCGCGGCCGGCGCGCAGGCCGTAGCCGGAGAGCAGCCAGTAGGCCCACAGCAGGCGGCGTTCGGCTTTCGGGGTGCCGGTGCGGTCGTGGCGGCGCATCTCGCACTCGCCGTAGTAGAAGTCGGCGGCGCCGGGTTCGTTCTTGCCATCCTCGAACGCCTTGCGGAGCTGCCGGTACAGGGGGGCGATGTCGTCGGGGTCGGGTGTCCGGGCGGGGTGGGGGTGGTGCGGGCCGGTGCGCCACCGGCGAGGCTCGGGCGGGGCGCCGACCGGTGTGGCGGGCTGTCCGGCGGTCTGCGCCCGCCAGTGCTGCTCCTCGGCCAGCGTGCGTCGGCGGGTCCAGCGGACCGGGGATATGCCTTTGCGGTGCCAGCCGGTGGGAGTGGAAGCCAGGGTGGTGCGGCCCTCCAGCCGGAGCTGGTCGAGGTGGAAGGCCCCGGAGAACAGGCAGTCGGACAGATCTGTGTCGGTCAGAACGAGATGCGCCGCATCCACTCCCTGCACCGACACCACCCGCACCGCTCCACTCCCCGGCAGCCCGCTCTCGTCCAGGATTCCGACATTTGGTCTGGTGAACGGGGTGGGATGGGCAATGACGGCGAGAGGGGCCTCCAACACCGCATGCCCAAGATCCACAGAAGCACGACGAACCCGGACGGTCGCGGTCGACTGCCAACGGGTCCGCGTACACCGCACCCATCTCGCCGCGATCTCCAACGTCACGGGCGCCTCGAACACCGCACCCGACAAATCCACCGTCGCCTCGCACACCACAGGCCCCCACCACGAAGCCGCCAAGAACTGCGCCCCGCCGAACCGGGCGGGGCCGGAGAACCGCGCCCCGCCGAACCGGGCATCGCCGGAGAACCGCGCCCGGTCGAACCAGGCGATGCGGGAGAATTGCGCCCAGTCGAACCAGGCTTCGCCGGAGAACCGCGCCTCGACGAACCAGCCGTCGTCGAACCGCGCCCCGCTGAACCAGGCGTCGCCGGAGAACCGCGCCTCGCTGAACCGGGCGGGGCCGGAGAACCGCGCCCCGCCGAACCGGGCGGTCCCGAGGTGGGGGTGTGTGGTGGTGGGGTCGCGGACGGTGTTGAGGAGGCGGTTGAGGAGGTCTTCGGTGAAGGGAGTACCGCGGTGGTCGATGTCGGCGCCGGGGGCCAAGCCGGCCAGGTAGGTGTCGCGGTCGGTGTCGGTCAGGTGGGCGAGGCAGGCGGTGTGGCCGGGGATCTGGATGCCGCGGCAGCCGACGGGATCGGTGGGGTCGGCGCCGTGGGCGCAGTGCGGCCAGTACGGTGCCGACGGCGAGGGTGTGCTCATGGGGTGGCGGCTCCAGGAGGGAAGAGTGCCGGGTTGCTGCCCGGCGGGTAGCGGCGGGGCGGGACGGAGGTGCGGGGTCAGTCGCGCGCGGGGCGGAACGGGTTGTACACGGTGTATGGGTTCTCGTTTCTCTCGCCGCGGCGAGAGAGCTCGGCCTGATAGGCGGTCCAGGCATCCGCGTCTTGACGGATGGACTGCGCGGGCGTGCCGGTCCGGGCGCAGAACTCGGCGTAACCGAGGTCCGGCTCAGCCAGTCGCTGGCTCCGCTCGCAGCTCGTTAACCGCCACGTGGCCCGCCGTACCCGCGCCAGCACCCGCCGCTCCCGACGGAACTTCCCCAGCCAGTCACCCCTCACCCGCCACAGCCTGCCAGCCTCACACGGCTCCGTACGGACCGTTCAGCAAACTGAACACCCAACCGCTACCCGCCACGGCGATACTCCCCAAGGCCGGATGACAGGCGGGTGTCCCTGAACTCGTCGGTGCAGAGCGCCCTGCTGCCCACTAACGCGCGGGTTCGCGCGACTGAGCGGCCAGAAATTCGCGAACCCGCCCGCTTTGCCCGGCGGCCACGTCGACCCCGGGGAGACGAGCCGCGCGGCGGCTGCCCGGGAGCTGGCTGAGGAGAGCGGCGTCCACGTGCCGCGAGTCCTGAGACCAGCAGGCATGTGAGCTTTCGCCGCTCGGGGTTCCTGTCAGGAGGCCGGGCCCCGGGCAGGGCACTGCCAGTCGGCCGTGTCGATCGCGTCGCCCTCCTCGTCACCGAGGTGGAAGCAGTTGCCGTTGACCCACACCGTGACTGAATCGGGCCGATGGTCGACCTGGAACGGCTCGTCAGCCTGCAGGGTTCCGGACCAAGAGCCATCCCCTGAAGGCGAGTGGGGGACAACGACGCAGGTCTGTGTCGGCAGGATCTGATGGACCTCTGCCCAGGGCTCCACAGTCAGTTCCAGCAGCGCCTCACCGTCGTTACAGAGCCGCAGCCGCGCAGTTCCCCCAGCGAACACTTCCGGTGCCCCTTCCTAGCTTCCGACGGACGATTCCGCGTCCAATCAGCGCCCTTGCGGGTGTCCACGCGCGATCCTCACACGCGCGATCAACTGATCCAAGCGGCTACGTCGCCTGAGCCACCACGGCACCTGCTGGAACGAAGCGTTCTCTGAGTCCGGAAAAGGGTCAGCGGACTTGCAGAACTGCTTGCCCGAGCACTCCGCGACCGCGGCCGTGAGGTCGAAGTCGAGCACCTCCATGCCCACCTGCCACACGTACTCAAGACGCCCGACACCACCCTCACCCAGGAGGCAACCTTGAAGCGCTGTCTTTTTCGCCGCTGCGGCCACGCGCCCGGCACCCTCTCCCCCGAGGACCAGGCCGTCGTCGACGCGTTCCGCGCGATGCTCGTCGCCGTACGCCAGCCCGAGCCCTGGACACTCGGCCGCGCCCAGGACATCGCCGTGAGAGTGGGCCCGTTCATCGAGCGCGCACACACGCGCCCGGGTGACGACCATGGCCCCGACCAGATCGCCGTCACCCTGCCCCACCCCGACACCTCGCACGCCGCCGCCCACCGCTACACCAACAACGGCTGGCTCCGCTGCGAGACGACCACGATCCTCGGTGTCTGGCAGCCGGCTTATGCGATGCTCACCCACGCTGCCGCGGGCCTGCCTCTTCCCGATGACGTCGGCATGCCCCCAGCGCACTACAGCGTCCACGTCGAAGCCCGCTGCAGTGACGGCACCAGCTACAGCCTGCTCCGCCTCGGGCCCTACACCCAGACCTGGCTCGCCTCCCGCGACGCCGACCGCCTCAGCACCGCGCTGGAAGGCAAGAGGGCCACCATCATCCCCGGCTTCACCATCACCGCGGACGCGCCGTTCGACGTCAGCGACCACGAGAGCTACGTCGTCCCGTACAAGGCCGAGGCCTCCGCATGCCGGGCTCGCACCTGAACACACCAAAGTGGCCTCTGCCACCCGGATTAAAAGTCCGGGCGGCAGAGGCCACTTTTGCATTTGCTGCTCAAGATCGCTCTTGCGTAATTGCGCAAGAACGATCTTGAGCAGCTCCCCGCAACTGTCCCGGCCGGATCGGATGTGAAGCAGGCGCGCAAGGCTGGCTGGCCCAAGTGTGAGAAGAAGCAGCCTCGTTACCGGGTCGTGCGTGGCCACGTCGGGAAGGTCCTGGAGCTCATCCCCGAGGGCGAGTAGCGCCACTGCCGCGCTCCCTCCCAGCGCGGCGTCTTCCTCTGGTCGAGGCTTCCCTGACTCAGCCGGCCTGACTGGCTTGAATGCTCCGCCACGTGTGGCGTCTCGTCATTACGCCGTAATGCTGTCGCGTCTCAACGGAGTTTGACCAGTCTCACCAAAGTTTGATCGCCGTGCGGTGGTGGGCTCGCCCCACGATCAACGAAGTCAGGCAAAGAGGAGCCACCCGCTACCGGCCTTCGGGGCCGGCGTCCCCGGCTCGCGCGGCGGCCGCTGGCTCCAGCAGGCACCAGCCGTCGACCTCTACCGCCCGCTGCTCCCCTGGCTGCCACCCACCGGCCAGCGCCACGTCGAGCAAAGCCCGGACGGCGCCCGGCTCGTGCAGGTTCAGGTCTTCACCCCGGATGAAGCCCACGTCCCCGGAGCCGAAGGGGGCGCCGCCCGGGACGTCCCGGCCGGGGCCGGCGGCGAAGACAATGCGCAGCGGGCCGCCGGTGCCGGCCGGTTGCGGGGACAGGGTCAGGGTTTGGCGGCAGTCCACGGACCGGCCGGCGGTTCGGTGGCTGTGGCGCATCGTCCACATGTACACGCGCCCGTTGGCGACCAGCCGGCGGGGCTTCTTCGAATGGCGAGGCACGCGGCCGAGGGTACGCGGCCTGATCTACGAGACCCCTGTCCCGTCTCATTCGATCTTGCAGGGGCGAGGCCGTTGACCTGCGGGGTGACAGGTTCAACTGCGACTTACTGGGGGCAGCGCCGAGGCGTCGCGAAGACCCGTGGGCGGTGCGGTTGGCGCGTCTCATGGATCATGGCGAGGGTGATGCCGCCTGAGCAGGACCTTGTCAGGTTGGCGAGACGCTTGGCGGCCGGTTTCGCATTGGAGATGACAGTTTCCTGGTCGGAAGCCGCAGTAATGGACGTGCTCAGGAAGAGGGGCGCCGCTGACGATCCTGAAGCTCACCGCGGGCGGTCGACCAAACGATCTCGAACTCATCGGCCGACAACGACTGCGGGTCGTGCCCTTCCCACTCGGAGATGGGTGGTTCCGCGGTCAGACCGTAGACGCTCTCGTACTCAGCTGACCGACCGTCTCTTTGGGCTTCTTGCCACTCGGCCAGCGAGGCAGCGGTCAGAGCCTTGCTTCCTGGCTCCTGCAACTCGACTTGCCGGATCACATAGCCATCGGCGTCCAGCTCGAAGTAGAACCAGACGGCCTCCTCGCCCCAGAAGCAGCGAACCCAGGTCGTCACGGGTTCACCGCGTCGAAGGGCTCGTCGTGCCAGCGCCAGCCGGCGGTGCCGTCGTCGTGGATGTGCAGCATGAACTCGGCGACCGGGCCGCTGTCGGGAAACGTCAGGGTGAGCGCACTGCGGATCTGGATGTAGCAAGCATCGGCCCGCTCCCAGTCCTCCTCGTCGACAGCCCGCTCTTGCTCACTGAAGAGGGGACGGAACTCTTCAAAACCAGGAAGTGTCTCGACATCGGCGTGCGTCCAGGGCATATCGGCGCCAGTCACGGTCAGCCGGGCAATCTCCTTGTCGCCGTGGTGGAGCCGCCAGATACCACCGGTGGTCAAGTTCGGGTTGGTCATGTCTCCCATGATGACGATCGACACTGACAGGCGGGCAGTGAGATCACCGCCCCTTCCCGATCGTGGCGACGACCATCTCATGCAGCGGAAGCTGATGGGGTGCGATGTTGAGTCGCTGTGCCGCTTCGGTCGGCAGTTGGGGATGGTCTCGCCAGAATGCCGAGGCGAACAGGCCGCTGAGAGCGACGGCTTCGGGGTAGGTGGCCAGCTCGATCCGTGCGTCGGAGGGACGGTGGGGATCACCGAACTGGTCCTCGCCCAGCAAGTCGAGCCGACGGTTCCACCTCTGCCAAAGCGGCTCACCACTGCTCTCGACGGGAACTCACGTACCGGAGCGACCTTCTCGAAGGCCAGCTCCGGCCCGTCCGCCAGCGATCCGCGGACCTTGACCCCGCCTTGAACCCAGGCCACCTCGAAATCAGCTGCCCTGCCCCTGCCGCTCTGCGGCTCCCCTTGATCATCCACACCAGGACGATGTCCACCGGAATGAGACAAGTCACCTTGTCCCGTCTCAAATGATCTGGTTCGGTGCCATGGTGCTGACCTGCGGCAACCAGATCGAGTGAGACGCTCGGCTGAGGCGAATCTCAGACGATCTGGTCCGCGAACGCACTTCACGGACGTGGCGAACAGGTGTGCGCTGCATCTGACCTGCTCGTCTCAAGCGATCTGGTCCGCCAACCCGAATCGGACCGGACCTCTTGAGACACGGACCAGTTCGACAGAGACGGGACACACCTGTAGCGAGACAAGAGCCACCCCAAAGCGGGACACCGTCTCACTCAAACCTGTCCCAGCCCCGTACACCGCACGTTCGATACTCAGCTCACTGCGATAAGCCGCGATTCGATGCGACGGGACACCAGCCAGCTTGCTTGGTCAAAGTTCGATGAGACGAACAGGCCAGTCGTCAATCTTCGGTGAGACCGGTGAAGCTTCGCTGAGGCAGGACAAATGCTCGGTCCGCGTAGCTGCCGGACAAGGTCGCTCAGCGCGCCTCCATTACGGCGTAATACTGGAAGCTGCTCCTGTTTGCCCCGGTTGCAGTCAATCGAAGTCTCCACTTGCTAACGCGTCGTCGCATCAGACGATCTTGAGTGTTAGTAAGGTATCCCCATGACATCGCCCAACCCAGGCGACCGGGAAAAGGTCGTATCCAAGCTCCCAGCCGGGCTGCAGCAGAAACTGAAGATCCGCACCGCTCAACACAGCATCGACATCCAGCACGCGGTCGAGGCCGGCATCACGGCATGGCGCGGGCTGGGCGCGAACCTCTCCCCCATCGACACCGCAGGCGCCAAGTCCTTCTCCACCTGGCTTCCCCCAAGCCAATGGGAAGCGTTCCGCGCCGACTGCGCCGCCCGCGGCGTCTCACTCGTCCAGGGACTGTCTCAGTCCGTCCAGCTCTGGCTCGACAAGAACCCGGCACCCCACGTACAGCGCCCCGTCGTCGTCAGACGCCTGGTCATCTGCAACCAGAAAGGAGGCGTCGGGAAGACGGCCATCACAGCGGGTACAGGCGAAGCGCTCGCTGAGGACCCGGAGCGACTGCATCCCGTCCGTGTCTCCAAGTATCTCGCGGATGCCCGTGCGAACGCCGAGACAGGCACCGAAGCCATTGACGACGACCCTCTCGACTACGAGGACCTTCCAGGACTCGGGCTGCGCGTCCTCCTGGTCGACTTCGACCCCCAGTGCCACCTCACCAAACAGCTCGGTCACGAGCCTCTCCCCCTCGACGGCGACAGCCTCACCAAACACATGGCCGGCGAAGGCAAGGGAGACATCCACGACCTCGTCGTCACCGTCGAAGACGATCTCTTCGGTGACCGGTTGCACCTCCTCCCCGCGTGCACAGACGCCTTCCTCCTGGACGTGAAACTCTCCGGAGTGCGCGCACGCGAAGCCGCGCTCGAGCGGGCACTCGCACCCCTTGAGCAGGACTACGACGCCATTCTCGTGGACTGCCCACCAAGCCTCGGCCTGAGCATGGACGCCGCCGCGTACTACGGACGAAGGCGCCCCGAAGAAGAGCCGGGCAACTCCGGAGTGCTGGTCGTCGTCCAGGCTGAGGACAGCTCCGCCGACGCCTACGGCCTGCTGACCTCACAGATCGAAGACCTCCGCAGCGACATGGCCCTAGAACTCGACTACCTCGGCATCGTCGTCAACCACTACGACGCCCGCCGCGGCTACATCGCCACCTCCTCCCTCGAGAACTGGATGGAGATAAAGGATCCGCGGGTCGTCGGCCTCATCGGAGACCTGAAGAACAGAAAGAGGCCGTACGGATGAAGCGCCCGCTGCTCGCCTACGCACCCCGCTGCGGGCAGTCCGTCGCAATGCGCGCCCTGGCCAGGGAGATCTCGTGAGCAAGGCATCCCAACTCGGCAGCGGCGCATCCTTCCAGCAGGCCCGGACCGTCAGCCCGCGCCGACAGGCAATCAACGACGCCACCAAAGCACCCACCACAGGCACACTCCCCCCGGTGGAACTGCCCGTCGACAGCATCAGCCTCAACCCGGCCAACCCCCGGTCCGAACTCGGCGACCTGACCCAGCTCGCCGGAAGCCTGCGCGACCACGGTCAGAAGACCGCCATCAGCATCATGTCCCGCTTCGCCTACGTCGAGGCCAACCCCGGCCAGGAGCACCAGCTGGAACCGGGCAGCAAGTACGTCGTCATCGACGGCAACTCCCGCCTGGCTGCGGCGCGGGAAGCCGCCCTGCCCACGATCAAGGTGATGCTCGACGAAGCGCTCGGCAGCAACCCCGATCAAATACTGGAATCAGCGCTGGTCGCGAACATCCACCGGCAGGACCTCGACCACCTCGACGAGGCACGGGCCCTGGAACAGCTGATGAAGGTACACGGCACGCAGGAGGCACTGGCCGCCCGCCTGCACAGATCACAGGGCTGGGTCTCACAGCGCCTTGCGCTCCTCACCCTGACTCCCGAACTGCAGCGGAGGCTCGAAGCAGGCGAGGAGCCTGCGGAACTGCTCCGGAGCGTTGGAAGCAAGAAGCCGGAAGAGCAAGAGGCGCACTTGCAGCGTCTGAAGGAGAAGAAGCGCCAGAGCACAGCGAAGAAGTCCGGCAGACCCCAGACGGAACCGAACAGGGAATCACCTGTTGACCGACAGGGCCAGGCCGAATCCGCGCAAACCGCAGCCGTGTCCGCGAAGGAGACCAGCGATCATTACGCCGTAATGAACCGAACGACCGACGCGCCGAGCACCGTGAGAACGGGACCGGCGACGATGGCTGTCCCCGACCCTCGTGCTGCGAACGACGAACCTCAGATCAGAATGCCATGGTCCGACGGGGCAGCCCTCATGGAGGCGGCCTTCGCACGTCTGGAGCCAGCCCAGCGCAGCGCCTTCATCCTGCACTACTTCAAGATCAGCCGCGGAGTGGACGACGTCATCGCGGACATGAGAGGAACCTTGACCCGGCAGGAGCGTTCCTCGCTGGCGGCCATCCTCCAGCAGGTCTCCACCAGCCTCCTGGCGGACGTATAGAGACCGGCCCTGAAGCCCTTGCACGCCACCAGTGGAGTGCAAGGGCTTGGGATCAGCAGCTCCAGAGTGACGGGGGTACGTCCCGCGCACAGCCGCGGGATGCCGAGAAGGCTCTGGAAGATGTCGGCGGCGGACCTGCGGGACTCGCTGCGCTTGACCGGGTGGTGCTCGTTGGTGCCCAGAGTGAGGTTGGTAAAGCCCACGTTCTCCGCCAGGTCCACTGTGCTGCGAGTGATCTGCCACCGCGAGTCCTCGACGCGGACCGCGAACCCGACACGGCGGCAGGCCAAAACAGCCGACATCAGTTTCATGCCCTTCACACCCAGCGCCTCTGCCCGCGCCTTCCACTCGCCCGCTGCCGACCGAGCGCTTGAGGCCTCTTGCTCGGCCCGTCGCTTCGCACTACGAACAGGCCCGATCAGTAGCGCGTCGTGCTGTTCATCGGGGTTCGGCGCTCGTTTTCCTGCACGTCACCACCAGGACCGTTCGCGTTGTCCTCGAAGAGTTCCCGGGTACGACGCAGCAGGGCTTGCCGTACAGCGTCCGGTGACAGGACTCGCAGGGGTGTGGCCAGGCTGAGGAGGTACCCGGCGAGCCCGTCCGCGTCGGGGCCGCCGATGTCGACGATCGTGGCGTCGGGGCCTTCGGGACGGTGGGCGCCGACCGTCGCAGGAATCAGCCGCAGTGCTTCGTCCAGGGACACTGGGAGACGGATCGTGGCAGACAGTGGGTAGGGGCCGGTCGCGACGGAGCGGGAGACGAGCAGCGCCGGGTCGGGTGGGTCGATGAGTTCCACCGGGTGCCCGGTCGGCTGCAGTCGGTCGACCCTGTCGGCTCGGAAGGTTCGCCATTGGCCCCGCGTCACGTCCCGGGCGACGAAATACCATCGGCGGCCGGTGTGGACGAGGCGGTACGGGTCGATATCCCGAACCGTGACTTTTCCTTCCCAGTCGCGGTACGACAGTCGGGCACGGTCGCCCCGGCGGCACGCGGCGGCCAGTTCCAGCAGCGTGCCGGGCTTGATTTGCGGCTCGTCGGGTCTGGGGGTGTGGACGAAGGCGTCGTCCATCTCGCCCAGCCGGTGGGCGATGCGCTGGGGCAGAACCTGTCGCAATTTCAGCAGCGCAGACAACGCGGCCTGGTCGCTGCCAAGGGCACCGCTCAGCGCGGCCTCGCGCAGTCCGACGGCCACGGCGAGTGCTTCTTCGTCATCGAGGATCAGCGGAGGAACCCGGGCTCCGGCGCGGAGGCGGTAACCGCCCCATGGTCCCGGGGCAGACTCGACGGCGTAGCCGAGTTCCCGCAGCTTGGCGATGTCCCGCCGCACCGTGCGGTCGGTGACCGCCATCCGGTCGGCCAGCTCACCACAGGTCCACGACGACCGGGCGGCCAGCAAGGAGACCAGTCTCAGCAGGCGAGCGGATGCGCTGATCACGTTCTGGAGTGTTCCACATGACCAGGACCGAATCTGTCCTGGATCCGCTCTAGGGTCCTCTTCATGAGCACGGAAAACATCTCCGCACCCACGTTCCGATACTCGGCCGTCACCTTCGACTGCCCGGACCCCGCCGAGCTAGCCCGCTTCTACGGCGAGGCCCTCGGCCTGCCCGTCGTCTTCTCCACCGACGACTTCGTCCTGCTCGGCCAGGAGGGCGCGGCCGGGCTGGGATTCAACCGGCTGACCGACTACCGCCGTCCCACCTGGCCGGACCCTGCCCAGGGGAAGCAGGCCCACATCGAGCTGGGAGTCGACGACTTGGACGCCGCCCAAGCCCGGTTGCTCGCCCTGGGGGCCGGCAAGCCCGACTTCCAGCCGGACCCCGACCGGTGGCGGGTCCTGCTGGACCCCGCAGGCCACCCGTTCTGCATTTCCACCCTGGTCTGAGCAGAAGAGACTGCACGTCTTCCAGGCGGCTGACGTACCTGATCACCTAGCGCCTGCTTCATTGGTCATGACCGGAGCCAGATGAAGAGTTCGGCGGCGGTGACGGTGCCCAGGAAGACGTACCCGCGCTTGTCATAGCGGGTGGCGACGGCTCTGAGCTTATTGATCGCCCGCTCGCCAGTGTTGCGCCTCTTGCATCGCTCTTTGTCGAAGCCCGGAGGCCGTCCGCCGCGTCCGCCTCGCCGGTGGAGGAGCGGTACGTAGGTGTACGCGTTGTGGCGATAAAGTCGTCTGCTTACTGTTTTTGAGGCTGGTGAGGCGTGTGCCGCGCAGCATTTGCATGGCCCGGTCGGTGTCCGCCCGGCGGGCGTGACGCCGCCGCTGGCTCCCGCGGTACGGGATGGGCGGTGAACGTTCGGTGAACCCTCCCGCCTCACGGGATCGCGCTTTTCCGCAGGTCAGAGCGGGTGTCCTCTGGGGTGATGCTGAGTGTCGCGAAGATTCAGAGGCGTAATGCGTGGCGGTACTTCGTGCGCGGAGTCGCGTTCGGGGATGGCCGTCGTCCGGTCGGTCAGTCGCTGAGGGACGCCCAGGAGCGGGCGGGGATCCCGCCGGGGGTGTGGTGGGGGCGCGGTCTGCCCGGCCTCGGGCTGACCGCGGGGGCGGTGGTGACGGAACGGCAGCTGGAGCTGCTGTTCGGGGAGATGCGGCATCCGGATGCGGACCGCATCGAGCGGGAGCGCCTGGCCGACGGGGTCACCCCGGCCGCGGCGCGGTTGGCGACGGTTCTGGGGCAGCCGGTCGAGGAGATCGAGCAGCGGGACGCGATCCCGTTGCTCGGGCTGGAGTTCGTGGTCCGGCCGCAGGCGTCGCTGCTCGTACTGTGGGTGCTGGGTGACGATCACACCCGGGAGGTGATCGAGCGGGCTCACGCGCGGGCCGTCGCGAAGGTGCTGCGGTGGCTGGAGGACGAGGTCGCGGAGATCCGCTGGGCCTCGGGCAGGGAGCGGGCCAAGCCGCCGGGCCTGGTGGTGGCGGCGTTCCGGCACTTCGACAACCGCGACGGCTTCCCCTTGCTCCACCACCACCTTTTGATCCTGAACCGGGCCCAGCGCGCGGATGGCTCCTGGTACGCGCTCGACACCCGTCGCCTCTACCGGCACGCGGTGGCCGCGGGGACGCTCTACACCCTCGCCATCACGACCGAGGTGTGCGAGGAACTCGGTCTGGCGACGGTGCCGCGGGAGGTGACGCCCGGGTTGCGGCCGGTGATGGAGATAGCCGGGGTCGACACCGAGCTGATCGAGTGGAAGTCGACCCGCCGCGCGCGGATCGAGGACGCTCTGGAGACGATCACCGACCAGTACGTCAAGGAGCACGGGCGGCTGCCGGACGAGCGCGCCCGCCACGGACTCGGTTGGTGGGCGGCGCAGGACACCCGCCCGGACAAGAAGACTCCGAAACCTCTGGCGCAGCTGCTGGCGTGGTGGCGCGCGTCCGCGATCCTGAACTTCGGCAAGGCGGTGATCGCCGGGCTGCTGGAACGCTGCCGCGCCGCCGCCGCGGTGATCCGGGCCCGGGTGCGCCCGCTGGTGGACACCGCGCTTGCCGCGCTCGATGTCGCCGCCGTCGTCTACGCCGTCCGCAACGCCTTTGCCCGACGCCACGTCCTTGCCGAGGCCCGGCGTCATCTGCTGGAGACCCTGCGCGGCCGGGCCTACCCGCCCGGCCTCGATGACTACATCGCCGACCAGGCCCTCGCCCGCCACAGCCGCCGGCTCACCGTCCCCCAGCCCGGGCACCGTGCCCCGGCACCCGATTTGATCACCTACACCGCCGACTTCCCGTGGCCCGCCCGCTGGTTCATCGCCGGCACCGACGGCAAACCCCGCTCGGCGACCCGGTACGAGCGGGCCAAAGTCGCCAGCCTCGCCCTGCAGAACGCGATCCGCGCCGCCCGCACCGCGCCCCCTCCGGTGCGGGACGGTGCCCCGGCCGCGACCACGCCGCCCGCGCACACCGACGACCGTCACCACCACGACGACCGGGCGGCGGCCGGTCCGCCGCACGCCGTCGACCACCCGGACCGGGACGCCGTACTCACCCCGGTACAGCGGGCCGTCGCCGTCCACGCCCACCAGCAGGCGGCGATGCCCCAGGAGTACGCGGAGGGTCGGACAACCGACCCGGCGACGTGGACGACCGCCCCGGAACGCCTCGCTGCCCTCGCCAAACTGACCGCTGCCACCGAGGCCCGCAAACGCAGCCTCCCCGAAGCGGACGCCGGCCGTCGTGCACTGGCCGACGGGGAACTCCCGGGCCCGGCCGCCGAACAGCGGCCCGCCCCGCGCCGCAGGCAGGAGCACGAGCACCCGCAGCAGCCCGGCCACGACCACGGCCAGAACCAGGGCCGGGGAGTTCAGCCGTGACGGCCGGGACTGTCGCGCCGCCCGGCGGTACTGCTGCCGGGCAGCGGGAGACCGCCTGGCGGGACGGGGACCGAAGTCACCGTGCCGGCTGTCGGGACGCGGCCGGGCGCCCGCCCCCGCGGCCATCCGGGAGAGGCGAGGGTGCGGTGGAACCGATTCCCTTCTTGAGCGCCGGAGGCTCGCATGGCTGATCCGACTCTGCCCCGCGTCACAGCGGAGTACCTGAAGCAGCTCGCCGAGGACTTGGACCGGCGTATCGAGCGCCTGGAGCAGCTCGCCGACGCGTCCCGGCTGCGCCGGGCGCTGTACCCGGTGGCGGAACCGCCCCCGGCCGGACGCCCGCGCCGGTTCTCCCGGCAGTACCCCGGCGGCCGGCCGAACCCGTGGCGCACCATGCGCCTGCGCCGCCGCCGGCGGTGAAGTACGGGGCATCCCGGCATCCGGTGTCCGCGGTGACGATGTTGTGCACCCGCCCCGCACCGTGCCCGGCGATGTCGTGCACTCCCCGGGGCGCGCACGATGCACCGCACCGAGCGCATCCGGTGCACGCGTGCGGGACCATTCGGGGGAACTACGGGGCCGTCAACTGGGGAACGCGCTGCCGTGTTCGCTAGGGTCCTGTCCGGCCAGCCGCGTACTGCCGATCACTGCCGCTCCCGGGTCCACGCCGTCCTGGGTGTGGGTGGTCAAGGTCTTTCGAGGCCCGCGTTCCCAGCTCTCTCCGCTCGCCCTGTATCTGTGGCAGTCGTATGAGCCGGTATCGGGGGCGTGGCCCGGCCGGCAGGGGAAATACGTCATGCCGAAGAAGCAGCACACCGCCGCGCAGAAAGCCCGCAACGACGCACGCAGCGGCACGAAGTACACCGAGGCACTGCGCGCCCGCACCGATGAGACGGACGCCCCGCAGGGCGCTCACGTTGTGCGGTTCCTGGCCGAACGGTCGGGGAACCTCTTCCCCCTCGTCGGCGGGATCGCGGCGGCCTGGGCACACAACGGGCAGCGCGTCCTGCTGCTGGAGGAAGCCAACGACCACTGGATGTGGAACTTCCGGCACCCCGGCCGCAGCCGAAGGAAGCAGGAGCCGCCCGCCCCGCCCGAGCCGAAGACCACCACGCTGTGGACCTCACCGTCGTGCCCCGGCGCCCTGGTGGTCCACACCTGCCTGTGGGAGACCCGCGGGCAGACGAAGGAAGGCAACCGCGGCTTCCCGCAGAGGGACCGCGGCCCTTTGCAAGCAGCGGTGAGCGACGCTCGCGGCGCATACGACGTGATCGTCATCCTCCCCCAGGGAGGATGGGCCTACCCCGACCGGGAGATGGCCACGGCGCACGCCGTACTCGCCGAAGTGCACGACTTCCCCCACACCGACTGCCGGGTCGTGCTGCCCGGCACCCTCGAAGACCGAGGCATCCCGCTGAACCCCGAGCAGAGCGCCGCCGTGCTGCGGGAACGCTGCCTCTCCTTCCTCTTCGGCTCACCCCACCTGCCGGTCCTGCTCGACGGAGTGGTCTGGCAGTCGAACCGGACACTGCCCGTCGACGCCGCGTACCTGGCGGGCATCGACCGCGACATGACCCGCGCCGGACTGCGCACCCTCGGCTGGACAACGCAGAGGAGCCTCACCTCACACAGGGAACTTCCCGAGCCCGCCCGGCTCCAGGACCCCGAGTTCGTCCAGCCGTACCGGCAGATCGCTACGCGACTGCGCACCGCACTCGACAGCCGCCCGGCCCGAAACAGAGCGGACATGCTGCCGACCGCGCCACAGGACCGGATTGCCGGGAGCAGGGCCGCAACTGGTTCTACGCTCCCGGCATGACGCGACGAATCGGCCGAGGCGGGCGCAAAGGACAAACCCACACCGCCACGCCCAAGCTGCGCTCCTACGACATCGCACCGGCCTCCGCGGTCACGGTGACCAGGGCCGACGGCACGCGGGAGACGCTGCCTGCCCAGCCCGCGAGAAAGTCCGCCGGCCCGCCGACGGTGAAGTCCCGCAGACGCGGGCCCCTGGTCTGCGCGATGTGCGGCAACCCGATCGAGGGACGTTCCGACAAAGGCCGGGGCCAGGGCGTCCGAGGCAAACCCGTCCACCCCGCCGGCCAGTGCCCCGCAGAAGACCCACCCGCCCGCCGGGCACCCCGTGATCCCGCCGCAGCCCTGCCGCGAACCCGGGGCGGCACCGGCAATCCCTACAAGAGCCCGAACACACGAGCCGTCCCGCCAGACCTCTGGTTGAAGATCACCTGCCCCCGCTGCCAGGCCGGCCCCGGCGCCCGCTGCCGAGTCAGCACCATCCAGGGAAGAGCGAAGACGTCCTCGATCCCCCATCAGGAACGCACCCAGACCCTCCGCCGCGCTCTCGCCGCCGCCGGACGGCGAACCAGGAACAGTCCGTAGCGCACGGCACCGGCTGGATCCAGAACGGCCCGCCGGATGAGGTCCCCTCGGCCCTGACCTCACCCAGCGGCCGTGGTCAGAGGCGGCCCGCCGGTGCAGCGCTGAGTTCGTCGACGATGGCCCGCAGGACTTTGTCTCCGGCCTGCGCGGTCGTGGTGTTCACGGGGACCACGACGCCGACCACCAGATGCTGCGGGGTACCGGTCAGGAGGGCGGGGGCGGGCTCGGTGGTGACGATCCGCAGCATGTCGTGGTCGGGGGACCCTTCGATGCGGTAGCCGTCGGGGAGGCGGGACAGCCAGGCGTGGTCGACCGCGACCGGCTGCCCGTCGACCGCGCCGATCCGCACACCGCCCGTGGTCCAGTTCGACCACCTCACCGGGCTCCAGCCGGGGCCCGGGGCCGGGAGGACGCCGGTGAGGTCGGGGTGATCGTCGCCGAGATGCACCGGGACGGTGTGCTTGCGGATCCGCCACTGCCCGTCCTTGTGCACCACGTCCGGGTCGAGACCGTCGATCAGCCGCATGTCCAGAGCAACACGACCGTCGGTGATCCGGTCGCCGTGAACCCACACCGCGTCCTTGTTGACCACCCAGTCACACAGCCGTTCTCTCGCCACCGACCCCATGGGTACTCCCTGCTCAAATTCAACGATTCACCTCACCGTAGCCGCCGCCTTCCTGTCTGCTCCGGTCGGATTTTTTATCCACAAGTGCCCCGGAATTCGCTGAAATCTATGCACAGGTCCCTTGTTTTACGGTCGTGTCCGCTTCTGGGTGTTGGGTGCCCGGACATCGACAGCACGGCTGAGAGGGCACAACCATGGGGCAGAGCAGGTTCGACCGGCAGGTGGAGGAGACGGCCGGGTCGCTGGTGGTCGGGATCGGGAAGATCCTGGCCGGGCGTGACCTGGACGGGGTCCGCCGGACGGACGCGACGTTCTGGCGGGCCGGGACCCGCATCCTGCCGAAGACCGAGGGCAGGGTGCCCAGTCGTTCGTACCGGGCGGGGTGGCAGCGTCTGGCCTCCCGCATGGCGGTCGGGGGAGCGATCGGTGGAAGCGGCTACCTGACCACCCAGGACCTCGATGCCACCGAGCGGACCGTCCGTGAGCTGTGGGAGAACCGGGACCAGGTGCTCGCCACGCTGGAGACGGGCGGGATCACCGCAGGGTCCGCGACCGCGGTGGGCGGGATCGCGTACGGGGTGCTGACCCGGGAGCGGCGCGAGCTGCGGCGGGAGTGGGTCGAGCCTCTGCATCAGGCACTCGCCGGTCCGCTGGGCATCGCCGATCAGACCGACACGGGCCGCTACCTCCACATACCGAAGAACTTCTCCGACGAGGACGCCCGGATACGGGTCGACCTGCCCACGCACCTGCGGTTCTCCCGCGACGTCGTCGCCGACGTCATCACCCAGAAGCTCGCCCTGGAGGGCGTCACCTTCTCCTGGCACCCTGCGGGCCGGAAGCCGCACGTCCTGGTGAAGAAGACCCGCCGCCCCCCCCGGCGAAGGCCGCGTTCAGGAACCCCAAGACGCGCGAGCTGGTCGCGAAGGCGGCGGAGTCCGCCCCGGTCATCGGGATCGGGGCCGGCGGCCGGGTCGTCTCCGTCGACCTGGACGCCGAATCCCCTCACATCCTCGTCAACGCCTCCACGGGCGGCGGCAAGTCAGTGACCCTGCGGTGCATCGCCTGCCAGATGCTCCACCGCGGCTCGCTCGTGTTCATCCTCGACACGAAGCGGATCTCCCACCCCTG
>NZ_VCLA01000171.1:17600-19621 GCF_009600885.1 Streptomyces jumonjinensis
GCGGGCGGCCGAACCCGTGGCGCACCGCGCGCCTGCGCCGACGCCGTCAGCGGTGAGTGCGGGGGCGTCCCGGCATCCAGTGCCCGCGGCGACGATGCAGAGCGCCCGCCCCCTTCACACACTGACGATGGGCCTCCGCCAACTTGAAGTCACAGGTCAAAGGGCTGGTGTGATCGGTGCTCAGGATGCTCATGCTGGTCATGGGCGGCTGTCTGCGCAGTAGATCGTCCGTCAGCGGTTGATTGCCGGATTTTCGGTGCTCGAATCGGTGGCGGACGTGCGCTTCCCGGCCAGTGGCAGGCGTGACTCCGACGCCGTGGTGTCTGGCCACGGAGCCTCCGCGAAAACCCGTTGGCGGAACCACGGCGGCCACTGCTACGTTTCCGGAGGCCGTGCGAGAGAACGAGGAGGTGGTACCCGTGAACGCAGTATCGACATGGGTGCTCCCCTCCGGGGTCACGGTCGGGCGATAGGTCGTCCGGGAGCGCCGTTCAATGGCACTCCTGAAAGGCACGACCATGCAGTTCACTTCTGAGCAGCGCCTCGACGACGGCGTCCTCGAGCGCGAATTCACCCTCGGCGAGATCCCCGGCATCCTGTGGACACCCGCATCCGCACCGGCACCGCTGATCCTGCTCGGCCACCCTCCCCTGGGGCTGCGCAAGATGTATCCCCGACTGGTGGCCCGGGCCCGGCACTCAGCAGCGGACGGCTTCGCCACGGCCACCATCGAGCTCCCCGGAAGCGGCGACCGGCCCCGCCTGCCCGCCGCCGAGCAGGCCCTCGCCGATCTGCGCCGGGCGATGGAGGCCGGCGAGCCGGTCAGCGACGAGATCATCGACGCACTCATCCTCCCGCTGGTCGACAAGGCGGTTCCGGAATGGCAGGCCGCCCTGGACGCCCTCCTTTCGCTGCCCGAGATCGGCGGCCCGGTCGGGTACTCGGGGGGAGTGATCTCCATCGGGATCCGGCTGGCGGTGGTCGAGCCGCGCATCTCGGCCGCCGGTCTGTTCGCCGGGAGTTTCGTGCCTCGCGCCATGTTCGAGGAGGCCCGGCAGGTCACCATTCCGCTGCACGTCCTGCTGCAGTGGGACGACGAAGGGAACGACCGGCAGGTGGCCCTGGACCTGTTCGACGCCTTCGGCTCCAAGGAGAAGACCCTGCACGCCAACATGGGCGGGCACACCGGCGTCCCGCAGTTCGCGGGGGACGACGCGGCCCAGTTCTTCACCCGACACCTGAAGTGACGCCGGGCCGTCAGGCCACCAGCAGACGGTAAGCGGTGTCGGCCAGGATGCTGCCCAAGGGACAGGTCCCGGCCCTCCTCGGCTCTCTACATCACGTGCCCCTGCCAGACTCTCGGCAGGGGCACATGCTGCCCGAAGCCATGCACTGCTCGATGTCTGCAGAGCTTCGAGTGCTCCCGAGTCCACCGTCCGCCGCTGGCGCGACGAACTGATCTCCCTGCTCGCCGCGCAGGCCCCGCGCCTGGACCGCGCACTGCAGAAGGTTGCCGTGCGGGGCGGGGAGGTCGTCCTGATCGACGGCACCTTCATTCCCACCCAGCGCCGCACGGGAAGGGCCAACCGTCGGAACTATTCCGGCAAACACCGCCGTCACGGCCTGCACTTCCTCGCTCTGACCGACGAAAACGGTCGTCTGATCTGGATATCCTCCCCCCCGGCCCGGCAGCACCCACGACATCACCGCCGCCCGCCACGACCACGTCCTGGCGGCGACACCTTCTGCTGCCCGTCCCCGTCCACGACACCCGGGTCGAGCCCGTCGATCCCCCGCATGGCGAGAGCGACGCGGCCGTCGGTGATCCGGTCCCCTTGGACCCACACCGCGTCTTTGCCGACGACCCAGTCACACAGCCGCTCCCTCGCCACCGGCCACCACGGCGACCAGGGCGGCCACCCACCGTCTGAGACGTGGTGAGTACCAGTGGCTGTTTGCTGGTCCGAGGGGGCCGTGCTTTCCCGCCGCGGGCGGGCTGGGTGGCTGGATTGGCGTTCTGG
>NZ_VCLA01000171.1:19631-21603 GCF_009600885.1 Streptomyces jumonjinensis
CTCCCTACTGTGTGGCGGACATGTCCTGAGTCCGGCCCGGGCGAGGACCGGTGACGGTCCCGTCTCCGTGACGGGACCGTAGACGAAGCAGGGGGAGCACATGGCACAGTTCCGTGACATCAACGAGACGCACGAGGCCCCGGACGGCGAGCTCTACATCTCCCTGGCGTCCCATCCCACGCTGGTGTGGGATATGCCGCGCGCGTCCACCGCACCCGGCACCGCCCCGATCATCTACACCCGCAACAACGGCGCCCACCAGCGGTGGCGTTTCGAAGTTGACCACCACGGCACCAAGTACACGTTCTTCCGCATCATCAACGTCCACAGCGGCCTGGCCCTGGCCGTCCAGCCGGACCGCACGATCACCCAGCAACCCCACGCGGCATCCGACCAACCGAGCGGACGCCGGCAGATGTGGGCCATGGGCTACCCCGGCTTCGCCGGGGTAGCACCTTCGACCCGGCCAAGCCCGCCCAGCCGCACCCCACCGGCTCGCAGGGCACCCGCCTGCGCATCCTCGAACACGGACCCGTCGACGCGACCCCCGCCGCCTCCGGCACCCTGATCACCCTCAGCGAGTGGGCAGCCTTCGAAACCGGCTGGACGTTCACCGCCGCGACCTGAACCCCGCCCCTTTCTCTCCATCCGTCCGGGCCACCGGTGCCGAGGCAGAGCCGACCGTGAGGTGCTCCCGGGCGGGCCCGCCTCGCCACGAGGTCTGACCCGCCCGGTCAGCCCGCAGGCCGCGCGTTCCTCGTCCAGGTGCTGGTTCGGGGGCCTTTGCGGGGACGCGTCTGGATCATGTTGACGACCCAGTCACACAACGCTCCCTCGCCACTGACCCCACACATACTCCTTGCTCAAATCCGGCAGTAACCGCAGCCGCTCCGCTTGCTCCGGGGCGGCCCTTTTTTATCCATAAGTGCACCGGGATTTGCCGAAATCTATGCATAGGCCCCCTGTTTTACGGTCGTGTCCGGTTCTGGGTGTTGGGTGCCCGGAGTAAACGGCACGGGTGAGAGGGCACGACGGCTATGGGGCAGAGCAAGTTCGACAGGCAGGTGGAGGAGACCGCCGAGTCGCTGGCGGTCGGGATCGGGAAGATCCCGGCCGGCCGCGATCTGGACGGGGTGCGCAGGACGGACGCGACGTTCTGGCGGGCCGGGACCCGCATCCTGCCGAAGACCGAGGGCAGGGTGCCGCGCCGTTCGTACCGGGCCGGCTGGCAGCGCCTGATACCCCGCCTGGCCGTACTGGGAGGCGTCGGCGTGGGCGGCTATGCGGCAGCCCGGGACCTCGATGCCACCGCAGAGAGCGTCGAGAACCTCTGGAACAACCCCGGCCCGGTCCTCGCCGCGCTGGAGACGGGCGGCGTCACCGCCGCCACCGCCGCGGCCGCGGGCGGGATCGCGTACGGAATCCTCGGGCGCGGGCACCGGGAGCTGAGCCGCGAGTGGATCCACCCGCTGCACCAGGCGCTCGCGGGCCCGCTGGGGTACGCGGAGCAGACCGACCCGCGCCGCTACCTCCACATCCCGTGCAACTTCTCCGACGACGACGCCCGGATACGGGTCGATCTGCCGATGCACATGCGGTTCTCCCGTGATGCGGTCGCCGACCTCATCACCCAGAAGCTCGCCCTGGAGGCGGTGTCGTTCTCCTGGCACCCGGCTGGGGCCAAGCCGTATGTGCTGGTGAAGAAGACCCGCCGGCCCCCGGCGAAAGCCGCGTTCAAGGACCCGAAGACGCGCGAGCTGGTGACCAAGGCCCCGGAGTCCGCGCCGGTCATCGGGATCGGGGCCGGTGGCCGGGTCGTCTCCGTGGACCTGGACGCCGACTCCCCGCACCTCCTGGCCAACGCCTCCACGGGCGGCGGGAAGTCGGTGACCCTGCGGTGCATCGCCTGCCAGATGCTCCACCACGGCTCGCTCGTGTTCATCCTCGACACGAAGCGGATCTCCCACCCCTG
>NZ_VCLA01000171.1:21613-33215 GCF_009600885.1 Streptomyces jumonjinensis
GATTCCCGGGGTCACGTACTGCCGCGACATCGCCGATATCCACGACGCCCTGGTCGAGCTCGGCATGGAGGGACGGCGCCGGGTACGGGTCGCGGACGAACTCGGCATCGACCCGGACCCGGACGCCATCGGACCCCGGCTGCTGATCCTCCTCGAAGAGGTCAACGCCACCATGCGCCAGCTCGCCCGCTACTGGGAGAAAATCCGCGAGTCCGGCGACCCGAAGACCAGCCCTGCGGTCGACGCGCTGATGGAGATCCTGTTCATGGGCCGCCAGGTCCGCATGCACGTCCTCCTGGTCGCCCAGTCCGCGACCGCCCGCGCCCTCGGCGGCCCCGAAGTCCGCGAGCAGTTCGCCACCCGCATCCTCGCCCGCTACAGCGTCAACGCCTGGCGCATGCTCGCACCCGAAGTCCACCCGGCACCGAAGTCCACCAAGCACCCCGGGCGCGCCCAGGTCGTCAGCGGCGGCGCCGCACGGGAGACCCAGGTCCTCTTCTTCACCGAAGCCGAAGCCCGCCAGTGGGCCACCACCGGCAAGACGGCCACCGACGGCGGCAGGGAAGTCGGCCCCGCGCACGGACGGAGCGCGGTCCTCCCGCCGCAGCCACAGAAGCCGCCCGCGCCCGCCGGCTCTCTCGCCGGCACCCGGAGCACCACGACGGCCCCGACCCCGGCCGCGCCCGATCCGGCCCCAGCCCCGGCCGCTGACCGCGACGTCTCCGCCGATGCCCGGTGCCTCCCGGCTCCAGCCGCCGGCCCGGGCGACGTCGCGCCCAGCGCCCCGGCGACATCACCCGCGAGCCCGGCCCCGGCCGACGACGACCAGGCGGTCGGACTGCGTGAGGCCCACCAGCACCACCTGCCGGACATCACCGTCGCCGCCCTGCGCTACGCCCGCGCCAACGACTGCACCTTCCCCAAGCCGGTCGGCAAGCGGGGCGCCGAACTCCTCTACCGCGTGGGCGACCTCAAGAAGTGGGCCCGCAACCGGCCCCGAGCCGCCACGGGCGGCACCGGCCTCGACTGACCGACCGGCCTCACCCGGCCCGTGAAACGGGCCCTGTCCGCTTCCGCCGACACGATCCCCCCACGCAAACAGCCGGTTCACCGGGCACACCACAGAAAAGGAACACCCCCGCCATGAAGAAGAAGACCGTGCTCCCGAAGATGCTGAGCTTCTCCGCCCCCGACCTGCGCGAGCAGATAGAAGCACTCCCTGCTGGGACTGCGCTCATCGGCATCAGCACCCTCGGCCGGGCCATCGCCGTCGACCTGGACGCCGAATCCCCCCATGTCCTGGTCTGCACCGGTGCCGGCGGCGGCAGCACCACACTCCTGCGCTCCCTCACCGCCCAGTTCCTCCACCAGGGCGCCCACGCCCTGGTCCTCGACCCCAAGCGGATCTCCCACCTGTGGGCCAAGGCCCTGCCGACGGTCACCCACCGCGGCAACGTCGCTGGCATCCACGACGCCCTGACCGGCCTCGCCGACGAGCTCAAGCGCCGCCTCGACCTCGACGGCGACCTAGCCGACGTGCCCCGCCTGATCGTCGCGCTCGACGAGGCCGACGCCACCGTGCGGCAGCTCGCCCGCTACTGGAAGACGTTCCGGCAGAAGGACGACCCGCAGACGTCCCCGGCCATCACCGCGCTCGAGGACGCCCTCTGGGCGGGACGCGCGGCCCGCGTCCACGTCATCCTCGACGGGCACCCCGCCGGTGCCCTCGGAGCGGCGGCCCGCGAGCAGTTCGCCACGGTGATCCTGGCCCGGGTCACGGCCGACACCTGGCGCAGGCTCGCCCCGATCGCCGGACCCGCCCCGAAGCAGAGCAGGCACCCGGGACGCTTCCACGTCATCCAGCACAGTGCGGTCCACGAGACGCAGGCGATCGTCATGACCGACGCCGAAGTCGTCAACTGGCTCACCGACCCGGACGACAACCAGAGCTGACCCCAGCCACACCACGGGTCCGGGACGCACACGTGTGCGTCCCGGACCCGTGGTGTGCTCAGGTTCGCGCCGCCCGGCGACACCGCGAACCCGGTGTCACACCGGAACCGGCTGCGGCTCCTCTAGCACCCCGGCGACCTTCCGCGCCAGCGCCGCCATCCGCGGCGGCAGAAAGCTGTCCAGGGAATCGACGTCGTCGCACAGCCGGGCGCGCAGCCCGTGCAGACGCCCAGACGCCTCCTGCAACTCCTGAATGACGCTGCACGCCGTCACCAGGGCACACCCAAGACGCCCCTGAATCCGTTGACCCGGAGATCTCTCCACGGACCAGGACGTGTCAGTCGCGTGTGCGAGGCTGCGCCTCATGAACGAAGTACCCCGCCCGCCTCTTCAGGAGGCTGCCCGAAGAGCCGCAGAGGCCCTTGCAAGCCCCGCTCTGGATGCCCTTCGCGAGCAGATAGCCCGGACTGTCGCCGCCCACAATCAAACCGCTGCACAGCGCCAGGCTGCCCTCGCTGAGCGGCTCGACTTCCTCCGGCCCCGCCGCGCAGAGGCTGACCAGTTCCTGGCACAGCTTCGCGAACAGATGCGCCAGCGCCACGAGCCAGCCGTATCAGCAGCGCTGAGCCGCCTGGCAGAAGCCGCCCGCCAACAACTCACCACCAGCCTCGTCAGCCCACCCAACCGGGACACCGCCGCCTTGAACCGGGCTCTTAACGGCCTGGGCAGCCTCCGCGCGGTCGATCAGCGCGTCCAAGCCCTGATCACCGAGTCTCTCCGGCGCGCCCACGAGCAGGCTCTCTCAGGGACACTCGCCCCAAACCCGGTCCCTGACGACCTTGTCGCAGCTCTCGAACCAGCCGCGCGGAACCTTGTAGTGCCCGAGCCGATCACCCCGCTTTCCCGCCAGGACCAGCGCAGCATCTTCGTCTGGTTCCTCGGCATCCTGGCCTTCCTCTACCTGATGCAGGCCACACTCACCAGCGAGGCTGCCGACGAGCTCATCGAAGACGCAAGCAACGTCACCGGGTTCGCCATGATGACCATGCTCGCAGCGGGCACCCTGTGGGACCGTTTGCACCCGCCCTCCGAGCAGGACCAGGAAACCACCCCGGAATCCGGGAACTGACGATCTCACTGTCGTCCACCCGTTGAGCCGAACAGAGATGACCACAGAGACAGTCGCCCTCCGGTTCTCCCGCATCGAACGCCGGCGCGGCGGGATCACCTTCCCGGGTGAATCCCGCCCCGCAATGCCACACCAGGGCACAGACAGGCGTGGACGGCAGCAGACTGGCCTCGCCACTGGGCGTGTGAAGAGGAGGAAACGGAGTTGGCGAACACGGAGAAAACGCTGACGACCACCCTGAGTGACGGCTGCCAGGTCGAACTACCGGGCACGATCCGCACCATCCGGCAGGCCCTGGATCCGGAAATGGCAGCCGAGTTCATTCGGGAAGCCGAGGACGCTGGCATCGGCGAACTCCCCGGTGTCCTGGCCCGCTGGGCACTGCGCACCCCGCAAGCCCATGATCCGGGCGAGGAGGAACAGATCGCCCGGATCCGGGCTGGTGACATGACCGGGCTGATCCACGCCGACCAGACCGACGCCTACCGGAGCGCCGGATGAGCATGCGCATCGCCTACACCCCCGCCGCCGACGCCGAACTCCGCAGCCTGTCCCGGGAACGGCGCAAGGAATTCGACCGGGGCATGGAAGCCCTTGCCCGCTCCCCGTACGGCTCCGGCTCCAGCCCCGTAAAGGGCGAGCGTGACCGCCGGGACGCGACGATCGCGAACATCGCGTTCATCACCTACATCGTCAGCGAAGCCGTCGTCACCGTCACGGTCGTCAAAGCCGTACGCCTCCCCTGACAGGTCCCCCTGTCTCCTTGCGGAGGCCGGGGCTTTCACACCAGGCCGCCCCTTCCGATCACTTCTGGTATCCCCATGACACGACCAGCAGTCGTCGGCTACGGCACAGCGTCGGTCGCGGCGGCGAAGCCCCCGGCCAACTCTGCGCTCCACGGCCAGGCGGAGCGCCTGGGCTCCGGCCCCGGCCGCGCGCCGTCGCCGTGACCGCTGACTCGAGGCCGCGCCTGCGGCCGTTCCACGAGGACCGCACGGTCGGCCGCCTCCAGGAGCAGGAGACCGGCGTCGGCACAGTGGAGCAGCCCCCGACGCTTGAAGCCGCCGCCAAGCTCCACGACGGCATCCGCGAGCACGCCCTCGCCCACGCGAGCCCGCGCGGAGATGGCCGCCGCGCTTCCCAGACCAGGAGCCCGAGCCTGATGAGTCCCTGGAGCGGCAGCCCGTCTGGAAGCCAGCCCAGGAAGCCGAAGTCGAGGGCGGTGAAGAAGGAGGAGCTGAGCAACCAGCAGCGGCTCCAAGCGCCGGACGGCGATGCGGATGGTGCTATGAGTTCGCGCTCGCGGGCCCGCAGCAGCACGTCGCAGGCCTTTCACCCTCCGCCCTGCCGTCCGAGAGCCGGTACCTCGCTGCGATCAGAGGTGGTCACTCGACTGACAGCGGGGTGGCCCGGGTGAGGAATTCACGAGGTTGGAAGACCAGACGCCACTGCCCCGGCATCGGCTCGGGACATGGATAGGCCTGGGCGTCTTCCCTGACCCATCGCAACTCGGCGCTGACGCGTTGCCCGCCCGAGTGGTCCAGGACCGCCAGCACGGTGCCGGCGGCCGCCATGTCGTGACGGATCTCGCGGATCTCGAAATCGGCCAGCGGGAACGGTTCGAAAGCCCGGCGGACCTCGCTGCGCACAGACTTTCCGTGCTTGCGGTGAAGCCCGTGGGTCATCAGATCGCTGAGGGAGCCGTAGTTGCGGCGCTTCCAGCAGGTCAGCAGCTCATGGGTCTGCTGGTAGAGGGGATGGCCGGTGAAGTTCTCGCTGCCCGGCAGGTATTCGACAGGCTTCCATCGCCTGTTGGCGTGCTCTACCTTGGCCTGCTCCCTGAACGCGCCGAACGCCTTTCTGAACTGCCGACCCACGCTGGACCATGTGGGAGGCTCCTCGGCCTGATGCTGTTGCTCCTTCTCGCGCGCGACGGCCCAGTCGGAGACGGCGAGGAGTCGGTTGAAGGCCTTGGTCGCCACGGTGACGTTGTCGTAGTTGAGGATGCTGCCGTGCACGATGCCGTTGCGGTACAGCTCGTAGACGGGTTCCTCCTGGGTGGCACTGCGGCCCTTGGTGAACGTCTTGTGGGCGTGGGCGAGACCGAGGTGGTGGCCGACGACGCTGTCCCAGGCGTGGAGTTCCTCGGGCTTGCGGGCGTGGAGGCCTCGCCGTACGTTTTCGAACTCGTTGACGAAGCCGTCCATGACACTGAGCAGGACATGGACCGTGGCGTAGAAGCGGCCGTCGAAGTAGTCGCGGCGGGCTTTGTCGACCAGGTCCAGTCGGCGGCGCATGGCGGGCAGTTTCCACAGGGGAAGAAGCATCAGCGTCAGGCGTTCAGGGTCGTGGTAGTGCTCGATCAGCAGCTGCTCGGCCCGGTCCGCGTCGCCGTCCGCGGCGGCCAGGACGGAACGGACCGCCGTGAGAGAAAGCCGGTCGTGCAAGATCCAGTGCTTCTCACCAAGCAACTGGTAAAAGGCATCGATGGTCTCCGCCATCTCACGCAGCTGCGTCTCGATCGACGCAGCTTCTTTCCGGCCTCCTTTCCTGAGCAGACGCAGCAGCTTCAACTGCAGCTCCAGTTCAAGGAACGAGGGGAGATCGCGAGCTGATTCGTACGACATGCGGCCGATAGTAAGGACCGGCACTGACATCGGCAGCCCGGATTCACCGCGCTCTCGGACCCGGCCAGAGCCCGAAGCAGGCAGGCACGAAACGTGACAGGCAAGCGAGAACCCCTCCGCAAACCCCGCCGATATTCGCCGCCTCTGCCACGAACGACACGGGTCACCACGCTGTCTGAGACGCTGCAAGGAGCTCGACATCCCCTCTACACGTGTCTGGACCGCCTCACCGAACCCGCCGCGGCTGCACCGTAGTTCACGCAGCGGGGGAGCGGCCCAAGATCCCAGGGCCTACGTGAACACCAGTGCGATGCCATGCCCTGAGCAGCGGCATCGCACTGACCTGTGTGTGTAGGCCCTGGGCCGGGATGCTGCGGACCCCAGACAGCGAAACAGCCCCGGGCGCACAGTGCGCCCGGGGCTGTTTCGCTGCCGTGTTCACGACGCCGCCCACGCCACTCCGGAAGCGGCGCCGTGAACGTGTTCTCTTACCAGTCGTCGGGGGCGCTGCCCACCCACGCGATCGGCTGGCCCTCGCTGGTACGGCCCCAGTGCGGCTCCTCCATCTCGTGACCGTCGTCCAGGACGCAGACCCGTCCCCAGCGGCCGTGCTTGCCCAGACTTGTAGCCAGCCTGTCGTGATCGCGCACGGACGGCCCTCTGTCACCACGAAACGCAGAAGCCCCTGGTGTCAGTGGTGGGTTCTACGCTTATGAGCTCTGCAGCGCTGAGCAAGGAGAGCCGGTCCATGGCCATCGACTTTGTTGCCCTACATGAGCCGCTTGTGGAGTGGGTCCACGAACAGACGGCCGCAGACTCGACGGAGTACGTGACGATTACCGCCTTCGGCGAACTGCATGGTCTCGACGAACAGCAGTCCTTCCGCCTACTGCTGACATGCAAGGCCTGGGGCCTGCTGAGCGATCGCTGGGCCACGACGGATGATCCAGCCGCCAATCTGACACCACAGGGACTGCAATGGGTGCAAGAACGCCAACGTCTGCGTGCTGACCCCCGAGCGCGCAGTGCCGCTGCACGCAAGGGCCTGCTGACCTGGCTATGGACCCAGAAGGAGGAAGGAATGGGCTCGCCCAACGTCAACGGCGTCCTCCAATCTCCCCTCTCGCTCTTCGAGGGCGAACGACTGACACCTGGCGAGATCGACCGCGCAGCGGCATACCTGCTCGCCAAGAAACTGATCACAGGGAACAAGTCCGGGCAGCTCGATGGGCCCGCCCGAGCCGAGATCACTACGGAGGGGCAGGACTGCGTGGAGCACTTCGATGGCGACGCGAGCGCGTACGAGCGTCGCAACAGCAGCGGCAATACGACGTTCAACATCGCCGAGAACACCGGCAACATCGCCGCGAACAGCCGTGACTTCACCATGAACGCCACGACCAACAAGGACGGGATCGACCCCGCCAAGGTCGTCATGCTCGCCCGTGCCCTGCGTCAGGCGGCGCCTGCTCTGGAGCTGCCGGAAGAAGACGCTCTCGAGTTCACCCAGCTCGCCACGCGTCTCGAAACCGAAGCCGCCAACGGATCTCCCGACCCGGGCAGGCTCCAGCGCTGGGGCGGATCCATCGTCGGCATCCTCAACTCCCCTGTCGTCAGCGGAGCCCTGGGAAGCGTACTCGCCGCATACACCGGGACGGTGCTTCCGGGCCTGCCCCCCGCGTAGTACCGCAACTCAGAATGAACCACGGGTTGGGCCGCAAGAGAGAACTCTTGCGGCCCAACCCGTTTCACTACGCCGCTGCCCACTCCAGCCCGAGGCCGGCGAGCGCCTGGAGCTTGTCGGAGGTCAGCTTGGCCCGGCGGCTCCGGTTGTTGCTCAGGAACACCCCGAGCTTGACCTCCGAACCGTCCGGCAACACCTCTACGTGGGCCCTGGGCACCTTCACAGACCCGGTGCGGGCCTTGTACTGCGCCAGGGCCGCCACGCCTTTCTCGAAGGCGCTCATGGCCGTCTTGGGGGCCTTGGCGGGCTCCGGCTCCGGGGCAGCGGGACGACGCCGAGCTGCTCCAGGAGCTCGCGCTGCCTGTCCATCAGCTGTGTCCAGACGGTGTGCTGACGCTGCTTCGCCAGCCATTTGCCGATTTCGATCTGGGAGCCGCGGGTGTCGGCGAAGCAGATCGCTTCTACGCCGTGTTCGCCGGTGATGTCGACGCCTTCGCCGAGGACGCGTACGGAGGCGAGGAAGGCCCGGTGTACGCGGTGGTTGTCGGCGTTGATGCCGTTGGCGAACTGGCGGATCACTTCGCGGCGTTCGGCGACGAGGTGGTCGCCGCACAGCCACTCGGCCCAGACGCGGTCCGGCGGGACGTGGCGGCCTGCTTCGAGCTCGTAGAGCTCGGCGTCGATCGACGACGCGGGGAGCGCCTCAGCGTCCTTGAGCGCCTTGTTGGACGCTTCGGTGCGGTAGAGCTCGGCAGCAGTTTCCGGGAGCTTGGCGGCGAACGCCTCGGCTTCTTCGACCCGCTGGTGGAACGTCATCAGGGTGCGGAGGTTCTTCGCCGCGGTGTGCTCCAGGAGTGCGGTCTGCAGCAGCGCGAGCCGTCGGCCCCGCAGCGCCTCTTCGGAGATGCCGAGGGCGGGTTCGGGGTCGCGGATTTCGAGGACGTCGATTTCGAATCCGGCGAGGATTTCCCGTTCGATCGCCTCCGAGAGCCCGAGGTCGACGATCCGCTCTCCGTACGTGGCTGAGTCGTCGCTCATGGAGGCGATTTCCAGCTCACGTCCGTCCTTGCCTTTCTGCGGGCGGGGTGCGGCGAGGATGCGGGGGGTGGCGGTGAGGTAGAGCCGGAAGCTGGCGGGGATCCGCTGGTTGTCGTGGATGGCCGCCCAGGGTCGCCCGAGATCGCCGGCGGTGCCGTGGGCTTCGTCGACGACGGCGAGGTCGAACGGGTCCATGTGCTGTCCGTACAGCCGCGCTCCGCCTGCCAGGGCGGTTTCCAGCGGCCCGCGGACACGCTTCTGACCGGTCCAGTCGGTGGGGTCTTCCCGGTCGACGAGGGAGGCGTAGGTGGCGAGCACGACGGCTGGCCCGGTCCCGGCCCAGAGCGCGAGCTGGACCGGGTTGGTGGTCGCCCGGACGTCGAGCTGTTTGAGGACGGTGTCGCTCTCCAGTGAGCACACGGCGACCATGGGGGCCCGGTGGCCGACTTGGCGCCACGCCTGCGCGGTCTGGACGAGGAGATCGAGGGTGGGCACCGTCACCAGGATCCGCCCGCCCCGGAAGCACTCCAGCGCGGCCACGGCGGCGGTGTATGTCTTTCCGGAGCCGGTCGCTGACACGACGGTGCCGCGGAGTCCGTCAGCGGGCACAGCGGATCTTGCCGGGAATCCGGCCCATTTACGGATGCGCGCATTCGCGTCCACCTGATGGTTCCGGAGCGTTACCGCCATTTCCAGGGGCCCTTTCAATCGGGTTCTCGGTGTGCTGTTCCGGATGTCAGCGCGGGGTGAAAGCGGGGACCGACACGGTGCTGTCCTCGCCCACGACGGCGTGTTCGGCGAGCTGCGCCACGATCTGGTCGGGGGTGAGCCGGGCCCGGGCGGCGAGCGCTCGGATCCGCCGGCCTGCGGGCGCGGACAGCCACGCTTCCGCCCGCAGCTCGTCCTTCGCCTCCCGCAGCCGCTCCTGGTGCGCGGTCTGGCTCGCGATGAATGCCGTCCGCTGGGTCTCCCGCTCCCGGGCCCGGGCGCTGCCCTCCGCGTCCTGCTCGGGTTCATAGGTCTTCCAGCCGGATGTCTCCATCAGGGCCTGGACCCGGCGCCATTCGTGGTGCCGGGCGGCCCACAGCTCCGCCAGTTCCTCCGGGTCCGCCCCGGCCCACTCCGGCTCCCGGGCTGGAGCCTGCGACTCCTCCTGTGTTTCCCGCTCCCGCACAGCGGCCTCGGCCACTTGGGCGGTGGTCATGCCCGTGACCTGCCGCCGGACCCCATCCCGCGCCCGGTCCTCAACACTCCAGATCACCGCTGTTCCCGTTCTTTTGAGTCGCTGTCGTTCCCGTCTCCTGTTGGCGGGGTGTTGTTCACGGCGTCTGGCTTGGGCTGGTCCAGGTGTGGGAGATGTCGTTGAGCCAGGTGCCGGGGAGGGCGTCGGCCCAGACGCTGGCGAGTGCGAGGGGGTTGGTGTCGAGACGTTCGCAGACGGCGAGACCGGCGGGTTGGGCGAGGAGCTGGTAGCGGCCGTGTGCGGTGTTGGCGCTGCCGGGGCCGTGGTCGCGGTAGAGACGGGTGATCCGGTCACGGTGCTGCTCGGCGAACTCCTCCAGCTGGCCCGGGTAGGCGGCGCGTTCCTCGGGGGTGAGGGTGGTGAGGATGAGGCTCAGGATCTCGCGTGAGAGAGCGGGGTCGACGCAGGCGGGGTCGATGAGGCCGGTGGTGAGCTGTTCGGCCGTCTGTTCGGTTGCTTGCAGGTTGTGGAGGTCGGTTCGGCGGCCGCGGCCGGGGCGGGTGGCGAGGGCGGTGATGATCTGGGTGGGGCGGTAGAGGGAGCCGCCGCCGCGGCCGGGTGCCCGGCCGGCCGGTGTGAATCCTCCGCGTTTGAGGACGCGGTAGGCGCTTTGGGCGGCTGACGGTCCGGTGAATCCCATGTAAGCGCCGGCTTGTTCGAGGTTCCACAGGGCCCCGCTGTCGCTGTCGTCCGGGCCGGGGGTGCTCATGCGGCCGGCGAGTGCGGCCTCCAGCTCGGACAGTCGGAGCTGCTCCTCGGCGATCTCCTGCACGGCAGCCGGGATGCTGCTGCCGGGAAGGTGAACGGCGCAGAGTCCGGTGCTTCCGGCGGGAGTGGTCGGGCATTCGCTCGTGGCGCACAGCTGCTGTACCTGTGCGGGATCGGCGGTCAGCACACAGCGGAAGCCCCGGGCCGCGCCGGTGATGAGGACGGTGGCCCCGTTGTCGTCGGCGTTCTCGACGGTGACGTCCTGGTCCAGGGGCGTGCGTGTCGTCGACGCGAGGCCTGCGAGGGCGATCACCGTCTGGGTGGGGGCGCTCCATGTGGTGCCGTCCGGGCCGGCCAAGGGGACGGGCCCGTTCAGCGCGGTTTCGAGCAGTTCATGGAGGGTGGGCATTCGCTCTCCTTCGGTTGATGGTGCGGGGCTTGCGCCCGCTGGCGGGGACGGGTGCTGCCTGTCTGGTGTGGGCGTGGTTTTCCCGGTCTGTCGGCCCCGGGTGCTGTGCCGGCGGGGTGGTTCTCGGGCCCCGGGGGGTTCTGTTCGGTTCTCCTGCCCCCGGGGTGCCGGGGATGGTGCGGTGGTGTGGTGTTTTCGGGGCGTCCCCCGATCACATGTCTAACTATGTACGATGCTCGTACGTACGGTCAAGTGGGTTGGCTGTTTTTCTCGCGATTTATTTTCGTCACGCGCGGCCCTCTTCGGTCTCATGATTTTTCGAAGAATCCCATTGACACTTCGTACGAGCTTCGTACACACTTGAGTTGTGAAGGGGAGAGGAACCCCCGGGAGCGAGACTCACTCTTCTAGGAGGAATGATGACTGGAACGCCGTTGGTGATCTGGCACCGTCCGGAATTCCAGGGCAGGGAGGCGGAGTTGATCCATCCGAGTGCTATCGCTGCTTTGGCCGGTGTCACGCGGGCAGCGGTCACCAATTGGAGCAACCGGCACGCGGATTTCCCTGCGGTGGTCGCTGTTCAGGGGGCTGAGAGGTACGCTCCCCGGCTCTACGTCCGGGCTGAGATCGAGGCATGGCTTCCGTCTCGGGCACGGAAAGGCCGTGAGCGCTGCGAAATCCTCGCAGAGAAGGCCTATCGGGCCACACGCCGGATCAGGCAGGAGGAGCAGAATATCGAAGCGCTCACCGTGAAACTGAACGAGGCGAATCAGCGTCTCGCAAGCGCCCGTGAGGAGTTAGAGACACTCAA
>NZ_VCLA01000172.1:0-16224 GCF_009600885.1 Streptomyces jumonjinensis
CCGTCACCGCCCCCGGCCTCTACCCGGAGGGCGTCTCCTGGGACCGGGGGCGCGGCGCGTTCATCGTGGGATCGAGCGCCCAGGGCACCCTCTCGGTGGTCCGGGCGGACGGCTCGGTCACCACCCTGACGGCCCCCTTCGCCCGTGTCTCCGTGCTCGGTGTCCATGTGGACGCCCCGCGCGGCAGAGTGCTGGCCACATACACCGACTTCTTCTTCCGCAAGCTGGGGATGGTGGACACCTCGCTGCCCCCGGTGAACGGCGTGGGAGTCTTCGATCTGGCCACCGGAGCCGTCCAGCGTCTCGTTCCGGTCTCCACGGGCGCGGCCGAACCCCGCACCAACGACGTCACCGTGGACCGGCACGGCGATGTCTACGTCACCGACACGGAGGTCGACACCATCACCCGGATCGGCCGGGACGGGGGCGTCCGCCAGGTCATCCACGACGAGCGCTTCACCACCGACGACACGGGCCCCAACGGCATCGTCCACCACCCCGGCGGCTTTCTGCTGATGGGCAGATACGCCGGAGGCCGGCTCTTCCGCGTCGAGCACCCCCGGTCGGCGCGTCCGCGCGTCAGCGAAGTACGGCTGGACCGGGCCCCCGTCTCCATCGACGGACTGGCGGTACGCCCCGACGGCTCGGTGATCGTCGTCGCCAACGATCTGTCGCTGCCCGGCGGCCTGCCGGGCCGTGACTCGGTGATCGTGCTGCGCTCCACCGACGGCTGGCGCACCGCGCGCACAGTACGGGACGACACCTGGCCGTTCGGCGACCCCACGACGGCCGCCGTGACCCCGTACGGCGACTACGTCATCAGCGGCGGGATCCGGGAGATCCTCACCGGTACCCCCTCCCCCACTCCCGGCCGGTTCCAGCTGCGCCGGCGCTGATCGGACGGCCCCGGCCGGACCCTGATGGACCCGGCCGGACCCGCACCACCGCCCCCCGGTGGCGGACACACGCCATCGGCCCCGAGATCCCGGGAGTCACTCCATGCCTCAACCGCCCCGAAGTCCGTTCACCGCCCTCGCCCGGCTGACCGGCAGACGGCCCCGGGCGCTGCTCGGGCTCACCCTGCTGCTGCTGGCGGGCGCCGTCGTCCTCGGCGGCGGGGTGGCCGACCGGCTGCGCAGCGGAGGCAGCGGCGGGGTCGTCGACCCCGCGTCCGAATCCTCGTTCGCCGCCGATGTCCTGGAACGCGAATTCCCCGCCGCCCGCCCCGATCTCGTCCTGCTCGTCACGGCGGACGGCGGTTCCGCGCGGGTCGACGACGCCGAACCGGCACGGCAGGGCCGCGCACTGGCCGCCCGGCTCGCCGATGTGCCCGGCGTCGGCGGGGTCGCCTCCTTCTGGGACGCCCGTGCCGGAGCGCTCCGTTCCGAGGACGGCCGCCAGGCGCTGATCGTCGCCCGGGTGGGCGGCGACGAGTCGGCGGCCGAGCGGACGCTCACGGACGAGATCATCCCCCGCTTCGACGGGCGGCGGGGCGATCTCGACGTACGGATCGGCGGCAGTCTCGCGGTCCAGCGGGAGCAGCAGACCTTCATCAGCGAGGACCTGCTGCGCGCCGAGCTGATAGCGCTGCCGATCACCCTGCTGATCCTGATCGTGGTCTTCGGCAGCGCCGTCGCCGCACTGCTGCCGGTCGGCATCGGGGTGATCGCCATCCTCGGCACCAACGCGGTGCTGCGGGTGATCACCGAGTTCACCGATGTGTCGGTCTTCGCGAGCAATCTCACCACCGCGCTGGGGCTCGGGCTCGCCATCGACTACGCCCTGCTGATCGTGCGCCGCTACCGGGAGGAGCTCGGCCGGGGCAGGGACGCCCCCGCCGCGCTCGCCGTCACCCTCGACACCGCCGGGCGGACGGTGCTGTTCTCCGCCGCGACGGTGGCCGTCTCCCTGGCCGCGATGATGGTCTTCCCGCTGTACTTCCTGCGCTCCCTCGCCTACGCGGGGATCAGTGTGGTGGTCCTCGCGGCCCTCGCCGCGCTGGTGGTGCTGCCCGCGCTGCTGACGGTGCTCGGCCCGCGGATCGACGCCCTGGATGCGCGCCGGCTGGTGCGGCGGCGCTCCCCGCGCGGGCCGAAGAGCGCGGAGGGCGCGGGCTGGGCCCGGCTGGCGCGCTGGGTGATGCGGCGTGCGCCACTGGTGGCGACCGGCACCCTCGGCGTACTGCTGCTGCTCGGCGTGCCGTTCCTCGACGTCGACTTCGGCACGGCCGACTACCGGCAGCTGCCCCGGGCGGCCGAGTCCCGCGTGGTCCAGGAGCAGATCCGGGACGGCTTCGACGGCAGCCCCACCGGGACGGTGGACATCGTCGCCGAAGGGCCCGGGGACGGCGAACTCGCCGCCTACGCGCGGAAGCTGTCCGAGCTGCCCGGGGTGGTGCGGGTGGAATCGCCGGCGGGCCGCTTCACCGGAGGCGACGGCGCGGGCCCGGCGCGGCCCGACCGGGTCTCGGGCGATACGGCGTATCTCACCGTCGTGCCCGGCGTGGAGGCGATCTCCGAGCGGGGCAAGGAGCTGGCGCGGACGGTACGCGCCGTGGACACGCCCTTCCCCGCCCATGTCTCCGGCGCGAGCGCGGCCCTGATCGACACCCAGGCCGCGATCGGGCGCGGACTGCCCTGGGCCGTCGGCATCATCGTGCTCGCGACGCTGGTGCTGGTCTTCCTGCTCACCGGCAGCGTCCTGGCGCCGGTGCAGGCCGTGCTGCTCAACGCGCTCAGTCTCACCGCGATGCTGGGCGCGGTCGTGTGGATCTTCCAGGACGGCCATCTCTCCGGGCTGCTGGACTTCACCCCGACCGGCAGCATCGAGACCGCGCTGCCGGTGCTGATGTTCTGCCTCGCCTTCGGACTCTCCATGGACTACGGGGTGTTCCTGCTGTCGCGGATCAAGGAGGAGCGGGAGCGGCTGCCCGACCACCGGGCCGCGGTGGTCGAGGGCATCCGGAGCACCGGCGGGGTGATCACCGCGGCGGCCGTCGTCCTCGCCACGGTGATGGTCGCCATCGGGAGCTCCCGGATCACCAATACGAAGATGCTGGGGCTCGGCGTCGCCCTGGCGATCCTGATGGACGCCATGGTGGTCCGGACCCTGCTGGTGCCCGCGGTGCTCGCGCTCACCGGCCGGGCGACCTGGTGGGCCCCCGCGCCGCTGCGCCGGCTGCACGCCCGGTTCGGGATCGCCGAGGGCGGCCGGGACCGGCCCCCGGAGCCTCCGGACGCTCCGCCCGCCGTCCGGGCGGAACAGCCGCCGGTGCCCGCCGGGAGCACCCCGGGCTGACACCGCCCGCGCCACGGGCGCGGCGGGACCTCCCGGTCCCGCCGCGCCCGTTCGCGTATCCCCGCGTACCCCTGTGTACCCCCTCGTACCCCCGCGAACAGCTGCTTTGGCGCTGCTCAAGCGGCGGACTCTAGCGTCCGTGACACCGCAGACACGGCGGACGCCGAGGGGGAGAGATCCGTTGACATCGATGCGACAGACCGGGCCGGATGCGCAGCCCGCGCGGCCGGCCCCGGTACCGGAAGGAGGCGCCATGGCCATCGACACGATCGTGGTCGACTACGGAGGGGTGCTCACCAACCCGCTCGCGGAGACCTTCGCGGCCTTCGCCGAGCTGGCCCGGCTGACCGCCGACGACCTCGCCCGGGCCTTCGCGGCGGCGACCGAGGAGTACGGCGAGAGCCCCATGGCCCCGCTGGAGACCGGCCGGATCAGCGAGCGGCAGATGGCCGAGCGAATCCTCGCCCAGCTCCCCGAAGGGGCCGGACGGATCCTGGAGGGACGCTCCTTCGGCGAACTCTGGTTCCGCGGACGCCGCCCCAACAAGCCCTTTCTGTCACATCTGCGGGTGCTGCGCCGCGATGGCTTCCGGCTCGCGCTGCTCACCAACAACGTACGGGAGTGGGAGCCCCTGTGGCGGGCTCAGCTCCCCGTGGACGAGCTCTTCGACGCCGTCGTGGACTCGCACCGGGAAGGGGTGCGCAAACCGGATCCGGCGATCTACCGGATTCTGCTGAAGCGGCTCGGGGCGAGCGCGGACCGGTGTCTGTTCGTGGACGACACCCCGGAGAACTGCGCGGCGGCGGCCCGGCTCGGCATCCACCCGCTGCTGTTCACCGACACCTCCGCCGCGATCGACGGGATATCGGCCGTGCTGCGACGGCCCGGCGTGCCGGTGGGGGGCGGTACGCGATGACCGCCCCCGTGCTCGTCATCGGCGCCGGGCCGACCGGGCTCACCGCCGCCTGCGCCCTGTGGTCCCTCGGGGTGCCCTGCCGGGTCGTGGACCGGCGCACCGGCCCCGGCACGGCCCCCAAGGGGCTGGTGCTCTGGAGCGGCGCTCTGGAGTGTCTGCACCGCCTCGGGGTCGCCCGCGAACTCGCCGGACAGGCGCTGGAGCTGACCGGGGCCTCGTACTGGTCGAACGGCAGACGGATCGCCGGGGCGCGCTTCGGCGGGCTCGCGGACACCGCCTTCCCCGGCCCGCTCTGCGTCCCGCAGCCGGTCACCGAACGCGCCCTGCACGCCCGGCTGATCCGGCTCGGCGGCGGCGTCGAGTGGGAGACCGAGGCCACGGCGGTGAGCGCGCACGGCGAAGGCGCCGACGCGTCGGCGACCGTACGGCTGCGCTCGGCGGACGGCGAGGAGACCGTACGCGTCCCCTGGCTGATCGCCGCGGACGGCGCGCGCGGGCCGGTCCGCGACAGCGTCGGCATCCCCTTCGAGGGCCATACCTTCGACCGTACGTTCCTGATCCGCGACGGCCTCCTGACGGGCGTGCCCGCCGACGCCGAGGTGCAGCACCACATCAGCCCGGACGGGGTGCTGGTGATCGTGCCCCAGCCGGACGGCCACCGGATCTTCTTCGACATCGCGTCCGACGAGCTGACCGAGCCGCCCTCCGACGAGCTCCTCCAGCGGCTGCTGGACGAGCGGGGACCGGGCGGGCTGCGGCTGGCCGGCACCTGGTGGTCCAGCCGCTTCCAGGTCCACGCCAAGGTGGCCCCGCGCTTTCGCGCGGGTCCCGTGCTGCTGGCGGGGGACGCGGTGCACGCCCACTCCACCGCGGGCGGCCAGGGCCTCAACACAGGCGTCCAGGACGGCTACGACGCCGGCTGGCGGCTGGCGTCGGTGGTACGCGGCTGCGATCCGTCGCTGCTCGACGGCTACGAGGCCGAGCGCCGTCCCGCGTCGGTGCGGGCGGTCCGCAGCGGGGACCGGCAGACCCGGCTGTGGCTGCTGCGCCATCCGCCGGCGCGGGCCCTGCGGGACGCCGCGCTGCGGCTGCTCTCCCGGCGCGGGGTGCTGGAGACCAAGGTGGTGCCGCTGCTGGCGCAGCTCGATCTCGACCACTCCGCCAGCCCGTCGGTGGCCGATCTGGACGGAGCGGCGGGGGCCCCGCGCGCGCTGCGGCTGGGCCGGCGCGCTCCCGACGCCGGGCTCACCCCGGTGCAGGGCCGGGCGCTGCTCTCGCTCCACTCCCATCTGGCCGACGGGCGGCACACCCTGCTCGCGTACGGCGGCGACACGGTGGGCGCGCAGGCCGCGCGGATCCAGGGGACGCTGCGGGAGCGGGGCACGGCCGACGCGGTGAAGGTGCTCTGGGTGCGGCCGGCGCACACGGCACACGGCCGTACCGGCGTCCGCCCCGCCGGGCTGGAGATCGCGTACGAGCGGGGCGGCACGCTCGGCGGCGGCGCGTCCCACTGGTTCGCGTACATCCGCCCCGACGGCGTCGTGGGAGCCCGGTCGGGCCCCGCCGGTCTCGCCGCGCTGCTCGCCAGGCTGCCGTCCCGTCCCCCGTACCCCGCGCCCGTGCCCGCGCCGGCCGTGGAACGTTCCGCGTGACGCGGCCCGCCCCACCTCTGTCCAGCGAAGGGAAGACCCTCACCATGTCGGCACCCACGTCCGTACCCGGGTCCATACCCGCCCCGCCGCCCGCCACGGCTCCCACCGGGGTCGCGGCCGGCCGGGCAGCGGCCGGGGAACGGTCCGCACCGGTCGAGCTGAGCTATGACTCCACCGTGCCGCGCTCCCTGGTCCACCGGTTGGCGGTGGCCGAGGTGTTCGTCACCGACTCGGTCCAGAGCGGCGAGGACAGCTTCGTCGTCGCCGCACAGCTCCCCCGCGGTCATGTGATCGGCGAGGGCGCGCTGTACGACTTCACGCTGCTCCTCGAAGTGGTGCGGCAGGCCGGGGTGCTGGCGGCGCACCGGCATCTGGGCGTCCCCCTGGCGTCCGCGTTCATCCTCAGGGACTTATCGCTGCGCACCACCGGCTTCGAGCCGCTGCGCATCGGCTCCCGGCCGGCGGACGTCGTCCTGTCGCTGGACGCGCGGCCCCGGCGCAACCGGGCGGGCCGGGTCCAGGGGTTCAGCTTCACCGGGGAGATCCAGGTCGACGGGGAGCCCGCGATGCTGGGTCAGGGCGGGCTGCTGATCCTGTCCAAGGCCGCCTACCGGGTGCTGCGCAGCAAGCGGCTGGTGCCCGACCATCCCGGTTTTCTGCTGCCGCGCTTCACCGCGGCCGATCCCTCGGCCGTGGGGCGGCGGAACGCCCGCAATGTGTTCATCACGGATCCGGTCTCGGAGTCCGATCACAGCGAGTTCTTCGCGCAGTTGGTGGTGGACACCTCCCACCCGCATATGTTCGACCATCCACTGGACCATGTGCCGGGGCATCTCCAGATGGAGGCCGCGCGTCAGCTGGCCGTCGCGTCGGTGGCGCGGCTGCACGGCCTGGATCCGTACACGCTGGCGGTCGCCTCCATCGTCACCAGCTTCACCGACTACACGGAGCTGGACCGGATCACCCGGCTGCGGGCGACCGTGGACGGGATCCGCTGGGACGACCGGCTGCGGACGTTCACCGTGCCGGTGGCGGTCGAGGCGCTTCAGGAAGGCCGGACGACCACCGCCCTGCGGCTCGAAGTGGCACAATGGTCCTGAGGTCGAAAGGGCCTTCACAGAAACCCCGCACATACCTTCTATCCAGTACCATTTGCGCCCAAAAGGTGTCGGCCGAACGACCGAGCCCGAACGGGGACCGCATTGATTCGCATCCTGCTCGCCGAGGACATGCACATGGTTCGCGGGGCGCTTGTGGCGCTGCTGGCTCTGGAGGACGACCTTGAGGTGGTCGCCGAGGTCGAGCGGGGCGACACCATCGTCAGCACGGTGATGGAGTGCCGGCCCGATATCGCGATCATCGATGTCGACCTTCCCGGGCTCGACGGTCTCAGCGCCGCGGCGCTCCTCGCCGAACAGGCGCCCTGGTGCCGGACGCTCATCCTGACGAGTCTGGGCAGGCCCGGCACCCTGCGGAAGGCGCTGGCCGCCCGGGTCGGCGGCTTTCTGCTCAAGGAGGCCCCGCCGGCCCGGCTGGCCCACGCGGTACGGGAGGTGGCGGGCGGACGGCGGGTCATCGATCCCCAACTCGCCCTGGCGGCCTTCGACAACGGCGAGAATCCGCTGACTCCGCGCGAGGTGGAAGTACTGCGGATGGCCGCGGACGGCGCCGAGGCGGCGGAGATCGCGGTCCGGCTCTTTCTCTCGGTGGGCACGGTGCGCAACTATCTGACGACGATCGTCACCAAGCTCAACGCCCGCAACCGGGTCGACGCCATCCGGGTGGCGAGGGAGAGCGGCTGGCTGATGTGATCTCTCGCGCCTCGCGAACCCGACTGCTGTCCATTACCCGCCGCCTGTCGACCGCCGCCTGCCGTCGTGATCTGACGTAGCGTCATAACACGTGTCAACGCGGTGGATCGGCGACCGCTCACCCCGCCGCGCACCCGGGCAGCTCCAGCGGCGCCTCGGCGGTCAGCACGAACCAGCCCTGCGCGTCGAGGCCGGAGGTGAGACGGCCGCCGACCACCGCGAGCCGGAACCGCAGATTCTGCAGCCCGCTGCCGTCCGGGGACCCCATGGCCTCCGGCCCGTCCGCCGCGGCCGGTTCCACGCCGTCGTTGGCGATGATCAGCACCAGACCGCCCGCCGGGGTGGTCCAGCTCTCGATCCGGCAGTTCTCCGCCTTGCTGTGGCGGAGCAGATTGGTGACGGCCTCCCGCAGCACCGTCGCCATGATGGTGTTGGTCTCGCCCTCGGGCAGCTTGCCGCGCATCTCCACGGCCGCCTGGATGCCGCCGGCCTCCAGCACCGCCTGCGCCGAGACCACTTCGGTGGCCAGGGACATATCGCGGTAGCCGCGGGCGACCGTCCGCACATCGGACAGCGCCTGACGGGATATCTCCAGGATGTTCTCCAGCTCCTCCTGGGCGCGGTCGGCCTCGCGGTGCACCAGCCGGCGGGCGAGCTCGCTCTTGAGGGTGATCGCCGAGAGGCTGTAGCCGAGCAGATCGTGCAGATCGCGGGCGAACCTCAGCCGTTCCTGGTTCACGGCCAGCCGGGCGATCGCGTGCTGCGCTTCCTGCACCTCGATCACCAGCTCGGCCAGTCGGCTCAGCCCGTACACCGTCAGCCCGGTGAGGATGGTGGCGACGCCGAAGTACACCGAGCCCACGAGGTTCGTCCCGAGCACCAGCGGCCCGGTCGCACAGCCCACCGCGCCGACCAGGCCGAAGAGCGGCCAGGCCACCCCCGGGGGCAGCACCAGGAGCACGGAGGCGCCGAGGAATCCGGACATGCCGCCCCAGCCGAACCCCAGGACGAAGAGCGGCAGATAGGTCAGCAGCGCCTGGAGGGCGAGCGTCCACCGGCCCCACCGGGCCCGTAACCACCGCAGCCGGTAGGCCGAGTGGACCAGTTGCAGACTGAAGATCGCGATGAAGCCGACGGCCGACGCGGTGAGGGTGAGCGGATGCGGACGGGCTTCGAGGATGTTGATGAAGCCCACCAGGAGGAAGCCGCACTGGACCACCAGCAGGATACTGGAGGCGAGTTGAGGCGGCGGCGCGTCGCTGGCGAGGGTGCGTACCGCCGATGAGAGGGCCGGCATCCCGCCGGTCGTCTGCTCGGTCCCCCGTGTGCCGCTGAGTCCGGACCTGCCCGTGCCTGTCGTGGCGTCCTTCATGCATTCCCCCGCGAAACGGCATCAAGGGAGATCAGTCTATGGAGGGACGGTGAACTCCGAAGCCGGTTTGTGGATTAGACCTGTGAAAATCGTGCGCCGCAGAGGCGGGTAGCTCACGTTCCTGAGGGAGTGTACCGAGGACGAAGCCGCCGACGCTCGGCTCGATGCGCCAGTCCTGGCCGGTTGCGCGGGCCGCGAGCTCGATGTCTCCGCTGCCGAGGGCGCAGGGCGCGAGCCCCATCGCGGTGCCGATCAGATACAGATTCTGGGTCACCGCGCCGACGTGCTTGAGCGTCAGCGCGTACGCCAGTCCGCTGTATTTCCAGGTGAGACGGTGGATGCGGGAGGTGATGGTGATGACGACGGCGGGCAGGTCGGTCAGCCCCGCGGTGATCCGCGCCTCGTCGAACAACTCGGACATGCCCGACCCCGGCTCGGCGTCGCCGACCTGGACCAGGCAGTGTTCCAGCGGGGCGTAGTAGTGGATTCCTGGCGGGATTCCGGCGCAGTCGCGTACGGAGAGATAGAACTCCAGCTCGAAGGCGCGGCCTCCGCTGGGGTAGGGCCGGTCGGTGAAGGGACCCTCCTGGGCGTTGTGCCGGTTCTCATGGAGGGAGCGGACCCGCAGCGCCCGGTGGAGGAACTCGCCGAGGGTGTCGGCGTCGAGCCGGGCCGAGCCGAAGGAGCGGACGCTGCGGCGCTCCTCGACCACGGTGGTCAGCGGGGGGTCGGTGAGCTTCACCCCGGACGGCGACGGACGCTTCAGCACGATGCGCGGCCCGTCCGGCAGCGGCTTGACCGCCGGTGCGGGGGCCATCCGCTCGGCGAGCGGATAGGTGGCGCCGAAGTCGGCGTCGTGCCGGCCCAGGGTGCTGCGGGTGTGGAAGAGCAGATCGACGGCGGACCACGAGGCCAGCGCGGGGTCCCGGTCCTCGGCGAAGTCCGGCGCCGCGGGGGTGTCGGGCGCCCCGGGCACCCCGGGCATGCCCGGCCGGTCGGATCCGGCGGTACGGTCCAGCGCGCCGGTACGGTCCGGTCCGGTCGCGCGGGCGGATGCGCCGGAGCCGTCGCGCGCGTCGAGCCGCCCCGGTTCGGGTCCGCTTCCCGGCGGCGGGAGCGACGGCTCGGCGGGCACCGCCATCCCGGTCGCCAGCAGATGGGCGATGATCTCCATCGTCGCCTCGGCGGGCAGCGGCACCGCCGCCGCCACCTCGGCGCTGGTGACCGGGCGGCCGAGCATGCCGACCACCCACGCGGCCTCGGGGCTGTGCAGCACCACGCGGTGCAGCGAGATCGGGGACTCCAGGACGAACCCCTTCCCCTCGGTGCGCAGAAAGGCGTACTGGGACAGGCGGATCGGCTGCCGCCGGCCGCCCCCGCCGGGGCCGAAACGGGCCGACGGGGAGATGGGCACCACGGAGAGCAGCAGATGGTCCGGGCTGTCCAGGCAGAGCGAGCGCACCACCAGATGCTGGAGCCGCTGGAGCGCGACGAGGATCTCGGCCAGTGAGCCGGTCACGGGCGTGCTCACCGAGCTGCCCTCCGCCGATGAGGAGCACACCACGCTGTCGGCCACCACATTGGCCAGTGAGATGGGGCCGAGACTCATCCGGCGCAGCGCCTCGTGGACCGCCGGCCGCGCGTGGTGCAGCCGGACCTCCCCCCACCGCCCGGAGAGGACCACGGAACCACCTGGGCAGCCCGTCTCCACCAGAACGTCCTCACGGAGCGCCCAGAGCAGCAGACTGCGCCTTCCGCGGCGTACGGCCGGCGGGGCGTCGACGGACCTCTCAACTGGCATGTGAACTCCTGAGCGGGGCAGGGAATCGGCCGATGAGGCGGCCCACGGGTTCTCAGACGAAGAGCGGAACGGGGTTGAGATCGTCGTACGGCGTGGGCGAGGAGAGCAGGCCCATCCGTACCGGTACATCGAACAGCCGTCCGGGAGCGTAGCGCGCCCAGAAGTGGCGCAGACCCGGTACGACGACCTTCACCACGGGAATCCCGATGTCGGGCCTGGTCTGGTCGAGTACCAGCATGTCCATGCCGTGGTTCTTCAGCAGGGCGACGGCGGTGTCGACGTCGTCGCGCAGATCGGGGCGGCAGCGGGCGGGGAAGTCGGCCGGGCCACGGGCGGGTGCGCCGGGGTCGGGCAGCAGATAGGGCTGGTTGCCCACGGTCGCTCCCCACCACCAGCCGATCGGTTCGGGCGCGGTGGAGCCGTAACCGCCGCCGTCGGCGCGGGCGTCCACCACCGCGGGCAGCAGCTGGTTCATCTCGGTGAGGGCGCGGCGCATCGCCACGACGGGGTCGAAGTGCGCGCCGAAGCCGAACATGATGTCCTCGGCCGGTTTGTCGGTACGCCGGGACAGCGCCGCGAACACCGGGACGCCGAGGTCGGAGGTGAGATCGAGGGCCCACACCTCCCGGTTCAGCTCACGGTAGACGCCGATCAGTTCCTCGGTCCAGGGGTCGCCGAAGCCGCCGGGGCCGGTCAGCTCGGCGGCGGGCTGACGGGTGCGGTTGTACCACCACAGCGCCACCGCGTCACGCTCGACGAGTTCGAGGAAGCCGTGGAGTATCGCGTCCTCAAGACTGCTTCCAGCGGCGTTGCCGTTGGAGTCGGCGCGCAGTGAGCGGCGTCCCGCGGGCATGGACGCCGGCCCCTCCTGGGGACCGCCGTAGTACAGCATCCCGGTGGGCAGCAGCCGCTGGCGCCGCTCGGTGAGCGACCAGACGGGCGTCCAGTCGACCGGGGCCCGGTCGTCGAAGGGTTCGGGGACCCAGTGGTACGAGCTGTTCAGGGCGTTCCAGCGGTCGCGGTCGCGGAACTGCCGGGGTGCGAAGAGCTGGCAGGAGTCCGGGGAGACGGCGGCCTCCCCCAGCGCCCGCAGACTGTCCCGGACGCGCGGCTCATCGCCCTGGAGGGTGCCGCTGTAACGCTCCAGCGACTCGCACAGGGCGCTGACCTCGGCCTCCAGCGCGGTGGCGCCCTTGCCTCCGCTGACCTGGCGCAGTCCCGCGCGCAGCTGGGCGAGATCGTTGCCGCCCACCGCGGGGTTGCGGCCGGCCAGATAGCAGTGCAGCCCCTGCGGGGCCCGGGGATCCCGGCGGATGGTGTCGACCACCCCGGTCACCGGGCTCACCAGATACGCATACCGGTCCTGGACCTCCTGGACGGAGCGCGCGCGGTGGCCGCCGCCCCCGTACGGGGTCTTGGGCCGGGACACGAGGGTCACCGGGCGCTTGACCCACGCGGAGACCAGGCCGGGGTCGCCGCAGTCGGGGCACTGCGGGCGGCGGCGCAGCTCATGATGACGGGTCGTCAGCGAGAGGGTGTCCAGGGTCGCCACCGACGACTGACTGGGATAGCGGTAGCCGGCCAGCCACTTGGCGGCTTCCAGCACGGTCAGCTGAGCGGCGGCACTGGAGGACGCCGGGACGCGGGCGGCGGGACGCGGGACCGGGCCGGCGAGGCCGAGCGCCCGCCGGACCGGGGCCTCGGACATCCGGTGGCCGCGCAGCCGGTGGGCCAGACAGGACCAGCAGGCCCCGGCCCCGGGCACGAACACAGGGCCGAGCCACGCGGTCGGACCGCCGGGCCGGGCCAGCAGCCAGGGCCGGCCGGTGACCTGGTGCAGGGCGTCGATCTCGCGGAGCTGGGGGTTCAGATAGTCGTCGCAGACGACGACGGAGAGCTGTGCGGCCGATCCGGCGCCCACGCTCTCGCGGGCGTCGCCGCAGACCGCGGAGAGACCGGCAGCCGCCGACGCCTCAAGGACCCGGTCGGCGGTCACACCGCCCACGGTCAGCACCTGGACCCGGGCCGCGGTGAGCCGCTGAAGCGATTCGGCGCCGTCGAGTCCGGCGAGTTCCCAATAGGCGAGCGCGGGTCCCCGCACACCGTCGGCGGGGGTTTCGGGGGCGGGGGCCGAGTATCCGACGAGCCCGGCCTGAGCCAGCCGCCCGATGAGGCGGCCCGCCTGTTCGGCGGGGATCGTGCGAGAGGCCTCGCGCAGTACGGACGGCAGGTCACGGGTGCCGTCCAGCAGCGGTACCAGGGCCTCGATCTGCTCGCCCTGGAGTGCGGTGACACCCCCGTCCGAGAGCAGATAGGCCGCGTCTCCGGCGACGACCTCAGCTCGCAGATGGCTACGGAAACCCACGCGCCGCCCACGCGTGGTCTCCGGGGCATCCACGGGGCGTTCTCCGTGGACGGCGGTCATCGCAGGATCGTCCGCGTCTCGGCCGAAGGGGTGCGGGGTGCGGTCTCCCAGGCGTCCGTCACCCAGCACACGCAGGTCGGCGCGTGCGCCGTCGTGGGTCTGGTGAGCTCCTCGATGGACAGTTCGCACACCGGGAGCTCCGGCAGCGCCGGCGCCTGCTCCCCTACTGCCAGCGTGACGCCGAACTCGTCGAGAACCGACCGGGCGTCCGCCCGGTAGCGGTCCGCCAGGGCCGGCTCCAGCCAGGTGCGTGCGATCAGTTCCACCAGTCGCTCCTGGGAAAGCCGCCCGCCATCGGCGAGCGCAGGGCCGGTGAGGCCGGTGAGGCCGGTGTCGCCGGTATCGGCCGGGGCCTCGGGAGCGAAAAGAATGCTGTCGTTCATGCTGTCCTCCGCATTCATCCGGTGCTGTGGATCGGAGCCGCGGTGCGTGGATCCATAGCCAGAATTGTTCGGCGCGGGGGCTGTTCGGGGACAGTGTTCGGTTCACCCGTCCCATGTGATTTCCTCATGGGCCCGACCGTCGTGGATTCATACGGGGCCGGTGAACCGATCACTGGGCCCGGCGGCGGCCCGCTGCCATCGTGGTGAGCACCGGAGACGAAACCGGGCGGTTGTGGTTGGAGGGAGAACCAGATGGAGATCCGGGTCCTGGGGCCGCTCGTCGCGCAGCTCGGCAACACCTCGGTGGTACCGAGCGCCGCGAAGCCGCGTCAGGTGCTCGCCCTGCTGGCGCTGCGCCCCGGCCAGGTGGTGACCGTGTCCACGCTGCTCGACGAATTATGGGGGGACGCGCCCCCGCGCACGGCCCCGGCCACCTTGCAGACGTATGTACGACAGTTGCGCCGGATGCTGGGGACGGCGCTGGACCCGGCGGGGGTCCGGGGGCCGAAGGACGTGCTCTGCACCCGCTACGGCGGGTACGCGCTGGATGTGACCGCCGCCGTGGACGCGACGGAGTTCCAGCGGCTCTGCGCGGCCGGGCAGACCGCGCTGCGGGAGGGAGCGGCGCTGGAGGCGTCCGGGCTGCTGCACCGGGCGCTGGCGCTGTGGCGCGGTCCGGCGCTGGCGGACATCCAGATCGGGCGGGCTCTGGAGGTCGAGACCCTGCGGCTGGAGGAGACCCGGCTCTGCGCGCTCGACGCGCGGATCGAGGCGGATCTGCGGCTCGGCCGCCATGTGGCGCTGCTGGGCGAGCTGACCGCGCTCGCGGCCCAACAGCCCCTGCACGAGACCGTGCACGCACAGCTGATGCTGGCGCTGTACCGCTCGGGCAGGCCCTCCCACGCGCTCAGCGCCTATCAGCGACTGCGCAGATCGCTGATCCGCGAACTGGCGCTGGAGCCCTCGCCGAGGCTGCGGCGGCTGCATCAGTCGATCCTGGCGGCGGACCCGGGGCTTGAGCCGCCGGATCCGGCCACGAGCAGTGCGACGGCGCGGACCACGGGCCGGTTGCTGCCCGCGTCCGCCTGATCGCCCGGACGGCTCCGGCACGGCATCACGCGGCGGCCCCCGTGCCGATGCCCTGACCGGAAGCCGAAGTCCGCGGCCCCCGTGACCTGGTCACGGGGGCCGCGGCATGCGCGGGTCCCGGCGGCGCCGACGGACGGGCCGCCGGATGCGACGGGTCCTCCCGTGCCCGCATGCCCAGGCCCTGAGCGGGCGGCCGGGTTCCGGCCATTTGGCGAACCTTAAGCACCGCTCCCGACGCTGGGGGGTGTCGGCCGGTTCCGCGGCGGCGGAGCCGTGCGGGCCGGGTGCACACGGGGAGACCGCTCCTCCCCCGCACCCGGACCGCCCGGGCGTCCACCGCCGGACCGGCCGGCACCACCACCGGGCAGCGCTGACAGAGATCGGCTCAGCGGGCCTCGGACCGGTGGACATCGTGCACCGAGAGGAGAACCGGGGATATGACGCGATATCTGAGGCGCGGCGGCAGGACCGGAAGGGACCGGCTCCGGATGTTCTGCTTCCCCTACGCGGGCGGCGGCGCTTCCGCCTACGCGGCATGGCAGCGCAAGCTCGGCCCCACCGTGGATGTACAGCCCGTCCAGCTCCCCGGCCGTGAGGGCCGGATGGCGGAGCCGCGCTTCACCGATCTGGCGGCGCTCGTGGCCGATCTGGACCGGGAGATCGGGCCCGAGCTGGAGGGGCCGCATGTGCTGTACGGACACAGCATGGGCGCGCTGATCGCCTTCGCCCTGACCCAGCGCCGCCGGGCGCGCGGGGCGCCGCTCCCCGTCGCCTTGCTGCTCAGTGCGCACCGGGCCCCCCATCTGCCCGCCCCGCCGCTCACGGGCTGCTACACCAAGGACGACATGGAGCTGGTGCGCGGGCTGGCCGCGCTGGGTGGTCTGCCCCGGGCGCTGCTGGACCGCCCCGAGTGGCTGGCGGCGCTGCTGCCCGTGGTCCGGGGGGATCTGATGCTGTGCGCGGGCGCGGGGGGCGTGGACAGATCGCCGCTGCCGGTGCCCGTGCACTCCTTCGCGGGCGCGGACGACCGGCTGGTGACCGTGGCGGAGATCCGTGAGTGGGCCGCGTACTCGACCCGGGAGAGCGGGACCACGGTGCTCCCCGGCGGCCACTTCTTCATCCGGGAGCACGAGGGCGTCTTCCTGGACCGGCTCTCCGATGCGCTGCGGCTATACGCGGAGCCGGCCGAGCTGGCGGAGCTGGCCGGGCTGGACCTGGTGGGGGCGCCGAGCGACTGAGCCTGCGGGCGGGCGGCGGCGGGCGGGCCGCCGGCTTCCGGGGTGCTCCATGCGCTCCGGGCACGCCGCGAAGGCGCTCCTCCCCGCGACCGGGGAGGAGCGCCTTTGTCGTCCGACGCCGGAGCCTGTTCCGGGGCGGGGTGCGGTGTGCTGGGGTCCGGGGGCCGCGCCTTGCGCGGGTGCTTCGGGGTGGGGCTGGGCGCGGTGGGTCAAGGTCCGGGGTCCGCTCCGGGGTGGTGC
>NZ_VCLA01000172.1:16234-16577 GCF_009600885.1 Streptomyces jumonjinensis
GCCACCGATCCCGGGTGCCGGGCAGCCTCAGCAAACCCAGCCCCTTGGGGGTCGGGGAGATTGAGGCGAGCAAAATCCAGCCCCTTGGGGGGTCCCCCCGGACGGAGTCTGCAAAATCCAGCCTCGCCGGTGATTGAGGCAAGGGCGGCAAAAAACAGCCCCTTGGGGGTCCCCCCGGACGAAGTCTGGGGGAGATTGAGGCGCGGGGGTTCGGGGGCTGGCCCCCGACAAGGACCCGCGCCCGGCAGGGCAGCTCGCACACAAGACCCAGCTCCGCCGACGGCGAGCGGGGGATCAAAATCAGCCTCGCCGGCGTTTGAGGCGCGGGGGTTCGGGGGCTGGC
>NZ_VCLA01000172.1:16587-101316 GCF_009600885.1 Streptomyces jumonjinensis
GCAAGTCGAAACCGCCCGCCTGTCCCGGGTGGGCGGGCAGCGCGGACCTCTCCCATGAGATTCGAACGCCCCGCCCGGACCGTGTGCCGGGTCGTGCGGCACCCTCCCGCCGTCCGTCAACTGTGCCGCGCGGGAACCGGTTGTCCGGCCGGCGCTACCGCCGGGCCGGTGTCGTCCACGGCGTCGGTGTCCTCCCTACGGCCCGGTATCAGCAGAGCGGCGATCACCGCTCCGCACGCCACCACGGCCGCCGCCACGCCCAGACTGATCCCGGCGGCATGGCCGAACGCGTCCCGCGCGGTCCGGGCCAGTTCCTGACCGGCGGCCCCGCCCGCGTTCTCGGCGATCCGCAGCGCGCCGTCCAGGGTGCGGGCAGCGGCGTCCGGCAGCCCCGCCGCGCCGGCCTGGGCGGTATAGCTCTGGGCGAGCGCGCTGCCGACCACGGCGACCCCGAGCGCGTTGCCGAGCTCCTGCATGGTCATATCGAGCGATCCGGTCGCCCCGGAGCGCTCCGGCGGCACCAGCGACATCACCACGTCCGTGGTCGGCCCGATCGCCAGTCCGATGCCCGCGCCCGCCAGCAACAGCCCTGCCAGCACCGGCGGATATCCGCGGTCCGCCAGTCCGACGACGAGGATGCCCACCGCTCCGATGGCGAGCCCCGCGGTCACACATCCCCGCGGCCCGGCCCGCCGCCCCAGCACGGGGCAGAGCAGCGTGCCCAGCAGAACCGCGAACGCCACCGGCATCACCGCGAGTCCGGCCTTCAACGGCCCGTACCCCAGGGAGAACTGCAAGCGCTGGGTGAGCACGAAGAGGGTGCCCGCCAGACCGAACATCAGCAGCAGAATGCTCACGCTCGCCCCGATGAACGGAGCCCGGCGCAGCAGCGCGAAATCTGCCATCGGGCTGGGGTGCGCCCGCTCCCACAGCACGAAGGCGACGCCCCCGGCGGCGGCGACGGCGAACCCCGTCATCGGCGCCGCCGAGGTCCAGCCGTGCTTCGCCCCCTGGATCGTGCCGAAGACCAGCCCCACCATGGCGGCGGTGCCCAGCAGCGCGCCCACCGGGTCGGCGCGGCGCGGCTTCGCGGCGGCGGACTCCGGCAGCAGCAGCGCCCCGGCGATCAGCACCACGGCCACCGGCACGAGATTCACCAGAAAGATCGACCCCCACCAGAAGTGGCCCACGAGAAAGCCTCCGACGACCGGTCCCGCGGCGACGCCCAGCGCGGACGCCCCGCTCCAGATCCCGATCGCCCGCGCTCGCTCGGCCGGCGGGAAGACATGGACCAGCACGGCGAGGGTGCCGGGCATGATGAAGGCGGCTCCCAGCCCCATCAGGGCCCGTGCCGCGATCAACTGGCCCGTGCCGTCCGCGATCAGGGCGACCAGCGAGCCCGCGCCGAAGACGGCCGTGCCGGTGAGCGCGGCGCGCTTGTGGCCGTACCGGTCGGAGAGCGTCCCCGCGGTCAGCAGCGCCCCCGCGAGGGCGAGCGCATAGCTGTCCACGATGAACTGCACCTGGCCGATGTCGGCGTCCAGACTCCGCATCATCCCGGGGATCGCTACATTGAGCAGGCCGTTGTTGAGCACGATCGCGAACAGCGCGAGCGAGAGCACGCCGAGTATCCACCAGCGCCGGGGATCGCCGGTGCCGTCCGTACCGGTCCTGTGCATCTGTCGGTCCTCCGTCGTTCCGGGACAGGCTGGGCCTCACCAGCCTCGGGGCGGGCGCTGAAGGGGGGCTTGCACGGAGGGGCGTCCGGGGCCGCATGGCTCAAGCGGGGCTTCAGGGCCGTTCCCTACCGTCGCGCCGACGCGGCTCCCGCCCGAGGGGGAGCCCGACACTAAGGGGGCGCCATGGAGGTTCCGGCACGGCTGCGGCAGGCACGCTCGGCGCTATCGCTGGTCTTCATCGTCCATGGAGCGGTCTTCGCCCTGCTGGTCACCCGGATTCCCGCGGTCCAGGACCGGTACGGCCTCAGCGACAGCGTGCTCCCGCTCGTTCTCGCGGCGGTGCCGCTGCTCGCGGGGGCGGGAAGTCTCACCGCTTCCCGGCTGGTGCGCCGGATATCGGCGCCCACCGCGGTGCGGGTGCTCCAGCCGGTGATCTGTCTGACGCTGGTGGGCGTGGGGGCGGGCCGCGCGGTATGGCAACTCGCGGTCTGTCTCGCGGTCTTCGGGCTGCTGGTGGGCGCGCTCGAAGCAACGCTCAACATGACCGCGGTGGGCATCGAGCGCGCTTACGGGCACAGCATCATGCTGCGCTTCCACGCCGCCGCCGGGCTCGGCGGAATCACGGGCGCAGCCCTGGCCTGGGCTGGAGCCGACCGGGGATTCTCGCTGGCCGCGCTGTACTCGGCGGCCGTGCTGGTGCTGCTGCCGGTCGCGGCGGCGGCCGGCGCCCGGCTGAGCCGGGTGACCGACAAGCCGGAACCGGACGGGCGGACGGGTCCGCCCGCCGGGGCGGGCCAGGGGCGCGGCACTCCCTGGAAGCCGCTGCTGCCGCTCTGTCTGATCATGGGTGTGGCCGTGGTCGCCGACTCCACCGCGACGAACTGGAGCGCCAAGTTCCTGTCGGACACGCTGGGCGGTTCACAGGCGCTGGCCACGCTGCCGTACGGCCTCTACATGGCGGCGACCCTGGCGGGCCGCGGTTTCGGGGACCGCTGGGTACGGCGGTGGGGCGCGGCGGCGGTGATCCGGGCGGGCGCGCTGCTGGCCGCCGCCGGGTTCGCGCTGGTGGCGTCCGCCCCGGGGCCATGGGCGGGGGTGTTCGGTTTCGGTGTGCTGGGAGCGGGTCTCTCGGTGATGATCCCTCAGCTCTTCACCCTCGCCGCGCGGAGTCTGCCGGGGGCGCCGGACACGGCTGTGGCGCGGGTCAACCTCTTCAACTACGTGGGCTTTCTGGCCGGGCCGCCGCTGATCGGGGCGGTCGGGGCCGCGGTGTCGTACCGGGCGGCGATGTGTGTGCCGCTGGTGCTCGTGCTCTCGGTGGTGTGGGTGGCGCGCTCCCTGGAGGGTGTGGGCGCCCGGGCCCCCGCCTCGGGGCCGGAGACCGAGCCCGATCCGGAGCCGGAACCAGAACCCACCGTGATCCGCTGACACCGCCCGGGGCCCGTATGTACGGGCCCCGGGCGGCCTCTGTGCAGTGCCGAGCGGTCCGCCCCGGCCGCTTCCCGTGTCCGTCGCCTCGCCTTTTAGCCGGGCCATAGCACCGGCGCGGACGATCCCCGCGAGGGCACATCCCGAAGACCCGTCGCGTGCCGCACGCGCGGCGGTGTCCGGGGACAGCCCACTGACGATGGGAGAACCATGCGCTGGGAAAGCGTTTACGTGGCGGGAACGGGTGCCTGGCTCCCCGAGCCGTATCCCGCCCGCGCCGCCGTGGAGGCGGGTGTGTACGACCAGGCGCACTTCGAGGCCGACGGCCTGGTCTCCGTCAGCGTCGCCGGCGAGGAGGTCACACCGCCCGACATGGCCGTCCACGCGGCCACCACCGCGCTCAAGCGGTCGGGGCTCGACCCCCGGACCGTACGGCTGCTGCTGCACAGCTATGTCTGGTTCCAGGGCCAGACCATGTGGCCGGTGGCGTCCTATGTCGCCGATCACGCCGTGCACTGGTCGGTGCCCGCCTTCGAGGTCAAGCAGGAGTGCAACGCGGCGGTGGGGGCGCTGGAGCTGGCCGCCCGCCATCTGAACTGCGAGACCGGCGCGGCGTCGGCCGTCCTGACCACCGGCGACCGGTTCGCCGAACCGCTGATCAACCGCTGGAGCGCGGAGGCCGGGCTGGTCTACGGCGACGGCGGCACCGCGCTGGTCCTCTCCAACCAGGGCGGCTTCGCCCGGGTGCTGTCGACCGCGACCCGCGCCGACAACCGGATGGAGTCCCTGGCCCGGGGCGCGGGGCTGTCCCCGCTGCCCACCGGTGAGCCCTATGACCACGCCGCCCGGTTCGCCCACCATCTCCAGTCCCGGGGCGGCGGCATCCGCGAGGCCGCCGACCGGCTGGTCGCCATGGTGAAGGGGGTCGTCGACGACGCCCTCACCGACGCCGCGACCGACCCGTCCGCCATCGCCTGGGCCGTCGTCCCCACCGGCGGCCAGGACAAGATGCGCCGGCAGGCGGAGCAGCTGCTGGGGGTGCCGGGTTCCCGCACCACCTGGGAGTTCGGCAGCCGCACCGGACATCTGGGCGCGGGCGACCAGTTCGCCGCGTTCAACGACCTCGCCGAGCGGGGCGCGCTGCGCCCCGGCGACCGGGTGCTGATGCTCTCCGCCGGTCCCGGCGCGGCCAGCTGCGCCGTACTGGAGATCACCGGCGCCCCCGGCTGGGCCGCCCCGGCGCGGCGGGAGGCGCGGTCATGACGGCCACCGTGTTCGGCGCCTTCCCCGCCACCGCGCTGATCGACGACGCCGTGGGCACCGGGACCGCCCCTCGGGTCGACAACGCGGCCGAGGTGTTTCTGACGGCCGCCGCCGCCCGCAGGCCCGCCGCCCCGGCCGTACGGGACCGCTACGGAGTGTGGACGTACGCCGAACTCGACGCCGCGGCCGACGCGTTCGCCCGGATCCTCGACGGCTACGGCGTCGCCCCCGGCGACCGGGTGCTGGCCCGGGTCGGCAGCGTCCGGGAGTTCACCGCGCTGCTGTACGGGACCTGGCGGCGGGGCGCGGTCCTGGTCCCGGTCAACCCCGGGATGAAGGCGTTCCACCTCAAGGCGGTGCTCGCCGACTCCGCTCCGTCGCTGATCGTGGTGGAGGAGCCGGAGCGCACCGGGGCCGACGGGCTGTTCTGGCCGTCCGGGGTCCCGGTCGCCGTGGTGGGAGACCTGGATCTGACGACGGCGGGCCCGGTGGACCCGGCGGCGCGTACGGAGCGCACGGTGCCGGCCGACCGGCTCGCCCTGCTGATCTACACCTCGGGCAGCACCTCCGCGCCCAAGGCGGTGGCCTGTCCGCACGGCCCGGTGGTGTTCGCGGCCCGGGCCATCGCGGCCCGGCTGAACTACACGCCGGACGACGTGGTGCTCACCGCCGTACCGCTCTCCTTCGACTACGGCCTCTACCAGATCCTGCTCACGGCGCTGGCCGGAGCCGAACTGCTGCTGTCGGGACCGGCCGACCACCCCCGGCTGCTGGGCTTCGCCCGCGACCACGGGGCGAGCGTCGTCCCGCTGGTGCCCTCGCTGGGCGAACTGCTGGTCCGGCTGACCTCGCGCGACCGCAGACCCACCCGGATCCGGCTCTTCACCAACACCGGGGCCGCGCTCAACGCCCCGCTGATCGCCTCGCTCCGGGAGGCGTTCCCCGGCGCGGCCGTGGCGCCCATGTACGGCACCACCGAGTGCAAGCGGATCACCGTGCTGGAGCCGGACGGCGATCTCGCCAGGCCCGGGTCGGTCGGGCCCGCGCTGCCGGGCACCGAGGTGCTGGTCCTGGACGACGACGGCCGGCCGCTGCCGCCGCGTGAGATCGGCGAGATCGCGGTGCGCGGACCGCATGTGATGGCGGGTTACTGGCGGGCCCCGGAGCCGACCGCGCTCCGTTTCCGCCGCGACCCGGCGAGCGGTGCGGTCACCCTGCACACCGGCGACTACGGCTGGCTGGACGACGACGGCCATGTCTACTTCCAGGGCCGTCGGGACGATCTGTTCAAACGGCGCGGGGCGCGGATGAGCTCCGTCGAGATCGAGGCGGCGACGCTGGACATCGACGGGGTACGGGAGGCGGCGCTGCTGGTGCCCGAGGAGGACCGCGACATGGTGCTCTTCGTCGTCGGCGAACGCCCGGGGCTGACCGGCGAACAGGTGCTGGCACGCCTCGGCGACCGTCTTGAGGCGGCCAAGGTGCCGGATGTGTGCCGGGTCCTGGACGCCCTCCCGCTGACGCCCAACGGCAAGACCGACCGCAAGGAGTTGCGCAGGCGGCTCGTGGAGGACAGCGATGGCGACTGACCGAGAACTCGCCGAGCGGTACGGCACCCCGCTCTACGTCTACGACCTGGCCCGGGTGCGGACCGCGCTGGAGGATCTGCGGGCGGCCCTGCCCCAGCCCAGCCGGGTCTACTACTCGCTCAAGGCCAATCCGCACCCCGGTCTGGTGGCCGAGCTGCGCCGGGGCGGGGCGCGCGCCGAGGTGACCTCGCGCGGGGAGCTGGCCGCCGCGCTGGCGGCGGGCCATCCGGCGGCCGAGCTGATGTACTCGGGCCCCGGGAAGGTCCGGGCCGAGCTGGACGAGGCGATCTCGGCCGGTATGCGTACCTTCTCCGCCGAGTCCTTCGGCGATCTGGAGCGGATCGGCGAGGCCGCCGTGGCACAGGGCGTCACCGCCGACTGTGTGCTGCGGATCAACGCGGCGGGCGCTCCGGGCCAGGCGGGGCTGCGGATGACCGGAGCTCCCTCCCAGTTCGGGTTCGATCTCGACGGGCTGCGCGGCGAACGGGCCCGGCTGCTGGCGCGGGGCACCCGGATCGTGGGGATGCACTTCTTCCCGCTGACCAACGCCCGGGACGAGGAGGGGCTCCGGGCCGAGCTGGCGCAGAGCGTGCGCACGGCCGCCGAGCTCCGTGACGAACTCGGCGTTCCCCTGCATCTGCTGGACCTCGGCGGGGGCTTCGCCGCGCCGTACGCCACCCCCGGCGAACGCCCGGTCTACCGGGAGCTGCGGACGGCGCTGGCCGCCGTGCTCGACGAGAATCTGCCCGGCTGGCGCGACGGGGAGCCCGTGGTCGCCTTCGAGTCCGGGCGCTATCTGGTCGGCGACAGCGGCCGGCTGGTGACCGCCGTCACCGATGTGAAGCACAGCCGGGGGAAGGACTACGCGGTCCTCGACTCCGGGATCAACCATCTGGGCGGGCTCTCCGGCCTGGGGCGGCTGCTGCCGCTCTCCGCGCAGCCGCTGGAGCCCGGCCCGGAGCATGCCGTCGACGCCCCGGACGAGGGGTCGGTGACCCTCGCCGGGCCGCTGTGCACCCCGGCCGATGTGCTGGCCCGCGCCGCCCGGCTGCCGGGGGTGCGCTCGGGGGATCTGCTGGTGTTCCCCAATGTGGGCGCGTACGGGCTCTCGGCGAGCCTGCTCGGCTTCCTGGGCCATCCCGCGCCCGCCGAAGTCCTGGTGGACGGCGGCGAGACCGTATCCGCCACCCGACTGGCGCTGACCCGCCATGCCGTCGAACCGTTCGACGGCCTCCGTGCGAAGGACGCGAACCCCATGACCGAGACCACCGCCGCCACGGCGACCGCCCCCGACGCCACGGCTCCGGCCTGGGACGAGGCGTATGAATCCCTGCTGCACGAGGTGCTGCCCCGGCTCTCCGCCAAGGGGCCGCTCCGCCCCGACAGCAGTCTGAAGGCCGCGGGGCTCGACTCGCTCGCCATGGTCGAGGTGCTGGTGCGGGTGGAGTCGGAGTACTCCATCGCGATCCCCGACGCGGACCTGGTGGCCGCGACCTTCGCCACCCCCGCCTCGCTCTGGCGGGTGGTGTCGGCCCTGCGGGAGCAGACCGTCGGCCCCGCCTGACGGGACCGGGCCGGCGCCCGGCCCCGGAGAGGCAAGACGGCCGGCGACCCGTCGGCCGGTGTCGAGAAGGGAGTTCTCATGCGGTGGGAAGGTGTGTATGTCGCGGGCACCGGGGTGTGGCTGGGCGGACCGGAATCCGCCCGCGCGGCCATGGAGTCGGGCCGGTACGACGCGGAGCAGTACGCGGCGGACGAGATCGTCTCCGTCTCGGTGGCCGATGAGTCCATGGCGCCTCCGGACATGGCGGTCCACGCGGCGACGACCGCGCTGAAGCGGTCGGGGCTCGACGGGTCGGAGGTGGATCTGCTGATCCACAGCGGTATCTGGTTCCAGGGTGTGGAGATGTGGCCCGCCGCCTCCTATGTGGCGGGCCACGCCCTGGGGCGGGGCGTGCCGGCCATCGGTCTCGACCAGGAGTGCAACGGCGGGCTCGGCGCGCTGGAGCTCGCGGCCCGCCAGGTGAGCGGGCGGCCGGGGGCCGGTGCGGCGATGGTGACCACCGGGGACCGGTTCGGCGTGCCGCTGGTCGAGCGGTGGAGCAGCGAGCCGGGCTTTGTGTACGGGGACGGGGGCACGGCGCTGCTGCTCTCCGGCCGGGGCGGTTTCGCCCGGCTGGTGTCCACGGCGACCGGGGCGGACAACTCGCTGGAGGCGGTGGTCCGGGGTCCTGGGCTACGGCCGCTGCCCTCGGCGGAGCCGCTGGATCTGCTGGGCAGGGTGGGGCACTATGTGCGCTCCCGGGGCAGTGTCCGGGAGGCGACCGAGCGGGTGGCGGCGGTGGTGACCTCGGTGGTGGACACCGTGCTGGCGGACGCGGGCGTCACCAGGGGCGAGATCGACCGGGTGGTGGCCCTGGCGAGCGGGCGCGGCAGGCTGGAGTGGCAGCTGCCGCAGTTGCTGGGCATTCCGGTGGAGCGGTCGACCTGGGATTTCGCCCGCCGGGTGGGGCATCTGGGGGCCGGGGACCAGATCGCCGGGTTCAACGATCTGCTGGAGCGGGGGGAGTTGGGAGCCGGGGACCGGGTGCTCTTCGTGGGCGGCGGCTCCGGGTTCAGCTGCACCTGCGCGGTGGTGGAGATGGTCCGGGCCCCGGAGTGGGGTGCGCCGCCCGGCGCCGGGGAGTGAGCGGGCGGGCTTCGCGTACCCGTGGGAGCTCCGCGGCGCTCCGTAGACCCGTGGGAGCTCCTCGCCGGTCCGCGGCGGTCCGGCGGCTCCCGGGGCCCGGCCCTGCCCGCCGTCCGTGGCCTCAGCCGCGCTCCGCGGGACCGCGGGAGCTCCTCGCCCGGCGGCTCCCCGGGGCCCGGCCCGCCGTCTGCGGCTTCAGCGGTGCTCCAGTGGACCCGCGCATACTGCGCTGCCCGACGGCTTCGGTTCCGCGGCCGGGTGGGCCGGCCCGTCCGAACGCCTCGCATGTGAGGAGATCTACGTGGTGATGACCGAACCCACCGGGACGCGGCGGAGTTCGACGCCGGGGCCGGTGCGCTTCGCGTGGGGCACGCTGGGCGTGCTGCTGCTGGCCTGGGACGTCTTCGAGGTGGTGAAGCACACCGGCTGGGTGATCCCGGCCGCCGCCCTCGGCGCCGCTCTTCCGCTGCTGCCCACGCTGGCCGGGCGGCGCGGGCCGGGGCTGCTGCCCCCGCGCGCGGTGCCCGCGCACAATCTGCTCAACCGTCCGCTGATCCCCTTCGCCGTCATGGTGGTCTTCTCGTTCCTGGGCGACGCCCCGGAGGACATCGCGGCCCCCTTCACCTTCGGGATGTCCTGGCTCACCGCCATCGCGCTGTCCCGGGCGCTGGGGTTCGGGCTCCGCGCGGCGGACGGCGGACAGCGCTGAGGGCCGGCGCCCCGGGGTGTCCGAGCGGTACGGCAGCGGGCCCGCGGCCCCTCCCCCTGGGGCCGCGGGCCCGCTGCCGTACGCCGGTGCACAGGGCCGGGTCGCGTCGGCCCGACGCGAGGGCCATCGGCGCCAGCCGGTCTTTATCGGCGCGCAAGCGGTCGCTGGGACCCTCGGGCTGACCCTGCGAAGCACCGACCGATCCGAAGCCCTGGAGGCTCTCGATGGACACCGCCTCTCCGCACCCGGCCGAGCCCGAGACCGGCCTGCGGTATCCCTTCCCGCGTCCCTCGGCGGTGGAGGTGCCGCCCGTCTACGAGAAGCTGCGCGGCGAATGCCCCGTGGCCAAGGTCCGGCTGCCCAGCGGCGACGACGGTTATGTGGTGAGCCGGTACGACGACGTCCGCACCGTGCTGAGCGATCTCCGGTTCAGCCGGGCGGCGATGCTCGACGAGGGGGCGCCCCGGCTGACCGCGGCCCCGCCCATGGGCGGCAGCCTGTTCACCATGGACCCGCCCGAGCACACCCGGCTGCGCAAGCTGGTCTCCCGTGAGTTCACCGCGCGCCGGGTGCAGAATCTGCGGCCCCGTATCCAGGAGATGACGGACGAGCTGCTGGACGGCATGGAGCGGCTCTCCCCGCCCGTCGACCTCAATCCGGTCTTCGCGTTCCCGCTCCCGGTGATGGTCATCTGCGAGCTGCTCGGCGTGCCCTTCGAGGACCGTGATCGCTTCCGCGGCTGGTCCGACGCCTTCGTCTCGCTCACCTCGCACACCCCCGAGGAGGTGATGGAGCAGCGGATGTCGATGGTGCAGTATCTGGGCGAGCTGGTGGAGCGCAAGCGGAAGGAGCCCACGGACGACCTCATGGGCGCGCTGGTCTCCGTGCACGACGAGGACGGCGAACGGCTCAGCGAGATCGAGCTGATCACCAGGGGCATCACGCTGCTGGTGGCCGGGCACGAGACCACCGTCAGCATGATCGGCACCTGTGTGCTGACCCTGTTGCGGCACCCCGAGTATCTGGCCGCGCTGCGGGAGCGGCCCGAGACGATCGACCACGTGGTGGAGGAGTTGCTGCGGCTCAACCCCATCGGCGACGGAGGTCCGTTCCGGATCACCCTGGAGGATGTGGAGATCGCGGACACCGTCATCCCCCGGGGCAGCGGTGTGATCGCGGCGGTCTGCTCGGCCAATCAGGACGCGGGCCGCTTCGGTGCGGCGACCGGCGCCTTCGATCCGTCGAGGCCGTCCGCCTCCTCCCATCTGGCGTTCGGCCATGGCGCGCATTTCTGCCTGGGCGCGGCCCTCGCCCGGGCCGAGCTCCAGATAGCCCTCTCCTCGCTGATCCGGCGCTTCCCCCGGCTGAGTCTGGCGGGCGAGGTCGGCGATCTCTCCATGACCACCGGGATGATGGTGCACGCGCTGAGCCGGCTGCCCGTCGCCTGGTGAGGCGCCGCCGGTGAACACGGCGCTGCCCGGGGCCCCTTCGGCGGGGACCCGGGCAGCGGTCTGCGCGGGGTGCGGCGCGGCGGTCAGGCGCGCGGCGCGCTCTGGTGCACCACCTTGCGGGCGACGACCGGGCCCGGCCGCTGGACCTGGAAGTAGGCCCTGGCCAGTACCCGTCGCTGGAGGGTGTGGCTGCTGTTCACCACCCGGTACAGGGCGCGGCGGAAGGCGCCGCCCCACCGCCCGTCGAGAGCGAAGAGGCGTTCCTGGCGGAGCTGGAGCGCGCGGGAGAGGCGTACCGACTCCTCACGTACCCGCTGGAACTCCTGGCCGGCCCGCAGCAGTTCGGCGGTGTCCCCGCCGCCGGACAGCGCGGTTCCCACCAGCGGTGCGAGGGTGACCGCGTCGATGACGGCGTGGTTGACGCCCTGCCCCAGGATCGGGGTCAGGGTGTGCGCGGCGTCGCCGATGAGCACCAGGCCGGGCATGGACCAGTCCGGCACCACGGTGGTGAAGATGTCCAGCATGGAGGTGTCCGACCAGCTGGTGACCGTCTCCCGTACGGCGCCGGAGAGTTCGGGGGCGAGCCGGTCGATGCGCTCGTGGAGCGCGGACAGGCCCTGGGCGCGCAGCTCGCGCAGTCCGCCCTTGGGGATGTTCAGCCCCACCCGGACGCTGTCGGGGTGGGTGGGGATGAACAGTCCGTGTTCACCGCCGCGGATGCGGATGCGGTAGGTGTTGCCGTCCCACTCGGCGGGGAAGGGCAGCCGCAGCCAGATGACGTCCCGGTCCAGCGGCAGTTTCTCGTACGGCAGCCCGGACATCTCGCGGATCTTGCTGAACCGTCCGTCGGCGGCAACGGTCAGCCGGGCCCGTACGGTGATCTCGCCCTCGGGGGTACGGGCGCGCACCCCGGTCACCGGGCCGCTGTCGCCGTCCTCGCGGAGCAGGCCGACGGCGGTGGCCGACTGGCGCAGGGTGAATCCCGGGTGCTCGCCCGCGGCCTCGGCGAGGGCGGTGAGGAGGGCGGGCTGGGGCAGCTCCACCGGATAGGGGTGCGGATAGGCGAAGTCGGAGAAGTCGGCGCGCAGCACCGTGCCGCCGCCGTCGGTGATCTCCATGTGGTGCATCTGGGCGTACGCCCCGTCGAGGCGGTCGAGGAGTCCGAGCCGGTCGAGCAGCCACACCGAGTCGGGGGAGACCGACTCGCCGCGGAACGACCTGTTGAAGTGCCCGCTCTGCTCCAGGACCACCACCGAGACGGAGCGTTTGGCCAGCTCCATGGCGAGCGTGAGCCCGGCCGGTCCTCCCCCGACCACGCACACCTGTGCGGTCAGCTCTGCTGTCATCGTTTTGCTGCCTCTCCAGCGGAGTCATGGTCGGTCGATCCTCCGGCCGGCTCCTAAAGCTCTCCTTGCAGGCAGCGTGCCCGGGGCGGGGTCAGTCCGCCTTCGCGGCGGGGGCGTTCCGCGCTTCCACCCGGGCCCGCAGGGCGTCGGTGAGTTCGGCGAAGCCGCGCTCGGACGGGGTGAGGAGCGCACCGGCGAACGGGACCAGCGCTCCGCTGAAGCGTTCGCTCTGGAGTACCCGGGTGCCGCCGTCCCGGGGGGTCAGCTCGAAGCTGTGCACTCCGTCGAAGAGGCCCGGTACGCCGAGCCGGCCGCGCCAGCGCAGCAGCCGGCCGGGGTCGCTGACGAGGACGGTCGGCGTGAAGACGGTCTCCCGGCCGCTGCCGGGCAGCCGCATCCGCAGGGTGAGCCGGGCGCCGGGCTCGGCCCGGCCGGCGGCCGACACGAGGAAGGGGTTCCATTCGCGGAACCGGTCGAAGTCGGTGAGGGTCTCCCACACCTGGGCGGGGGAGGCGTGGATCTGGACGGTGGAGGTGATCAGTCGCACGAGTCGCACGGGGTGTCCTTCCGGTTCCCGCCGGGGGCGTCCCGGCGGGAACGGCGCGGTGGGGTCCTGGGGTCCTGGGCCCTTCGGCCGGGGTGGTGGGGCCTTCGGCCGGGGTGGTGCGGCTTTCAGCTGGGGCGGTGCGGCCCCGGCTGGGACGGTGGACGCACGGGCCCGGCGGGGAGTCCCGCCGGGGCGGTGTGCGCACGGCCTCCCGGGCCGGAGCGGTCACGGCCCCCGGGTCGCGACGCTACCGGGGCCGCCGGGGCCCCCGCCGCTCCCCCGGGCGCCGGCTCTAGCGATCCTTCAGCGCCGCCGCGCAGCCTCGGGGCCCGGACGCTTCAGCGGAAATCCAGTGGCCGGCCCGAGGATGGACGCTACGCGGCCCGTACGCGCCCTGCCCGCTGGCCGGGCCTACGGCGCGAGCCGTCCACGCGCCCATCCGCACCCACCCCACCCTCCCCGTGCGTCCGCCCGTTCCCCGGCGGGGCCGGCGGAAGGAAGGACACCATGTTCTCCGCTCTGGGCTCGGCCCTCCACCGCCGACGGATCGCCGTTCTGTTATTGGCGCTTGTGGTCACCGTGCTGGCCACCGCCTACGGCGGCAGCGTGTCGGAGAAACTCACCAACGGCCTCTCGGACTACGACGATCCGGGCGGCGGCAATGTCGTCGCCCGCGAGACCATCGTCCGCGCCACCGGCATCGACTCCCAGCAGGGCTATGTGCTGCTGGTGCGTACCGGGGAGCGGGTGGAGCCCGGCTCCGCTCCGCCCGAGGCGGTCGCCGCGGCGGGCGAGCTGCTGCGCTCGCGGCCCGAGGTCAAGGAGGTGTTCGACTATTCGTCGGAGCTCGGCGGCCCGGCGCTGATCTCCCGGGACGGCCGCAGCACGGTGGTGGTGGGCGCGGTGCGGCCCATCACGGACAAGCAGGCCGTGGCGGCCGAGGAGGCCCTGCAGAAAGCCATCGCGGAGGATCCCGCGCTCCGGGACAGCGCCTCGCTCGGCGGCGCCACCCCCGGGCACGTCCAGGTGGGCGAGATCTCCGACGAGGATGTGTCCAACGCCGAGCTGATCGCCTTCCCGATCGTCCTGGTCGTGCTCTTCCTGGTCTTCCGCGGTCTGGTGGCGGCCCTGGTGCCGCTGTTGGGCGGCATCGTCTCGCTGCTGCTCACCATGGCGGGCCTCCGGCTGACGACGGACTTCATGACGGTGTCCGCCGGGGCGATGAGTCTGGCCTTCGCGCTGGGTCTCGGTCTCTCCATCGACTTCGGGCTGCTGATCGTCTCCCGCTTCCGTGAGGAGGTCGCCGCCGGCCGGGACCGGGGCGACGCGATTCGCCGGGCGGTGGCCACCGCGGGCCGCACCGTGCTGTTCAGCGCTCTGACGGTGGCCGCCGCACTGGCCGCGCTGACCGCCTTCCCCCATCCCTATCTGCGCTCCATGGGCGTCGCGGGCGTCATCACGGTGCTGTCGGCGGCGCTCTTCGCGCTGGTGGGGCTGCCCGCGCTGCTCGCCGTGCTCGGCCATCGGATCAACGCGCTGGCGCCGCGCCGCTGGCAGCGCTCGGCCGGTGCCTCCGCCGCCACCGAGGGCCGCTGGCACCGGATGGCGTCGGCGGTGATGCGCCGGCCCGGGATGTTCGCCGTGGTCGCCACGGGTGTGCTGCTGCTGATCGCCTCTCCGCTGGCGGGGGTGCGCTTCACCGGCGTCGACCCGTCGCTGCTGCCGCAGGAGACCACCGCGGGCCGGGTGGCCGCCGTCCTGGACCGGGAGTTCGCGGAGCCGGCCACCGCGCCCCTCCAGATCGTGCTGCGCACCGACGGCGCCGAGGACCGGGCCCGGCTCGACTCCTTCGCGGAGCGGATCGGGAAGGTGCCCGGGGTGGAGTCGGTCGCCGCGCCCTTCGAACTGGACGGGAAGCACTGGGAGATCGACGCGGTGCTCGCGGGCAGTCCGCTGGACGACCGGGCGCTGGACGCCGTCGAGGAGGTGCGGGACCTGACCGCGCCGTATCCCGCGAACCACACCGGTATGACGGCGGACTTCCTGGCGCAGCGGGAGAGCATCGGCGACAGTCTGCCGCTGGCGGGCGGCATCCTGGCCGGGGTCACCCTGCTGCTGCTCTTCGCCTTCTCCGGTGCGATCGTGCTGCCGCTGATGGCGCTGGTGATGAACACGCTCACGACCGGTGCGGCGTTCGGGTTCCTGGTCTGGGTCTTCCAGGACGGCAATCTCGGCTTCTCCGCCCAGAGCGGTCTGGAGGCCACCACTCCGCTGCTGGTCTTCGCGCTGGCCTTCGGGCTCTCCACGGACTACAACGTCTTTCTGCTCAGCCGGATCAAGGAGGCGCGCGCGCTGGGGATGGACGAGCGGGCGGCGGTCGCCCACGGTCTCTCCCGCACCGGTTCGATCGTGACCTCGGCGGCGGTGCTGTTCTGTGTGCCGGTGGGCGCGCTGGCCGCGTCGAGACTGGTGTTCATCCAGGAGCTGGGGCTCGGCGCGGCGTTCGCCGTCCTGATCGACGCCACCTTGGTGCGGGCGCTGCTGGTGCCCTCGCTGATGGCGCTGCTGGGCGCGGCCAACTGGTGGGCCCCGGCCCCGCTGCGCAGGCTCCACCGCTCGGTGTTCCCGGACCGTTCGAAGGCGGCGGCCCCCGTGCCCGTACCCGACAGCGGACCGGCCTCCCGCGAGAAGGCCCCGGAGCCGGTGGCCTAGGAACATCTTCGGCCGTCGCGCCTCCCGGCGGCGAGGAGAGTCCATGGGTTGGTGCGCGAGAGTCCAAACGGGGCTCTTGCGCACCGCGCGCCCCGGCGACGATGGTCCTTGGCGAAGGATCATGACCAGCCGCGCACCATCAGCTCTCGTGGAGGCTCGATGAACGACGCAGCAGCACAGGACCACGGCAGTGACGACGACGGCTCGATGAGCCGTCGTCGTGTGCTGCGGACCACGGCGGGGGCGGCGGGCGCCTCCCTCGCGATCGGCGCCCTCGGTACCGGCCCCGCCGCAGCCGGGGAGAGCGCCGGGGCCGCCGGAAATACGGGGGAACCGGCCGGAGCGGCCCCCGCCCGCAAGGGCGGCGCCACCATGGCCGGGGTGCCCTTCGAGGGCCGCAGCACGGTACGGGTCGGGATCATCGGTCTCGGCAACCGCGGCGGCAGCATGATCGATCTCTTTCTCGCCCAGCCCGGGGTCAGGGTGATCGCCCTGTGCGACCCGGTCCGGGCCAAGGCCGAGCGCGCGGCGGCCCGGGTGACAGCCTCGGGTCAGCCCGCGCCCGCCCTGTACACCAAGGGCGAGGACGACTACGAGAACCTCTGCGCGCGGGGCGATCTCGACTTCGTCTATGTGGCGACCCCCTGGGAGTCCCACTTCCCGATGGCGAAGGCCGCGATGCTGAACGGCAAGCACGTCGGCGTGGAGTGCCCGGTGGCGATGCGGCTGGACGAGCTGTGGGCCCTGGTCGATCTCTCCGAGCGCACCCGGCGGCACTGTATGCAGCTGGAGAACTGCTGTTACGGCAGAAACGAGATGCGGGTGCTGCGGATGGCGCACGCGGGCCTCTTCGGCGAGCTGCTGCACGGGGCCGGGGCGTACAACCACGATCTGCGCGAGCTGATGTTCGACCCGGACTACTACGAAGGCCCCTGGCGGCGGCAGTGGCACACCCGGCTGCGCGGCGATCTCTATCCGAACCACGGCTTCGGCCCGGTCGCCAACTACCTGGACGTCAACCGGGGCGACCGGGTGGTGTCCATCGCCAGCTTCGGCACCCCGGCGCTGGGGCTCGCCGAGTACCGCGAGGCCCATATGCCGCCGGGCGACCCCAGCTGGAAGGAGACGTATATCGGGGCCGACCGCACGATCAGCATGCTCCGCACGGCGAAGGGCCGGATCATCCGGCTGGAGCACGATGTGTCCACGCCGCATCCCTACAGCCGGATCAACAGCCTCGGCGGCACCAAGGGCGTCTTCGAGGACTACCCGGCGCGGATCTATCTGGAGCCCGACCACACCGACCACCAGTGGGGCGCCTTCGGGAAGTACGCCGACTGGGACCACTGGCTGTGGAAGGAGCACGCCAATCCGCCGGGCGGCCATGGCGGGATGGACTACATCATGATCTTCCGGCTGATGCAGTGCATGCGGCTGGGTCTGGTGCCGGACTTCGATGTGTACGACGCGGCGACCTGGACGGCGCCGGTGCCGCTGAGCCATGCCTCGATCAGGGCGAAGGGCACGCCGCTGCCCATCCCCGACTTCACCCGCGGTGAGTGGCGCAAGGACCGCACAGGTGTGGATTCGGACAAACCTTCGGACTGAGAAAAGGTGTGCGGGCCCCTATCGGGGGCCCGCACCGGGCCTCCCGGCATGGCGGAACCGTTCCTGCCGCCTGGCGTGATATACGGGGGCCCCGCGATATCGAATTGCGAAGACGGGCCCTGAACAGCGAGTCTTGCACTCTTTGTGCCGACCTCGAACCGCGCTGGGACGTCATGCAAATTCGCGACCTTCCGTATACCGATCCAGGTGACCCAGACGTCCGCTCCGGCCCACGGTTTCTGCTCTGGCTCGGCCGCAACCAGCTGAGCGGCCAGTTCAACTCGCTCCTGTGGGGCCTGATCGGCCAGCTCGGCGTGGCCGCCCTGCCGCTCGGGGTGGGCATGGCGGTCCAGGCGACCGTGGACGGCTCGGGGACCCGGCTGATGTACGCGGCGGGGCTGCTGATGCTGCTCGGGGCGGTCATCGCCCTCGGCGAGACCATGCTGCACCGCTCCACCATCACCAACTGGATCACGGCCGCGGCCCGGGTCCATCAGCTGCTCGCCCGCAGAACCGTGGAGCTCGGCTCGCTGCTGACCCGGCGGGTCGCGGCGGGCGAGGTCGTCGCGGTCTCCACCGGCGACGTGGAGAAGATCGGCTGGTTCGTGGAGGCGGTCTCCCGGTTCCTCGCCGCCGCCGTCGCGCTGATCGCCGTCTGCGTCGGACTGGTGATCTACGAGCCCACGCTGGGCTCCGTCGTCGCGATCGGCATACCCCTGATCGCCCTGGCCGTGCTGCCGCTGCTGCCCGTCGCCACCCGCCGGGCGGACATCCAGCGCGACAAGGCCGGCATCGCCACCGAACTGGCCTCGGACACCGTCGCCGGACTGCGGGTGCTCCGCGGCATCGGAGGCGAGGAGCTCTTCCTCGACCGCTACCGCAGGGCCTCGCAGGAGATGCGCCGCGCCTCCGTGCACAGCGCGAGCATGTGGTCCCTCATCTCCGCGATCCAGGTACTGCTGCCCGGCGCGCTGATGCTCACGGTGGTGGTGTACGGAGCGCATCTCGCCCTCGACGGCCGGGTGACGGTCGGCGAGCTGGTCACCGTCTACAGCGCGGTCCTGCTCGCCGCCCACCCGATGCGGACCTTCGAGGAGATCGCGATGGCGTACTCCTACTCCAAGCCCTCGGCCAAGCGCGCGGCCCGGGTGCTGGCGCTGCGCCGCGACACCGCAGGCTCCGGCGCCGCGCACACCGCCGCCCCGACCGGCGATCTGTACGACCCGGTGACCGGGATGCTCGCCCCCGCCGGCCGGCTCACGGCCGTGGTCTGCGGCGACCCGGACGCGGCGGGGCTGCTCGCCGAACGTCTCGGCGGGCACCCGGCCGACAGCGGCCGGCCCTCCGTGCTGCTCGGCGGGGCGCCCCTGGACGAACTGCCGCTGACCGCGGCGCGTACGGCCGTGCTGGTCCAGGACAAGGAGCCGGTGCTGCTCTCCGGCACCCTGCGGGAGCTGCTCGACGTCCCCGCCTCCGGGGAGGTCTCCGCCTCCGACGCGCTGGAGGCGGCTCAGTGCGGCGATGTGCTCCAGGCGCTGGCGCGGGCCTCGGCCGACCAGGACGCCGACCCGATGGAGACCAGGATCACCGAGCGTGGCCGCTCGCTCTCCGGCGGCCAGCGCCAGCGGCTCGCGCTGGCCCGCTCGCTGGTGACCGACCCCGGGGTGCTGGTGCTGGACGAGCCGACCTCGGCCGTGGACTCGCACACCGAGTCGCGGATCGCGGCGGGCGTCAAGCGGCTGCGCGAGGGGCGCACCACCGTGGTCCTCTCCTCCTCGCCGCTGCTGCTGGAGCTGGCGGACCGGGTGGTGCTGATGGACGGCGAGACGGTGGCGGCCGTGGGCACCCACCGCGAACTGCTGCGGAGCGAGGGCCGCTACCGGGCCGTCGTCACCCGGGAGAGCGGCGACGAGAGCGGACCGCGAACGGCGGACGGCGGGCTCGCGAAGCCGGTGGAGTCCGCATGAGCCCCCTGAAGGGATGGAAGATGCTCCGGGTGACACCGCCCGAGTACGACCCGGCCGCGCCGGAGTCGGCCCCCACGCTGCCCATCGGCAGCAGCGCCACCGTGCGCGCCTACGTCCGCGAGCTGATGCGGCGGCACCGGCGCGCCTTCGTGCTGCTGGTCGCCTTCAACACGGTCGCCGTGATCGCGTCCATGGTCGGCCCCCATCTGCTGGGCTCCCTGGTGGAGCGGCTGAGCGACGGAGCGCGGGAGCTGCATCTGGGGCGCACCGTCGCGGTGTTCGCGGTGGCGCTCGTCGTGCAGAGCGTGTTCATCAGGATGATGCATCTGCGCGGTGCGACGCTGGGCGAGGAGGTGCTCGCCGATCTGCGCGAGGACTTCCTCGTACGGTCGGTGGCGCTGCCGCCGGGGGTGCTGGAGCGGGCCGGCACGGGCGATCTGCTGTCGCGTATCACCACCGACATCGACCGGCTCGCCAGCGCCATGCGCGAGGCCGTGCCCCAGCTCACCATCGGTGTGGTGTGGGCGGCTGTGCTGATCGGCGGGCTCGCGCTGACCGCGCCGCCGCTCGCGCTCTCGGTGGTGGTGGCCCTGCCGCTGCTGATCGTGGTCTGCCGCTGGTACTTCAAGCGCGGTCCGATCGCCTACCGCTCCGAGGCGGCGGGCTTCGCCGCGGTCTCCACCGTGCTCGCCGAGACCGTGGACGCGGGGCGGACCGTGGAGGCCCACCGGATCGGTCACCGCCGGATCGCGCTCTCCGACCAGCGGGTGGCCGAGTGGGCCGGCTGGGAGCGGTACACCCTGTTTCTGCGGTCGGTCTTCTTCCCCGTCATCACCCTCACCCACACCACGGTGCTGGTCTCGGTGCTGCTGATCGGCGGCTCGTTCGTCCTCCAGGGCTGGATGAGCGTCGGCCAGCTGACCACGGGCGCGCTGCTGGCGCAGATGCTGGTGGACCCGATCGCCACCATTCTGCGCTGGTACGACGAGCTCCAGGTGGCCCATGTCTCGATGGCCCGGCTGGTGGGCATCCGGGAGATCGAGCCGGCGGCGGGCGATCACGACATCCGGCCGGACGGCCGCGATGTGCGCGCGGAGGACGTGCGGTTCGGCTACCAGGAGGGAGTGGATGTGCTCCACCAGGTCTCCCTGGACGTGGCTCCGGGCACCCGACTCGCCCTGGTGGGACCGTCCGGGGCCGGGAAGTCGACCCTGGGCCGGCTGCTCGCGGGCATCTACGCGCCCCGCTCGGGCCGGGTGGCGCTCGGCGACGCGGAGCTGTCGCGGATGACCGCCGAGCGGGTGCGGCAGCATGTGGCCCTGGTCAATCAGGAACACCATGTGTTCGTGGGCACGGTGCGGGACAATCTGCTGCTCGCCCGCGCCGGGGCCGGGGACGCGGAGCTGTGGGCGGCGCTCGCCGCGGTGGACGCGGCCGGCTGGGCGCGGGCGCTGCCCGAGGAGCTCGACGCCCGGGTCGGCTCGGGGGGAATCGTTCTGACGCCCGCGCAGGCCCAGCAGATCGCCCTGGCCCGGCTGGTGCTGGCGGACCCGCACACCCTGGTGCTGGACGAGGCGACCTCGTTGCTGGATCCGCGCGCGGCGCGCGATCTGGAGCGGTCGCTCTCCCGGGTGCTGGACGGCCGTACGGTGGTCGCGATCGCGCACCGGCTGCACACCGCCCATGACGCGGATGTGATAGCGGTGGTGGAGGAGGGCCGGATCAGCGAGCTGGGCAGCCATGACGAACTGGTCGCGGTGGACGGCGCGTACGCGGCGCTCTGGCGGTCCTGGCACGGATAGCGGCGATCTACCGAAGGGGCCCGGGACACACGGTGTGTCCCGGGCCTCCGTTCCGTCCATGCCCGCCCGGCAGAGGCCCGGCATCCGCCCCGGCGGGTCAGACGCCGACGAGCTCCGCCTTGTTCATGGCGCTGACGGTGTGCGACTGCTCGGGCACGGCCATCCCGGCGAGCTGGGCGGCGCTCAGATCACATTGAGCGCGGACGCGCCGCCCACCCCGCCGAGGATCATGAAGACGGGCATCAGCACCTTCAGCTCCACCCAGCTGCCGGCCCGGAAGCGCATCGCCTTCGGCGGGCCCAGCGCGTACCAGCGCTTGCCCCCCACCGGTATCGGCCAGAGGATCGGGCATCCCGAGACGGTCAGCGCGTCCCCGATGTCATGCACCAGCGCGCCCAGCACGATGGGCAGACCGAGCCAGAGATACTCCTGGCCGGGCCCGGTGAACAGCCAGTCCGAGCCGTTGCCCGGCTGGTCCAGCACCCCCGCCAGAATCCAGGCGCTGGTCGCGCCCAGCAGCCAGACCAGCACATCGCTGGAGACCCGCGCGGCCCGCCAGAGCAGACCCTCCACGGCCAGCACCAGATGGACGAAGAGGATGGCGAGCACCGCCCACCGGCCGCCGGCGACCGCCAGCGCCGACGCCCCGGCGCCGATCACGACCGCCCACAGCCAGGTGTGGGTCAGCGTGCGGTGACCGCCGGTCCTGCGCTTGTCCCCGGGCTTCCTGGTCGCCTGGTAGACCGCGTACGACAGCTTGTCCACGATCTCGCAGAGGATCCGGGAGACCGGCCCGAAGGCCCGGGAGATCGTCGCCGCCTTGTGGTCGAGATCCGGTGCGAGCGCGGCCCCCGCGCAGACCAGCGCTCCGACCACGAGCACCGGCCAGGGCATGGGGTGGCCGGCCGCGGCGGTCGCCGCCCCCACCCCCAGCCAGGCGGCCGCCCCGGACAGCGAGTGCGCCGGTCCCATCATGATTCGTTTCCCCGCCCCGTCGATCCCGCCGCCGCACGGACGGCCGTCGCCCATCGCGATGAGCCCCGTCGCCCGTGCCGTCGGGCCCAGTTGACTGGCCAGCGTATCGTTCGTGATCTTCTGTCCGCCGCCCGGTTCCCCGAACCGGGGGGAGGACAGGCAAGATGGGGGGTGTGACCCTCATTGATCAGCTGCCGCCTGACGCCGACCCCGATGCCCTCTTCGAGGCTTTCTCCTCCTGGGCCGAGAATCGGGGCATCTCGCTCTACCCGGCTCAGGAAGAGGCGCTGATCGAGGTGGTCTCCGGGGCCAATGTGATTCTCTCCACCCCCACCGGCTCCGGAAAGAGCCTGGTCGCGGCCGGCGCGCATTTCGCCGCGCTCGCCCATGACCAGGTCACCTTCTACACCGCGCCGATCAAGGCCCTGGTCTCGGAGAAGTTCTTCGATCTCTGCAAGCTCTTCGGCACGGAGAACGTCGGCATGCTGACGGGCGACGCCTCCGTCAACGCGGACGCGCCGGTGATCTGCTGCACCGCCGAGGTGCTCGCCTCCATCGCGCTGCGGGACGGCAAGGACGCCGACATCGGCCAGGTGGTGATGGACGAGTTCCACTTCTACGCCGAGCCGGACCGGGGCTGGGCCTGGCAGATTCCGCTGCTGGAGCTGCCGCAGGCGCAGTTCATCCTGATGTCGGCGACGCTCGGCGACGTCTCCCGCTTCGAGAAGGACCTCACCCGGCGCACCGGCCGCCCCACCACCGTCGTACGGTCCGCGACCCGCCCGGTCCCGCTGTCGTACGAATACCGGCGCACCCCCATCACGGAGACGCTGACCGAGCTGCTCGACACCCGGCAGGCCCCCGTCTACATCGTGCACTTCACACAGGCGGCGGCCGTGGAGCGGGCGCAGTCCCTGATGAGCATCAACATGTGCTCACGGGAGGAGAAGGACCAGATCGCCGAGATGATCGGCAATTTCCGGTTCACCACGAAATTCGGCCGCAATCTCTCGCGCTATGTACGCCATGGCATCGGCGTCCACCACGCCGGGATGCTGCCCAAATACCGGCGGCTGGTCGAGAAGCTGGCCCAGGCCGGGCTGCTGAAGGTGATCTGCGGCACGGACACGCTGGGCGTCGGGGTGAACGTTCCGATCCGCACCGTGCTGTTCACCGCGCTCACCAAGTACGACGGCAATCGGGTGCGCACCCTGCGGGCGCGTGAGTTCCATCAGATCGCGGGCCGGGCGGGCCGGGCGGGATTCGACACGGCGGGTCTGGTCGCCGCGCAGGCCCCCGAGCACGTCATCGAGAACGAGAAGGCGCTCGCCAAGGCGGGCGACGACCCCAAGAAGCGGCGGAAGGTCGTCCGCAAGAAGGCCCCCGAGGGCTTCGTCGCCTGGTCGGACACGACCTTCGACAAACTGATCGACTCCGATCCCGAGCCGCTGACCTCGCGTTTCAAGGTCACGCACACCATGCTGCTGTCGGTGATCGCCCGGCCCGGCAATGCCTTCGACGCGATGCGCAGCCTGCTGGAGGACAATCACGAGCCCCGCAGAAACCAGCTGCGCCATATCCGCCGCGCCATCGCGATCTACCGTTCGCTGCTGGCCGGCGGGGTGGTCGAGCGGCTGGACGAGCCGGATGCCCAGGGGCGTATCGTCCGGCTCACCGTCGACCTCCAGCAGGACTTCGCGCTGAATCAGCCGCTCTCCACCTTCGCGCTGGCCGCCTTCGAGCTGCTGGACCCGGAGTCCCCCTCGTACGCGCTCGACATGGTCTCGGTCGTGGAGTCCACGCTCGACGATCCGCGCCAGATCCTCGCCGCCCAGCAGAACAAGGCGCGCGGTGAGGCGGTCGCGCTGATGAAGGCCGACGGCGTGGAGTACGAGGAGCGGATGGAGCGGCTCCAGGAGGTGACGTATCCCAAGCCGCTGGAGGAGCTGCTCTGGCACGCGTACGAGCTCTACCGCACCAGCCATCCGTGGGTCGGCGACCACCCCGTCTCGCCGAAGTCCGTCATCCGCGACATGTACGAGCGGGCGCTGTCGTTCACCGAGTTCACCTCGTTCTACGAGCTGGCCCGGACCGAGGGCATCGTGCTGCGCTATCTCGCGGGCGCGTACAAGGCGCTGGAGCACACCATCCCGGACGATCTGAAGTCGGAGGATCTGGAGGATCTGATCGCCTGGCTCGGCGAGATGGTGCGCCAGGTGGACTCCAGCCTGCTGGACGAGTGGGAGCAGCTGGCCAATCCGGAGGTGGAGACCGCCGAGCAGGCCCAGGAGAAGGCCGACCAGGTCAAGCCGGTCACGGCCAATGCCCGCGCCTTCCGGGTGCTGGTGCGCAACGCCATGTTCCGGCGGGTGGAGCTAGCCGCGCTGGACCGGGCGGGCGACCTCGGCGAGCTGGACGCGGAGTCCGGCTGGGACGAGGAGGCGTGGGGCGAGGCGCTGGACGCGTACTGGGACGAGTACGAGGAGCTGGGCACCGGCCCCGACGCGCGCGGCCCGAAGCTGCTGCTGATCGAGGAGGACGAGGCCCACGGTCTCTGGCGGGTCCGGCAGATCTTCGCCGACCCGAACGGCGATCATGACTGGGGCATCAGCGCGGAGGTCGATCTGGCCGCCTCCGACGAGGAGGGCCGCGCGGTCGTCCGCGTCACCTCGGTCGGACAGCTCTGACCGCCCCCGAGAAACCGTTCGAGACACAGGAGAACGTCCGATGACGAACCCGGCCGAGCGTCTGGTGGATCTGCTCGATCTGGAGCGGATCGAGGTCGACATCTTCCGCGGGCTGAGCCCCAACGAGTCCCTGCAGCGGGTCTTCGGCGGACAGGTGGCGGGCCAGGCGCTGGTCGCGGCCGGGCGCACCACGGACGGGGAGCGCCCGGTGCACTCCCTGCACGCGTATTTTCTGCGGCCGGGCCGTCCCGGGGTGCCGATCGTCTACCAGGTGGAGCGGGTGCGGGACGGCCGCTCCTTCACCACCCGCCGGGTCACCGCGATCCAGCAGGGCAGGACGATCTTCAATCTGACCGCGTCCTTCCACCGCCCGGAGGAGGGCAGCATCGAGCATCAGCTGCCGCCCCGGCTGGACTTCCCGGATCCCGAGTCCCTGCCCAATGTCGCGGAGGAGGTCCGCGAGCACATGGGGGCGCTGCCCGAGGCGCTGGAGCGGATGGCGCGGCGTCTGCCCTTCGACATCCGCTACACCGAGCGGCTGCGCTGGACTCCCGCGGAGATCAAGGAGAAGGAGGACGATCCGCGCAGCGCGGTGTGGATGCGGGCGGTGGGCCCGCTGGGGGACGATCCGCTGGTGCACACCTGCGCGCTGACGTACGCGAGCGATATGACGCTGCTGGACGCGGTGCGGATCCCGGTGGAGCCGCTCTGGGGCCGACGGGGCTATGACATGGCGTCGCTGGACCACGCGATGTGGTTCCACCGGCCGTTCCGGGCCGACGAGTGGTTTCTGTACGACCAGGAGTCCCCGGTCTCCACGGGCGGGCGGGGGCTGGCGCGCGGCCGTATCTACAACCGTGAGGGCGCGTTGATCGTATCGGTGGTGCAGGAGGGGCTCTTCCGCCCACTGACTGGCTGATCAGCTGTTTTTCCCACTTCAGAGGAGTTCGGATGACCGTCCTGTATGACATTCCGCTGCGTGCGCTCACCGGTGAGCCGGCCTCTCTCGGGGAGTACCGGGGCCAGGCGGTACTGGTGGTGAATGTGGCGTCCCAGTGCGGTCTGACGCCGCAGTACGCGGGGCTGGAGCGGCTCCAGCAGCGGTACGGGGACCGGGGGTTCACCGTGGTCGGCGTGCCGTGCAATCAGTTCGCCGGGCAGGAGCCGGGGAGCGCGGAGGAGATCGGTACGTTCTGCTCCGCGACCTACGGGGTGACCTTCCCGCTGCTGGAGAAGAGCGAGGTGAACGGGCCCGGGCGGCATCCGCTGTACGCGGAGCTGACGAAGTCCGCGGACGCGGAGGGCGCGGCCGGCGATGTGCAGTGGAACTTCGAGAAGTTCCTGATCGGCAGGGACGGCGCGGTCGTGGCGCGGATCCGGCCGGGTACGGAGCCGGAGTCGCCCGAGGTCGTCGCGGCGATCGAGGCGCTGCTGTAACGCTGCTGTAGGGAGCCTCGTCGAGGTCCCGGCCGCCTGGCCCTGGCTCTGGCGCGCTCGCGGTGGTCCGGGGGCCGGGCGGTCCCGGTCCCCGGTCCCCGGGCCGCTTCAGCGGATCGGCAGGCCCGACAGAGTGCGGGCGATCACCAGCCGCTGGATCTCGCTGGTGCCTTCGAAGATCGTGTAGATGGCCGCGTCCCGGTGCATCCGCTCCACCGGGTACTCGCGGGTGAAGCCGTTGCCGCCCAGGATCTGGATGGCCCGGGCGGTGACGTCCTTGGCCGTCTCGCTGGCGTACAGCTTGGACATCGAGCCCTCGGCCGAGGTGAAGGGCTTGCCGGCGGCGGCCATCCAGGAGGCTCGCCACACCAGGAGGCGGGCGGCGTCGATCCGGGTGCGCATATCGGCGAGCTGGAAGGCGATGCCCTGGTTGTCGATGATGGGCCGGCCGAACTGGGTGCGGGTGCCGGCGTAGTCGAGCGCGATCTCGTAGGCGGCGCGGGCGGTGCCCACCGCCATCGCGCCGACGGCGGGGCGGGACGCCTCGAAGGTGGCCATGGCGGCGTTCTTCACCCGCTCGCTCGGTGTGCCGGCGGTTTCGCGGGCTGTTTCGCGGGCGCGGGCGAGGCGTTCGTCGAGTCGTTCCTTGCCCCCGAGGAGGCAGTGGCCGGGGATGCGGACGTCGTCGAGGACCACCTCGGCGGTGTGGGAGGCGCGGATGCCGTGCTTCTTGAACTTCTGGCCCTGGCTCAGCCCGGGGGTGCCCGGCGGGACGATGAAGGAGGCATGGCCCTTGGAGCCGCACTCCGGGTCGACCACGGCGACGACGACATGGACATGGGCGATGCCTCCGTTGGTCACCCAGGTCTTGGCGCCGTTGAGCACCCATTCGTCCGTGGCCCGGCAGTAGACCGCCCGGGTGCGCATCGCGCCGACGTCCGAGCCCGCGTCGGGTTCGGAGGAGCAGAAGGCGGCGAGTCTGACGTCGTCGGCGTCCCCGTACATCTGGGGAACCCAGGTGCCGATCTGTTCCTCGGTGCCGTTGGCGAGGACGCCGACGGCGGCGAGTCCGGTGCCGACGATGGAGAGGGCGATGCCCGCGTCGCCCCAGAAGAGCTCTTCCAGCGCTATCGGGATGCCGAGGCCGGTGGGGTCGAAGTACTGCTGGGCGTAGAAGTCGAGGGAGTAGATTCCGGCCTTCGCCGCCTCCTGGATGACCGGCCAGGGGGTCTCCTCCCGCTCGTCCCACTCGGCCGCGGCGGGACGGATCACCTCGGCCGCGAAGCCGTGCAGCCAGTCGCGGAGCTGTTTCTGGTCATCGTTGAGTTCGAGCGTGAACCCGGCCATATCCCCTCCAGTACTGCGGTGTCCCGCCGTCTTTCGACCACACTTGTTACTTGCGGTAACCGCAGTCTGTTACCGGGTGGTAGAGGGTGTCAACCGACTCCGGGGGGATACCCCGGCCGAGCGGCGGGGGTGTTAGTTTGCGCAGGCGTCACGGAATCGCTCGGGCGGGGAGAAGGGCCTATGGAGACCAGACAGCAGCCGTCCGAACGGGACCGGCCGGCCGAGCAGCGCCGCCGGGAGCTGCTGGAAGCCGCGGATCGGGTGGTGCTCCGGGACGGCCCGAAAGCGTCCATGAACGCCATCGCGGCGGAGGCGGGGATCACCAAGCCGATCCTGTACCGGCACTTCGGCGACAAGGGCGGGCTCTACCGGGCGCTGGCCAAGCGGCACACCGACGCCCTGCTCGACTCGCTGCGGCTGGCGCTGGACGCGCCCGCGGAGCGGCGGGAGCGGGTCGAGGCGACGCTCGACACCTATCTCGCGGCGATCGAGGCCCGGCCGCAGGTGTACCGCTTCCTCATGCACCCGGCGGAGACGCCGCAGCCGGAGACGGGGGCGGCGGCCGGGGCCGGGAGCGGGGAGACGGGCTTCGACGTCGGCCGCCACTCCGCGCCGCTGCTGAGACGGCTGGGCGAGGAGCTGGCGAAGGTGATCCACGACCGGGTGGAGCTGGGCCCTGAGGGCGAGCGGCTGGCGCGGGTGTGGGGGCACGGGATCGTCGGCATGATGCACGCGGCAGGCGACTGGTGGCTCGGGGACCGCCCCTGCTCCCGCGCGGAGTTGGTGCGATGCCTCGCGGATCTGCTGTGGGGCCGGCTGGCGGCGGTCTCGGACAAGGCGGGCGGTCCGGGCTTCTGAACCCCGCCCGGAGCCCCACGTGCCCCGGTCCGGACCGGTCCGGTCCGGACCCCTAGGGCCTGTCGGGGGTCCGGGCCCTGATGACCGTCCGGATCCTGAAGCCGCCCCTGCGCACTGCGCCGCACCCCGCTCCTGAAGGCGGTCCGGACCACCTGAAGCCGCCCCCGTACTCCACCGTGCACCGGGCCGGACCCCTTGGCGATCCCCGGCTCCCTCAAGCCGCCCCACGCCCGGAGCGCTCCGCCGCGCCCCGGGCCCTCACCGGACGCTCACCGGGCCGGGACGCCGGGCGACGACCAGGGAGCCCGGCGGACCGCCCGTGCCAGCCGGGCCCTGCGCCAGCCGTGCAGCCGGTCCGGATAGACCATGCCGTCCAGATGGTCGCACTCGTGCTGGAGGCACCGGGCGAAGAACCCCGTGCCCTCCACCCGCACCGGGCTCCCGTCCATCAGCACCCCTTCCACCACGGCCCGGTCGAACCGCTCCGTCCCCGCTTCGAGACCGGGCAGCGACAGACACCCCTCGGGCCCCCGCACCGCCACCCCGTCGGCCGCCACCAGCCGCGGATTGACGATATGTCCGACATGGCGGATATCGTCGTCGTCCGGACAGTCGTAGACGAACACCTTCAGCCCGACGCCCACCTGATTCGCCGCGAGCCCGACTCCCTGAGCCGCATACATGGTCGCGAACATGTCATTAACGAGTTCTCCGAGCGCGGGACCGAAGTCGGTGACACTCTCACAGGGCGTGTGCAGCGCCGTGTCCCCGAGCAGGCTCATGGGCCGCACGAGTCCGGAACTGCCGGGGATAGGACGGTTTCGCATGGCCGCAAGCGTACGTTCAGCCATGACCTCCGCGCTCCGGGCGGTGCCGAGGTTCGGGCCGGGGCCCGGACCTGGATAGGCTTGGGCCGACCGATGCAAGGAGGATCAAGGACGATGTCAGGCAACTCGGAGCCACTGACGCCGCGCGCCAAGCTCGCCGTGACGGCGGGCAGAGCCGCTGCCGCGGTCTCCCGCGCGGCCGGACGCGGCAGCGGTTCGGTGATCGGCGGCCGGGTCGCGCTCAAGCTCGACCCCGATCTGCTGGGGCGACTGGCGCAGCACCTGGACGTCGTCCTCGTGTCGGCCACCAACGGCAAGACCACCACCACCCGGCTGATCGCGGAGGCGCTGCGCGCCGCGGGACCGGTCGTGTCCAACGCGCTCGGCGCGAATATGCCCGCGGGCATCACCTCCGCCCTCGCGGGCGGATCGGACGCCAGATTCGGCGTCATCGAGGTGGATGAGAAGTACCTCGCCGGGGTCGCCCGCGATGTGACCCCCAAGGCGATCGCGCTGCTCAACCTCTCCCGCGACCAGCTCGACCGCGCCGCGGAGACCCGGATGCTCGCCGAGAAGTGGCGCGAGGGACTCGCCGGGTCCAAGGCGATCGTCATCGCCAACGCGGACGACCCGCTGATCGTCTGGGCCGCCTCCTCCTCCCCCACCGTGGTGTGGGTGGCGGCCGGCCAGGAGTGGAAGGACGACGCCTGGTCCTGCCCGTCCTGCGGCGGTGTGATGCAGCGCCCCGGCGACGACTGGTTCTGCGGCGAGTGCGGCTTCCGCCGCCCCGCCCCCAGCTGGGTGCTGAACGGCGACTACGTCCTCGATCCGCACGGCTCGGCCTGGCCGATCCGCCTCCAGCTGCCGGGCCGCGCCAACAAGGCGAACGCCGCGACCTCCGCGGCCGTGGCGGCCTGCTTCGGCGTGCCCCCGCAGGTCGCCCTGGAGCGGATGTACTCCGTACAGGCCGTCGCCGGACGGTACGACGTGGTCAGCTTCATGGACCGCGAACTGCGGCTGCTGCTCGCCAAGAACCCGGCCGGCTGGCTGGAGACCTTCTCGCTGATCGACCCGCCGCCGACGCCGGTCATCCTGGCCGTCAACGCCCGTGGCGCGGACGGCACGGACACCTCCTGGCTCTGGGACGTCGACTACACCAGGCTCGCCGGGCACCCGATCTTCGTGATCGGCGACCGCCGGCTCGACCTGGCCGTCCGTCTGGAGGTCGCCGGTCTGGACTTCCGGGTCTGCGACACCGTGGACGAGGCCGTCCGCAGCGCCCCGCCCGGACGGATCGAACTGATCGCCAACTACACCGCCTTCCAGGATGTGCGCCGTCGTGTCGGCAACTGACCCCCGGGTCCCGAAGAGAGGACGTAACAGCATGAGTGACAGCAGTCTGCGTCTGGTCTGGGTCTACCCGGATCTGCTCAGCACCTACGGCGACCAGGGCAACGCCCTGGTGGTGGAGCGCCGGGCCCGGCAGCGCGGTCTCGATGTGATGCGTATCGACGTACGCAGCGACCAGCCGATCCCCACCTCGGGCGACATCTATCTGATCGGCGGCGGCGAGGACCGGCCCCAGCGGCTGGCCTCCGAGCGGCTGCGCCGCGACGGCGGGCTCAACCGCGCCGCCGAGAACGGCGCGATCATCTTCTCGGTCTGCGCGGGCTATCAGATCCTGGGTCATGAGTTCATCAACGACCTGGGCGAGCGGGAGCCGGGCCTCGGGCTGATCGACGTGGTGTCCACCCGCGGCGAGGGCGAGCGGTGCGTCGGCGACGTACTGGCCGACATCGACCCGCGGTTCGGTCTGCCGCAGCTGACCGGTTTCGAGAACCACCAGGGCATCACCCACCTCGGCCCCACGGCCCGCCCGTTCGCCCGTACGGTCATCGGCCGGGGCAACGGCACCGGCGACGGCACCGAGGGCGCGTACAACGACACCGTCTTCGGCACGTATATGCACGGCCCGGTGATGGCCCGCAATCCGCAGATCGCCGATCTGCTGCTGAAGCTGGCCCTCGATGTGAACGCCCTCCCGCCCACGGACGACCGCTGGTACGAGGCGCTGCGCAACGAGCGCATCAGCTCCGCTTCTCAGCCCGCCTGATCCGAGCGTTCCCTGGGGCGTCCCACCAGTTGGGACGCCCCATTCGATTTGCGCCACCCCGCGCCGGTAGGGTGACGGGGATCCAGCCGGACGACGTGGTCCGGGAGTCGGCCCACGTTGCAAAGGTATTTCGGGCAATGCGCATTGGTGTGCTCACCTCCGGCGGCGACTGCCCCGGCCTGAACGCCGTCATCCGCTCCGTCGTGCATCGCGCAGTCGTCGACCACGGTGACGAGGTCATCGGCTTCCACGACGGCTGGCGGGGTCTTCTGGAGTGCGACTACCGCAAGCTCGACCTGGACGCGGTGGGCGGCATCCTGGCGCGCGGCGGCACCATCCTCGGTTCTTCGCGGGTCCGTCCCGAGCATCTGCGCGACGGTGTGGAACGCGCCAAGGGCCATGTCTCCGATCTGGGCCTCGACGCGATCATCCCGATCGGCGGCGAGGGCACGCTCAAGGCGGCCCATCTGCTCTCCGAGGGCGGACTGCCGATCGTCGGCGTGCCCAAGACGATCGACAACGACATCGCCTCGACCGATGTCACCTTCGGCTTCGACACCGCCGTGGGGGTCGCCACCGAGGCGCTCGACCGGCTGAAGACCACGGCGGAGTCGCATCAGCGGGTGCTGATCGTGGAGGTCATGGGCCGGCACACCGGCTGGATCGCGCTGCACTCCGGCATGGCGGCCGGCGCGCACGCCATCGTGGTGCCCGAGCGGCCCTTCGACATCGGCGAGCTGACCGCGCGGGTCGGCGAGCGGTTCTCGGCGGGCAAGCGGTTCGCCATCGTGGTGGTCGCCGAGGGCGCGAAGCCCCGCGAGGGCTCCATGGACTGGGACGAGGGCGGCAAGGACGTCTACGGCCATGAGCGTTTCGCGGGCGTCGCCCGGCAGCTCTCCGTCGAGCTGGAGCAGCGCCTCGGCAAGGAGGCGCGGCCGGTGATCCTCGGCCATGTCCAGCGCGGCGGCACACCGACCGCGTACGACCGGGTGCTGGCCACCCGCTTCGGCTGGCACGCGGTGGAGGCGGTGCACCGCGGCGAGTTCGGCATGCTCACCGCGCTCCGTGGCACGGAGATCACGATGGCGCCGCTGTCGCGGGCCGTGGAGACCTTGAAGACCGTCCCGGCCGAGCGGTACGCCGAGGCCCAGTGCGTGCTGTGAGCCGCCCCGGAGGCCACTGAGCCGCCACCCGGACACCACTGAGCCGCTCCGCAGGCCACTGAACCGGCCCCCGTACGCCACTGAGCCGCCCCCGGTCGCAGCCGCGACCGGGGGCGGTTCTACTCTGGTCCCGGCAAGGGCACAACCAGGACGAAACAGGAGCCGGCGGATGGATCACAGCGGGCACGGATCATCGATGGAGATGGATCTTCCGCCGTTCACGCTGGCCCGGGGGCTTGAGTTCTCCCCGGACGCGTTCTTCCTGACCGGCTGTCTGCTGGCGCTGGCGCTGTACGGCTGGGGTGTGGTGCGGCTGCGCAGGCGCGGCGACTCCTGGCAGATCGGCCGTACCGTCTTCTTCGTCAGCGGTGTGCTGACGGTGGCGCTGGCCATGTGCACCAAGCTGAACGACTACGGCATGGTCATGTTCAGCGTGCATATGGTGCAGCACATGATCATCAGCATGATCTCGCCGATCCTGCTGCTGCTCGGCGCGCCGGTGACGCTGGCGCTGCGTGCGCTGCCGGTGGCGGGCCGGGGCCGCAAGGGGCCGCGGGAGCTGCTGCTCGCCCTGCTGCACAGCCGCTATATGAAGATCGTGACTCATCCCGCGTTCACCATTCCGCTCTTCATCGCGAGTCTGTACGGGCTCTACTTCACTCCGCTCTTCGATCTGCTGATGGAGTCGCAGCCCGGGCATATCGCGATGATGGTGCACTTCCTCGCCACCGGTCTGGTCTTCTTCTGGCCGATCATGGGGGTGGATCCGGGTCCGCACCGGCCGGGGTATGTGATGCGGATGCTGGAGCTGTTCGCGGGGATGCCGTTCCACGCCTTCTTCGGCATCGCGCTGATGATGGCGAGCGAGCCGATGGTCGACGCGTACACCAGCCCTCCGGCCTCGCTGGGCATCGACGCGCTGGCCGATCAGAACGCGGCGGGCGGGATCGCCTGGGCGTTCAGCGAGATTCCCTCCGTGCTGGTGCTGATCGCGCTGGTGTTCCAGTGGTACCGCTCCGAGCAGCGGCAGGCCAGGCGTACGGACCGGGCCGCCGACCGGGACGGGGACAAGGAGCTGGAGGCGTACAACGCGTATCTCGCCTCCCTGAACGCCCGCGGGCGGTAGCGCGAACCGGGGGTCCGGGGCGACGATGACCTTCGGCGACCGCCGTCGTCCGAGGAGGGCGCGCATGTCCGGATCCACGAAAGCGATGGGAGTGCTCACGGTCGGGGCCCTGGTGGTCGTGACCGGATACACGGTGGCACTCGGCAGCAACGGCTGGCTCTGGTTCGGCTGGGTGGTGCTCGGCCTGGTGACCGTCGGGATGGTCGCCTCACGGGGCGCCTGAGGCCGCCCGCGCTTCCGTCCGGCCCATGGCGGGCGCGGGCTCGGGTGCGGGTGCGCCCGGCCGGTCCGGTTCCTGCGAGGGCTCGCTGAGCGGCCGGGACATGAGCTCCGGCACGGTCCGTCTCGGTCCGTGCGCGGTGCGCGGCACATTCCCGGGCTGTGCGACCAGGCGGCTGAACCAGATGACCTTCCCGGTCTCCGTGGCGCAGGTGCCCCAGCTGTCGCTGAGGACGGCGACGGCGGCCAGCCCGCCCTTCGCCGGACAGCAGCTGGTGAGCCGCGGCAGACCGCGCCCGCGGTCGGCGACGGAGACGGTCAGTCTGCGGCCGGTCCAGCGCAGCTCCACCACACAGGTCTTGTCCCCGGGAACGTGCCGTACGACATTGCCGAGCAGCTCGCCGACCGCGCGGCAGACGGGTGCGATCTGCGATTCCAGCTTCCAGTGCCTCAGATGCGCCGCGAGAATGCGCCGGATTCCCGGGATCCGCTCGGTGGTCGCCCGTACTTCCAGGGTGTACCGGCAGACGGCCTGAACGTGCATGGCCATGGCTCCTCACCGCGACCGGGCCGGGCCTCTCCAGGTGCGGGACCCCCGAGTGCGAAGAGTGACCGCCTGTCGCTTCCAGGTCACTGACAAGGGTGACGCCGGGCACGCATGACCGCAACACAACAGGGGGCGGAAGGCACCTTTGATGTCGTGTCCTCCGGGTTGTCCCCATCGTTTTCCCGGCATGGGCCTCAGGGCCCGTCCGATGGTTCTCGCCGGTTTCGCCTGGTCCATCAGACATCAGACATCGGACAGGCCCTGAGGCCCGGCTTCCCCGGCGCTCGCCGTCTCGCCCCGGTCCGCGCGCGGGCCGGGGCGGGCGGGGCGGGCGCCGTCCACGGGACGTCCACGACCCGGCTGCCGGCCGCCGCCCTGGCTCGCCGTGCCCCGGGTCCCGCACTGGAAGGGTGATCGTTGTGACGTCTGCTGTTGACACCGCCGATGCTCGCACCGCCGGACCGATTGATCTGACCGTCGTACGCGACGAGGTCGAGCGGGTGGCGGAGGAGTTCCTCGCCGCCAAAGCGGCGACCGCGGCCGGGTGCGGCCATCCGCCGGAAGTCGTCAGGATTCTGCGGGACTTCCTGGCGTCGGGGGGAAAGCGGGTGCGGCCCCTGCTCTGTGTGGTGGGCTGGTACGCGGCCGGGGGCCGGGGGGATATGACGGCGGTGCTGCGGGCGGCGGCGTCGCTGGAGCTCTACCAGACCTTCGTCCTCATCCACGACGACATCATCGACGACTCCGCCGTGCGCCGCGGCAGGCCCGCCGTCCACCGTGCGCTGGCCGCCCGGCACAGCAGGCTGGAGAGCGCCGCGCGGCTCGGCGCGGGCGGCGCCCTGCTGGCCGGGAATCTGGCGCTGATCTGGTCGCAGGAGCTGCTGCACACCCTGGGCCTGCCCGCCGAGCGGCTCCGGGCGGTGCACCGGGTCAACGACGCGATGCTGGCGGAGGTGATGTTCGGTCAGTACCGGGATCTACTCGGCGCCGAGCGGGTGGACGACGACGTCGAGTCCGCCCTCGGGATCATCCGGTACAAGACCGCCGCGGGCACCATCCAGCGGCCCCTTCAGCTCGGTGTCGCCGTGGGCGGCGGCGGCCAGGCGGCGCTGGAGTTCTGTACGGCGTTCGGCGTCCCCCTCGGCGAGGCATTCCAGCTGCGGGACGATCTGCTGGACGTGTACGGCTCCGCCGACGGAAGCAGCGATCCGGGGCTGAACGATCTGCGGGAGGGGAAGCACACCGTCCTGATGGCCCTGGCGATGCGGTCCGCGACGGCGGCGCAGCGGGTGCGGCTGCGCGCGCTGGTGGGCCGGGCGGACCTCGACGAGGGCGGGGCGGCCGAGATCCGCGTTGTGCTCGGCTCCACCGGGGCGCGGGACGCCGTCGAGCAGATGATCTCCGCCCGTTACCATCAGTGCCTCGGCGTCCTCGACGCGGCGCCCCTCCCGCCGGCGGCAGCCGCCGCGCTGCGGGAGCTCGCCGTCACCGCCACCCAGTACACGGCGTGAACCAGCGCCGCCGGGCGCGGGCTCCGGGTGCTCCGGCCGCCGCGCCCCCCTCCTACCTTCGAGAGGGTCCTCTTGAACGACGCCGTCATGGTCATGGCCCGGACACAGGAGCGGCTCGCCGGATACCGGCAGCGGTTCGACGCACGGTTCGCGGCCTACTTCGACGAGCTCGGGGAGCGGATCGGCGCCCCCGCGCTGAGCCGGTTCACCCCCCGCTGTCTGGAACTGCTGCGGGACCAGTCGCTGCGGGGCGGCAAGCGGCTGCGGGTCGCGCTGCTGCACGAGGCGGCCCGGCTGGCGACCGACGAGGAGGATCTCCCCGGGCTCGACGCCGCCGCGCTCAGCATCGAGCTGCTCCAGACGCATGGGCTGGTGCACGACGACATCATCGACGACGCCCCCGTACGCCGGGGCGGGCCCTCGATCTACTACGCGTACCGCGAGGAGTTCCCCGGCCGGGAACGGACCGCGCTGGGGCTGGCCGTGCTGGCGGGAGACCTCGCGGCCTTTCTCTCGCTTCAGGTGCTGCTCGACGCGGAGGTCCCGGCCGAGCTGCGGCAGGCCATGATCGGGGTGCAGCTGGGCGCGGCGTCCGACGCGGTGGTGGGCCAGGTCATCGATCTGGAGCGGGACTTCTGCCCGCTGCCCGACGAGGAGCTGCTGCACACGGTCACGGAGTACAAGTCGGCGCGGTACTCCATCCTCGCGCCGCTGCGGCTGGGGCTGCTGGCCGCGGGCGAGGACCCGGCCCCGTACGACGAGCGGCTGCGACGGTACGCCCTGCTGGTCGGGATCTATGAGCAGATGCGCGACGACTATCTGGATCTCTTCGGGGACGAGTCGGTCACCGGGAAGTCCGCGGGCACGGATATCCGCGAGGGCCGCCGCACCTACACCGTGCGCGCGCTGCTGACCGGGACGTCAGGGCGGGAACGGGCCATGGTGGAGTCCGCGCTCGGCGACCGGGGCTGCACCGGGGAGACGATCGGCCGGATCCGGGAGCTCGCCGGGGAGCGGGGCATCGAGCGGTCGCTCCGTTCGGACATGCGCCGGTACGCGGAGGCGGCGTCCGCCGAGGCCGCGGGCTGGCGGCCGTGGTGGCGGGCGGAGCCGGTCGCGTTCTTCGAGGCGCTGCCGCTGTGGAGCGTGGACCGGACGCACTGATACGCGGCGGGGTCCGGGCCGCGCCGTGTATCGGCCGTACGGGCCGTGGGGCGGCCCGGGACCGTCCGTGCCCGGCACGGCGGTACGGCCGTACCGTCCGCGCTCGACATGGCTGTACGCCCGGACTGTCCGCGCCCGGCACAGCTGTACGGGCACGGGCTCGCCCCCGCGTGACACGGATGTCCGCGGGGGCGGGCCCGGGCCGCCGGCCCGGGCGGGCCGGACCCCCATGGAGGCGGCCCACCGCAGCAGTCCCCCGTGGAGGCGGCCTACCGCAGCAGGGCGAAGACCAGCCCGCCGACCACGGCTCCCACGGTGACGCCGACCACGGCCTGCGCGGGGGTGTGCCGGCCCAGCCGGATCCGGGACCAGGCGGTCGCCGTGGTCACGGCGGCCAGCGGCAGCGTCCAGGACCCGTAGGTCAGCATGAGAATGGCGCTGACGCCCGCCGCGACCGCCGAGTGGGCGGACACCTTCCACACCGTCGTGATCGCCGCGAGGGCGAGCAGCACCGCGAGCATCGCCGCGGGCACGGCCGGGACCGGCGCGGGCGCGCCCAGCAGATAGAGCAGCGCCGTGCCGACGGCGACCGAGGCCACGATCCAGGGCGCGGCGGCCAGCCGGTCGGCTCTGCGCCTGAGCCGCACGCCCCAGAGCTCGCGGCGTTCGCCCGCCGTGATGAGCAGCGGCGGGATCACCCCGGTGAACACGGCGGCCACCAGGCCCCAGCCGCAGCCGGCGGGCCCGTCGGCGTGCCAGCCCAGCAGCGGGGTCGCGAACAGCATCCAGTTCCTGGGTTCGCACCAGTCGCTGATCCGGCCCGCGAGGCGCGCTTCCCCGCGCGCCACGACATCGCCGGCCCCGGCCCGGATCTCGCTCATACCGCTTCCCCCACGGGGGTCGACAGTTCCTCGACGGCTCTGCGCCAGCGGGCCGGGATGGTGTCGCCGCCGGGCAGGGCCGCGTCGATCCGGAAGCAGACGGTGGCGAGCTGTCCGTACCAGGCGAGGCTCACCGTCAGCGGGGTGCCTTCGGGGCAGAACATGACGGGCGCGACGCGTACCGCGCGGGCGCCGCCGTACTCCAGCCGGTGCCGCAGGAAGAGGAACGAGCAGCCGATGGAGAGACAGCCCGGGCGCAGGCCCCGCAGTCCGATGCGCCGCATCAGCCAGGTGGGGACAAGGTCGGTGATCTTGTGCAGTACGGCGCGGTGGGAGACGGACTTCAGCAGGGTGGTGGCCTGGACGACGCCGTCGAGCCGCTCCGCGAGGGGCGATGGCCCGCCGGGCAGGTCGACACGGACGGCGAAGCACCGGTTGCCCGGCAGCACGGCCTCCTCCGGGGTGCGGAGATTGACCGGGACGATGACGGGCAGCGGGGCGTCCGCCGCGCCCGGCCAGTGCTCGGCCGCCCAGCCCGCGATCGCGTGCGCCAGGGCGGTGAGATAGGCGTCGTTGGCGCTGCACTTGCCGAGCCGGGCCGCCGCGCGCAGCGAGGCCACCGGCACCTCGGCCCACATCAGCCGGCGGCCGGTGGAGAGGGGGTGGCTCTCGGAGTCCCAGAAGCCGTGCGGGCGGGCCGAGCGGATGATCGGGGCGATGCTGCGATATGCCTGCCGGACGCGGATCCGGGGCATCCGGGCGGTGGTCGAGTGCTGTGAGGGCAGCAGCGGGGGGCCGAAGAGGGTTTCCAGCACCGCCACCACGCTGCCGCCGTCCTGGACGGCGTGATGGGTGAGATAGAGCAGGACGGACGCGCCGGGGGCATGGCCGTGCAGCACCATCAGCCGCCAGGGCGGGGCGTCGGCGGGCAGGGGCTCCCGCAGCAGCTCCTGGATCGCCTCCTCCAGCGCGCCGGGGCTTTCGGACAGGCGGTGTTCGCCGATGTGGCGCTCCAGATCGGGGTACGCGGGCGCCCATTTCGGCGGTCTGCCGCTCAGCGTGTGGGTGAGACAGGGCAGCGCGCCGATACGGGCGGCGACATCGGCCCGGAGCTTGGACGGTTTGGGGACCGGGCCCTCCAGATGGAGCGCCACCCCGATGGTGCAGCCCACATCGGCGTGGGCCGCCTCCTCGGACAGCCGGTGGAAGATGAGATCCGCGAAGTTGGGAGCGGGTGGCGTCGTCATGCCTGTGTCTTTCTGTGAGAACGGCGGTGAGCGCCTGCCGTCCGCCCGCGCATTCGGCTCTGCCGGCGGGCCCGTGGGTCCCGCGCCGCGCTACGGGAGCTGATGGGCGCGGGGCGTCCGCTCCGCGGAGCGGCGCCCGCCAGATCTAACGGCTGACGGTGCGCCAAGGCACGGACGACACCCGAGGAGCCGTCACCGACGGTCAGCGGGACAAGCCGCCGTACGCCGTCGAAACGCACGCACGGTGACCGCGCCCGGGGGCATCGGGCGCCCAGCGGGGTTCGCTAGGTCGCCGGGGAGAAGCGGGCCACGCGCAGGGCCTGCTGTCCGGGCCGCCAGCCGTCGCGCTCGACGATCTCCACTGTGTACCCGGCCGCTCTCAGCACCCCGGCCACCGTCCTCAGCCGCTCCCAGCGGTGCTCGGCGGCGTTCGGCGGGTCGCTCTCGCCGAACCGCCAGCGGTATTCGGCGGCCGGATGGTGGACGACCTCGACGCAGAGCACCGCTCCCTTGGGCCAGTGGTCCCGCGGGGTCGCCTCCACCGTGCAGAACTCACCCGACAAGCGGCCCCGCCGTCGCCCGTGCCGCTCGGCTCGCGGGGGTGTCAGTCCCGTCGCCTCAAGGCGCCGGGCGACCTCGTTCGCCCCGGCGTAGTAGCCGGATCCCGTGGTGGCGTCGTGGGCGGCCGCCGGCTCCGGCCCGCTCGGTGAACCGTTCGTCTCGGGGGCGGGATCGTGCGTGACCATGCCTCATAGTGCCTGGGCGGACCCGGTGGGGCGGCCATTTCCTCCAACGGCCCGCCGTACTTACACGAGTTCGGCACGGGACGGAGTCCTGACGCGGTCCTGGCGCGGTCCTGGTGCGACCCTGGGACGCCGCCCACCGGGCCGCACCCGGGGATCGCGGCGACAGCATATTTGAGAACCGTCACAGCAAGCGCGTACCATGCGCCGACCCGCGCTGCGCGGGCTCTGGCGGTGCGCGGGGAGCGCACCCTTGACCTGGGGAAACACCTTGCGCAAGACCTTGCGTACGCTTATCGCGGCCACGTCGGCCGCAGCCGTCACCGGTGGACTGCTCGTCGTCGCGGCGAGCCCCGCGACGGCCGCGCCCTCCGGCCTTCAGGGCGACTTCAACGGCGACGGCTACCGCGATCTGGCGATCGCCGCGCCCCTCGCCAAGGTCGGCGGGAAGTCGAACGCGGGCTCCGTCTCCATCGTCTACGGCGGCAAGTCCGGCCTGAACACGGCCAAGAGCGCGCTCATCCACCAGAACACCCCGGGCATACCCGGCGCGGCCGAGCAGGGCGACATGTTCGGCGACATGCTGGCCGCGGGTGATCTCGACGGCGACAACTACACCGATCTGGTGGTCGGGGTCCATGCCGACCAGGTCGGCAAGACCGACGACAGCGGTTCCGTCACGGTCGTCTGGGGCGGCGCGCGGGGCCTGGGGTCCGGCACGGACCTCTCCTCGCCGCTGCCCGACAGCCGCAACGCGTTCGGCTGGGATGTCGCGGTCGGCGACTTCACCGGCGACGGTGCGGCCGATATCGCCGTGCTCAACGGTGTATTCGACGGACTGCATGTCTTCAAGGGCCCGATCAGCCGCAAGGGCGTGGCCGAGGGCCGGCAGGACATGGACGCCCTCGGCCAGGACGGCGTGGTCGACCGGATCGTCGCGGGGGAGGTCGACGGCCGGCCCGGCACGGAACTGCTGGCCCTGGGCCACGAGAGGGGCGCCGTGCTGACCGCGGGCGGGAAGGGGCTGCGGAGGGCCGGCCTCGTGCCCGGCGGTTACTCGGCCGCCATCGGCGACGTGGACAAGGACGGTTACGGCGACGTCGTCACCGGCAACTTCGCGGAGAAGTCCTCCGAGGAGCCGACCGGGACGCTGGGCGGCGGGATCACCGTCTCGTACGGCGCCATGAACGGTCTGAGCGACCGCGCCCGGGTCCGTATCAACCAGGACACCAAGGGGGTCCCGGGCACCGCGGAGAAGAACGACTTCTTCGGCTGGTCCGTGTCGGCGGGCGACACCGACGGCGACGGCTACGCGGATGTGGCGATCGGCTCGATCGGGGAGAGCATCGGCAAGGTGAAGCAGACCGGCACGGTGACCGTGCTGCGCGGCTCGGCCAAGGGCCTGACCGGCGCCGGGGCCAAGAGCTTCGCGCAGAGCACCAAGGGCGTGCCCGGCAGCGACGAGGCCCAGGACGGCTTCGGATACGCCGTCAGGCTCAGCGACATCGACGGCGACGGCCGGAGCGAGCTGGCGGCCTCCGCCTTCGCCGAGGACAAGGGCGCGGGAGCGGTGTGGCGCTTCCGTACGGACAAGAGCGGCGTCACCGCGACCGGTTCGGCCTCGTTCAACGCCGGGACGGTCGGCGGCGTGTCCGGGCTGTCCTACTTCGGCTCGGATCTGGTCAACTGAGCGTGCGAGGGGCCCGGCAGCCCCGGGCCCCTCGCGCCCCCGGCACGGAGGTCCGGCCGAGGCCCCCCGCACCGGCCCCCGCTCGCTCACTCCAGCCCGACCCATCGGAAACTCCCCGGTCCCGCCAGGACGGCGGGCGTCCACCGCCCCACGGCATGATGACCAGGTGTCCCTCATATCCCAGCAGCCCCAACCGTCCTCGCCGGGCGGCCATATGGTCGTCTGCGGCGACGACGCCCTCGCGCATCGCCTCGCCACCGAGCTGAGCGAGGTGTACCGGGAACGGGTGACACTCGTCGTTCCCGCGGCGCCGTCGCCGCCCGCCGGAAGGCGGCCCGCGGCCCGCGGCATCCGGGCCTTGACGGCCTTCGGCCGGCTGCCGGCGGCCAGAAGCCGCGCCGCCGCCCCCGAGCCCCCCGCCGAACCGGGCACGTATGTCATGGAAGCCGTGGAGACCGACGGCTCGGTGCTCACCGAGGCGGGCGTCCAGCGGGCGACCGCGCTGGCGCTGATGTACGAGGACGACGAGACCAACATCCGTACCGCGCTGATCGCCAGGCGTCTCAACCCCCGGCTGCGGCTGGTGATCCGGCTCTACAACCGCAAGCTCGGCCAGCAGCTGGAAGCGCTCCTCGACCAGGCCGCCGCCGTCGCCGCCCCGGACCTCGACGCCCGCCTGCTGGACGCCTCCACCACGGTCCTGTCCGACGCCGACACCGCCGCCCCCGCGCTCGCCGCCACGGCGGTGGCCGGCACCAGCAAGGTCGTCCAGGCCGATGGACTGCTGCTGCGGGCCGTGGAGCGCACCCCGCCGGGACGTGGCGAGATCGCCGATCCGGGGCTGTGCGCACTGGCGCTGCTGTCGGCCACCGCCAACGACCCGGCGGGCAACGAGGGTTCGGACAACAGCGGCGAGCAAGGCCCCCGACTGCTGCCGGACGACGCGGCGGTCACCGCGGCCACCGGCCGCGCCGTCGTCGCCCTGGAGGCGGTCCGGCACACCGGCGGGGCCCTGCCGCCCAAACGGCTCAGCACCGCCGCACTGCCCGTCGCCTCGATCTTCTCCCGCCGGGTGCGCTGGTCGCTCGCCGGGATCGCCGCAGCCGCCGTCGCGCTCGCCGTGGCGGGCTGGCTCACCACCGACGACCACCCGCTGCTGGCCTCCTATCTGACCCTGCTCGATCTCTTCGGCATCGGCGACCCCGCCGTACAGGAGCCCGTCGGCCGGCAGGTGCTCCAGCTGCTCGCCGGATTCGTCGGACTGCTGCTGCTCCCCGTGCTGATCGCCGCGCTGCTGGAGGCGATGGGCGCCTTCCGCACCGCGACCTCCCTACGCCGCCCGCCCCGGGCTCTGACCGGGCATATCGTGCTGCTCGGTCTCGGCAAGATCGGTACCAGGGTGCTCGGCAGACTGCGCGAGCTCGGCATCCCCGTGGTGTGCGTCGAGTCCGACCCGGACGCCCGGGGCATCGCGCTCGCCCGTTCGCTGCGCGTCCCCGTGGTCGTCGGGGATGTCACGGAGGAGGGCGTGCTGGAGAGCGCCCGCGTCCACCGCGCCCACGCCCTGCTCGCCCTGACCAGCACCGACGCCACCAATCTGGAGGCCGCGCTGTACGCCCGGTCCGTCAGCGCCGATCTGCGGGTGGTGCTGCGGCTGTACGACGACGACTTCGCCAGCGCCGTGTACCGCACCCTGCGCTCCGCGCACCCCGGCGCCCTGACCCGCAGCCGCAGCGTCTCCAGCCTCGCCGCTCCCTCCTTCGCCGTCGCCATGATGGGACGTCAGGTCCTGGGAGCCATCCCGGTGGAGCGCCGGGTGCTGCTCTTCGCCGCGCTCGACGTCGCGGGCAATCCGCAGCTGGAGGGGCGGACCGTCGCGGAGGCGTTCCGGCCCGGAGCGTGGCGGGTCATCGCCCTGGACACCACGGACCCGGCGGAACGCCGCGCGGACCTCGCGGCCCAGCCGCCGCGCGGCGACGGGGTGGCCGACGCCCCGGGACTCGCCTGGGATCTGCACCCCGGCTATGTGCTGCGCCCCGATGACCGGGTGGTGCTCGCCACGACCCGGCGCGGTCTGGCACAGCTCCTCGGCCGCTGACCCGGCGTGCCGCTCCCCCGGTGCGCCACGGCGCCGAGGGCGACCGGCTCACCGGGCGAAGTCTGCGAACTCCCGGGCCAGTTCGGCGATCGCGGCCGGGTTGCGGGGGCTCTCCACCAGATCCACGTAGTCGAGGACGATGAACCGGTCGTTCTTGACGGCCGAGACGCCGGCGAGCGGAGCGTAGGACGTGAGGAACTTCCGCTTCTGCTCGGCGGTCGTGGCCCCGTAGTCATTGATCACGATCACTTCGGGGTCCCGCGCCACGACGGTCTCCCAGCCGACCGTGGTCCAGCTGTCTTCGAGGTCCTTCATCACATGGTCGCCGCCCGCCTTGGTGATGAGATCGTGCGGCCCGGCGTATCGGCCCGAGGTGAAGGGTTTGTCGCGCCCGTCGTCGTAAAGGAAGACACGCGGCCGGTCGGCCCCCTCGGGCGTGCCCGCCCGGGCGTCGGCGACCTGCTCTCTGAACCCGGCCACGAGCCTCCCGGCCCGGTCCTCGACGTCGAAGATCTTCCCCAGATTCCGCAGATCGGTGTAGAGGGCTTCGAGGGGAGGCATCACGCCGCGCGCTCCGTCCCGCCCGTTGCGGCAGGACTCGGTCAGCAGATACGAGCCGACGCCGAGCTTCTCCAGGGTCGCGGGGGTGAAGCCCTCGCCTTCGTCGAAGCCGTAGTTCCATCCGGCGAAGACCAGATCCGCGCGGGCGTCGAGGACCAGTTCCTTGCTGATCCGCTTCTTCGACAGCCAGGGGGTGTCGCGGTATGCGTCCCGCCACGGCACATCGTCGAGATCGCCCTTGTCGTCCGGCATCACATAGCCCGCCATCCGGTCCTCCAGCCCGAGAGCGAACATGATCTCGGTGATGCCGATGTCGTTGGTGACCACCCGTTCCGGGGCCTTGGCGAAGGTTCTGCGCTCACCGCAGTTCTCGACGGTCACCGGATAGCGACCGCCCGCACCGGCCGTGTCCCTCCCGTCCGGCTCCTCGCTCACCTCGGCTCCGCATCCGGTGAGGACGAGCGCGGCGGCGAGGGCGAGAGCGGCGGAGCGCAGCTGACGGCGGGGCATGGCGGTGACTCCTTGCTGGTCGTACAGAAAGAGAAACGGGAACGGGAGCAGGGGCCGCGGCTCAGGACGGAGCGGCCGGGCAGACCGGGACCGGCAGCCGGTCGAACAGCAGCTGCACCGCCCCCGACTCCGGGTGCCGGACGCGGTGGGCCCGCACACCGAACACCTCCGCCAGCAGCGCGGGGGTGAGCACCTGTGCCGGCGGCCCCGAGGCGACGATCCGCCCGTGGTCGATGACGTACAGCAGATCACAGTGGACCGAGGCGAGGTTGAGATCGTGCAGCGCGGTGAGCACGGTGAGCCCGCTGCCGCCGACCAGGGCCAGCACATCGAGCTGCTGGGCGATGTCGAGATGGTTGGTGGGCTCGTCGAGGACGAGGATCCGCGGGCGCTGCGCCAGCGCCCGGGCGATCAGGACGCGCTGTCTCTCGCCGCCCGAGAGGGTGAGGAAGCCGCGGTCGGCGAGATGACCGGCGCCGACCCGGGCCAGCGCGGCCCGGCACTCGGCACGGTCCCGCTCGGTGGTCCTGGCGGTCACGCCCTGGTGCGGCAGCCGTCCCATCGCCACTGTCTCGGCGACCGTGAAGTCGAACTCCCCCACGGTCTCCTGCGGCAGCGCGGCGACTCTGCGCGCGCCTTCTCCCGGGCTCATGGCGTGCAGATCCTCGCCGTCGAGCCGGATGACGCCCGCCGTGGGGCGCAGCGCGCGGTAGACGCAGCGCAGCAGGCTGGACTTGCCGCTGCCGTTGGGTCCGACCAGGCCGACGAGCTGTCCGCTGTCCGCCGCCAGAGTGATGTCCTCCACCAGCCGCGCTCCGGCGACGGTGACCGTGACGGCGTCGACGTCGATCCGCATCAGCGGCCTCCGATGGCCGAGCCGCGGCGGCGCATGAGCAGGACGAAGCAGGGCACGCCGATCACCGCGGTCAGCACGCCCACCGGGAGTTCGGCCGGGGCCAGGGCGATACGGGAGAGGATGTCCACCCAGACCAGCAGCACGGCCCCGGCCAGCGGTGCGACCGCGAGCACCCGGCGGTGGTCGGCGCCGACCAGCATGCGTACGGCGTGGGGGACCATCAGTCCGACGAAGCCGATCGCTCCGCTGACGGCGACGATCGCACCGGTGGCGGCGGCGGTGACGAGGAACAGCTCCCTGCGCAGCCTGCCCGCGTCGACCCCCAGTGCGGCGGCGGTCTCGTCGCCCATGGCGAGCGCGTTCAGCCGTCCGGCGGAGAGGGTGAGATGGAGCAGCGCGGCGAGCACCGCCCCGGCGGCGATCGGCACGGCGGCCCAGGTCGCCCCGCCGAGGCTGCCGAGCAACCACATCATGGCCGAGCGCGCCGATTCGCCGCGTTCGGCGGCGAACACCATGAAGGTGGTGACGGCGGAGAAGCCGTAGTGCAGTGCGGTGCCGGTGAGCACGAGCCGCAGCGGGGTGAGCCCGTGGGCCGTCCGGGCGATGGCGTAGACCAGGGCCATGGCGAGCAGTGCCGAGGCGAAGGCGGCGGTGGACAGCGCCCAGACGCCGAGTGCGCCGAGGGTGCCGAAGAGGAGGACCGCGTTGGCTCCGACGGCGGCGCCGGACGAGATGCCGAGGACGAAGGGGTCGGCGAGGGCGTTGCGCACCATCGCCTGCACGGCGACCCCGACGACGGACAGTCCGGCTCCGACCACGGCCGCGAGCACGGCGCGCGGAAGGCGCAGTTCCCACACGATGGTGTACGAGGGCACATCGGCGGGGGCGATGGTCCCGCCGGTGAGCCCGGCCCCCAGATAGCGCAGTACGTCGCCGGCGCCGATGCCCGAGGCCCCGATGGCCGCGCCGCAGACGACGGAGAGCGGCAGGGCGGCCCCGAGGACGAGGAGGAGCGGGAGGCAGGGGGTGCGCCGGGGCGGTGCGGGATCGTGCTTCCCCGGTGCGGCTCCGGCGTGTTCCACGGCGGGCGGCGCGGCGGGGCCGTGGTCGGTGCGTATGTCCAATGGACGGGTCGCCTTCGCCCTCGGGACCGTGTGTCCGCGCCAGGAAGCGCGGTCCGGGGCGGGGTGCGCCGGGCGCGGCGACCTCTCGCAGTCCACGGCGAGTTGACAGGAGCCTTCCGCCGCCGTGGGTATTCGGGCTCACGGGCCCGGACTGTCAGTCGTCGGGCCCGCCTACCGTTGCGGGTCAGCGCCGGATTTCGACCGGACTTCCCCCACAGGGCTTCTGCACCCTACCCCTCTCCCGGGTGTGCTGTGGTGCGGGGGCGCGGCGGGCGGACCGTCTCCCGCCGCGCCCCCGCTCCGGTCGTGCGGCCCGCGCGCTTCGCCTCAGCCGACGTTCACATCGACGCAGACGTAGAACGCGTTGGCGGTGTCGGCGATGTTCCAGACGGCGAGGACCTTCTGCTTTCCGCTCAGGCCGCCGAAGTCGATCTGGTGGGTGACGGTCTCGCCGGGGCGTGCGCCGCCGTCGTCGAACTCCGCGATCTTCCTTCCGCCCGCGTAGTACTGCCAGGTGCTGGTCGCGTGCCGGGCCGTCAGACGCCAGTTGAAGCTGGTGGTGCGGCTCACGGGGGTGACGCGCCAGCCCTTGCCGTCGTTGTCGAGCTCGGCGAAGGCGGCATTGCCGCCGCTACAGCTGCGCAGGCCCTTGGGCCCTTCCACGCTCTGCGGCTCGTACTTGATCGGGCCGCAGGGCACCGTACGGGCGGCGCACTGGGCCTGTCGGCTCGGGGGCGAGGAGATATAGCCGTGCGCGCCGGCCGGGGCGGCCGGCAGGCTCACGGCGAGGAGGGGGGCGATTCCCGCGCCGATGGCGATGGCAAGCTTTTTCTTGCTGTGCATGTCGGCTCCTTGGGTGAGGAGGCCCGCCGCCGGGGTGGGCCTCGTCGAGCAGGACCACGCCAGGAGGAGGACATAGGCCCGCCGATGCGGCAACCGGCCGTGGGGGATCCGGCAGTCGGCACTTCTTCGGCGGGGTACATCATCATCCCTTGGTCTGGACCATAGCGCTTGACAGCTCACGGTCAAGAGGGGCCGGAGGGGGCGATTCCCTGTCTCACCCGGAACACCGGGAACACCGGGAACGCCCGGAACATCTGGAGCACTCAGAGCACCCCGCGCACGGGCGCGACCCGTCGCCCGGTGAGAACCGGCGCGGCCGCTCCATCACCGGGTGATGGCCCCGAAGCGGAGTGTCCGGCCGGCGGAGCACAGGAATCCCGCCGATCCGCTCGGCACTCGGCACTCGGCGGCGCCGTCCTTGGGCACAGGCCCTCCCGGAGCGACCGGGATGAGTACGATCGGACATGGCTGCGGGTGATGAGCCACGCGTGCACACGGCCCTCACCGGGGAATCCCCTCCAGGCCAGCCCGGTAGAGTTGGGAGCTCCCCGTGTTCTACTACGTGCTCAAATACGTCGTACTAGGGCCCCTGCTGCGTCTGATGTTCCGCCCCCGGATCGAGGGGCTGGAGCACATCCCCGAAGACGGCGCGGCCATCGTCGCCGGAAACCATCTCTCCTTCTCTGACCACTTCCTGCTTCCGGCGATCCTCAGACGGCGCATCACCTTCCTCGCGAAAGCGGAGTACTTCACCGGGCCCGGGGTCAAGGGCCGACTGACCGCCGCGTTCTTCCGCAGCGCCGGGCAGATCCCCGTGGACCGCTCCGGCAAGGAGGCCGGGCAGGCGGCGATCCGGGAGGGCCTCGGGGTCCTGAGCAAGGGGGAGCTGCTCGGGATCTACCCGGAGGGGACCCGTTCGCACGACGGACGGCTCTACAAGGGCAAGGTCGGCGTCGCGGTGATGGCGCTCAAGGCGGGGGTGCCGGTGATTCCCTGCGCCATGGTGGGGACCTTCGAGATCCAGCCGCCCGGTCAGAGACTGCCGAAGATCAAGCGGGTGACCGTACGGCTGGGCAAGCCCTTGGACTTCTCCCGTTACGAGGGCATGGAGAACGAGAAGGCGGTGATCCGCGCGGTCACCGACGAGATCATGTACGCGATCCTCGGGCTCTCCGGTCAGGAGTACGTCGACCGGTACGCGGCGGAGGTCAAGGCCGAGCTGGAGCAGGCGAAGAAGGCGGCCCGGCGCAGGGGGTGAGGACCCCCCGGCGCAGGGGCTGAGGACCCCGGCCCAAGGAGCGAGGACCCCAGCTCAGGACATGAGGGCCCCGGTGCGGACGACGAAGGAGGGGCGGCCGACAGCCGCCCCTCCCCCGGAGTCACTCCCCCGGAATCACTTTGCCTGTCGCGCCGCCGTCACGGCTTCGGCGCGGCGTGCGGGTCGCAGCTCACATTGCGGCTGTCCAGCTTGCCGCTGAGCAGATAGGCGTCGACGCGCTCGTTGACACAGGCGTTGGCGATACCGGTCACACCGTGCGAACCGGCGTCCTTCTCCATGATCAGACGCGAGCCCTTGAGCCGCTTGTGCAGCTCATAGGCGCCGCCGACCGGGGTGGCGGCGTCGCGCTCCGCCTGCACGATGAGCACGCCCGGCAGACCCTTGCCCGTCTTCACGTCCACCGGGGTGTTCTGCTTCGCGGGCCAGGTGGCGCACGGAAGGTTCATCCAGGCGTTCGACCAGGTCAGGAAGGGGTAGTCGCGGTGGAGCCGGGTGTTGTCCCGGTCCCACTTCCGCCAGCTGGTCGGCCACTTGGCGTCGGCGCACTCGACGGCCGTGTAGACGGCGTTGCTGTTCTCCGAGCGGATGTTGCCCGCGGTGTCGGAGAGGTCGGGCCCGGCGGCGTCGATCAGCGCCTGGGCGTCACCGGCGGCGTACTTGCTCAGAATCCGGGCGACCGGCGCCCAGGAGGAGTCGTAGTAGGGCGCGCTCTGGAAGAAGTTGGTCAGCTCGGCCGGTCCGACGACGCCGCCGAGCGGAGCCTTCGCGGCGGCGGCGCGCAGCTTCTGCCACTGCTCGTCGACCTTCTCCGCGGTGTCGCCGAGGCGGTAGGTCGCGTCGTTCGCGGCGACCCACTCCTTCCAGTCGTCCCAGCGGGTCTCGAAGGCGACGTTCTGGTCCAGATTGGCCTCGTACCAGATCTTCTCGCGCGAGGGGTTGACCACGCTGTCCACGACCATCCGGCGCACATGGCCGGGGAAGAGCGTCGCGTACACCGCGCCCAGATAGGTGCCGTAGGAGACGCCGAGGAAGTTGAGCTTCTCCTCGCCGAGGGCGGCCCGGATGACGTCCAGGTCGCGGGCGGTGTTCGGCGTGGTCATATGCGGCAGCATCCAGCCGCTGCGCTCGGCGCAGCCGGCCGCGTACCCGGCGGCGAGCTTGCGCTGGGCGCGCTTGTCGGCCTCGCTGCCGGGGACCGGGTCGGCCTTGGGGGCCTTGACGAACTCCTGCGGGTCGACACAGGAGATCGGGGTGGAACGGCCGACGCCCCGGGGGTCGAAGCCGACGAAGTCGTACGCCTTGGAGGTGTTCACCCAGAGCGGGTTCTTGTTGGTCACCCGGGTGGGGAAGCGCATCCCCGAGCCGCCGGGGCCGCCGGGGTTGTAGAGCAGCGCGCCCTGGCGCTCCTCCTTGGTGCCGGTGTTCCCGATCCGGTCCACGGCGAGCTTGATCTGCTTGCCGTTCGGCCGCGCGTAGTCGAGCGGCACGGTCACCCAGCCGCACTGGATGGGCTTGGGGATTCCCCAGTCGGCGGGGCAGTCCGCCCAGTCGATGCCCTGCGCGGCGGCGCGTTCGGCGGCGAGCTGGACACCGCGCGCCTCGGACCAGCCGCTGTGACGGGTCTCCGCGGTCGCGGCCGGAGCCGCGACCGCGCCCGCTATGAGCGCACCCGCTATCAGAGTGCCGGTCACACCGGACACCACTGTGCGTCTCACCTGGAACTCGCCTTCTGTTGTCGGGACCTGGGCGAATACTCCCGTCTCGGGTGTCGTCGGCAACAGATAGGACAGGTGTTTCTTTACCGAACCAATAACCGGTACGTGATGTACCGCTCAGCGGTACAGACCGCGGCGAGCGGGGCGCGGACCCGAATCACCGCGCGAGGGCCCGCCTGTTGACCGGCCGGGCCGTCGCCCTCCGCCTCCGGACGGCGCGGGGCGCGGTGCGGGAGGTGCTTATCACCGCCACCGCGGCGCCTATCGCCGCCTCCGCGGTGCTTATCACCGCCGCCGACGCCTGCGGAGAGGACGGGAAGATCATCAATCCCGTAGCGTCAACTTCCCCACCAGCACCACCATTTGCGCCCGACGAGACCTCCGTCGAGGAGCTCTGCGACGCGAACTGTGTAAGCCGGAGAACGGAGTTTGAACGTGGACGCGAAAGTTCTCGACGCCCAGAAATGGGTGAACGCGACCTACGGGAGCGTCGCCGGATACAAGCGGTGCCCGGAGGACGGCCGTACGGGCTGGTCCACCATGGAGGCCCTGACCATGGGCCTCCAGCACGAGCTGGGCATCAGCCCGCTGGTCGCCAGTTTCGGGCCCACCACGATCGCCAAGCTCCAGGCCCTCGGCGACATCGGGTTCGGCTGGAACACGAACAGTAATATCGTCCGCATCATCCAGCACGGCCTGTTCTGCAAAGGCTACTGGGGCGCCAACGGCTTCGGCGAGTACGGCGCGGTCACCACCGAGGCCGTGAAGAACCTGCGTCTCGACATGGGCCTGCCCGACGGCGGCATGGGCACCGCGGGCGGCCAGACCACCCCGGCCATCTTCAAGTGCATCCTCAACATGGACGCCTATGTCAGGGTGGGCACGGGCACCGACGAGATCCGCTCGATCCAGCGCTGGCTGAACGGCCGTTACTGGCAGAGGAGCGCCTACAGCATCGGCCCCTGCGACGGGATCTACTCCCGCGATGTGCAGAAGGCGCTGATGACCGGTCTCCAGTACGAGCTGGGCATCGCCACTCCCAACGGGAACTTCGGTCCGGCGACGCAGGCCGCGCTGAAGACGAAGAATCTGGCCCAGGGCGACTCCGGCATCTTCGTCGAGATGTTCTCGGCCGCGTGTGTGTTCAACTCGCCGGTGCCGTCCGGCGGCAGCGACCCGGGCACTCCCACGACCTGGCGCAGCACCTTCGACGCCAAGCTCGCCGAGTGGGTGTCGGTCTTCCAGGCGTTCTCCAAGCTGTGGCCGGAGTCGGGCCGGGGGGACTATCAGACCTGGGCGCAGCTCCTGGTGTCGACGGGCGACCCGGACCGTCCGGTGAACGGCAGCGACACCCGGTTCGAGATCACCCCCTCGCGGGCGAAGTATCTGAAGGACAACGGCTATCTGCTCGTGGGCCGTTATGTGTACGACCCGCCGGGTTCGACCCTGGACAAGGAGATCAAGCCCGGGGAGCTCAAGACGATCTTCGACGCGGGGCTGCGGGTCTTCCCGATCTATCAGGACAACGCGCGCAGGCTCAGCGACTTCACCTACACCGCGGGATTCCAGCACGCCCTGAAGGCGCATGACGCCTGTGTCGGCTACGGCTTCAACCGGGGCACGACGATCTACTTCGCGGTGGACTACGACGCCACCCAGCAGGAGATCGACGGCAGCCCCGAGGGCATCGTCACCTACTTCCACGGTGTCGCCGCCGGCCTGGCCAGCAAGGGCAAGCGGTATGTCCACGGCGTCTACGGATCGCGGAACGTCTGCGCGAACGTGACGAAGCAGACAGGTGCCCGCTATTCCTTTGTCTCGGGTATGTCCTGGGGCTTCTCCGGGAATCTCGGCTTCCCGATCCCGGCGAACTGGTCCTACAACCAGATCAAGGAATTCAAGGTCGTCAACGGGGCGGACACCTTCGACCTGGACCGCAACGCGGTCTCGGGCGCGGATCCGGGCGAGGGCTCCGTCAACCGGCCCACGGGACCGGCGGACGAGTTCATCAGCTACGTCACACAACTTCTCCAGATCGCCAGGGAGTACGGCAAGGGCGACCCGAACAAGCTCGTCATGGAGTACATACGCCACAAGCGGTACGGCGACTGGGACTGGGACATCCTGATCGGCTCTTACGACAGCGGATTCGTGAAGTTCGCGAATTCCAAGGGCATGTATGTGAAGACGGAGTTCACGGATCCGTTCACCGGGCATGAACTGGGCGCGGAACACCTGATGGCATCGGCCAACGGCCACTACGTGTCGTGGAAGCCCGCCAATCCCCGTTCCGTCAACGAAGGCGATGTCGCGGGCTGGGGCGGCGACCTTCTGACGTTCTACGCCGAGTGGCGTCATGCCCTGTCCACCTACCCTTCCGGCCATGCGTTCGCCATGGCGAATCTGGCGAAGGTCGGGGTGGCCTCCTCCTTCGGCTTCAACGATCTGATCGAGGACGCGGACGCCTGGCTGCTGGCCGATGCGGTGCGCGGCGGCAAGGACATCGCCACCGCGGTCCGGGAGCTCTACCACCTCGGCGGAGGGCTCAAGCGCTTCCAGCGGTACTGGCAGGGCCGGTTCAACGGGAACGCCACGGACGCCAAGTTCCTGGCGCACAACATCCTCACCGCGACGGACGACAAGGAAGTCGTGTTGGCGCAGGGCGGTCTGGTCACGTATCGGGGCGGCATCAAGACCCTTCCCGTGATGCTCAGCGCCAGCGAACTGGAGCCGTTCGAACAGGGCTTCGTTGATACGCTCCTCGCCCGCACCGGTGCGGAGGCGCGGAAGGCGGCCACGTACCGGAAGAACCATCAGGCCTATCTGCGCGCTGCCGAGGCGCGCGCCGAGAGGCGCTCTGCAAGGAAGTGACCAATGCGTCGGTTGGGTCCAGTGGCGTGGCTGGCGCTGGCCATCGCCTCCACGGCGCTGCTGGGCGTCTCATGGTTCACGGGCGTCTTCTCCAGCGGTCTCGACATCGTCGAGACCTGTGCCTCCGTCGGGCGCCCGCTCGACCGTGCATACCACGACGAGCATCTGGAGGAGCAGCAGGGGCGGTTCCCGCTGACCAGCAAGTGCGACGCCGACTACGACCTCGTTCCGGTCTGGGTGAACCCGGCGATCGTCGTCCTGTCATCGCTGAGCGTGGCGTGTGTGGGGGCCGCCGTGTGGTCTGCGGCCTCCCGTCTGAGAATGAGGAGGGAAAAGTCGTGATGGTTCGCGAATTCTCACGGCGCCGGTTCGTCGGCGCCACCGGCGCGGCGGCCGGTGTGGCAGTACTCGGGTCGCTCGGCGCGGCCGGTCCCGCGGCTGCCGCCGCCCCGGCGGCGTCCGGGGTGTGGCGGGGAAACCGGTCGGCGAACGGCTGGCCGGTGCTGGAAGAGGCCGAGGAGTTCGCCATCGAGGGCAGCGGTCGCACCGTGCGCCTCGCCGGCGGCGACACGGCCGTGATCCTGCTGCATGTGGCCCGCCGCTTCCACTACGAGATCGACCAGCTCCGGCGGGGGGATGTGCACGGCCACACCCGGTCGCGCCGGACCCGCGCGCGGTACGAGTCGAACTATCTGTCCGGCACGGCGATAGCGATCCGCCCGGAGGGCTACCCGGTGGGCGTCAAGGGCGGTCTGTACCCGCGGGAACTGGTGATCGTCCGGGACATCCTGGTGGAGCTGGACGGAGCCGTGGTGTGGGGCGGTGATCTGAGCACGCCCAAGGAGTCCCACTTCGAGATCGCGCTCAAGCCCGGTCACCCGAAGCTGAAGGGCGTCGCACGGAAGATCCAGGGCTGGAACGACAGTCCGGGTGAGGGTGCGGGCGCGGTCGACGCGTTCGAACCGAAGCGACGGGCGCAGGCGAAGAAGTTCGCCCTCCGCACCGCGTAACGCCCTCCGCACCGCGGCGAGCGGTCGCCATCGAGCGGGAGTCCGCTCCGGTCACATACCGGAGCGGGCTCCCGCTCGTCTCCGAGGCCCGAGGGTCTGATTCCGGACCGCGTCAACCGCCATTCGGGTACCAGGAGGACTGGCCCATTTGATGTATGCACGGCTCCCTTTGCATTTGCGGTCGAGTTGCGCATCATGAAGGACGATCTTGCGGAATGCACTATTCCGCCGCTGGTACGGGCATGCTCAGGTGTCGTGGGCCGGACCCCTTCCCGGCCATGTCCACCTGAACAGAGCAAGGGTGGTAAAACTCACATATCGCCGTTTCTGCTCGGAATTTCGCCATGCCGTGGGTCAAGATCCCTGGGACGACAAGCCCCCGTCACCTCGGCGGGGCGGTCCGGGCGGACGCCGAGTCCTGCCGCCGCTTCGGATGACTGGTCGACAGGAAGTGCTTCGGCAGGAGTGGAGGACCCAGGCAGTACGGGGCAGCCGGCATCCGGCAGTCCCTCGGGGTGAAGCCGCGTCAAGCGGCCGGGCACCTTCGTCCGCCCGAACCCGACAGGTCATCCTTCACAGGCGGCTGACGAAGGGTTGCGCATGAGTGCGCAGACAAACGTCCCGTTTCTGATGAGCCGCGCGGGGGCCGTCTCGGCCCTCACCCTCGCCGCCATGGGCGGTTCGCTCCTGGTGCCCGGGGGTACCCCCGAGGCGCAGGCCGCGTCCTCCCACGCGGGCAAGGCGCTTGAGGTGGCGGCGTCGAAGAAGGGCTCGCCGTACCGGTACGGCGGCACCGGGCCCTCTCGCTTCGACTGCTCCGGGCTGACCCTCTACTCGTACAAGAAGGCGGGCAAGAAGCTCCCGCGCACGGCACAGCAGCAGTACAACCGGACCAAGCGGGTGTCGGCGTCCGGGCGCAAGGCCGGTGATCTGGTCTTCTTCCACTCCGGCGGGTACGTCTACCACGTCGGCATCTACGCCGGGAAGGGAAAGATCTGGCACTCGCCCAAGCGGGGTTCCTGGGTGAAGCTGGACAAGATCTGGAGCAAGAACGTCAGATACGGCCGGGTGGGCTGACGGTCTCCCGGCGATCCCGTGAAGGCCCCGGCGGGCCGCACGGGACCGCCGGGATGCGCGGGACCGGCGGTTCCGTGCAGGACCGGCGCGCACACGCAGGACCGCCAGGACGAGCGGGACCGGTGGCGCGCGCAGGGCCGGTGGCGCGCGCAGGGCCGGTGGCGCGCGCTCTCAGCTGTGGGCCGGGGCGGCCCAGGGCAGCGCGATCCAGACCGTTTTGCCGCCCTGCGGGGTGGGGGTGACGGTGAGTCTCCCCCTGCCCTCCGCCGTGAGGCTGCGGACGATCGCCATGCCGCGGCCGTTGTCCTGGCGTACCGCCGCGGGCAGCCGCTGCGGCTGGCGCGGATGGCTGTCGGTCACCCCGATGCGCAGCCCGTCGCCCAGCTCCAGCGCCAGATCGACCGTGAAGGCGGGCGACTGTCCGAAGGTGTGCTGCACGGCGTTGGTGGCGAGTTCCGAGACGATCAGCCTGACGGTGTGGACGGGATCGCCGCCGGCCGGCAGTCCCCACTCCGCGACGACGTCGGCGGCGAATCTCCGTGCCGCGGCCACCGAGGCGGGATCGCTCGGCAGAGTGACGGAGGCTTCCCGGATGTCTGCCATGGCGACGCTTCCCTTCCCCACCGCGGCCGGGCTCCGAACTCGAAGCCGGGGAATGACGCGGGCGGCCACGGATTGCGCTGGCCGCCAGACTGCCATTCCTCGTGTCCCCGGATGCGGCGATCCACCAAGATGTGCAGATATCTGTCGCTCAAAACGGTGAACTCTGCGACGTGGCGTGCAGGATCGTCAGGGACACCCCCCATCCGGCTCAGAGCATCCGAGCGCCCACCGCGTCGGGCGGCGCGGTCCCGGCGACCGTCGAGACCGCATGTGCGATCTGCGGGCCGGTCAGATCGGCGCGGGCCGTCAACCGCAGCCGCGAGATGCCGTCCGGCACCGACGGAGGACGGAAACAGCCGACGGCGAGACCGGCGGCCCCGCACCGCGCCGCCCACTCCACCGCCGCCTCGGGCGACGGCGCCCGTACGGAGACCACGGCGGCGTCGGGCCGGACGGCCGTCAGACCCCGTGCCGTGAGACCGCGGTGGAGCGCTCCCGCGGCTGAGCGCACCCGGTCCGCGCGCTCCGGCTCGCGCTTCAGCAGCCGCAGCGCGGCCAGCGCCGCTCCGGCGGCGGCCGGGGCCAGACCGGTGTCGAAGATGAAGGTCCGGGCGGTGTTGACCAGATGGCCGATCACCCTGGCCGGTCCGAGGACCGCACCGCCCTGGCTGCCCAGCGACTTGGAGAGGGTGAGCGTGGCGACCACCCCCGCGCCGCCCGCGATACCCGCCGCGTGGAGCGCGCCCCGCCCGCCGTCGCCGAGTACGCCGAGACCGTGCGCGTCGTCCACCAGCAGCGCCGCGCCGCGCGCCCGGCAGAGCTCGGCGAGCGCGGCCAGCGGAGCCACGTCCCCGTCCACCGAGAAGACCGAGTCCGTGACCACGAGCGCGCGCCGCCCCGGCTCGGCGTCGAGCGCCTTGCCCACCGCGTCCGGGTCGGTGTGCGCGGCGATCGCGGTCCGGGCGCGCGACAGCCGGCAGCCGTCCACGATGGAGGCGTGATTGCCCGCGTCGGAGACGATGAGCGACTCCCGCCCGCTGAGCGCGGTCACCGCGGCGAGATTGGCCGCGTAGCCGGAGGCCAGCACCAGCGCGGCCTCGAATCCGCAGAACGCGGCCAGTTCGGCTTCGAGTTCGGCGTGGAGCGCGGTGCTGCCGGTGACCAGCCGGGAGCCGGTGGCGCCCGCGCCCCAGCGGTGGGCCGCCTCGGCCGCCGCCCCGGTGATCTCCGGATGGCGGGTCAGGCCCAGATAGTCGTTCCCGGCCAGATCGAGCGGCCGGGCCCCGGCGGTACGGGGCCGGAGCACCCGGGTGAGGCCCGCCCGCTCACGACGGCGCGACTCGTCCTCGATCCACTCGAAAGGATCCTGGGTCATGGTCGTCGGGCCTCTTCCGGTGCGAAGGTCCCCGGGGCACCGGGGGATTGACGGATTCGGTGGCGCGAAGGGCTTTTTGTAGGCAGCGCACAGACCCTAGCCGGGGCCGTCCGCACGGCGAATGTGGTCCTGCACACACGTCGGCCAGGGTCTGTTGTGGGGTTCCACCTTTCCCCGGGCGTCTCCCGTGCGCCAGGATCGGCGTCATGGACCTGCTGAACACGCTGGTGGAGAAGGGGCTGCGGCGCGAGCCGCCGACCCGTGAAGAGGCGCTCGCCGTACTGGCGACCTCCGACGACGAGCTGCTCGACGTGGTGGCCGCGGCGGGGAGGGTACGCCGTCAGTGGTTCGGACGGCGGGTGAAACTGAACTATCTCGTCAATCTCAAATCGGGGCTGTGCCCCGAGGACTGCTCCTACTGCTCCCAGCGGCTCGGGTCCAAGGCGGAGATCCTGAAGTACACCTGGCTCAAGCCGCACGAGGCGTCGGAGGCCGCGGCGGCCGGGGTCGCGGGCGGCGCGAAGCGCGTCTGTCTGGTGGCGAGCGGCCGGGGCCCGACCGACCGGGATGTGGACCGCGTCTCGAAGACCATCGAGGCGATCAAGGAGCAGAACGAGGACGTCGAGGTGTGCGCCTGTCTCGGGCTGCTCTCCGCGGGCCAGGCCGAGCGGCTGCGGGACGCGGGAGCGGACGCGTACAACCACAATCTCAACACCTCCGAGGGGACCTACGGGGACATCACCACCACCCACACCTACGCGGACCGGGTGGACACGGTCCACCAGGCGCAGGCGGCGGGGCTCTCGGCCTGCTCCGGGCTGATCGCGGGCATGGGCGAGGCGGATGAGGACCTGGTCGACGTGGTCTTCTCGCTGCGCGAGCTGGACCCGGACTCGGTGCCGGTGAACTTTCTGATCCCCTTCGAGGGCACTCCGCTGGCCAAGGAGTGGAATCTGACGCCGCAGCGCTGTCTGCGGATTCTGGCGATGGTGCGGTTCGTCTGCCCCGATGTGGAGGTACGGCTCGCGGGCGGACGCGAGGTGCATCTGCGCTCGATGCAGCCGCTCGCGCTGCACCTGGTGAACTCGATCTTCCTGGGCGACTATCTGACCAGCGAGGGCCAGGCCGGCAAGGCGGATCTGGACATGATCGCCGACGCGGGCTTCGAGGTGGAGGGCGCGGGCACGGCCACCCTCCCCGAGCACCGGGAGCGCGGCGGCTGCGGCTCGGTGTGCGGCAGCGGAAGCGCGGCCGACGCGCCGACGGAACAGCCGGTCGAGCCGGCGGACGAGGCTCCCGCCGCGCGGACGGATCTGGTGACCGTGCGCCGCCGCGGCGCCGGAACGGATCTCGCCCCCAATGCCTGAGCCGCTCACCGCCCCCGGCCCCCTCCCGGTCGGTGAACTGCTGGAGCTGGACCGGGCGCATGTGTGGCATCCGTACAGCCCGATGCCGGGCCGTGCCGATCCGCTGGTGGTGGCGTCGGCTTCGGGCGTACGGCTGCGACTGGCCGAACCCGCGCACGGGCGGCATGAGCTGATCGACGGCATGTCGTCGTGGTGGTCGGCGATCCACGGCTACAACCACCCCGTGCTCAACGAGGCGGCCCGCACCCAGCTGGAGCGGATGAGCCATGTGATGTTCGGCGGGCTGACCCATGAGCCGGCCGTGCGGCTGGCGGCCCGGCTGGTGGAGATCACCCCCGAGCCGCTGCGCCATGTGTTCCTGTCCGACTCGGGCTCGGTGGCGGTCGAGGTCGCGGTCAAGATGTGCCTCCAGCACTGGCGTTCGCTGGGCCGCCCCGAGAAGCGGCGCCTGCTCACCTGGCGCGGCGGCTACCACGGGGACACCTGGCAGCCGATGGCGGTCTGCGACCCCGACGGCGGAATGCACCGGCTCTGGTCGGGGGTGCTGCCGCGCCAGCTCTTCGCCGACGCGCCGCCCGCCGGGTTCGACGAGGCGTACGCGAAGACGCTGCGGGCGGCGGTCGCCCGGCACGCCCATGAGCTGGCGGCCGTGATCGTGGAGCCGGTGGTGCAGGGCGCGGGGGGCATGCGCTTCCACTCCCCCGGGTATCTGCGGGTGCTGCGGGAGGCGTGCGACGAGCACGGGGTGCTGCTGGTCTTCGACGAGATCGCCACGGGGTTCGGGCGTACCGGGACGCTGTTCGCGGCCGGACAGGCCGGGGTCTCGCCGGATGTGATGTGTCTGGGCAAGGCGCTGACGGGCGGCTATCTGTCGATGGCGGCGACCCTGTGCACCTCCGCCGTCGCGGACGGGATCTCGCGCGGCGAGGTCCCGGTGCTGGCGCACGGGCCGACGTTCATGGCCAACCCGCTCGCCGCCGCGGTGGCGGGGGCCTCGATCGATCTGCTGCTCGGACAGGACTGGGCCCAGGAGGTCAAACGCCTGGAGTCGGGCCTCGGGGAGGGGCTGGCGGAGGCCGGGAAGCTGCCGGGGGTGCGGGAGGTACGCGTCCTGGGCGGCATCGGCGTCGTACAGCTGGACCACGAGGTGGACCTGGCCGCGGCGACCGGGGCGGCGGTACGGGCCGGGGTGTGGCTGCGGCCGTTCCGGGACCTGATCTATGTGATGCCGCCGTATGTGATGGACGACGCGGACCTCGGGCGGGTCTGCGAGGCTGTGTGCGCGTCGGCAGCCGCGGGGTGAGTCGGCTCCCCGTGCCGGGGAGCCGACCGGGTGAGAACCAGAGCGAACCAGAGAGAGGCAGAGCAGCAGTCGTGTCCGTCATCGTGGTCTCCGGAACCGGGACCGGCATCGGCAAGACCGTCGTCACGGCGGGGCTCGCCGCCCTCGCGCGGGAGGGAGGCCGCCGGGTCGCGGTGGTGAAGCCCGCGCAGACCGGTGTCGGCACGGGGGAGCCAGGGGATCTGGAGGAGGTGCGGCGGCTCTGCGGGGAGGTGCGCACGCTGGAGCTGGCGCGGTTCCCCGAGCCGCTCGCGCCCGCCACCGCCGCGCGCCGCGCCGGACGGGGCGGGGTGCGGGCGGCGGATGCGGCCGACGCCGTCGCCCGGCTCGCCGAACGGTACGACCTGGTGCTCGTCGAGGGCGCGGGCGGACTGCTCGTACGGTTCGACGACGACGGCGGCACGCTCGCCGACACGGCACGGCTGCTCGGCGCTCCGGTGCTGGTGGTCGCGGCGGCGGGGCTCGGCACGCTCAACTCGGCGGCGCTGACCGGTGAGGCGCTGCGGACGCGCGGGCTCGATCAGCTCGGCGTCGTGGTCGGCAGCTGGCCTGAGCGGCCCGATCTCGCCGCACGGTGCAATCTGCTGGATCTGCCGGACGCGGCCGGAGCGCCGCTGCTCGGCGCCGTGCCCCAGGGTGCCGGGCTGCTGACGCCCGAGGACTTCCGGGCGCGGGCGGCCCAGTGGTTCGCGCCGGCCCTGGGCGGGGGGTGGGACGCGGACGCCTTCACCTCGGCGGCGCACCCCGGCCCGATGGCGGCTGCCGCCGTGCTCTGAGCCGCACCGGGCCGCGAGCCTCGCTGAGGGACGAGCCCCGCCGTGGGACGAACCGCGCCGTGCTCTGAGGCCGCGCCGTGGGACAGGCGGCCACCCGGGCGGGTGACTCCTTCGCGGTGCGGGGGGAGAATGAACGGGAGAGGCCGCACCCGCCGTCCGAGGAGGCAGCGATGCGCAGGCGTGGCGCGGGAGTGCCCAGGGACGCCGTCCATCACCCGGTGTTCGCGCGGTTCTACGCCGGGTTCAGCGTCGCGGCGGACAGCGGGGCGGGCATCGCGGCCCACCGCGATGAGCTGCTGGCCGGGCTGAGCGGCCGGATCATCGAGATCGGCGCGGGCAATGGACTGAATTTCGCGCACTACCCCTCCGCCGTCTCCGAGGTGGTCGCGATCGAACCGGAGCGCACCCTGCGCGCGCTGGCGCTCCAGTCGGCGGGCCGGGCCGGGGTCCCGGTCGATGTGGTGCCGGGCGCGGCGGAGGCCCTGCCGGTCAAGAGCGAGGCCTTCGACGGCGCCGTCTGCTCGCTGGTGCTCTGTTCCGTACGGGATCTGCCCCGTTCGCTGGCCGAGCTGATGCGGGTCCTGCGACCGGGCGGTGAGCTGCGGTTCTTCGAGCACTGCCAGGCCCAGAGCAAGGGTCTGGCCCGCCTTCAGCGGGTGGTCGACCGCACGGTGTGGCCGCTGCTGTTCGGCGGCTGTCACACCGCCCGGGACACGGTGGCGGAGATCGGGGCGGCCGGTTTCGAGCTGGGCGTGTACCGGCGGCTGCGGATACCGGAGCGCGGCATCCAGGTGCCGGCCTCGCCGTGTGTGCTGGGGGTCGCCCGCCGTCCCTTCACCGGGGACCGGCCCACGTGACGTAACCCTCCGCGCCTGTCACCGGCGCATGACGACGCGGTCTGGCCCCGGGTCGCCGGGCGGAGGGAGTGTCTTCGAAGTAGCGTCGTCCGCCCGGATGGGGGTCCCCCCGGGCGAAGCCCAGGGGGAGGGTCTGGCGGGGTCTGGTGCCGTGCATCGCAAGGCGGAGGAGGGAGTCCATGCGGAGCATCGGCGACCGACGACAACGCAGCGAGGTGCGGTGCCAGGGCACGGCAGACAGACGGGACTTTGAAGACACGACCTAATGTCGGTGAGCCGTACGGGAGTCGGCGGCGGCCGGCCATCGGTCATCGGAGAGGCCGCCGCGCCCGGGATCAGAGGAGTGCCCTTGTCCAGGCCGTTCCGTTTCTCTGTGAACATGCTGGCGCCGGCCGATGGCGCGCAGTGGCGCGAGAAGTGCCGCCGCGCCGAGGAGCTCGGCTATGACCTCATCCAGGTGCCCGATCACCTGGGCATGCCGGCCCCTTTCCCGGCGCTGGTGGCCGCGGCCTCGGCGACGGAGCGGGTCCGGCTGGGCACCCTGGTCCTCAATGCCGGTTTCTGGAATCCGGCTCTGCTGGCCCGGGAGATCGCCACCGTGGACGGGCTGACCGGCGGCCGGCTGGAGGTCGGCCTCGGCACGGGCTATGTGCGGGAGGAGCACGAGCGGGCCGGTATCCCCTTCCTCAGCCGCGGCGGCCGGGTGGATCATCTGCGCCGTACGGTCGAGGAACTGGACCGGCTGCTCTCCGATCCGTCGCATCTCCCCCAGGTGTCACAGCGGCCCCGTCCGCCGCTGGTGATCGCCGGGAACGGGGACCGGGTGCTGAGGCTCGCGGTGGAGTACGCGGACACCGTCGCGCTCACCGGGGCACGCGAGAGCGCCGACGGGCTGATCCCGCTGAGCCCCGGGGAGCTGGACGAGCGGATCGCCGCCTACCGCGCACTGGCCGGGGACCGGGCCGATGAGCTGGAGCTGAATCTTCTGATCCAGACCCCCACGGTCACCGACGACCCCGAGGCGGTGGTCCGGGAGCTGCTGGCGCGGACGCCGCAGCTGCGCGGGCTGACCACAGCGCGGGCGCTGGAACTGCCGGTGATGGCGATCGGGACGGCCGAGGTGATCGCGGACCGGCTGCGCGCCCTGCGCGAGCGGTACGGCTTCACCTCGTTCACCGTTCTCGACCCTTATCTGGAGTCGTTCGCTCCGGTGGTGGCGCTGCTGCGCGGGGAGTGACCGGACACGGCGGCGGCGGCCGAAACCGGTGGCTCCGGCCGAGCGGTGCGTGCTTGGCTCTGATCATGAACAACCTGCGTATACGTACCGCCGGGGCCGATGAGGCCGGGACCGTGCTCGCCTTCTGGGCCGAAGCCGCCGAGGGCACGAGCATCACGGACGATGTGGACGGCGTCACCCGGCTCATCGACCGCGACCCCGGAGCGCTGATCCTGGCCGAGCGCGACGGGAAGCTGGTGGGCTCGGTGATCGCCGGCTGGGACGGCTGGCGCTGCTCGCTGTACCGGCTCGCCGTCCATCCCTCCCACCGCCGGCAGGGGGTCGCGACGGCGCTGCTGGAGGCCGCCGAGGAGCGTTTCACCCGGCTGGGCGGGCGGCGCGGCGACGCGATGGTGCTGGAGGAGAACGACCGGGCGCAGCGGGCCTGGGCGGCGGCCGGATACCGGCGTGAGAACCACTGGCGACGCTGGGTGAAGCCGTACGTCTGAGATGCGCTGCCGGGTCCGCCTGAGGCTTCCCGCCGGGTCCTCGGCTCAGCCGGGGCCCGGCCGTCCGGATAGTCTGGTAGCACCCTTCCCGCCGTAGGACTTTGCTGATCCTTTACGATGGGGGGACCATCACTCTCCGTACGAAAGGTGTGAGCGTCCGTCCATGGACGAGCCTCCCAGTAGCAGACATCGAGCACGCCTCGCGCCCCTCCCGGATCATGGGACGGAGGTGACCCGATGACCGAAGTGCTCCTCCTGTTCGTGGCGGTGCTGCTCTCACTCGCCTGCGGCGTCTTCGTCGCGGCGGAGTTCTCCCTCACCACCGTCCAGCGCGCCGACCTCGAACGTGCCGCCGAGCGCGGCGAGCGCGGCGCGGCGAGCGCCCTCAAAGCGGTACGGGGCCTCACCTTCCAGCTCTCCGGCGCGCAGCTCGGCATCACCGTGACCAATCTGGTCGTCGGCATGCTCTCCGAGCCGTCGATCTCCAAGCTGATCCAGGGCCCGGTCGAGGATCTCGGCCTCTCCCCCTCGGTCGCCTCCTCGGTCGCCCTGGTCATCGGCACCGCGCTCTCCACGGTGGTGCTGATGGTCGTCGGCGAGCTGGTGCCCAAGAACTGGGCCATCTCCTCGCCGCTGGCCGTCGCGAAGGCCGTGGGCCCGGCGCAGCGGCTGTTCACCGCCGCGTTCAAACCGCTGATCAGCCATCTCAACAACACCGCCAACCGCATTCTGCGCCGGCTCGGCATGGAGCCGACCGAGGAGCTGGCCTCCGCGCGCAGCCCGCAGGAGCTGGTGGCGCTCGCCCGGCACTCCGCGAAGGAGGGCGCGCTGGAGGCGGACACCGCCGAGCTGTTCGTGCGCACCCTCAGCCTCGCGGAGCTGACCGCCGAGAATGTGATGACCCCGCGGGTCCAGGTCACGGCGCTGGAGGTGCAGGCGACGGCGGAGGACGTCGCCAACGCCACCCGGGCCACCGGGCTCTCCCGCTTCCCCGTCTACCGGGGCAGTCTCGACACCGTCGTGGGGATCGCCCACATCAAGGACGTGCTGGCGGTCCCGGCCGAGCTGCGCCCCCGGCGGAGCGTGGCCGAGGTGCTGCGCGAGCCGTTGCTGGTGCCGGAGACGCTGACCGTGGACAAGCTGATGGACCGGCTCGGCGGCCGGTCCACGATGGCCATCGTGATCGACGAGTACGGCGGCACCGCCGGTGTGGTCACGATGGAGGACATCGTCGAGGAGGTCGTCGGCGAGGTGCGTGACGAGCACGATCCGCATGAGACTCCGGATCTGGCTCCGGCCGGTGCGGACGCGGACGGCCGTTCGCTGTGGTCCGCCGACGGCGCGGCCCGTACCGACCAGCTGGAGCAGGTCGGTCTGAAGGTTCCGGAGGGCCCTTACGAGACGCTCGCCGGGCTGGTCGCCACCGAGCTGGGCCGTATTCCGGCAGAGGGCGACCGGATCGATCTGGAGGGCTGGCGGCTCGATGTGGTCGACGCGTCCGGGCGGCGGGCGGCGCGGGTGCTGATGCACGCGCCCCTTCCGTCGACGGCGTCCGCCCAGGGGTCCGACCGCACCGAGGGGGCCGGGCGATGATCGCGGTTCAGCTGTTCATCGGTTTTCTGACCCTGGTGGTCAATGCCTTCTTCGTGGGGGCGGAGTTCGCGCTGATCTCCGTCCGCCGCAGTCAGATCGAGCCGGCGGCGGAGGCCGGGAACCGGCGTGCCCGCAGTGTGCTGTGGGGTCTGGAGCATGTGTCGGCGCTGCTGGCGGCGGCCCAGCTCGGGATCACGCTCTGCACCCTGATCCTGGGCATCGTCGCCGAGCCGGCGATCGCCCATCTGCTGGAGCCGGTCTTCCACGCGCTGGGAGTGCCCGAGGGCGCCATCCATCCGATCTCGTTCGTGATCGCGCTGTCGCTGGCGACCTATCTTCATATGCTCCTGGGCGAGATGGTGCCCAAGAACATCGCGCTCGCCGAGCCGACGCGCAGTGCGCTGCTGCTGGGGCCGCCGCTGGTGGCCGTGGCGAGGGCGCTGCGTCCGGTGATCTTCACGATCAACGCGTTCGCCAATACGCTGCTCAAGCTGCTGCGGGTGGAGGCCAAGGACGAGGTCGCCGCCACCTTCTCGGACGACGAGCTCGCCCGGATGGTGGCGGACGCGGGCGACGCGGGCCTGCTGGACGACCGTTCGGCGGAACGGCTGCGCGATGCGCTGGAGCTGGGCCGCCGACCGGTGCATGACGTGATCATGCCGATCGAGCAGGTGGTGTACGCCGGGGTCGGGACCACCCCGGAGCAGCTGGAGCGGCTCTCCGCCGAGTCCGGTTTCTCCCGTTTCCCCGTGGTCGACCCGGGCCGCGGCATCCTGGGCTATCTCCATGTGAAGGACGCCCTGGACGCGGCTCCGCGCGATGTGGCCTTCCCGGTCTCGGCCATGCGGCCGATCGCCCGGGTTCGGGCGACGACGCCGCTGGACGACGTCCTGACCGCGATGCGCCGCAGCCGTACCCATCTGGCGGCGGTCCTCGACGAGGACGGTACGCCGGAGGGCCTGGTGACCATGGAGGATGTGCTGCGGGAGCTGGTCGGCACCCGCGACTGATCCCGGCGGCACCACGGTGAACGGCCCGGGTCCCCTCGCGGGGGCCCGGGCCGTTCGCCATGGGCCGTGATACCGGACCGAGGGACCTTACCGGCGGTAGGATCACCTCGCCATGGAGATGAGTGCCGACTACACAAGCTTTGTCGCGGTAGGCGATTCCTTTACCGAAGGCATGTCCGACCTTCTGCCGGACGGCTCCTACCGGGGCTGGGCGGATCTGCTCGCGGCCCGGCTGGCCGCCCGCAGCCCGGGGTTCCGTTACGCAAACCTCGCGGTACGCGGAAAGCTCATCCGCCAGATCGTCGACGAGCAGGTCCCGGTCGCCGCGGGAATGCGGGCGGATGTGGTGACGCTGGTGGGCGGCCTCAACGACACGCTGCGCCCGGCATGCGACATGGGCAGGGTGCGGGGGCTGCTGGAAGAGGCCGTGGAGACGCTCGCGCCGTCGTGCGGACGGCTGGTGCTGATGCGCAGCCCCGGCCGTACGGGCCCGGTGCTGGCACGGTTCCGCCCCCGGATGGAGGAGCTCTTCGCCCATGTGGACGAGCTGGCCGCCCGGCATGGCGCGCTGGTCGTGGATCTCTACGGCTCGGGGGCGCTCGGCGATCCCCGGCTCTGGGACGCGGACCGGCTGCATCTGACGGCGGAGGGGCACCGGCGGGTGGCCGAGGCGGTCTGGCAGACGCTCGGTCTCGGCGCGGAGGACGACTGGCGGTCCCCGCTGCCCCCGGCGGCCCCGGAGCGCTGGACCGCGCGGCGGGCGGCGGATCTGCGGTTCGCCCGCCGCCATCTGGGCCCGTGGATAGGGCGGCGGCTGACGGGGCGGTCCTCCGGGGATGGGCTTGTGCCGAAACGGCCCGAGCTGCTGCCGTACGAGCCGCCGTCCGCGTAGGGCGGCCCGGGGCGTGTCGGGTGGGGGCGTGTCGGGTGGGGCTCGGCCTTCGCCTCGGCTGGGACCTTCGCCCTGCCTGGGGCCTTCGCTCTGTCCGGGGCTTCGCCGTCGCGGATCCCGCCCGTGCTCTCGTAGCAACGTACAACCGGGACCGGGGCGCTGGCCTGCGTAAACCGCCAGTAGACTCTGTCCGTGTGACTGCTCTGTCTGCGAAGCCCCGTATCCCCAATGTCCTGGCCGGCCGCTATGCCTCTGTGGAGCTGGCGGCCCTCTGGTCCCCCGAGCAGAAGGTGAGGCTGGAGCGTCAGCTCTGGCTCGCGGTGCTGCGCGCCCAGAAGGATCTCGGCATCGAGGTGCCGGAAGCCGCCATCGACGACTACGAGCGGGTGCTCGACCAGGTCGATCTGGCGTCGATCGCCGAGCGTGAGAAGGTCACCCGCCACGATGTGAAGGCGCGGATCGAGGAGTTCAACGCCCTCGCGGGCCATGAGCAGATCCACAAGGGCATGACCTCCCGCGATCTGACCGAGAATGTGGAGCAGCTCCAGATCCGGCTGTCGCTGGAGCTGGTGCGGGACCGCTCGGTAGCGGTGCTGGCCCGGCTGGGCCGGCTCTCCGCCGAGTACGCCGAGCTGGTGATGGCCGGGCGTTCGCACAATGTGGCCGCGCAGGCCACGACCCTCGGCAAGCGTTTCGCGACGGTGGCCGACGAGCTGCTGGTGGCGTACTGGCGGCTGGAGGAGCTGCTGGCCCGCTATCCGCTGCGCGGGATCAAGGGCCCGGTGGGCACGGCGCAGGACATGCTGGATCTGCTGGGCGGCGACGCGTCGGACCTCGCCGAGCTGGAGCGGCGGATCGCCGGTCATCTCGGGTTCGCGCGGGCCTTCACCTCGGTCGGCCAGGTCTACCCCCGTTCGCTCGACTACGACGTGGTGTCGGCGCTGGTGCAGCTGGCCGCCGGTCCTTCCTCGCTCGCCAAGACGATCCGGCTGATGGCGGGGCACGAGCTGGTCACCGAGGGCTTCAAGCCGGGTCAGGTCGGCTCGTCGGCGATGCCGCACAAGATGAACACCCGTTCCTGTGAGCGGGTGAACGGGCTGACGGTGATTCTGCGGGGCTACGCCTCGATGACGGGCGAGCTCGCGGGCGACCAGTGGAACGAGGGCGATGTGTCCTGTTCCGTGGTGCGCCGGGTGGCCCTGCCGGACGCGTTCTTCGCCCTCGACGGGCTGCTGGAGACGTTTCTGACGGTGCTGGACGAGTTCGGCGCGTTCCCGGCCGTGATCGCGCGGGAGCTCGACCGCTATCTGCCGTTCCTCGCCACCACCAAGGTGCTGATGGGCGCGGTGCGGGCCGGAGTGGGCCGCGAGGAGGCGCACGAGGCGATCAAGGAGAACGCGGTCGCCGCCGCGCTGGCGATGCGGGAGCAGGGCGCGGAGCGCAATGAGCTGCTCGACAGGCTCGCGGCGGACGAGCGGATTCCGCTGGACCGGGCGGAGCTGGACGCGCTGATGGCGGACAAGCTGTCCTTCACGGGTGCGGCGGCCGGTCAGGTCGCGGCCGTGGTCGCCCGGATCGAGGAGGTCACCGAGCGGCACCCCGCCGCGGCCGGTTACACCCCGGGGTCGATCCTCTGAAGCCCGAGGAGGAGGCGGCTGCCCGTGACCGGGTCGTCGACGATGTGGTGGCGGACGGGCTCTCCGTACTGTTCTGCGGGATCAATCCGGGGCTGATGTCGGCGGCGACCGGCCATCACTTCGCCCGTCCGGGCAACCGCTTCTGGCCGGTGCTCCAGCGGTCGGGGTTCACGCCCCGGCTGCTGAAGCCGTCGGAGCAGCGGGAGCTGCTGACGTACGGCCTCGGGATCACCAATGTGGTGGCCCGGGCCACCGCGCGCGCCGATGAGCTGAGCGCCGAGGAGCTCCGGGAGGGCGGGCGGCTGCTGCGGGCCAAGACGGAGCTGCTGCGGCCCCGGTGGCTCGCGGTGGTCGGGGTCACGGCGTACCGCACGGCGTTCGGCGAGCGAAAGGCGCGCATCGGGCCGCAGGAGAGCCTGATCGGCGAGACGCGGATCTGGGTGCTGCCCAATCCGAGCGGGCTGAACGCGCACTGGACGACCGAGTCGATGGCGGCGGAGTTCGGACGGCTGCGGGCAGCCGCGGAGGCGTCCGTTTAGGACCTGGACCGGTGGACCGGCGCGGGCCGCGGACGGTACGGGGGCGGGGTCGGCGGCGTCGGCGGCGGTTTCCGCCGCCCGCCCGCGGAGGGGGTCGCGTTGCACCCCGTGCACCGATCGTGCACGTCATACGGCCCAGCGAGTACGATCCGGCAGACACACACGCCCGAGCTGCGCGAGCGAGGGCTGGAAGGACACATGGTGGGGCGGCTGACCGGCGGTGATCCGTCGCTGCTGCGGCGGATCAACTCCGCGGTGGTACTGCATGCGCTGCGAGGCGCCGGCTCCCCCACGCTCACGGATCTGACACGGCTCACGGGGTTGTCCCGGCCGACGGTCGAGGGCGTGATCGAGGGGCTCATCGAGGCGGGTCTGGTGAGCGAGTCGGTGCCCGAGGAGGGCGAGGCACGCCGTCAGGGCCGCCCGGCGCGACGCTTCCGGTTCCGGGTCGAGGCGGGCCATCTGCTCGGCGTGGAGATAGGTCCGCACCGGGTCGCCGCGCTGGTGTCCGGGCTGGACGGGCGCATCATCGGGGCAGGGTCCCGCGAGGTGTCGGAGAGCGCTTCGGCGGACGACCGGCTGGAGCGGGTGCGGCAGGTGATCGCGGATGTGCTGCGACGGGCCGGGGTGCCGCGGACCAATCTGCGGGCGGTCGGCGTCGGGTCGCCGGGCATCGTGGAGACCGATGGGACGGTCCGGCTGGGGACGGCGCTGCCGGGCTGGACCGGGCTGCCGCTCGGGCAGCGGCTCCAGCGCTCGTTCCGCTGTCCGGTGCTGGTGGAGAACGACGCCAACGCGGCGGCGGTCGCCGAGCACTGGAAGGGGTCGGCGAAGGACTCCGACGACGTCGTCTTCGTGCTGGCCGGGCTGAGCCCGGGGGCGGGGGCGCTGATCGGCGGACGGCTGCACCGTGGCTTCGGGGGCGCGGCGGGCGAGATAGGCGCGCTGCATCTGCTGGGGCGCGAGGCGACCCCGGAGAAGCTGCTGTCGACGACGGACGAGCCACTGCATCCGCTCGACGAGCACGCGGTGGCGCAGGTCTTCACGCTGGCCAAGCAGGGCGACGCCCGGGCCCAGGCGGCGGTGGAGCGGTTCATTCAGCGGCTGGTGCACGATGTGGCGGCGCTGGTGCTGGCGCTCGATCCGGAGCTGGTGGTGGTCGGCGGCTGGGCGGCCGGGATCGACGGTGTGCTCGATCCGCTCCGGGACGAGCTGGCGCGGTACTGTCTGCGACCGCCTCGGGTGGCGCTCTCCCTGCTGCGGGAGGCCGCGGTGGCGACGGGGGCGCTGCGGCTGGCGCTCGATCATGTCGAGGAAGAGCTGTTCGCGGTGGAGAGCACGGTGACGGCCCGCCGCTGAGCGGGGCGCTTTCCAGGGCTCGGCGCGGCGGGCCGTGCGGATGGTGCAGGGCCGTGCGGGTGGTGCGGGGTGCGTCTGTCGGGTGCGCCTGTCGTGGGGCGCCCTCGGGGATGTCTTCCACGCGGGGCGCGGCGGCTCCTGACGGCCGGGGGCTTCCCGCCGTCTCGCCGGGAGCGGATCACAGGGGCGGCCCAGGAGGCAGGGGCAGCTCGGGAGCCTCGCGGGTGGCTTGAAAGATACGGGTGGCTCTGAAGGCCAACGGGTCGCTCAGAAGCCTCGCGGGTGGCTTGAAGGATACGGGTCACTCGGGAGAGTCTCGCGAGAGGCGCGGATCGCTTGGGAGCCTCGCGGGCGGGGCCCGGAGGCACAGGTCGCTCGGAAGGGCACAGGTCGCTTGGGAGCCTCGCGGGCGTCCCGGAAGGCACAGCTCAGTCACTCGGGAGCCTCGCGAAAGGCTCCGAAAGCACAGGGGCTCAGGAGGCGCGGCGCTCCTCACCGTGGTGGCTGATCTGCACATCGCCGGAGTCCCCGAAGGTGAGCCGGCAGGTGTCGGCCCGGTAGGTCGCCAGGGTGACGGCCGCGGTCCTGCCCTGGGAGAAGTACCGGGTGGTGACGACCAGCACCGGTGAGCCGGGCAGCCGGTCGAGTTCCCTCGCGTCGTCGGCGCGGGCGGATCCCAGCTCCACCGCACGGTCCTGGCCGTCCAGATCGAGGCGCTGGAGCTCGCGGAGCACCGCGCGGGCGCGCGCCGCTCCGGAGGGCGCGTCTATGGCCGACAGCTCGGGGACCGACGACGCCGGCACGAAGAGCTGCTCGGCGGCGACCGGCTGCCCATGGCTGACGCGCAGCCTGCGCAGGGTGTACGTCTCCTCGTGCTCAGCGGTCGCCAGCATCCGGGCCACCGCGGCGGGCGGCACGGCCCTGGCGCAGTCGAAGGACTGCCAGGCGTCCTGTGCCGAGCCGGGCCAGGCGTGCTGGGTGGTGGAGACGTCCACACCCATGCGCGGCGGGGCCACGGTCGTACCGACGCCGCGGCGGCGCTGGAGCCGCCCTTCGAGTTCGAGTTGTTCGAGTGCCTGGCGCAGAGTCGCCCGGGCGACTCCGAAGCGCGCCGCCAGGTCCCGCTCATTCGGCAGGATCTCCCCTACCGTGAAATCCGAGTCGAGTGCTTCTCCGATCACCATCTTGAGGTGCCAGTACTTCGGCTCCGGCACTGATTCCAGCTGCGTGGTCCCCACCCTGATCCTCCGCAATCGCCGTGTCAGCGGCGGCTTTTCCGCGCCCTTGTTTATTAAAGGTTCCTGCACTATCTCTGCCGACCATAGGACGGCACGGGACCTTGGTCAAGACCAATCCTGCGTTTACCGCCCTGAGAAGTCGACTCGATCGGGGAAGCGTTCACAGGCTGTTAGCACCCCAGTGAAGCGCGCGCGACAGACCGCCGGTGTTTTTTCGGACAAGGGGCCTGACGTGCACAGAAGGGGATGCGGACGGGGGTTACATGGAAGTCACCCCGATGAGTTTGTCGGGATTGCGCACGATGTAGACGCACTGAATACGTCCGTCCACGATTCCCAGCTGGAGCACGGTGTCCGGCTTTCCGTCGGAGAGGACGAGCAGTGCGGGGGCTCCGTTGATCTCGGTGAGCCGGTACTCAAGGCCGGATGCCGAGCCGCTCACCGCACAGAGGAAGCGGGCGATCTTGTCCGCGCTGTACATGATCCGCGGCGGGGCCTTGGAGAGCCCGCCGCCGTCGCCGCTCAGGCGCGCGTCCTCCGCGAGAAGGGCGAGCACGCCCTTCAAGTCGCCGCCGGTCGCGGCGGCGAGAAAGCGCTCGGTCAGCTCGCGGCAGGCGTCGGGGTCCACGTCATAGCGGGGCCTGCGCTCCTCCACATGGCGGCGCGCGCGCCCCGCGAGCTGACGCACGGCCGCCTCGGAGCGCTCCAGGGCAGCCGCGATCTCCCCGTACGGCAGGCCGAATGCCTCGCGCAGCACGAACACCGCGCGCTCAAGAGGGGACAGCGACTCCAGGACGACGAGCACGGCGAGGGACACGGATTCGGCGAGAACCGTCCGTTCAGCCGGGTCGGGGATGGTATGCCCGATGTCTGTCACGATCGGTTCGGGGAGCCACGGTCCGACATAGGACTCCCGCCGGGTCTGGATCTGCCGCAGCCGGTCGATGGCGAGGCGGGTGGTGATCCGTACGAGATAGGCGCGGGGTTCCGCGACCTGCTCGCGCTCCCGGGCGGTCCAGCGCAGCCAGGCGTCCTGGACCACGTCCTCGGCGTCGGCCACCCGTCCGAGCATGCGGTAGGCCACCGCGACCAGCACAGGACGGTGTTCTTCGAAGACATCGGTCGGGAATTCGCTCACCACCCCTCCATCCCAGCCCACCGGAGAGCCTGTGTCCAGGCGGCTCCGGTGCGTCATATGTCTCCCGGCCGGAAGTGGGGGGTCGATATGCCTCTCGGCGGCGTCAGCCTCTTGAACTCGATTCTACTGGACGGTAATTGTTATTGACACACTGTCTACCGTCTCCGAACAGGGGCGACATGAGGGAGCAACACGCATGGTCGCGGACATTTCGTTCTCCATTGAGTCGCCCCAAGGCGTCCGGACGCTGTCGGTCGCGTATCAGAGGAATGGCTCGGGAGAGCCGCTCCTGCTGCTCCACGGCATAGGGCACCACTGGCAGGCATGGGAGCCGGTGATCCGCATACTGGCCGCCGAGCGCGATGTCATAGCGGTCGATCTGCCCGGTTTCGGGGTCTCTCCGCCGCTGCCCGACGGAGTCCCCTACGACCTGGCGACCGTCGGTTCGGTCCTGGGCTCGCTCTGCGCGGCGCTGGGGATCGGCCGACCGCATGTCGCGGGCAACTCCCTCGGCGGGCTGCTCGCCCTGGAGCTGGGCCGGGCCGGGCTCGTACGGTCCGTCACGGCGCTGTCGCCCGCCGGGTTCTGGAACGAGCGGGAGCGGATCTTCGCGTACGGGACGCTCAAGGCGCTGCGGGCCGGGGCGCGGTCGATGCCGCTGCCGGTGATAGAGGGGCTGTCCCGCTCGGCGGCCGGGCGGACGGCGCTGACCGGCGCCGTCTACGCCCGGCCCGCCCGGCGGTCATCCGAGTCGGTCGTCGCCGAGACCCTCGCGCTGCGGGCCGCCACCGGCTTCGACGAGACGCTCGCCGCCGGGCGGGACGTCCTGTTCGCCGACGACATCCCGGATGTGCCGGTCACCATCGGCTGGGGCGCCCGGGACCGGCTGCTGCTGCGCCGTCAGGGCATCCGGGCCAAGCGGGCCATCCCCGGCGCGCGTCTCGTCCGGCTGCCCGGCTGCGGGCATGTCCCCATGAGCGACGATCCCGCGCTCGTCGCCCGGGTGGTGCTGGACGGCAGCAGCGTCTGAGGCCCCGGCGCGGCTGCCGCCCGGGGCCTCCTCGCCGGCGACGGCGTCCGGGGCCCCGGCTCGTATCCCGCCCGCGTCACCCACGGCATCCGGCACCCCGCCCGCGTCACCCTCGGCGGCCACGGCGGCCAGCGTCCCGGCGCGGCTGCCGAACACCCCCGAGCCGAGGGCCGCGCCCGCTCCCACCAGTACGCCTCCGGCCGCCTGGGCGGCGCCGAACGTCCCCGCTCCCACCAGGGGCGCGGAGAGGGCGGCGGTGACGGGGATCAGCCCCGTGAAGAGGGTGGCGCGCTCGGTGCCGATGCGCTGGACGCCCATGTACCAGGCCACGAAGCCGATGACGGTGACCACGGCCGCCTGCCACAGCAGCGCCCATCCCTCACTCCGGTCCGGCATCCGGACGAACCCCGAGCCGTCGACGGCGAGACCGACGAGGGCGGACTCGATCGCGGCGACCGCGCAGACGCACGCCGTGAGCAGCCGGGGGCCGAGGGGCCGCAGCACGGGCGCGGCGAGCACGGCGAAGCCGACCTCCCCGGCGAGCGCGGCCACCGACCAGACGATGCCCGCCGTGTCGGCGCGGCCCCAGCCCTGGACCGCGAAGGCTCCGGCGGCGACGAGAAGGGCTCCGTACAGCACGGGACGGGTGGGGCGGCGGCCCTCGGTCAGCGGTACGAGCACGGCGACGACGACGGGCGCACAGCCGACGAAGACCCCTGGAACGGCGGGTTCCGCGGTGCGTTCGGCGGCCAGGACGGCGAGGTTGAAGCCCACCATCCCGACCGCGGCGAGCAGCGCGATCCGCCCCCATTGACGCGGGGTCAGCGCACGGAGGGGGGCGAGCGCCGCCCGGCCGCCGAGCAGCGGGAGCAGCAGCAGGAAGGCGAGTGCGTACCGTACGGCCTGACCGCCCGCGTAGGGGTAGTCGCCGAGGACGCTGTTGGCGGTGAAAGAGGCTCCGACGAGGCAGTAGGCGAAGGAGACCAGGAGCACCCCGCGCAGGGCGTGGGCGTCGACGGGGTTCTTCGGGTGGTTCATGGGGGTGACGCTAGGGACCGGGGCGGTCCCCTTTAAGGTCCACTTTCATGACGTCATCGGGGACCACTTCGGACAGCGCCGGCGAAGGTGCTTCGGCGGATTCCCGGGGAGGCGACGCGGGCGCCGTTCCGAGGGGAGCGAGTGGCGCGGACGGGCCGGGTACGGGCGGTACGGACACGGGCGGTACGGACACGGGTACGGACGGGCCGGGTACAGGTGCGGACAGGCCGGGTCCGGCGTGGGAGCTGCTGCTGCCCGCCGCCGCCGCGCCGGCCCGGCAGCGCGGGCGGGCCCTCCAGTCGGCGCTGCGCGACGCGGTCAGATCCGGGCGGCTGGCGGCCGGTACCCGGCTGCCGTCCAGCCGCGAGCTCGCCGCCGATCTCGGCGTCTCCCGGGGCCTGGTCACCGAGGCGTACGAACAGCTGACCGCCGAGGGGTATCTGCGCAGCGACCGGGGCTCGGGCACCTGGGTCGGGGAGGCGGTGCGCGCCGGGGAGAGCGCGGCCCGGGATCTCGCGCCGCGGGCGTCCGGCGCGCTGGTGGACTTCCGTCCCGGCACCCCCGACCTCTCGCTCTTCCCCCGGGCCGCGTGGGCCGCGGCGCACCGGTCGGTGCTCGCGCGGCTGCCGCATCACGCGCTCGGCTACCCCGACCCGCGCGGGCTGCCCGAGCTGCGGACCGCGCTGGCCTCGCTGCTGACCCGGCGGCGGGGGGTCGTCGCCGACCCGGAGTGCCTGGTGGTGTGCTCGGGCGTCGCCCAGGCGATGACCCTGCTCGGCTTCGTGCTGCGCGGCCGGGGGCTTAGGACCATCGGGGTGGAGGATCCGGGGAGCCCCGAGCACGGCCCGCTGCTGAGCGCCGCCGGGCTGAGCATGACCCCGCTGCCGCTGGACCGCGACGGGCTGGCGATGGAGCCGCTGCGACGCTCCGGGGCAGCGGCCGTGGCGACCACCCCCGCCCATCAGTTCCCCACCGGAATCGCCTACTCCGCGCAGCGCCGCGCCGAGCTGCTCGACTGGGCGAGAGCGGTGGACGGGCTGATCGTGGAGGACGACTACGACGGCGACTTCCGCTACGACCGGGCCCCGGTCGGCGCGCTCCAGGGGCTCGACCCGGAGCGGGTGGCGTACAGCGGCTCGGTGAGCAAGTCGCTCGCGCCGGGGCTGCGGCTGGGCTGGCTGCTGGTGCCCCGGCGGATGAGGGACGAGGTCGTCGAGCGCAAGCGCACCATGGATCTGGGCAATCCCGCGCTCGACCAGGCGCTGCTGGCGGACTTCATCGACCGGGGCGGCTACGACCGGCAGCTGCGCCGCTGTCAGCGCGCCTACCGGGAGCGGCGCGACGCGCTCGTGCACGCCCTCGCCGCGCACCTTCCCGGCACCGAGGTGAGCGGGATCGCGGCGGGGCTGCACATCATCGCCCGGCTGCCCGGGCGGTACGGGCCCGAGGAACGGCTGCTGGCCCGCGCGGCGCGGGCCGGGGTGGCGCTGCGTCCGCTGTCCGCGCATACGGCCGTACCCCCGGCCCGGGAGCCGGGAGAGCCGGGGGTACGGCTGGTTCTGGGGTACGCCCATCTCACGCCGTCCGACATCATGCGGGGCATACGGCTGCTGGCGCGGGAGACGGCGGACTGAGAGCATCCACTGTTCACCCGGGGTTCGGTCGCCCGCCGTGACCGGGCGGTAGGAATGGGTCGGCGGTCCGCACCGCATCGCCGTACCCGGTCAGCGGGCAGGGCCCGGCTCGGCGAACCGCACCGCACCGCCGGGACCGGCCAACGGACCCGGCTCGACGAACCGCGCCGAAATCCGACGACTCGACCGTTCTGGACCCTGGAGGCCACGCCGATGCCACACCGCCAGACCCCTCCCCGTACTCCTGACGCGGGCGGCGGCCCGCGCACGGCGCTCCCCGGCCGCCGCTCCCTGCTGCTCGGCACGGCCGCCGCGTCGGCGGCGCTGGCGCTGCCCGTGCTGGGCTCCGCGCCCGCGCTGGCCCTCTCCGGGCGTCCCCGGGCCGCCTGGGGTGTGCAGTCGGGCGATGTGACGGCGTCGTCCGGGCTGGTCTGGGTGCGCTCCGACCGGCCCGCGCGCATGATCGTGGAGACCTCGGCGACGGAGTCGTTCCGGGGCGCGCGCCGTCGCCACGGCCCGCTGCTCGGACCCGGCACGGACTTCACGGGCACGACGGCGCTGCGCGGGCTCCCGCCGGGCGAGCAGATCCACTACCGGGTGACGCTCGCGGACCCCGAGGACCCCCGCCGTACCGGTGAGCCGGTGTACGGAACCTTCCGTACCGCGCCCGTCCGACGCCGCGCGGACGTGCGTTTTCTTTGGTCGGGGGATATCGCGGGCCAGGGCTGGGGCATCAATCCGGACATCGGCGGCTACCGCGTCTACGAGGAAATGCGCCGGCTCGATCCGGATTTCTTTCTGTGCAGCGGCGACACGATCTACGCGGATGGAGTGATCAAGCCGAGCGTCACCCTTCCCGACGGCCGGATCTGGCGGAATATCACCACTGAGGAGAAATCCCGGGTCGCGCAGACACTCGACGATTTCCGGGGCAACTTCCGCTACAACCTCCTCGACGACCATGCCCGGAACTTCAACGCGCAGGTGCCGTCCGTGGTGCAGTGGGACGATCACGAGGTGCGCAACAACTGGTACCCGGGTCAGATTCTCGATGACCCGCGCTATACGGAGAAGCGGGTGGATGTGCTGGCCGCGCGGGCGCTGCGCGCCTTCGGCGAGTACTTCCCGGTGTCGACGCTCTCGCCGAACGGCCGCACCGGGCGTATGCACCGGGTGGTACGGCACGGCCCGCTGCTCGATGTCTTCGTGCTGGACATGCGCTCGTACCGGAACGCCAATTCCCCCGGCCGGCAGGCCGACGACCAGCAGGGAATTCTCGGCGCGGAGCAGCTGGCCTGGCTCAAGCGGGAGCTGGCGCGGTCTCGGGCGGTGTGGAAGGTGATAGCGGCGGACATGCCGATCGGGCTCGTCGTGCCGGACGGGGCGGCGAACTTCGAAGCGGTGGCGCAGGGCGATCCGGGGGCGCCGCTGGGGCGGGAGTTGCAGATCGCCGAGCTGCTGCGGTTCATCAAGCACCGCCGGATCGCGGGCACGGTCTGGCTGACCGCCGATGTGCACTACACCTCGGCGCATCGGTACGAGCCGGAGCGGGCGGCGTTCACGGACTTCGAGCCGTTCTGGGAGTTCGTCACGGGTCCGCTGGCGGCGGGCGGCTTCCCGGCCAGCGCGCTCGACGCGACCTTCGGTCCGCGCCAGGTCTTCGTGCGCGCGCCGGAGCGGGCGAATGTGTCGCCGATGGAGTCCCCGCAGTACTTCGGCGAGGTGGACATCGACGGCGGGAGCGGGGAGTTGACGGTACGGCTGCGGGCCGAGGGCGGGGCGGTGCTCTTCAGCAAGGTGCTCCAGCCGGGGCGGGTGGGGCAGTAGGGGTGGGGCAGTAGGCCCGGCCGGGCGGCCCGGTTCCACGCGGCCGGCGGTGCGGGCGTCCCGGCTCTGGAAAGCGTTCCGGCCTTCAGCCACCTGGTCCGGCGCTTAACTCATCGGTCACAAGGCGTTCGTGACCAGGCAACACGGCGCGGCCAGAGTGGCGTCATGACCCTTGTGACCGCTGTGAAGAGCGCCCGCCGCCCCCACCACCGGCGGCGGCGGGTCCCGGTCGGGCCGGCCGCCCTGTGCACCGTGGCAGCGGTCGCCGGAGCGGCCGTCCATCTGACCGGAGCCGAGCCGGGCGGTCCGTTTCCGCCGCTCCTCGCGGCCGTGGCCGTCATCGCCGTGGCCGTCATCGCCATGGCCGTCATCGCCATGGCCGCCTTCCCCGCCTGGTGGGCGCGGCATCACCGCCATGCCCCTCCGGCCGATACGGCTCACCCCGCCGATGGCGCTGGTGGCACGGAGGAGGATCGGACGGAGGGGACCGAGGGGACGGCGCTCTGGCGGATGCGTACCACCGTGCGGGACGCGCCCGGCAGCCTCGCGGCGCTCTGCACCGCGCTCGCCTCCCTCGGCGTCGACATCCTCACCCTCCAGACGCATCCGCTCGCCGAGGGGACGGTGGACGAGTTCCTGCTGCGGACGCCCGCCTCGATCCCGGCCCGGCGGCTCACCGACGCGGTGGCGGCGGCCGGGGGCCGCGACACCTGGACCGAGCGCGCCGACCCCCACGATCTGGTCGACACCCCGACCCGGGTGCTCGCTCTCGCCACCCGTACGGCGCTGGACTCGGCCGAGCTGCCGCTCGCGCTGCGCCGGCTGCTCGGCCGCTGCACCGTTCACTCCCGCCCCGCCGTCTCTCCCGCCGGCCGTCCCGCCGGGGATCTCCCTCCCGTGGAAGGAGTGCTGGAGGAGACGGTGATGAGGCTGCGCGATCCGAGCGGCGGCGAGCTCACCGTGGAGCGGCCCCATCTGCCGTTCACCCCGGCCGAGTTCGCCCGGGCCCGGGCGCTGCTGGAGCTGGACGCCCGGCTCGGGGCCCGGGTTCCGCGCCACCGGGACGTGCTCACCCTCCCCGAGGGCGGTGAGATCACCGTGCGCCGGGCCGATCAGCGCGATGTCGCGGCGGCCAAGGCCATGCAGGAGCGGTGCTCCGACCGGACGCTGAGACAGCGGTACCACGGGTCCTCCGGCGACGCCCACCGCTATCTGGACCATCTGCTGAGCCCGCGCTTCGGCCGGAGTCTCGCGGCACAGACCGAGTCGGGCCGGCTGGTCGCCCTCGGCCATCTGCTGTGGGACGGGGACGAGACCGAGCTCGCGCTGATCGTGGAGGACTCCTGGCAGCGCCGCGGGATCGGCTCCGAGCTGCTCGGCCGGCTGATCGGGCTGGCCCGGGAGGCGGGCTGCGGCCAGGTGTACGCGGTCACCCAGTCGTCCAACACGGGGATGGTCGCGGCGATGCGCGGCCTCGGTCTGCCGCTCGACTACCAGGTGGAAGGGGGCGTCCTGGTCGTCACCGCCCAGCTGGCCGGAGCGGGCGCGGAGCCGGGCCCACGGCTCGAAGAGGCCGAACGCTGAGCACCCGCTCTCCGTGCGGGCGCGTCCGCACCCCAGCGGGCTGATCGGTACCTTCAGCGCTTCACCTTCACGGAACGGGCCCGCGCGCTTCCCGGCGGCGGGGCCTCCGATCAGCCGGTGGGCTGCCAAGAAGCAGGGATCCGGCCAGTGAACCGGCGCGTGACCTGGCCGACTACATGCCTCGATCAGACGATGGTGACGCAGACCCCCCACTCGTATGAGGATGTGTGCATGTCAGTAATCTCCAGCAACCTGCTGCCCCGCCAGGTCGCCGACGCCTATGTCGACGCGCTCATCGAACTCGATCCGACCATCGGCACCTATCTGGGAGTCAGGGAGAGTTCGGGCTTCCTTCCCGACTACTCGCCGGCCGGTCAGGAGCAACGCGCCGAACTCGTCAGGGAGACCCTCGCCCGGCTCGACGCCGCCGAGAAGCAGCCGGGTGCCGAGAGCGCCGTCGAACGGCGCTGCGGCCGGCTGCTGCGTGAGCGGCTGACGGCCGAACTCGCCATGCACGAAGCGGAGGAGTGGCTGCGCAGGGTGAGCAATCTGCGCTCGCCCTTGCACTCCGTACGCGAAGTGTTCACCGTGACCCCGACCGGGACCGAAGCGGACTGGGCCGCCGTGGCCCAGCGGCTGCGGGCCGTGCCCCGCGCGCTGGCCGGTTACCGGGAGTGCCTGGAACTGGGCCTGGAGCGCAAGCTCTTCGGCGGCCCCCGGGCCACCGCGACCAATATCGGCCAGATGACGGAATGGATCGGTACGGACCGCAGCTGGTTCGCGGAGTTCGTCGCCGACGGTCCCGCCGCGCTCCGCGCCGAACTCGACGGCGCGGCCGGGGTCGCCACCCATGCCCTGGCCGAACTGCGCGACTGGATGCGCGATGTGTACGCGCCCGCCGTCGCGGACGCGCCGGACACCGTGGGCCGGGAGCGGTACGCCCGCTGGTCGCGCTATTTCAACGGCACCGATCTCGATCTCGACGAGGCGTACGCGTACGGCTGGGCGGAGTACCACCGGCTGCTGGCCGAGATGAAGACCGAGGCCGAGAAGATCCTGCCGGGTTCGGGTCCCTGGGAGGCGCTCGCCCATCTCGATGTGCACGGCCGGCATATCGAGGGCGTCGAGGAGGCGCGGCGCTGGCTCCAGGCGCTGATGGACGAGGCGATCGAGGCGCTCGACGGCACCCATTTCGAACTGGCCGAGCGGGTACGGAAGGTGGAGTCGCGGATCGCTCCCGCGGGCAGTGCGGCGGCGCCGTACTACACCAGCCCGTCGGAGGACTTCTCCCGGCCCGGCCAGACCTGGCTGCCGACCATGGGCGCGACCCGCTTCGCCGTGTACGACCTGGTGTCGACCTGGTACCACGAGGGGGTGCCGGGCCATCATCTCCAGCGGGCGCAGTGGGTGCATGTCGCCGACCAGCTCTCCCGCTACCAGGCCACGATCGGCGGGGTGAGCGCCAATGTCGAGGGCTGGGCGCTGTACGCGGAACGGCTCATGGACGAGCTGGGATATCTGCCCGACCCGGAGCGCAGGCTCGGCTATCTGGACGCGCAGATGATGCGTGCCTGCCGGGTGATCGTGGATATCGGCATGCATCTGGAGCTGGAGATTCCGATGGATTCGCCGTTCCATCCCGGTGAGCGCTGGACCCCCGAACTGGCCCAGGAGTTCTTCGGCGGCCACAGCGGCCGTCCGGCGGACTTCGTGGAGAGCGAGCTGACACGCTATCTGTCGATGCCGGCCCAGGCCATCGGCTACAAACTCGGCGAGCGGGCCTGGCTGCTGGGCCGGGAGAACGCGCGCGCGGCGCACGGTGACGCCTTCGACGCCAAGGCCTGGCACATGGCGGCGCTGTCGCAGGGCTCGCTGGGGCTCGACGATCTCGTGGACGAGCGGTCGAAGCTGTGAGCACGGGCTGAGGGACGGCCGGGGGCTCCGCCGCGCACCAGAAGACCCCGGCCGTACGCACTTGGGTTCCAGCGGCGGGCGGGCTCCCGGCGGCGGCGGTCCCGGGCGTACGCGCGGACGGGTCCCCGCCGTGCCCGCCGAGGGCGCCGCCGCGCGGGAGACCCCGGTCGTCAGCGGCGGAACCCACCCTCGGAGTCGATGACCTGGCCGGTGATCCACTCGGACTCGTCCGTCGCCAGCCAGGCGATCAGCCGCGCCGGGTCGTCGGGCATCCCCCAGCGTCCGCTGGGGAACATGCCGGCGATGGCCTGGTAGTCGTCGCCGTCCATGTAGTCCGTGTCCACCGGGCCCGGGTTGACCGTGTTGACGGTCACCGCGAGCGCTGAGAGCTCGGTGGCGAGCGACCGGGTCGCGGATGCCAGCGCGCCCTTGGCCAGCGCATACGCCAGCTCCGTGGGCATTCCGCCGGCGATGTCCTGGCCCGAGGTCATCATCATGACCCTGCCGCCCGGGGTGCGCGGCGGCAGGGCGGCCCGCAGCCGTGCGTACTCCTGGATCAGCAGGATCACCGAGCGGGTGTCGACGGCCCAGTGGCTGTCGAGCATCTCCGCGTCGATCTCCAGCAGCCGGCCGTCGGCGCCGCTGCGGGCGTGGTTGGCGACGAGGACGTCGATCCGGCCGCCGAGCGCCTCGGCCGCCTCGGCGATGAGCCTGGCGGGGGCGGCGGCGTCGGAGAGATCGCCGGGGCCGTGGCAGACCCGGGCGTCGGGGTCCGCGAGCGCCGCGCGCACCCCGGCGGCCACGGCTTCAGGGCCTTCGGGGTCGGCGCCCCACGGCTGGGACGCGTCATGCGGCACATGGTGGTGGAGATAGACGCTGGCGCCGTACGCGGCCAGCCTGCGGGCGACCGCGTAGCCGATGCCGCCGCGCCGGCTGGCCCCGGTGACCAGCGCGGTCCGGCCCCGCAGGGGAAGCGGGTCGCGGCGCAGGGATTCGGGGTGGGGGTGAGGGATTCTCGGCATAGGCCCCCACCCTGTCGAAGACCGGACGGGCTGTCACATGATTTTCCCCGCCGCGGCCACCGGCTCCGCGGCCCCCGGTTCCCCGCCCGCCTGCTCCCGCCCGTCACCGGTCCACCCGCCACCGGTCCGCCCGGTTCAGCAGCCGCAGTCGTCCGTGCCGGCGGGGGCGGGCTGAGTCGGCCGCGCCGGGGTGCTTCGGGGCTGGGGCCCTTGCCGGGTCCGGGTGCTTCGGGGCTGGGCGGGGGTGCTTGAGGGTGCGGGTGCGGGTGCTTCGGGTGGGTGCGGTGTGCTGGGGTCCGGGGTCCGCTCCGGGGTGGTGCCGGGACTCATGATTTACGGCGCGTTTCCAGTCCCTGTTTAATGACGGGCCTCCTCCGCGCCACAAATCACGCTTTACGTCCCGGCACCACCCCTGCGCGGCCCCCTCCCATGAGACCTCAAACCCGCCCGCCCGCCGTCCATCCCGGGTGATCAGCGCGGTCGGCAGATGGACCGCGCCGGGGACATGCCCCTGGTCCCAGGAGGCGGTGGAACGGGAGTCGACCACGGTGAATCCGGGGTCGACTCCCAGGGCGAGCGCAGCGGCGACGTCGGAGACGTCGGCGTGACAGGCCAGGCTCGCGGAGAAGTACGCGGCGGCAGCGGCGGGCGCGGCGGGAGGGACGCGCAGAACGGGGTTCACGGTGAGCGGACTCGTTGTCATGGCTGAGAATCTATGGCCGGTGATCGGTCCCGCTGAAGGGGAATTCCCCGGGGAACGTCTTGATCCGCCATGCATCGCCCTGTTGTCTATGAACTATGAGCGGATATTCACCGGACGCCACGGACTGGCGCATTCTGGCGGCCCTGCAACGCGACGGCCGGGCCAGCTTCGCCGAACTGGCGCGGACGGTCTCCATGTCCGCGAGCGCCGTGACGGAGCGGGTGCGGCGGCTGGAGGAGGCGGGCGTCATCGCGGGCTATACGGCGGTGGTGGACCGGGAGCGGCTGGGGCTGCCGATCCTGGCCTTCGTCCGCCTGCGCTACCCCAACGGCAACTACAAGCCGTTCCACGATCTTCTGGAGACGACTCCGGAGATCCTGGAGGCGCACCATGTGACCGGTGACGACTGCTTCGTACTGAAGGTCGCCACCCGGTCCATGAACCATCTGGAGGAGGTCACGGGCCGTATCGGCGCCCTCGGCTCGGTCACCACCAGCATCGTCTACTCCTCACCGCTGCCGCACCGGGCGGTCAGCCGCTGAGCGGACGGCCGCCGCCCGGCGGTCAGCCGCCCAGCGGCGCGGTGCGCAGCCGGACCGTGGAGCCGTGGCGCTGCTTGACCACTTCGAGCTGGGTGGGGATACGGCGGCGCAGATCGGCGACATGGCTGACGATGCCGACGCTGCGGTCCCGTTCCCGCAGGGAGTCCAGTACGTCGATGACCTCGTCCAGGGTCTGTTCGTCCAGGCTGCCGAAGCCCTCGTCGATGAAGAGGGTGTCCAGTCGCACTCCCCCGGCCTCCTCGGTGACCACATCGGCGAGGCCCAGCGCCAGCGCCAGCGAGGCGAAGAAGGTCTCACCGCCGGAGAGGGTCGCTGTGTCGCGTTCGCCGCCGGTCCAGGAGTCCACGACATGGAGCCCGAGACCGGAGCGTCTGCCGCCCGAGCGGGCGTCGGAGTGCACCAGGCTGTAGCGGCCCTGGGACATCCGCCGGAGCCGTACGGTGGCCGCCGCCGCGACCTGTTCGAGCCGGGCCGCCAGCACATAGGACTCCAGGCGCATCTTCCGCTCGTTGTCGGCGGAGGTGCCCGCGGTGAGACCGGCGAGCCGGGCGACCCGGTCGTACTCCTCGCGCAGCGGTCCGAGAGCGAGCGACTCGGCGGCGGCCCGCTCCGACAGCCGGCCGAGCTCACCGCACCGGTCGCACGCGGCGGCGTACGCGGACACGGCCTGGCGCAGCGCCCGTTCGGCGGTCTC
>NZ_VCLA01000010.1 GCF_009600885.1 Streptomyces jumonjinensis
CGCCACAAATCACGTTTTACGTCCCGGCACCACCCCTGCGCGGCCCCCGTCCGTAGTCCGGGCCGGGTCCGTGCGCTGTCTGTGCCCGCGCCACGTCTGCGCCGTCGCCTGCGCGGCCCCCGTCCGTAGTACGGCTCGATTCCGCGCCCCGGCCTTCGGGGTCAGGGGCGGCGGGCGGAGGTGACGCGGTAGACGTCGTAGACGCCCTCCACGCCCCGTACGGCCTTCAGGACGTGGCCCAAGTGCTTCGGGTCGCCCATCTCGAAGGTGAAGCGCGAGGTGGCCACCCGGTCACGGGAGGTCTGGACGGCCGCCGAGAGGATGTTGACATGCTGGTCCGAGAGGACCCGGGTGACGTCGGAGAGCAGCCGGGACCGGTCCAGCGCCTCGACCTGGATGGCGACCAGGAAGACCGAGGACTGCGTCGGGGCCCACTCGACCTCCAGAATGCGTTCGGGCTGCTGTGACAGCGAGTCGACGTTGACGCAGTCCGCACGGTGGACCGACACCCCGCTGCCCCGGGTGACGAAGCCGATGATCGGGTCGCCGGGCACGGGCGTACAGCAGCGCGCCAGCTTGACCCACACGTCCTCGACGCCCTTGACCACCACACCGGGGTCGGCGTTGGAGCGGTGCTTCTTGCCCCTGCTGCGCGAGGGCGGCGTGGACTCGGCGATGTCCTCGTTGGCGGCCTCCTCGCCGCCGAGCGCCTGCACCAGTTTCTGCACGACGCCCTGCGCGGCGACATGCCCCTCGCCGATCGCCGCGTACAGCGAGGAGATGTCGGGGTAGCGCATCTCATGGGCGAGGGTGACCAGGGAGTCGCCGGTGAGGATGCGCTGGATCGGCAGATTCTGCTTGCGCATGGCCCGCACGATGGCGTCCTTGCCCTGCTCGATCGCCTCGTCCCGGCGCTCCTTGGAGAACCAGGCGCGGATCTTGTTGCGGGCCCGGGGCGATTTGACGAAGCCGAGCCAGTCCCGGGACGGCCCGGCGCCCTCGGCCTTGGAGGTGAAGACCTCCACCAGATCGCCGTTGTCCAGGGTGGATTCGAGCGGCACGAGCCGTCCGTTGACCCGGGCTCCTATCGTGCGATGGCCGACCTCGGTGTGCACGGCGTACGCGAAGTCCACCGGTGTGGCACCGGCCGGAAGCGCTATGACATCGCCCTTGGGCGTGAAGACGAAGACCTCGTTGCGGGAGAGGTCGAAGCGGAGCGACTCCAGGAACTCCGAGGGGTCCTCGGTCTCCTTCTGCCAGTCGAGCAGCTGGCGCAGCCACGCCATGTCGTTGATGTGGTCGTCCTTGCCGGACTTCTTCGGCACATCGGTGCGCACCTTGGAGGCCCCGGCGACGGCCTCCTGCTTGTACTTCCAGTGGGCGGCGATGCCGTACTCGGCGCGGCGGTGCATGTCGAAGGTGCGGATCTGGAGCTCGACCGGCTTGCCGTTGGGTCCGATGACCGTCGTGTGCAGCGACTGGTACATGTTGAACTTCGGCATGGCGATGTAGTCCTTGAACCGGCCGGGGACCGGATTCCATCGCGCGTGGACGGTGCCGAGCGCCGCGTAGCAGTCGCGGACGGTGTCGACCAGGACACGGATGCCGACCAGATCGTAGATCTCCGCGAAGTCCCGGCCTCGGACGATCATCTTCTGGTAGACGCTGTAGTAGTGCTTGGGGCGTCCGGTGACGGTGGCCTTGATCCGGGCGGCCCGCAGATCGGACTGGACCTCGTCGGTCACTATGGCGAGATACTCGTCCCGCTTGGGCGCGCGCTCGGCGACCAGCCGCACGATCTCGTCGTACATCTTGGGGTAGAGGATCGCGAAGGCGAGATCCTCCAGCTCCCACTTGATGGTGTTCATGCCCAGGCGATGGGCGAGCGGGGCGTAGATCTCCAGCGTCTCGCGGGCCTTCTTCTCCTGCTTCTCCCGCTTGAGGTAGCGCATGGTGCGCATGTTGTGGAGGCGGTCGGCGAGCTTGATGACCAGGACGCGCGGGTCCTTGGCCATGGCGACGACCATCTTGCGCACGGTCTCGGCCTGCGCGGCCTCGCCGAACTTGACCTTGTCCAGCTTGGTGACGCCGTCCACCAGCAGGGCGACCTGGTCGCCGAAGTCCCGGCGGAGGGTGTCCAGGCCGTACTCGGTGTCCTCGACGGTGTCGTGGAGCAGTCCCGCCATCAGGGTCGCCGGGTCCATGCCCAGCTCCGCGAGGATGGTGGTGACGGCGAGGGGGTGGGTGATGTAGGGGTCGCCGCTCTTGCGCTTCTGGCCCCGGTGCCAGCGCTCGGCGACCTGGTAGGCGCGCTCGATCTGGCGGAGTGTGGAGGTCTCTGTCTTGGGGTCGTTGCCGCGCACTATCCGCAGCAGCGGCTCCAGGACCGGGTTGTACGGGGAGGAGCGCTGGACGCCGAGCCGGGCGAGGCGGGCGCGGACCCGGTTGGACGATCCCGCGCCGCGCGGGGCGGCGGCGGAGGCGGGCCGGGGCGGGGGCTTCGGCGCCGACTTGGACGCGGGGGCGGGAGGCGGCCCGGAAGGCTTGGCGGCGGGCCCCTGAGCCGCCGCGGGAGCCGCTCCCGGCGCGGCGGGCCCACGGGTCCCCTGAGCGGGGTCTGCGGGCTTCTTCGCGGGCGCGACGGCCCCGGCCGCGGCCTGATCGGCGGTCCGCTCGGGCTGGGCGGCGGTGGCGGGACGGGCCTTGTCTGGCAAGAGCGCTCCTCGTGCGGTTCCGGGTCCCCCGGTCAGGTCCGGAAAGGCCATCGTATCGACCTCGGCCTTCTACCGCCCCAGAGGCTGAAACAGACCCCTGGGGTCCCGGAATTCCCGGGACCCCAGGGGTCGTGTCGTCGTCCGCCCTCGACGGGCGGGCTCAGAGGGAGAGCAGCGCCTCCAGCGGGGCCCCGCGCAGGGCGGGCTCCAGCCGGGCCCGGCCGCCGAGGAAGCCGAGCTCCATCAGTACCGCTATGCCCGCGACATCCGCGCCGCCGCGGCGGATCAGCTCCACCGCGGCTCCCGCGGTGCCGCCGGTGGCCAGCACATCGTCGATGACCATGACCCGGTCGCCCGGGGCCAGGTCCTCGGCGTGCACCTCGATCTCGGCGGTGCCGTACTCCAGCTCGTACGCCTGGGAGAGCGTCGCTCCGGGGAGCTTGCCCGCCTTGCGTACGGGGATGAAGCCCAGGCCCGCGCGGATCGCGACCGGCGCGCCCAGGATGAAGCCGCGGGCCTCCAGGCCGACGATCTTCGTGGCTCCCTGGGCGGCGCACAGCCGGGCGAGCGCGTCGGTGAGGACGCCGAATGCCTCCGGGTCCGCGAGCAGCGGGGTGATGTCCTTGAAGACCACCCCCGGCTTCGGATAGTCGGGGACATCGCGGATCCGGCTGAGCAGCAGCTCCCGGGGGGCGGCCGTCATCGGCGCCTGCCCGAGGAACGGCCGCGGCCACGGCCGCCGCGGGGTGCGACCACCGTGCCGCCGGCTCCGGCGGGAGCGGCGTCACCGGGGAGGGGACCGTCGAGACCGTCCTCGTCCAGATGACCGTCGGGGCCGTCCTCGGCGTCCGGGGACTCGCCCTTGGCCGCAGCCGCCGCCCGCTTGGCGAGCACCCGCTTGCGCAGGGCCTGCATCTGCGGGTCGCGTTCCTTGAGGTCGGCGACGAGCGGGGTGGCGATGAAGATCGACGAGTAGGCGCCGGCCGCGAGACCCACGAACAGCGACAGCGAGATGTCGTTCAGCATGCCGGCGCCGAGGAAGCCGCCGCCGATGAAGAGCAGACCGGCGACCGGGAGCAGCGCCACCACCGTGGTGTTGATGGAGCGCACCAGGGTGCCGTTGAGACTGCGATTGGCGATCTCGCTGTAGGTGTACCGGGTCTGCTTGGTGATCCCGACCGCGCCCTCCTTGAGTCCGTCGAAGACGACGACGGTGTCGTAGAGGGAGTAACCGAGGATGGTGAGCAGACCGATCACCGTGCCCGGGGTGACCTCGAAGCCGACGAGCGCGTAGACGCCGACGGTGATGGTGAGGTCGTGGATCAGCGCGATCAGCGCGGCGAGCGCCATCCGCCATTCGAAGGCGATGGCGAGATAGATCACCACAAGGATCATGAAGATCCCGAGGCCGGTCCATGCCTTGTTGGCGATCTGCTCACCCCAGCTGGGGCCGACCAGCTCGGCGGCGATCTTGTCGGCGGAGATGCCCAGGTCCTTGGCCAGCGCGTTCTGGACCTTGGTGGCCTGGGTGGTGTCCAGGTCGCTGACCTGGATGCGCAGGGTGTCGTTGCCCAGTTTCTGGACGATGGCGTGGTGGCCGGAGGTCTCCGTCGCGGTTTCCTGCACCTGGGTGACGGAGACGCTGGTCTTCGGGGTGTTGAAGACCGCTCCGCCCTTGAACTCGATGCCCATGTTCAGGCCGCGCACCGCCAGGCCGACGATGGCCGTGATGGTGATCAGAATCGAGACCGCGTACCAGAACTTGCGCTTGGCGACGAAGTCGTAGCCGATCTCGCCGCGGTAGAGCCGGACGCCAATGGTGCCGAGACGTGACATCTCACGCCTCCTTCGGGTCGGTGGGGACGACGGAGGTGCGGCGCGAGCGGCGCAGCGGAGGCTGGACCCCGAGGCGTGCCGGGTCCAGCCCGGACCAGGGGTGACCGCCCCCGAAGAACTTCGTGCGGGCGAGGATCGTCATCAGCGGCTTGGTGAAGAAGAACACCACGACCACATCGAGCAGGGTGGTCAGACCGAGGGTGAAGGCGAAGCCCTGGACCTTGCCGACGGTGACCAGGAAGAGCACCGCGGCGGCGAGGAAGGAGACGAAGTCGGAGACGAGAATGGTGCGCCGGGCGCGCGGCCAGGCCCGCTCGACGGCCGGCCGCATGGTGCGGCCCTCGCGGATCTCGTCTCTTATGCGTTCGAAGTAGACGATGAACGAGTCCGCTGTGATGCCGATGGCGACGATGGCGCCACAGACGGCGGGCAGGTTCAGCGCGAAGCCGATGGCGGGGCCGAGCAGCGCCATCAGGGTGTAGGTCAGAACCGCGGAGACCAGCAGGCTCAGGATCGCGATGGCCGCGAGGCCCCGGTAGTAGGCCACCAGATAGATGACGACCAGCGCGAGGCCGATGGCGCCCGCGATCAGACCGGCGCGCAGCTGCTCGCCGCCGAGCGCGGCGCTGACGGTGGTGACGCTCTCCTCGTTGAAGGAGAGCGGCAGGGCTCCGTAGGAGAGCATGTTGCCCAGTTCCTGGGCGGAGTCCTGGTTGAAGTTTCCGGAGATCTCGGCGTTGGCGCTGAGGGTCTGGTTGACCTGCGGGGCCGACATGACCTCGCCGTCGAGGACGATCGCGAACTGGTTCTGCGGCGACTGCTGCTGCGACAGCTCGCTGGTGATCTTCTGGAACTTCTTCGCGCCGGACTTGGTGAAGTCCATGGTGACGATCCACATGCCGCGCTGCTGGTCCAGCTGGCCCTTGGCCTCGTCGATGTCCTTGCCGTCCACCTCGGCCGGGCCGAGGATGTACTTCTCCCACGCGCCGGAGGCGTCCTTGCCACAGGCCACGGTGGGCTTCTCGGGCAGGGCGTTCTCGCCGAGCTTGCCGCGCTGGGTCTTGCTCTCACAGTTCAGGGAGATGAACTGCTTCTCCAGGGCGGCCATCTCGGGGGAGGCCGACTGGGCCGGAGCCGGGGCGTCGGTGGACTTCGGGGCGTCCGACGACTTCTCCGCGTCCTTCGGGGCGTCCGTGGCCGAGCCCGAGGGGTCCGCCGTGGGGGCCTTCAGGGCGTCGGTGACGGCACGGCCCTGGGTGGTGGGGCTGTCGCCGGGCGTCGAGGAGGAGGCGGTCTCGTCGCCGTCCCCTGCCTTGGCCTCGTCGTCCTTCTTGCCCTCAGTGGCCTTGTCGCCCTTGTCGCCCTTGCCCGCCTTGTCGGCGGAGGCGCTCGGGCTGGCCTCCTGCGGAGTGCTGCCCCCGGCGGCGACGGTCAGCACCGGCCGGAAGAAGAGCTGGGCGGTGGTGCCGACCTGCTTACGGGCCTGCTCCGAGTCGGTCCCCTTGGGGATGTTGACGATGATGTGCTCGCGGCCCTGGGTCTGGACCTCGGCCTCCGAGACGCCGAGACCATTGACACGGCGCTCGATGATCCCGACCGCGGTGTTCATATTGGTCTCGTTGACCGCGCTCTCCTTGCCAGGCTGAGCCTTGGCCTTGAGCGTGATCGTCGTACCGCCCGCGAGGTCGATGCCCAGGCGAGGCGTGGTGTCCCCGGTCGCGAACATCCCGCCGGTCAGCGCGACCATGGCGATCAGGATCATGACCAGGGTGCGACCTGGCTTCCCCTGAGCCCCCGCGGGCCTTCGGCCCCTGTTCGGTGCTGCCACCTTCTCGTTTCTCCCTGTCCAACCGCCCCGTGCCGGGTATGCGCCGGGGCGGCCACGAAGTGTTGTGGGGACCTGCCCCCGCAGAAGTCAACACGACCGGGGGACCGCCCGGCGCCGGTCGGCGCCGTCACGGTCCCCGAAAGCGACTACTTCTCGCCGTCGGACTTGCCGTCCTTGCCGGCCTTGGGATCGGCGCTGTCGGCGTCGCCCTTCGGCGTCTCGGTCCGGGCCTCGTCCGCCTCGGGCTTCTTGCCGAGGTCGATCTTGGGCTCGTCGGAGTCGGCGGACTCGGTCAGCGAGGACGCGTCGTCCGGGACGACCGGGGTCTCGCCGGCCGGGTCGTCGCCGTGGACGATGCGGTTGTACTCGTCGTCGTCGAGGACCGCGCCGATGGCGTTCTTGGCGTAGACGGCGTGGACGCCGGGGGCGACCTCAAGGAGCACGGTGTCGTCGTGGATCTCCTTGACGGTGGCATACATGCCCCCGATCGTCCGCACTCCGGTGCCTGGCTGCATCGAGTCGCGCATCTGCACGGCCTGCTGCTGCTTCTTCTTGGCGGAGCGGGTCATCAGGAACATGGCCCCGATGAGCACAATGAAGGGGAGGAGGGTCAGGAGATTCACGGGAAGAAACTTCCTTCACACGACCGCGTCGGAGAGGCGGCCAATCTACGGGGGTGGGCACGCCGACCCGGAAGGTCGGCATCGGCGGAGTCTAAGCGAGTCCGCATCATTGGAACAACGCCCAGCATCCCATCGTGGTTCCCCCCGGTGGAGTCTCCGCGCCGTCACGCCCCGAACAAGCCGGGTTGTCCGCCCGCGCCGGGCGCGTGCTGCGGGGGCACGAGCCCCAGGTGCGCCCAGGCCGCCGGGGTGGCGATCCGGCCGCGCGGCGTCCTGGCCAGCAGGCCCTCCCGCACCAGGAAGGGCTCGGCGACCTCCTCGACCGTCTCGCGCTCCTCCCCCACGGCCACCGCGAGCGTGGAGAGCCCCACGGGGCCGCCGCCGAACAGCTTGAGCAGGGCCTGGAGCACCGCGCGGTCGAGCCGGTCCAGCCCCCGGGTGTCCACCTCGTAGACCGCGAGGGCCGCCGCCGCCACCTCTTGGGTGATCACCCCGTCCACCTTGACCTGGGCATAGTCCCTGACCCGGCGCAGCAGCCGGTTGGCGATACGGGGGGTGCCCCGGGAGCGCCCGGCGATCTCGGCCGCGCCGGCCGTGTCGATCTCCACATCCAGCAGCTGGGCGGAGCGGTGGACGACGCGCTCCAGCTCGGCGGGGTCGTAGAACTCCATATGCGCGGTGAACCCGAAGCGGTCGCGCAGCGGGGGCGGCAGCAGTCCGGCCCGGGTGGTGGCCCCGACCAGCGTGAACGGGGGGAGCTCCAGGGGGATGGCGGTGGCGCCGGGACCCTTGCCGACGATCACGTCGACCCGGAAGTCCTCCATGGCCATGTAGAGCATCTCCTCCGCGGGCCGGGACATCCGGTGGATCTCGTCGAGAAAGAGAACTTCACCCTCCTGGAGGGACGAGAGGATCGCGGCGAGGTCTCCCGCGTGCTGGATGGCGGGGCCGGAGGTGATCCGGATCGGGGCCTGCATCTCGGCGGCGATGATCATGGAGAGGGTGGTCTTGCCGAGTCCCGGCGCACCGGAGAGCAGCACATGATCGGCGGTCGCGCCCCGGGCCAGGGCGGCTTTCAGGACCAGGTCGAGCTGCTCGCGGACCCGCTCCTGGCCCACGAACTCCGCCAGCGACTTGGGCCGCAGCGCCGCCTCGACCGCCTGGTCCTCGCCGTCGGCCGAGGCCCCGACCAGCCGCCCGTCGTGGTCGGCGGCGTCATCGGCGGGGGCGGGGGTGCTGTCGTCCCAGTTCACTGCGTGTGCCTCATGTGGTGGGGGCGGCGGGGCCGCCGGGCGGGTGGGGGCCGGGTCTGCTGTGCGCGGCCGGTCAGCGTGCTGTTGTGCGCGGCCGGTCAGCGTGCTGTGCCGTGCGCCGAGCGGGCCAGGTCTGCCGTGCGCCGCGGGTCGGGGCGCTGTGGGGTGCACCGCGCGGGCCGAGGTGAGGGGGGCGGGGTGCCGCGCGGGCCGGGCGAGGGAGGTCATCTGGTGCGGTTCAGGCTCTGGAGGGCCGCCTTGAGCAGCTGTCCCACCTGAGGGGCTCCGGTCGACGCCTCGGCCTGGGGGGCGACCGCCGCCACCGCCTCGTCGGCCTCCCGGGCCGCGTACCCCAGGCCGATCAGGGCCGCGTGCAGCTGGTCGCGCCAGGGGGCCGGGCCGGGAGCGACGGCGCCGCGCCGCACGCCGGGGGCGCCGACCGGCTCGCCGAGCCGGTCCTTCAGTTCGAGCAGCAGCTTCTGCGCGCCCCTCTTGCCGATGCCGGGGACGGCGGTCAGCGCCTTCTCGTCCCCGCTCGCCACGGCGATCCGCAGGGCGTCGGGGGTGTGGACGGCGAGCATCGCCTGTGCCAGCCGGGGCCCGACCCCGCTGGCGGTCTGGAGCAGCTCGAAGATCTGGCGCTCGTCGTCGTCCGCGAAGCCGTAGAGCGTCAGGGAGTCCTCCCGCACCACGAGCGAGGTCGCGAGCCTGGCCTCCTGGCCGATACGGAGCGCGGCCAGGGTGTTCGGCGTGCACTGGACGGCCATGCCGACGCCGCCGACCTCGATGACCGCGGTGGTGGGGGCGAGGGCGGCGACCTGGCCGCTCACAAAGGCGATCATGCGGTACGGCCTTTCGGTGCGGGCCCGGCGGGATGCTGGGAGGCGGTGTGCCGGGCGGCAGGGTGCCGGGCGGCGGTGTGCTGGGCTACGGCGCGCTGGAGGCGGGTCTGCGCCGGGGCACGCCAGATGTGGCAGATGGCGAGGGCGAGGGCGTCCGCCGCGTCGGCGGGCCGGGGCGGGGCGTCCAGCCGCAGCAGCCGGGTCACCATCGCGCCGACCTGCGCCTTGTCGGCCCGGCCGCTGCCGGTGACGGCGGCCTTCACCTCGCTGGGCGTGTGCAGGACGACGGGGATGCCCCGGCGGGTGGCGCAGAGCATGGCGACGGCACTGGCCTGCGCGGTGCCCATCACCGTACGCACATTGTGCTGGCTGAAGACGCGCTCGACGGCGACATGCTCGGGCCGGTGCTCGTCGAGCCAGCGCTCGATGCCCTGCTCGATGGCGAGCAGCCGGCTGCCGAGCTCCGCGTCGGCGGGGGTGGTCACGACGCCGACGCCGATCATGGTGAGCGGGCGTCCGGCCACCCCCTCGACCACGCCGACCCCGCATCGGGTCAGCCCTGGGTCCACCCCGAGCACGCGCACGCCGCCCCTCCCGTCGTTCGTCTGTTTGTGCAGGCTATCCGGCCGCACTGACAACGCATGCGAAAGAGGACGGGCCGACGGGGGTTTCTCCCGTCGGCCCGCCCTCTTTTCGGATTCTCGGGCGAGGGCCGGTGGCCGGCCCCCGCCCGTCGTCCATCTGTCCCAGACCTGTCGCAGACCTGGCTCAGACCACCTGTCTCAGGCGTCGACCTTCTCCATGACCTCGTCGGAGACGTCGAAGTTGGCGAAGACGTTCTGCACGTCGTCGCTGTCCTCCAGCGCGTCGATCAGCTTGAAGATCTTGCGCGCGCCGTCCTCGTCCAGCTCGACCTGCATGGTCGGGACGAAGTTGGCCTCGGCGGAGTCGTAGTCGATGCCCTCGGTCTGGAGCGCGGTGCGCACCGCGACCAGGTCGGTGGCCTCGCTGAGCACCTCGAAGGACTCGCCCAGGTCGTTGACTTCCTCGGCGCCCGCTTCGAGGACCGCGCCCAGCACGTCGTCCTCGCTCAGCTCACCCTTGGGGACGATCACCACGCCCTTGCGGTTGAACAGGTAGGACACCGACCCCGGGTCGGCCATCGAGCCGCCGTTGCGGGTCATGGCGACCCGTACGTCCGAGGCCGCGCGGTTGCGGTTGTCGGTGAGGCACTCGATGAGCACCGCGACACCGTTGGGGCCGTAGCCCTCGTACATGATCGTCTCGTAGTCCGCGCCACCGGCCTCCAGGCCGGCGCCGCGCTTGACCGCGGAGTCGATGTTCTTGTTCGGGACCGACGACTTCTTCGCCTTCTGGATGGCGTCGAAGAGGGTGGGGTTGCCGTCGACGTCCGCTCCGCCGGTACGGGCGGCGACCTCGATGTTCTTGATCAGCTTCGCGAAGAGCTTGCCGCGCTTGGCGTCGATCACGGCCTTCTTGTGCTTCGTCGTAGCCCATTTAGAGTGGCCGGACATCTGCCTGTCTCCTTCGCGTTACCCATTGCTGCGGTGTTCGGCAGAGATCCTACCGGGAGCGGGTCACCGGTCCGCGCGCACCATGTCCGCGAACAGACCGTGCACCCTGTGGTCCCCGGTGAGCTCGGGGTGGAACGACGTCGCCATGGCGTTGCCCTGCCGTACGGCGACGATATGCCCGCCGTACTCCGCGAGCACCTCCACCTGCGCGCCGACCGACTCGACCCAGGGGGCGCGGATGAACACGCCCTCGACCGGGCCCCCCGCCACACCCGCCAGATCGACGGACGCCTCAAAGGACTCGTTCTGCCGTCCGAAGGCGTTACGGCGGACGATCATGTCGATGCCGCCCACGGTCTCCTGCCCGGAGCGCGGGTCGAGGATCTTCTCGGCGAGCATGATCAGGCCCGCGCAGCTCCCGTAGACGGGCATCCCGGCGGCCACCCGCTCACGGAGCGGCTGCATCATGCCGAAGAGATGCGCCAGCTTGGACATGGTGGTGGACTCCCCGCCGGGGATCACCAGCCCGTCGACCGCGGCGAGCTCCTCGGGCCGTCTGACCGGCCTGGCCTCGGCGGATGCCTGGGCCAGGGCGGTCAGATGCTCCCGTACGTCGCCCTGGAGGGCGAGTACCCCGATGAGGGGCGTCGCGGGAGCGGCCATCACCAGCCCCGGTTGGCGTAGCGCTCGGACTCGGGGAGGGTGTCGCAGTTGATGCCGACCATGGCCTCGCCCAGGTTGCGGGAGGCATCCGCGATGATCTTGGGGTCGTCGTAGAAGGTGGTCGCCTTGACGATGGCGGCGGCACGCTTGGCCGGGTCGCCGGACTTGAAGATGCCCGAGCCGACGAAGACGCCCTCGGCCCCGAGCTGGCGCATCAGCGCGGCGTCGGCGGGGGTGGCCACACCGCCGGCCGAGAAGAGGACCACGGGCAGCCTGCCCAGCTCGGAGACCTCCTTGACCAGCTCGTAAGGGGCGCGCAGCTCCTTGGCGGCGGCGTACAGCTCGTTGTTGTCGAAGCCGCGGAGCCTGGCGATCTCGTTCTTGATCTGGCGCAGATGGCGGACGGCCTCCACGACGTTGCCGGTGCCGGCCTCGCCCTTGGAGCGGATCATGGCCGCGCCCTCGGCGATCCGGCGCAGGGCCTCGCCGAGGTTGGTGGCGCCGCAGACGAAGGGGGTGGTGAAGGCCCACTTGTCGGAGTGGTTGACCTCGTCGGCCGGAGTGAGCACCTCCGACTCGTCGATGTAGTCGACGCCGAGGGACTGGAGCACCTGGGCCTCGACGAAGTGGCCGATGCGGGACTTGGCCATCACGGGGATGGAGACCGCCTCGATGATCTCCTCGATCATGTTGGGGTCGGACATCCGGGCGACGCCGCCGTCCTTGCGGATGTCGGCGGGGACCCGCTCCAGGGCCATGACGGCCACCGCGCCCGCGTCCTCGGCGATCTTCGCCTGCTCGGCGTTGACCACATCCATGATGACGCCGCCCTTGAGCTGCTCGGCCATGCCGCGCTTGACCCGGGCGGTGCCGGTCGCCGGTGCGCCGAAGGGCTGCGGGGTGGCGGAAGGGGTGCTGGACACGGAGGAACCTCACTCGGGACGACGGTCGATGGGGTGCGCGGGACGTTGCCGTGCGTCATCGATGGAACATCCGGGGATCAGTCCACTGCAAGGGCCAATGAACAGGCGGTGGATCGTTTTCGACCGGGGTTTCGCAGGTGAGTCCGGTGCAGGGGGCATGAGCCACGGCCTTGGGGCCGGTACGCGAGGGGGCATGAGCCACGGCCCTGGGGCCGGTACGTGAGAGGGTGCCCGCCCGCCCGCGCCGGTTCAGACGCCCAAGCGGAGCTCCGGTGTCGCCTTCAGGTGACCGGGCGGTCCGCCAGCGCCGTCGGGGGTTCGTCGTCCATCTCGAAGGCCAGCGGGAAGGGAGCGTGCCCGGCGAGCCGGAACCAGCGGACCTTACGGTGCCGCCGCAGCGCCCTGGCGGCCCGTACCGCGTCGTTGTGGAAGCGCCGCGCCATCGGCACCCGGCGTACGGCCTGCGCCAGCTCGACGGTGGCGTCCTCGCCGCCGGGCACCTCGCGGACCGCCTCCACCTGCGCGGTCTCGGAGAAGACCGCGCGCAGGGCCGCGCTCAGCTCGCTCTCGGCGACCTCGCGCTGCTCCTCCTCGGCCTGGCGGGCGGCGTGGGCCGCCTCGTACAGCACGATCGACGCGGCCGGGTCGAGCACCCCGGAGGTGGCGAGCTCCTGGGTGACCGACGCACGGCGCAGCAGCTGGGCGTCGAGGGCGGCGCGGGCGGCGTCGATACGGGTGTGGAGGCGGTCGAGCCGGCCGGCGGTCCAGCTGAGGTACAGGCCGATGACGAGGAGGCCGACGAAGATCCAGATGAGCGTTGCGGTCACGGTCCGTAAGGCTACCGTCTTGCCGTCACGGTCCGTAAGGCTGTGGTCGCCTGCTCCGGAGACGGCTTCCCGCCGAGGCGGTCCCCGGCCCGGACTCCGCCGTCCGGATCAGGCCGCTCCCGCATGCCCTGGCAAGCCCCCGCCGACCCGACCCAACCCGATCCGACGCCCATCCAGCCCGATCCCGGGCGAGCGGCCCGGACACGCCGAGCGCTCAGCTCCGCGCCAGCCCGAAGCGCGCCCGCAGTCCCGGACGGTCGTCGGCCGCCACCGACGAGGTGCCGTCCGTCACCGTCTCGTACACCGACAGGATGTCCGCGCCCACCGTCGACCAGTCGAAGCGCCGGACATGCGCACTCCCCCGCCGGCGCAGCTCCGCCCGGCGGGCGGGGTCGCCCAGCAGCCGGATCGCCGCCGCCGCCAGCGCACCGGCGTCCTCGTTGGCGAAGAGCTCACCGGCCCCGCCCTGGTCCAGGACCTGCGCGAAGGCGTCCAGATCGCTCGCGAGCACGGGCGCACCCGCCGACATCGCCTCCACCAGGACGATGCCGAAGCTCTCGCCTCCGGTGTTGGGCGCGATGTACAGATCGACGCTGCGCAGCAGCCGCGCCTTGTCCTCGTCGCTGACCATGCCGAGGAACTCGACGTTCGCCCGCATCTCCTTCGGCAGGCCGGAGACCGCCTCCTCCTCGTCGCCCCGGCCGGCCACCAGCAGCCGGACGCCGGGCCGGGCGGCCAGAATCGCGGGCAGGGCCTTCATCAGCACCGGCAGGCCCTTGCGGGGCTCGTCGATCCGTCCGACGAAGCCGATGACGCCGCCGTCGGAGCCGTCGGCCGCCGCGGCGGAGCGGGACTGCCACTCAGCCTTCGGCTCCGCCCTCTCGAAGAAGCCGACGTCCACCCCGTTGGGGATGACCACCGCGTCGCCGCCCAGATGCTCCACCAGCGTGCGCCGCGCGTACTCGCTCACCGCGATCCGCGCGCTGATCTTCTCCAGCGCGGGCTGGAGGATCGGATAGGCGGCGATCATGGCCCGGGAGCGCGGATTGGAGGTGTGGAAGGTCGCCACGATCGGCCCCTGGGCGGCCCAGCAGCTCAGCAGCCCCAGCGAGGGCGAGGTCGGCTCATGGATGTGGATGACGTCGAAGGTGCCCTCGTGCAGCCAGCGCCGCACCCGCGCGGCGGAGATGAAGCCGAAGTTCAGCCGGGCGACCGAGCCGTTGTACGGGACGGGCACGGCGCGGCCCGCCGACACCACGAACGGCGGCAGCGGGGTGTCGTCGTCGGCCGGGGCCAGCACCGACACCTGATGTCCCAGCCGGATCAGATGCTCCGCCAGGTCCCTGATGTGGAACTGGACGCCGCCCGGCACGTCCCAGGAGTAGGGGCAGACGATGCCGATCTTCATCGGCGTCCCTCCCCGGGCCGGGGCTCCAGATCCGCGAGCCAGAGCCGTTGCAGCATGTGCCAGTCCTCGGGGTGCTCGGCGATCCCCGTCGCGTAGGCGTCGGCCAGCGCCTGGGTCATGGCGGAGGTCTTCTCCGCGCGGGTGCCCGTCTCCGGCACCTCCACCGGCGGGTGGATCCTGCCGTGCATCGCGGGCTCGTCCCCGTACCAGAGGGTGACCGGCAGCAGCAGCGCCCCGGTCTGCTGGGCGAGCAGCGCGGGCCCGGCGGGCATCCGGGCCGTCTCGCCGAAGTACTTCACCTCGACGCCCGACGACGACAGATCGCGGTCGGCGACCAGACAGACCAGTCCGCCCGCGCGCAGCCGCCGCGCCAGGGTCCCGAAGGCCGCGCCGCCCGCGTGGGGCAGCACCTCCATGCCGAGGCTCTCGCGGTACGCCACGAACCGGTCGTACAGCGACTCCGGCTTCAGCCGCTCGGCGACCGTGGTGAAGGGGGTGTTCAGGGTCCGGGTCACCCAGGCCCCGGCGAGGTCCCAGTTGGCCAGGTGCGGCAGCGCGATTATCACCCCGCGCCCGGCGGCGATGCCGTCCGTCAGATAGTGCGCGTCATTGATCGTCACATGGCGCCGTACGCGCTCCGCGCTCCACACGGGCAGCCGGAAGGACTCCATCCAGTACCGCATATAGGAGCGCATTCCGGCCTTCGAGAGCTCGGCGAGGCGCTCGGGTCCGGCGTCGGGCACCACTCTGGCGAGATTGGCCTCCAGCCTGAGCACGCCCTTGCCGCGCCGCTTCCACGCGGTGTCCGCGATGGTCCGGCCGAGCGCGGAGGCCACCGGTTCGGGCAGTTTCCGCACCGCGCCCCAGCCCAGCCCGTACAGGGCGTCGGTCAGGCGGTCGCGCATCACGCCGCCCCGGCCTCGCTGCGGCCGGCGGCGTCGGCCTCCGCGGACTCCCGGCGTACGGTCACCACGCGCTGCCCGATCGTCACCGCGCTGCCGACGGCGACGATCCACAGCGCGATCGGCAGCAGTACGTCCACACCGGGCACGCCGAACGCGTGCAGTCCGGCGAGTCCGGCGGCGACCAGCGAGATCACCAGCCGCTCGGCGCGCTCGACCAGTCCGTTGACGGCGACCGGCAGACCGATCGCCTCGCCGCGCGCCTTGGTGTACGAGACGACCTGGCCGCTCGCCAGACAGAAGATCGACACCGCGCAGAGCACATTGTCGTCGCCCCGGCCCGCGTACCAGAGCGCGAAGCCGCCGAAGATCGCGGCGTCGGCGACCCGGTCCAGGGTGGAGTCGAGGAACGCCCCCCACCGGCTGGAGATCCCGGCCTGCCGCGCCATATTGCCGTCGATCAGATCGGAGAAGACGAAGAGCGTGATGACGATCGTGCCCCAGAAGAACTCTCCCCTGGGGAAGAAGACCAGTGCGCCCGCCATCACTCCGGCCGTGCCGATGAGAGTGACCGCGTCAGGACTCACCCCGCGACGGAGCAGAAATGCGGCGATCGGAGTGAGGACACGCGTGAAGAATGCACGCGCGTACTTGTTCAGCATGGCCTTCCCGAGGTTCGGTGTGCCGCACGGCCCCATCGGCCGCCGGCTGGCCCATCGTAGCCAGGACCGGAGCGGTCCACCGCTGGGACCCGTCCCGGCGGGCCGCCGGGGCGGTGTGCCCGGGGCCGCGCACCGCGTTCTCGCACGTCCGCCGGGGGCCTGGCCGCGGGCCTGACCGGGGGCCTGACTGGGGGCCTGGGGAGCACGCCGCCGTACGCGCCCCCACGCGCCCCGGGGTCCCGCGTCCGGCGGCCGTACGCCCCCGCCGGTACGCCTGCGTCCACCCGCCCGGCCGCGGGCCGCCCCCTCAGGCGCCCTTCCCGCCACCCGTCCGGGCGACCCCTCCGCCCGTACCGATCCGGCCGCTCGCGCACCCGCATGCCGCACGGTGCGGTACGACGTATGGACGGGCCCCGGGCGGAGTGGAAAGCTCGAAGGACGATGGAGGCCGGAGCCCCACGGACCGCGTGCGCCCCGGCCGATTCGGCACAAGACGACTGCGGGCGGCGCAGTGGCCGCCCCCGGACGCCTCCCGGAGGCCCCGTCCACGGCTCCGCGGCTCCGTCCGGGGGCCATTCCGTCCGTGGCCCACATCTCCTCACCATGCGCCGTCGCCGGGCAGCCGACGCCACGCGGCCGGTGCGAACGGTCGGATCGATCGGGAGGCAGGACCCATGGGCGACAAGGCGAACACCCACCCCGGAGCCGCCGGCAGGGCTACGGCGGCCGACCGGCCCGCATCCGTACGGAATGTGGTGCTGGTCGGCCACAGCGGCTCCGGCAAGACGACCCTCACCGAGGCGCTGGCGCTCACCGCCGGGGCGGTGAACCGGGCGGGCCGGGTCGAGGACGGCGCCACCGTGTCCGACTACGACGAGATCGAGCACCGGCAGCAGCGTTCCGTACAGCTCTCGCTCGTTCCGGTCGAATGGGACGGATTCAAGATCAATCTGCTGGACACCCCCGGATACGCCGACTTCGTGGGGGAGCTGAGGGCCGGTCTGCGCGCCGCGGACGCGGCCCTCTTCATCGTCTCGGCGGCCCAGGAGGCGGAGGCGGTCGCGGGCACGACCCGGGCGGTGTGGGAGGAGTGCGCCGCGGTCGGCATGCCCCGTGCGATCGTCGTCACCCATCTGGAGACCGCGCGGACCGGCTACGAGGAGCTGACCCGGGTCTGCGCGAAGATCTTCGGGGGCGACGACCCCGACGCCGTGCTGCCGCTGTATCTGCCCCAGTACGGCGCCCCGGGACCCGACGGCCACGCGCCGGTCACCGGGCTGGCCGGACTGCTCTCCCGGAAGATCTTCGACTACTCCTCCGGCGAACGCTCGGCGGCGGCCCCCGACCCGGAGCAGACGGCCCTCATCGAGGAGGCCCGCAACCGGCTGATCGAGGGGATCATCGCCGAGAGCGAGGACGAGACCCTGATGGACCGCTATCTCGGCGGCGAGGAGATCGAGCTGAAGACCCTCATCGACGATCTGGAGAAGGCCGTCGCCCGCGGCGTCTTCCATCCGGTGCTCGCCGCGGCTCCCGCGGCCGACGGCGCGCGGCAGGGCCTCGGCACGGTCGAGCTCCTCGAACTGATCACCGGCGGCTTCCCCACCCCGCTGGAGCCCGAGTGCCCGGCCGTCACCACCCCGCAGGGCACGCCGCGCCCCCGGATCGTCTGCGATCCCGACGGCCCGCTGGTCGCCGAGGTCGTCAAGACCGCCTCGGACCCGTATGTGGGCCGGATCTCCCTGGTACGGGTCTTCTCCGGCACCCTGCGCCCCGATGAGACGGTGCATGTCTCCGGGCACGGTCTCGCCGACCGCGGCCACGAGGACCACGATGTGGAGGAGCGCGTCGGCGCGCTCACCGTCCCCTTCGGCAAACAGCAGCGCCCGCTCAACAGGGTGATCGCCGGAGATCTGGGGTGCGTGGCCAAGCTCTCCCGCGCGGAGACCGGCGACACCCTCTCCGCCAAGGACGATCCACTGCTGATGGAGCCCTGGCCGATGCCCGATCCGCTGTTGCCGCTGGCCGTCCAGGCGCACAGCAAGGCGGACGAGGACAAGCTCTCCCAGGGGCTCTCCCGGCTGGTCGCCGAGGACCCGACGATGCGGCTGGAGCAGAATCAGGCCACCCATCAGGTGGTGCTGTGGTGTCTGGGCGAGGCCCACGCCGATGTCGCGCTGGAGCGGCTGCGCACCCGCTACGGCGTGCAGGTCGACGTCGTGCCCCACAAGGTCACGCTCAAGGAGACCTTCGGCGAGCGGTCGGCGGGGCGCGGACGGCATGTGAAGCAGTCGGGGGGCCATGGCCAGTACGCGATCTGCGAGATCGAGGTGGAGCCGCTGCCTCCGGGCTCGGGCGTCGAGTTCGTGGACAAGGTGGTGGGCGGAGCGGTGCCCCGGCAGTTCATCCCGTCCGTCGAGAAGGGGGTACGCGCCCAGGCCGCGCGCGGGGTCGCCGCCGGATATCCGCTGGTGGACGTGCGGATCACCCTGCTCGACGGAAAGGCGCACTCGGTGGATTCCTCCGACGCCGCCTTCCAGACCGCGGGCGCGCTGGCCCTGCGCGAGGCCGCCGCGGACTCCCCTATCCATCTGCTGGAGCCGGTGGCCGAGGTGCAGGTGCTGGTTTCGGACGAATATGTGGGGCCGGTGATGAACGATCTGTCCGGGCGGCGCGGCCGGGTGGTCGGCACCGAGCAGTCCGCCGGATCGCTCACGCTGGTACGGGCCGAGGTGCCGGAGATCGAGATCGGACGGTACGCGATCGATCTGCGCTCCCTCTCCCATGGGACGGGACGGTTCAGCCGTGCGTACGCCCGCCATGAGCCGATGCCGCAGCAGGTCGCCCAGCGGGTGCGCGAGGAGGCCGAGGGGGCGGCGTGACAGCGGGGGCGTGCGGGGGTTCGGGGGGACCCGGGGGACCCGGGGCTGCTGCGGCTCCGGCGGGACCCGAGGCTGCTGCGCCCCCGGCCGTTCCCGCGACTCCCGTACGACGGCCCCCGCCCCGTCGTGGACGCCGCCCGTCCGGTCCGGGCACGCGGGAGACGCCGCCCGCCCGGTCCGCCCCCGTGGACGGGTGGCATTTCCCGCCGGGTGCTCAACTCCCGTGACGCGGACGACACCACACGGATACGCTGAGGTGCCCAGTTCAGCAGGTGTGCGGGGCACGGTAGTCGGGAACAGCCGCGGAGCGGAGGCGAAGCGGCGTTGGGGGCGGTAAGTGACGAGCGACGGATTCGATTTCAGTCCAGGAGCACAGGTCCCGCTCATGGGCTCGGCCGGACAGACCGCGGCGACGCATGCGCTCGCCTCGGCCGCGTACCGTGACAGCCCGGTCGAGGAGATCCTCAAGGCCGACAGCGAATGGCATAAATCCGAGGTGAAGGCGGGCAAGTTCTCGCTCTTCGAGCCGAATCTGGGCGAGGCGTTCGCGCGCGCCGTGCAGACGCGGATGCTCGGCAGCGGGCGTGCCGCGCTGATCCAGTCCTTCGGGATGGAGCCGCAGACGGTGGTGGAGCACTGCCTCGCCGCCAGCCATATCCGCAAAGAGCGCGATACGAAACTGACCGTCGTGATGGCGGTCTGCGGGCTGCTCTTCCTGCCCGGACTGCTGCTGTGGCTGGGCGTGTTCCAGCTCCGCCGCACCATCGCCGGATCGGCGAACAAGCGCGCCGGCACCCTGGGCACGCTGCTGCTGCTCGCCATCGGCGGGCTGGCGCTGATCCTGCTCATCCGGCTGCCGTTCACCGGCTTCCTGGCGTACTACCTGCGCGGGATGATCGTCGCGCCGGTCGTCGGCTGGCTGCTGGCGCGGCGGATCTGCGAGTCGACGGCCAAGGATCTGCGCGACCGCTGGGACGGGCTGCTCTCCGGCGGCGGCATCGGGGCGAAGATCCCCGACACGGTGCCCGGCAATCCGGGGGACTCGGCGCGCGAGCAGCTGCGCCAGAGTCTGGAGAAGCTCACCGCCGAGCAGCACTCCAACTCGGTCTTCTACGCGGGCCCCAAGGGCATACTGGGCATGGGGACCCGCTGGGGCAGCTGGCAGATGGCCGAGGAGCTGGTCTCCAAGGCGCCGGGCAAGGAGATCAACCAGTTCCGCAGCTGGGACGTCATAAGGGCCATCCACGACAAGCTGAAGCTGCTGGAGCGCGGCCCGCTGAACTCCGGTGGTTTTCCCACCCCTTCGGTGAAGCACTGGATCGTCTCCCCGGTCGGCGAGGACGCCAAGTCGGTCTCCCGGCCGGAGGGCCAGGACGTGGAGTCCTTCCAGGTCAAGGGCCATGAAATACAGCGCATCTGCAACCACCAGCAGTTCGGCAGCGGCAACCGTCACTATCTGGGGGTGCAGTTCACCCTCTGGGACGGGCAGCTGGTGATCACGATGATGATCACGGTCACAGTGCTCCACGAGACCCTTCGGGTCGAGGTCACCGGGCATGCCCTGGGCCCGGTCCACGGGCTGTTCACCACCAAGTCCTCGCCCAAGACGGAGACCGTGAGCAAGACCCTCCGCTTCTGGGAGACCCGGACCCGGACGCTGCCGCTGGTGGAGGTGCCCGAGGTGGTGCGGCTGGCGGTGCGTGCGCCCTTCACCTGGTATCCGCCGATCCTGGACTTCCTCGGCGGCAAGCTGGTGCTGCCGGAGCCGTTCGGGCTGCGGCACGCCTGGGCGGAGAAGCCCTGGCGGCACCGGTTCATGGCCGATGACGCGATGCGCGCGGCCACGCCCGTACTGCGGGTGGCCCACGCCGCGGCGCTGAAGGTGCTGGAGGAGAACGGCGTGGACACCGAACGCTTCGCGGGCCGGTCGATGGCCGTCAGCGGCGGCGTCCAGGACCCGGCCCCGAAGAAGGCGGATCTGTACGACGCGTAGGCGGCGACCGCGGACACCGGGCCCGGCTCTCCTCTGGGGAGACCGGGCCCCTGCGGCGCTCAGGCCGGCCAGGCGCGGGCGAGCATCGCCCTGGTGTCGGCGAGCAACTGCGGCAGCACCTTCGTATGCGCGACGACCGGCATGAAGTTGGTGTCCCCACCCCAGCGGGGCACGATGTGCTGATGCAGATGGGCGGCGATCCCCGCCCCGGCCGCCCCTCCCTGGTTCATCCCGATGTTGAACCCATGCGCCCCGGACGCCGTCCGCAGAGCGGTCATGGCGCGCTTGGTGAACAGCGCCAGCTCGGCCGTCTCCGGCTCGTCCAGCTCGGTGTAGTCGGCGATGTGCCGGAAGGGCACCACCATCAGATGGCCGCCGTTGTACGGGTAGAGGTTGAGCACCGCGTACACATGGGAACCGCGCGCGATCACCAGCCCGTCCTCGTCGGACTTGGCGGGGATGGAGCAGAAGGGGCAGCCGTCACCGGCCTCGGGCCCGTCCGGCTTGTTCTCCCCCTGGATATACGCCATCCGGTGGGGCGTCCACAGGCGCTGGAACGCGTCGGGCGTTCCCACTCCGATCTGCTGCTCCGGCTCACTCGTCATGCTGTGCAGCATATGGCCCCGCCCCCGCGGGGCGTGTCGCCGGGGGCGGGCCGGGGCGCTCGCCGCGATGCTGGAGCGATGGATGAGGAGAACGGTCAGTTGCGCTGGCACCGGCGCACGGAGCTCCCGCTGTTTCTGGCGTCGATGCTCTATCTCTTCTGTTACGCGGTCCGGGTGCTGGCCGAGGGCCTGTCCGAGGGCTGGCGGGACGTGCTGCTGGCGGTGACCTACGCGCTCTGGTCGTTGTTCCTCATCGACTATCTGGTGCGGTGGCGGCTCAGCGGCCAGGGCCTGTCCTATGTCCGCCGGCATGTGATGGACGCGATCGTGGTGCTGCTGCCGCTGCTGCGTCCGCTGCGGGTCGTACGGATCTACGAGACGGTACGGCACCGCCGCGCCCACGCACGGCTGACGCTGTACGCCCGGGTGATCGCCTACGCGAGCATGTCGGCGGTGCTGCTGGGCTTCGCGGGGGCGCTGACGGTGTACTCGGCGGAGCGCGGCGCGCCGGGGGCGACGATCACGACCTTCGGGGATTCGGTGTGGTGGACGTGCTCGACGCTGACCACGGTCGGCTACGGCGACATCACCCCGGTGACCCCGATGGGGCGGACGGTCGCGGTGGCGATGATGGCCGGGGGCATGGCGCTGCTGGGGGCGGTCACGGGGTCGTTCTCGTCCTGGGTGATCCAGACGTTCACGCTGGACCAGGACAGGGAACCCCCGGGGCCCTGAAGCCCCGGGGGTTCCCTGTCGACAGACGGCGTCAGACCTCTACCCGGTCCTCGACGGCGTCAGACCTGTACGCGGTCCTCGACGGCCTTCGCCAGCTTCGCCAGCGCCTCCTCGCGCGGGATGCCGTTCTCCTGCGAGCCGTCGCGGTAGCGGAACGAGACCGTACCGGCGTTCATGTCGTCGTCACCGACGATGACCATGAACGGGACCTTCAGCTTCTGATGGTTGCGGATCTTCTTCTGCATCCGGTCGGAGGACGCGTCGACCTCGACCCGCAGGCCCTTCTTCTTCGCCTCGGCGGCGAACTCCTGAAGGTAGTCGACATGGGCGTCGCCGATCGGGATGCCGACCGCCTGGACCGGGGCCAGCCACGGCGGCATGGCACCCGCGTAGTGCTCCAGGAGCACGGCGAAGAACCGCTCGATCGATCCGAAGAGCGCCCGGTGGATCATGACGGGCCGCTGCCGGGAGCCGTCCGGGGCGGTGTACTCCAGGTTGAAGCGCTCGGGGAGGTTGAAGTCGAGCTGGATCGTCGACATCTGCCAGGTCCGGCCGATCGCGTCCCGTGCCTGCACCGAGATCTTGGGCCCGTAGAACGCCGCGCCGCCCGGGTCGGGAGTCAGCGGGAGGCCCTGCTTCTCGGCCACCTGCCGCAGCACCTCGGTGGCCTCGGTCCAGGTGTCGTCCGAGCCGACGTACTTCTCCGGGTCCTTGGTGGACAGCTCCAGATAGAAGTCGGTCAGACCGTAGTCCCGGAGCAGATTCAGCACGAAGGTGAGGGTGCGGTCGAGCTCCTCGGCCATCTGCTCACGGGTGCAGTAGATATGGGCGTCGTCCTGGGTGAAGCCGCGCGCCCGGGTCAGGCCGTGGACCACTCCGGACTTCTCGTACCGGTACACCGTGCCGAACTCGAACAGCCGCAGCGGCAGCTCGCGGTAGGAGCGACCGCGGGCGTCGAAGATCAGGTTGTGCATCGGGCAGTTCATGGGCTTGAGGTAGTAGTCCGTACCACCGTCGAGCTGCATGGGGGGGTACATGCCCTCCGCGTACCAGTCCAGGTGACCGCTCTTCTCGAAGAGCGCGCCCTTGGTGGCGTGCGGGGAGTAGACGAACTCGTACCCCTCCTCCTCGTGCCGCTTGCGGGAGTAGTCCTCCATCGTCCGCCGGATGATCCCCCCGCGCGGGTGGAAGACGGCCAGGCCGGAGCCGATCTCGTCCGGGACGGAGAACAGATCCAGTTCGTTGCCGAGCCGGCGGTGGTCGCGCTTCTCGGCCTCGGCGAGGAAGTCGAGGTGGGCCTTCAGCTCGTCCTTGGAGGGCCAGGCGGTGCCGTAGATCCGCTGGAGCATCGGGTTCTTCTCGCTGCCGCGCCAGTACGCGGCGGCGTTGCGCATCAGCTTGAACGCCGGGATGTTCCGGGTGGTGGGCAGGTGGGGACCGCGGCACAGGTCCTTCCAGCAGAGCTCACCGGTCTTGGCGTCCAGGTTGTCGTAGATCGTCAGCTCACCGGCGCCGACCTCGACGTCCGCGCCGTCGTCGCTGGAGGCCGAGCCCTTCAGCCCGATCAGCTCCAGCTTGTACGGCTCGTCGGCCAGCTCCTCGCGGGCGGCGTCATCGCTCACCACACGGCGCGAGAAACGCTGCCCGCGCTTCTGGATCTCCTGCATCTTCTTCTCGACGGCCTTGAGATCCTCGGGCGTGAACGGCTTCTCGACGTCGAAGTCGTAGTAGAAGCCGTCCTTGACCGGCGGGCCGATGCCGAGCTTGGCCTCAGGGAACAGCTCCTGCACGGCCTGCGCCATGACATGGGCGGCGGAGTGGCGGAGGATGTTGAGGCCGTCCTCGGAGGAGATCTCGACGGGCTCGACCTCCTCGCCGTCGCCGATCTCGTACGCGAGGTCCTTCAGCTCGCCCGCGACCCGGGCGGCGACGACGGTGCGCTCGCCGGCGAAGAGATCAGCGGCCGTCGTACCCGTAGTCACCACGCGCTCTTCCCGCTCGGAATCGCGTTGGATGATCACACGGACGTCTGCCACCGGTCTCTCCTGACTGCTGGGGTGCTCCAGCGAACGCTGGGCGTCTCTGAATCGTACCGAGCGGAGGGGGTCGCTCGCGAAACGGTTGTCCGCGCGACCTGCCGGGAGCCGCCGGCGGCTGCCCGCGAGGGGGCTCCGCGGGCCCGTTCGCCGCCCGTCTCAGCGGCCGTCGGGCTCCGTCCGCGACGGCGTCAGCGGGCGTCGGGCTCCGTCCGCGGCTGGAGAGCCGGCACGGGCTCCACCCCGGACGCGTCGCTGAGCCGACGGAAGCCGCCCCGGCTCTCCAGCCGCCCGGCGACCCGGATCGGCAGCCCGGCCAGATGGGCCCGGCCCGCCGTGCGGTACGCCTCCTCCTCCAGCGCCACCCGCACATGCGGCACCTCGGCCCCCGCCAGCACCCTGAGCCGCACCGCACCGCGTCCCCACGGCCCCGGGCGGCTCATCCGGACCACCGTGCCCGTGATCCGGACCGGCACGGAGGGCTCGTCCCGGAGATAGCGCGCGCCCGCGGCCCGCAGCGCGGGCAGATCGCCGGGCGAGAACTCCACCGGCCCGCCCCCGGGCGGGCATCCCTCGGGCACGCCGGCCTCGGGCGAGAACTCCAGCGCTATCCGCACCCCCTCCGAGCCGCGCACCAGCGCGATGACCGCCTCCGTCAGCTCCCGGCACACCCCGAGCGCCACGGCCGGCCCGAAGGCCGCCGTGCTCCCGGTCGCCCGCTCGTGGTCGGCGGCCTCCCGGACCGCCTGGAGCGCGTGGTGCAGCCGGACGGTGATCGCACGCCCGGTGGCGACCGGGACGAACGCGGTGAGGGTGCGCGCGCCGCGCTCGGGGGAGACCAGGACCCCGCCGACCGCGGCCCGCGCCTGCCGCCGGTGGCGGGCGCCGTGGTAACCCGCCCGGCCGCGCGCCGAGAGCGCGCCCGCCATCAGCATCTGCCGCGCCGCGCCGCGCAGCTGCTCGTACGCGGGCCCGGAGGCCGCGCCGGCGGGCTCCTGGGGCATATCGCGCCACCAGCGGATCTC
>NZ_VCLA01000173.1 GCF_009600885.1 Streptomyces jumonjinensis
ACTGTGCTCGTCACGGTGTGAGGCGTGAGATGGAACACCGGTCTAGAGCATGGCCTAGTGGAGGACGGTGAGGGAGACGGAGCCGTGGGTTTGGGTGATGCCTTGCGCGTTGAAGCAGCCCAGGGGGTTGGCGGGGAGCAGAGCGATGACGAGTTCGACGGTGGATCCGGCGAATTTGCCGGAGGTGATCGGGCCGGTGGCGACGATCACGGGGATTCCGTCGGGTCGCAGGCCGACCACGGAGGAGAAGGCGGCGTTGCTGACGGCGCCGGTGTTCCAGAGGATGGTGCCCGTGGCGTCGAAGTCTCCCGTGGTGCAGCCGAGGTCGCCCTGTCCGCTGCCGCTGTAGCCGGAGACGGTGGTGATGGCGGGGTCGGTGCTCGTGCAGGGGCCGGCGCTGCCGGTGAAGGAGATGTTGGTCGGCTTGGGGTTGAGGGTGATGCCGGGTGCGTAGGTGACGGTGCCGGTGCCCACCGGGCAGGAGACGTCGACGGTGAGGGCCGCGGACCCGGCCGTTGTTCTGGCCGGTGCGGAGGGGGCGGCGGTTCCGGGGCTCGCGGAGGCCATGAGCAGGGCGCTCGCGGCAAGGGACGCGGCGGTCAGGGTGCGCAGGACCGCGGACGCGGCGGACCGTCGCCGTGCGGCCGGCCGGCTGCGGTTCGCTGAGGGCAGGGGTGAGTACAGGGACATGAGGATGCCTCCGGTCTTCTGTGTGGCTCCGGCGACGCCGGACATGAAGAGCGACGTCTGCACGGAGTGATCCGGCACGGTGCCACCCGCTGCGTGCTGCGGGGAATCACCCGGCGCAGAGCTCTTGTACCTGGCTTGCCCGCCCTGTTGGGCGGTGAAAGGTCCTGTCCTACGAACGAGTGACTTCTATGACCGGCAGCACTGCCCGAAGGGAGCCCCCGCCGCTGTCTGCCCCTGCCCTGCGGTCCACGGTGAAGTCAGCGCCCCGACGTCGTCGTTGAGTAGCCCACGCCACACAAGACGCGCTACCGCCGCATGCTCAGAGCCCGCCCGCTCCGGCGCGCACCGCACCGCCACCCCATAGGCGGCGTGCGCTACTCCCACCCCGGTGACCTCGATGAGGTGGGAGACGGCGGAGGTGGCCGCGCCCCGGCTGCCCTTCTTCTTGCGGTTGGCGGCTCGGTCCTGCTTCTCCGGGATGACGGTAGCCATCGGGATGGAATCCCCACCGCCAGGTGAGGATCCCGAGCACCTGCCGTCCCGGCCTCCGCCGATCAGCACCGAGTCAACGTTGAGGCGAAATCATCCAGATTCCGCCGGGCCCTCCATCCCTGGTGTTCGGCTTTGGCCGTGTCGAGTACGACGGTGTGGGCCAGCTGGTCGACGGCGTACCGGGTCAGCGGGGGCTCGGCGTTCTGGCGCAGCCGGGACAGGGTCTCGGCTGCCGCCGCGGCCCCGTGGGCCAGGGGCAGCGGGAGGTGGCCGATCCGGGCCCGTACGCCGTGGGCGCGCAGGACCGCGCGTACCGCGTCGTCGCGGGAGTACGGCGCGGAGTCGGCGATGTTGTACGCGCCGGGCGGCCAGCCGGCGGCGGTGAGGCAGGCGTCGGCGAGGTTCTCCACGGCGGTCAGACTGAGCCGTACATCGGGGCCGGGCAGCAGGAGGAGTCCGGCGCGGACGCGGGCCAGGAGACGGGGCGTCAGATGGGGGTCGCCGTCTCCGTAGACCGCGCGGGGGCGCAGCACCACCGCCCCGGCGGCCAGTGCCAGGGCCTCGCCCGCGGCTTTGGTGCGGCCGTAGGCGTTGAGCTGTCCGTGTACGGGGTGGCTCTCGGTGACGCGTTCCCGGCCGGGCCCGGGGGCGTAGACGCTGGCGCTGCTCACCCACACCACCGGCCGGCCGGCCGCCGCCTCCAGCAGCCGGGCCGTGCCGTCGACGTTGACGGCGCGCATCGCGGCCTCGGCCGGTGAGCCGGGCACCGGGTCGCCGACCGAGGCCGCGCAGTGCACGACGACATCGGCCCCGGCGAGATCGGGTGGGTCGGCGGCGGCGTCCCAGGGGATGTGGCGTCCGACGGGCCCCGGTCGCCGCCCCACGCAGAGGACGTTCGCGCCCCGGGCGGCGGCGAGGGCGGCGATGTGGGAGCCGCAGAAGCCGCTCGCCCCGGTGACGGCGATCGTGGTCATCACAGCTCTCCAGAGGTGGTGGTGGCCCGGACGGTCAGCGAACGCCAGCCGGGCAGCGCCGCGTGCCGGTCGGCACGGGAGCGCACCACGGTCGGGCGGTACGGCGCGAGCGCGGCGAGGGTGTCGTCGAGTTGGGCGCGGGCGAGCCGCGCCCCC
>NZ_VCLA01000011.1 GCF_009600885.1 Streptomyces jumonjinensis
CTCCGCGAGGCCGCGTACGGTCGGCAGCCGGTAGCCCACCGGCAGCGCACCTGAGCGCGCCTCCCCGGAGATCTGCGCTCGGAGCTGTTCGAAGGGGGCGGCGGCCGATGCGGCGTCGATGGCGATCTTCAGAGTCACCCTCCGATTCTCCCCCGGCCGCGGCCCGCCCCGGCGGGAAATGGGGAGGCGACACGGCGGGGTGGGCCGTATCGTCCGGGCCGTGAGGGATTCCATGGAGATACAGCTGGTCAAAGCGGGTGCGACCAAGATCCGCTATCCGGCGTCGCCGCTGGCGGACGACGGCGTCCACATCGTGGTGCGCGCCCCCTGGGCGGGGGCCGGGGTCCGCGACTTCGGCTTCGTACGGTTCGAGCCGGGCGATGTGTTCACCGAGCACTACTGGCGCGACCGGTGGTACGCGGTGAAGGAGGTACGGACCGGGGACGGGACGCTCAAGGGCTGGTACTGCGACATCACCCGCCCGGCCCGGCTGGAGGGGGGCGCGCTGCGCGTCGAGGATCTGGATCTCGATCTCTGGGTGTCGGCGGACGGATCGTCCGTGCTCCGTCTCGACGAGGACGAATTCGCCGCGAGCGGGCTCGCGGAGCGCGATCCCGAGGCGGCGGAGCGGGCCCTGGAGGCGCTGGACGAGCTGGACGCGCTCGCCCGTGCGTCCGGCCTCGGCGGGCTGCTCGCCCACTGACGCCGGCGGGCCCGGGGCCGGTCTTCCCCGTCGGCCCGGGGGGATGAGCACGATGACTCCGCGCACCGGGTCCCCCGTGACGAACACCCTCCCCGCGGCTGCGTCGGCGGGCAGCGCGGGGAGGATGTCATGGATCACGCGGATGCGTTACGGCGGCGCGTGATCAGCTTCTTCAGCAGGGGCCAGGCCAGCAGGATCACGATCACGGTGTACACCGTCACCGAGAACGGGGTGTTGACCAGGCCGCTGACGCTGCCGTCGCTGATCTGGAGCGCGCGGCGCAGCTGCTGTTCGGCGGCCGGGCCGAGGATCACTCCGATGACGGCGGGCAGCACGGGCAGACCGTACCGTCGCATCCCGAATCCGAGCAGGCCGATGATCAGCAGGATGATCAGGTCGAGGGCGTCGCCGCCGACCGCGTAGGCGCCGACCCCGGCGAAGAAGAGGATTCCCGCGTAGAGGTAGGGCCGAGGGATGCGCAGCAGCTTGGCCCAGACCGGGGCGAGCGGCAGATTCAGTACGAGCAGCAGCACCATGCCGACGAAGAGCGAGGCGATCAGGCCCCACACCAGGTCGGGCTCGCGTTCGAAGAGCAGCGGTCCGGGCTGGATTCCGTACTGCTGGAAGGCGGCGAGCATCACGGCCGCGACCGCGGTGGTCGGCAGTCCGAGGGTGAGCATGGAGACCAGGGTGCCCGCGGCGGAGGCGGAGGCCGCCGACTCGGGGCCCGCGACCCCCTCGATCGCGCCCTTGCCGAACTCCTTCTTGTGCTTGGAGAGCCGCTTCTCGGTGACATAGGAGAGGAAGGTCGGTATCTCCGCGCCGCCCGCGGGGATCGCGCCGAACGGGAAGCCGATGAACGGTCCGCGCAGCCAGGGCTTCCAGGTGCGCTTCACATCGGCCTTGTCGAGCCAGGGCCGGCCGACGGGGACCGGCTCCGCGCTGTGGCGGCGGAGATGGGCGGCGACCCAGAGCGCCTCGCCGATGGCGAAGAGTCCGACCGCGACGATGACGACGTCGACGCCGTCGGCGAGCTGGAGCGAGCCGAAGGTGAGCCGCTGCTGTCCGGTCATCTGGTCCAGGCCGATCAGCCCGATGGTGAGGCCGATCAGCAGGGAGGCCAGTCCGCGGATCCGGGAGGAGCCGAGGACGGAGGTGACGGCGATGAAGGCCAGCACCATGATGGCGAAGTAGTCGGGCGCACCGATGTTCACGGCCAGGTCGGCGATGGTCGGGGCGAGCGCGACCAGCAGCATCGTACCGATCAGTCCGCCCGCGAAGTGGCCCACGGCCGCCGCGGCGAGCGCTTGGGCGCCACGGCCGGACTTGGCCATGGGGTTGCCTTCGATGGCGGCGACGACGGCCGCGCTCTCACCTGGGGTGTTCAGCAGGATCGAGGTGGTGGAGCCGCCGAACATCGCGCCGTAGTAGATGCCGGCGAACATGATGAACGCGCCGGTCGGCTCAAGGCCGTAGGTGACCGGCAGCAGCAGGGCGACCGCCATCGCGGGCCCGATGCCGGGCAGCACTCCGATCGCGGTGCCCAGCAGTACGCCGATCACCGCCCAGAGCAGATTGATCGGGGTCAGCGCGGTGCCGAAGCCGTCGATCAGGGAATTGAGAGAGTCCATCTGCTAGAGCACCCCCATCAGCGGGCCACCGGGGAGCGGAACGCCGAGCAGATTGTCGAAGACGTAGTAGGTGATCAGTGAGAGGACCGCGGCGATCAGCGGATCGCGGTGGTAGTGCCTGCTGCCGAGGGCGAACGCGGCTCCCCAGAAGAGCAGCGCTCCGGAGACGGGGAAGCCGAGCGGGCCGATGAGCACGGCGAAGCCGAGGAAGACTCCGGCGAGCAGCAGCACGGTGCGCCAGTCGCTGGGCTCGCTCAGATCGATGTCCTCGCCGCCCTCGGCCTCGCCCCGGCCGCCGCGCAGCACGTCGACGGCGAGGAGCAGGGCGATCAGGAGGAGTCCGACGCCGACCGTGATGGGGACGGTCTTGGGGCCGATGGGGCCGCGCTGGGAGATGTCGACTTCCATGGTGAGCGCGTCGGTGAGGACGAGCACGCCGATGGCGAACAGCAGGACGCTGACGCCGAGTTCGGAGTGCTCGCGCAGCCAGGAGCGGGTTCCGGCGGGCCGGTCCGAGGTCTCCGCCGACTGTGTCGCGGGTGTCTCCTGTGAGTTCACAGCCCCAGCTCCTTCAGCACCGTGTCCACGCGCTTGTCCTGTGCGTCCAGGAAGTCGCCGAATGCGTCGCCGGTGAGGAAGGCGTCGCTCCAGCCGTTGACCTTCATCGACTCCTGCCATTCCTTCGAGGCGTGCAGCTCCTCGAAGAGGGTGATGAGCTTGTCGCGCTCATCGTCCGAGAGTCCGGGCGGGGCGACGATGCCGCGCCAGTTGGTGAACTCGGTGTCGAGTCCCGCCTCACGGAGGGTGGGGGCGTCCAGGCCGGGGACCCTCTTGGGCCCGGTGACGGCGAGCAGCCGCAGTTCGCCCGATTTGATCTGGTCCAGGTATTCGCCGACACCGGAGACCCCGAAGGCGACGTTCTCTCCGAGGATGGAGGCAAGGAGTTCGCCGCCGCCGTCGAAAGGGATGTAGTTGACGGACTTGGGCGCGATCCCGGCGGCCTTGGCCATCAGCATGGGGGCGAGATGGTCGGGGCCGCCCGGGGAGGAGCCGCCGCCGACCGGGAGCTTGCCGGGGTTCTTCTTCCAGGCGGTCAGCAGATCGTCGATGGTCTTGTAGGGGGAGTCCTTGGACACGACCACGATGTCCTGCTCTTCGGTGAGCCGGGCTATCGGGGTGGTGTCGGCGAGAGTCTTGGGCGACTTGTTGGTGTGGACGGCTCCGACGACGCCGAGGCCCATGGACATGGCGAGCTTGCCGTTGCCGTGGTTCTCGACGAGCTGGGTCAGTCCGACGGTGCCGCCGGCTCCGGGAAGGTTGAAGACCTCGGTGTTGGAGGTGAGCTCGGCGTCCTGGGCGTTTCTGGCCGCGGTGCGGGCGGTGATGTCGTAGCCGCCGCCGGGGGTGTTGGGGACCATGATCCGCAAGCCGAGGATCTGCGTGCCGTCGTCGGAGCCCTTGCCTGCGTTGAGCAGTGGCGGCCCCACGAACACCAGCAGCGCCGCCCCGAGCAGGGCGAGGGGAGTGCGCAATCGCACGTGAGCCGCCTTTCGATGGGGTTACTGTGAAGTGGCCCACATGTTGCCTGCGCGTTAAGAAAGTGTCTCTCTTCCGGAATCAACGGACGTTGTGGTCATTGTGGTCACCGCTTAGCGTGTGCCCGTGATGAAAGTGCTGGTGGTGGACGACGACTTCATGGTCGCCAAGCTGCACAGCCGCTATGTGTCCGCGACGGAGGGGTTCCGGGTCGTCGGGGTGGCGCACAGCGGTGCCGAGGCGCTGCGTGCGGCGGAGCGGCTTTGGCCTGATCTGGTCTTGCTGGATATCTATCTTCCCGATATGGACGGGATCGCTGTGTTGCGGGAGCTGCGGGCTGCGGAGGAGCGCGACGAGTCGCGGGCCAGCGTGGACGCGCTCTTCATCACGGCGGCGCGGGACGCCGGTGTGGTGCGCGCGGCGCTGCGGGCGGGGGCGCTGCACTATCTGATCAAGCCGTTCAACCAGGCGTCGCTTCAGGAGCAGTTGAGGCATGTGGCGGCGCTGCGGTCGCGTTTCGAGCGGCTGGGCGAGGCACGGCAGGAGGATGTGGATCAGATCTTCGGCACCCGGCCGCCGGGGTCGCGCGAGCTGCCGAAGGGGCTGGCGGCGCATACCGCGGAGCTGGTGGAGCGGATTCTGCGGGAGCACCGGACGGATCTGTCGGCGACGGAGTGCGCGGAGGCGGGGTCGCTGTCGCGGGTGAGCGCGCGGCGGTATCTGGAGTACTTCGTGGAGACGGGCCGGGTGGAGGTGACCCTGCGGTACGGGGGCACGGGCCGCCCGGAGCGGCGGTACCGCCTGGTGGGCGGGGCATAGCCGGGGGTCACGGTGAGGGCGGCGCGGCCACAGGGGCGTAGCCGGGGGTCATGGTGAGGGGGCGGTACGGCCGGGGGTCGCGGTAGGGGCGATACGGCCCGGGGGCGCGGTAGGGGCGGTACGGCCCGGGGGGCACGGCAGGGAGGCGGCGCGGCCAGCCGGGGCCGACCGGTCCTGCGGGGTGCGTCCGGCGGCGGTATTCGCGATCGCATACGCCTACGGCGGGGCGACGAGCAGGGTCAGATCGGTCCGAGCTCCGCGCTGTTCCAGCGCTGGGGTCGCATATGGATGACGACCTGCTCGCCCAGCTCCTTCTCCGCGAACTCGACGTAGGAGGCGACCTTGCGGGCCGGGAGATAGCGCGCGGTGATCTCCACCAGCTGCTGCCGGGTCGCGGGGGCGGCGCTGACGACGGGCCCTTCGACGGACACGTACCGCACACTGGGCTCCACCCGGTCCACCAGCAGGGAGAAACGGCCCGCGCGGGCGATCAGCCGCTCCTTGCGGGAGCCCAGCCCGGTCATGATCCAGACGTCCCTCCCGGGTGCGTACTGGTACCAGACCGGCACGGCGAGGGGCGCCCGTCCCTCGTCTCCCGTCTCCACCGCCAGGGCCGCGATATGGGGTTCGGCCAGAAATTGCTGGCGCTCTTCACGGGTCAGGGTCACGGATGACTCCTTCGCTCGGTCCGCCGGTTGTGCCGGTCCGCGGCCGGGTCTGATCGTCGGCCGGAAAGTGGTCGGCACGATAGGACAAAGCTACAGGTCCCGGACGGGCGTCGAGTCCTGATTGACCATGCATCAGCCGTTTGGTTGACCGCTGTCATACCGCGTGGAACGAGAGCGTCCACGCGGTGGGCCGATGTCCGGCCGGGGGTGCGGACGGCGTGCGGCGCCGGCGGCGGCCGGGCTCCCGGGGGCCGGGCCGGAGCGTGCGGCCCCTCTCGTGAGGGACGGCCCGGCGCTGACACCCGGCGGGGCCGCCCTCGGCCCCCGCGAGCTCTCCGCTCTCCCGTGCCGGATCGGCCGGCCGTCGGCGTCCGCGCCGGGTTCCCTTACCGGCACCGGGGAGTGACGCCCCGTCAAGAGCCGGGCCGGACGGATTCATCCGCACGGGTGAGGGGCTCCCCTGTCGCCGCTGACGCGGGCGCGACCGTTCCGGAGGGCCTGAAGTACGGGGATCCGGGGAGGAGTCCGGGGATCAGGGGAGGTCCGGGGAGCCGCGCCCGGCGACGCGGTGCGGTGCGGGCGGCTCCGCGAAGTCCCGGACGCTCAGGTCCGCTTCACCCGCGCCGCCCTGCGGCTCGCGGCGATCGGGGCGGGGCGGGGCAGGGCGCACCGCCCCCGGCGGCCCCGGACCGTACCGCCGTACCGCCGAGGCACTGAGGCACTGAGGCACTGAGGCACTGAGGCACCGGACATCGCCTTCGCGAACACTCCGGAACCGGTCGCGAATCCCTCGGTCCGGCCGCCCGCCCCGGTTGCCACGGCCTCCGCCGGCGACGCCCGCGCACCACCCCTTCGGCGCGCGGTCCGGGTCCGTACTCCCGGCAGTGAGGGTCGCTTCGCCCCGGCTTCTCCCGGTGGATCCGCTCTCGTCCTCAGCCGGTTCTTAGCGCCTCCTTAAAGCAAGGATAAGGATCACGATCATCGCCGTCCGGGTGCGGACTTCGGGCTTCCGAGCGGCTAACTTGCTGCTCACCGGGGCCGGTTCGACCACCCACACCATCGGCGGCAGCGAGCCGCAGCCGCCGTTTCGGCCGGCCCCGGATCCCCCACCTGTACGCCGCATTGAGGAGAACTCCGATATGACCGCTCGACGTAAGGTCTCCCTGGTCGCCGCTCTCGGCATCGTGCCGCTCGCACTGACCACGCTGACCGCCGCGCCGGCCGTCGCCCACGGTTCGATGCTGGACCCGGTCAGCCGGATCTCCGCCTGTTTCGCCGAGGGCCCGGAGAGCCCGGACTCCGCCGCGTGCAAGGCGCTGGTCGCCGCGGGCGGCACCCAGCCGCTGTACGACTGGAACGAGGTCAACATCGGCGACGCCGCCGGCCGCCACCAGCAGATCATCCCGGACGGCAAGCTGTGCAGCGTGGGCCGTGAGAAGTACAAGGGTCTCGACGCGCCCCGCGCCGACTGGCCGTCCTCCAAGCTGGCCGCGGGCAACCACACCTTCCGCTGGCGGGCCACCGCCCCCCACCGGGGCACGCTGGAGCTGTACATCACCAAGGACGGCTACGACGCGACCAAGCCGCTGAAGTGGTCGGACCTTGAGGCCCAGCCGTTCGTCAAGGTGACCGACCCCCGGCTGGAGAACGGCTCCTACGTCTTCGACGGCAAGGTGCCGGCCAAGTCCGGCCGCCATCTGGTGTTCTCCATACTCCAGCGCTCGGACTCCCCCGAGGCCTTCTACACCTGCTCCGATGTGGTCTTCGGCGGGGCCGGCGGCGGCACGGGCTCCGCTCCGGTCGCCGAGGCCCCCTCCGATCAGGAGATCAAGCAGGGCGCCGGGAGCTCCACCGTCGACCACGGCGGCCACGGCGGCGACTCGCCCACCGAGCAGAAGGCGAACGCCGAGCACATCGCCCAGCAGACCTCCGCCGACTCGGACGGCGGCAGCGCCCCCGAGGCGCAGAACGCCGCCGCCCCCCAGGAGATCGCGGGCGAGAAGCTCGCCGCGACCGGCGGCGACAGCACCACCTCGTACATCGCGATCGGCGGCGCGGCGGCGCTCGCCCTCGGTGCGGCGGCCATGTTCGGCACCGCCCGCCGCCGGGCGACGGCCGGCGGTCGGAGCGCCCGCTGACGCACGGGCCCCGCTGAGACCCCGCCGCACCGGCCCCGCTGAGCCGATGACCAGACCTGCGCGTCCGTCAGTCGATGACGGACGCGCAGGTCGTCGGCTTCGCGTTCGCCGGGTCGAGGGCGTTCGCCACCTCGTGATAGGCGATCCGGTCGGTCGTGCCGACCGTGACATGCGCGGAGAGATCGAGCGGGCAGAGGTCCTGGACCGTGACGTTCCGTACCCCCGGTCCTGCCAGGAACTGGCTGCGGTACGGGGTGACGACCTGGTCGTAGCGGGTGGCGATCACCGTGTAGCGGACTCCGGGGACCGTGTCCCCGCCCGCGTTCAGCCGGGTCATGAACGGGGATCCGACGACCTGGTCGGTGAGGGCCGGGGTGTGCGAGCTGATCAGATCCTCGGCCCCGGGGAAGTACGGCAGCAGCCCGGTGAAGCCCGACAGCGTGGTGCCGTGATTGCTGGGCGCGATCCCGATCAGGGCGTTCACCTTCCGCGCGCCGCCGAGGAACTTGAGGTAGTGGCGCGGCATCATGCCGCCCTGCGAGTGGCCGACGAGATCCGCCTCGGCCGCGCCGGTCGCGGCGAGCACCTTGTCGACATAGACGTCGAGCTGTTCGGCGGACTTCGCGACGGGGCCGAGCCCGTGGAAGACGGGCACGCCGGGCAGCTGCCCGTAGTCGAGCGAGAAGACGCAGTAGCCGCGCCGGACCAGATAGGGCGCGAGGACGAGCCAGTTGTCGATCGAGTTCCCGAGGGTGCCGTGAACCAGGATCACCGGGCGCGGATGGGCGGCGGAGGGCTTGCAGGAGTAGTCGTTCCAGCCGCTGCCGGCCGCTGCCGCCGGGGCCGCGACGGCGGCGGCCGGGGTGACCGAGAAGGCGATCGCCAGCAGTAGCGCGATCAGCGGCCCGAGCGCTCGCTTCCAGCGCGGCGGCGCACTCTTCCAGGGCGTCATGGAGCGGTCTCCTCGCGGCTCAGGGCGAGAGGTGCTCGCCCGATGTCGAATACTTGTGGTGCTCACGCCAAGTGAGCCATGAGCCGCCACCGGCTGGGAAGTTACGCGTCGGTAAAATAACCGGCTTCCGGGAACGCGGGGCACGGCGCACGCCCCCCGCTCCCGAAGCCCGGCACCCGGGCGCGCACACCCGCCTGCGCCGAGCGCACATCTGTCCACGCCGAGCGCACGTCCGCGTACGCCTGCGCACGCCCGCCGCCTCAGCCATTCGGCCGCGTACCGCCTGCGTGAACACCGTTCGGCACGGAGCGTGGGGCCATGACGCGGACAACGGACGGTTCCCCCGAGGCCCCTCCCCCGGCGGGCGGCGGCGGTCCCCAGGGCTTCGCCGCCGAGGTGCGGGACGCGGTGAGTCTGCGGGCCGCGCTGCTGCTCTTCGGGGTGCTGGCGCTTCAGATCGCCTTCATCACCTCGTACATCGGGGCCTTCCACAAGCCCGAGCCGCATGAGATCCCACTGGCCGTCGTCACCCCGTCGGCCCCGCTCACCGAGGAGACGGTGACCCGGCTCGCCGCGCTGCCGGGCGATCCGCTCGACCCGCGCGCCACGGCTGACGAGGCCGTCGCCCGCGAGCGGATCGAGAACCGGGAGATCGACGGCGCGCTGGTGGTCGCTCCCCGGGGGACGACGGACCGGCTGCTGGTCGCCAGCGCGTCCGGCGCCTCGCTCTCCCAGGCGCTCACCGAGGTCGTCGCGGCGGCGGAGCGGGCCCAGGGGCGCTCCCTGGACGTGGTGGACGTGGTCCCCGGCTCACCCGGCGACGCGCGCGGGCTCTCCTCCTTCTATCTGGTGGTGGGCTGGTGCGTGGGCGGCTATCTCTGTGCGGCGATCCTCGCGATCAGCGCCGGAGCGCGGCCCGCCAACGGCCATCGGGCCCTGATCCGGCTGGGTGCGCTGCTGCTGTACTCCATCGCCGCCGGGCTGCTCGGCGCGGTGATCGCGGGCCCGGTGCTGGACGCGCTGCCCGGCGGCGTGCCCGCGCTCTGGGGGCTGGGGGCGCTGGTGGTCTTCACGGTCGGCGCGCTCACCCTCGCCTGCCAGGGCCTGGCGGGGATCGTCGGCATCGGTCTCGCGATCCTGCTGGTGGTGGTCCTCGGCAATCCGAGCGCGGGCGGGGCGTATCCGTATCCGCTGCTGCCCCCGTTCTGGCGGGCGATCGGACCCGCGCTGCCGCCGGGGGCGGGCACCTTCGCGGCCCGTTCGATCTCGTACTTCCGGGGCAATGGCGCGGGCGGTCCGATGCTGGTCCTGGCGGCGTGGGCGGCGGCGGGCTCGCTGATCACCGTGGTCTGCGCGCTGCGGCGCACCACCGGGACCACCGGGACCGCCGGGCGCTGACACGGGCCCTTGACCCTTGACCCTTGAACCGCAGCCCGCCGGCCCCGGTCCCAGCGGTCCGCAGCGGCGCAGAGGGCCGGTTCCGGACCGGGCGTCCGGCATTCGGCGGCCGTTCACGGCTCGTTCACCGCATATGTACGCCGGTTCGGCGGTAATCCACCGATGACGGCAAACGCAGGCCCGTTCGGAGCCGCCGATGGGTAGACCTCATGGGGGTGGGGAATGCCTCAGGCTCATGGGATCCCATCGATCTCATGGAAGCTTCCACGGGGCGCATACGGCGAAGGGGGCGGGTGTGCGACGTCGGGTGCACGCGGCGGACGGGCGGCATCTGATGGTGGAGCGGCTGGGGGACCCCCGGGGCAGACCGGTCTTTCTGCTGCACGGCACCCCCGGCAGCAGACTGGGCCCGGCTCCGCGCGGCATGGTGCTCTACCAGCGGCACACCCAGCTGATCGCGTACGACCGCCCCGGCTACGGCGGCTCGGACCGGCTGGCCGGGCGGACCGTCGCCGATGTGGCGCAGGATGTCCGGGCGATCGCGGATGAGCTGGAGCTCGAACGATTCGCGGTGGTGGGCCGCTCGGGCGGCGCACCGCACGCGCTGGCCTGCGCGGCGCTGATGCCGGAGCGGGTCACCCGCACCGCCGCGCTGGTCACGCTCGCGCCGAGGGACGCGGACGGTCTCGACTGGTTCGAGGGCATGGCGGCCTCCAATGTCATGGAGTTCACCTTCGCCTCGGACAATCCGGCCGTGCTCACCGAGCGGTTCATTCTGCGGTCGGCCGAGATCCGGAAGGATCCGATCAAGCTCCTTAACGATCTGCGCAGAGAGCTAACCGACTCCGATCTGATGGTGGTGCAGGACGCAGGCGTGCGCTTGATGCTGCTGCGTAATTATCAGGAGGCGCTGCGGACATCGGCGTACGGCTGGATCGACGACGCGCTCGCCTTCTGCAGCCCCTGGGGGTTCGACCCCGCGGACATCAAGGGGCCGGTGATGCTCTGGCACGGCGAGAAGGACGTCTTCTCACCGGTGGGGCACTCGCGGTGGCTCGCGCAGCGGATCCCCGGCGCGACGGCGGTCCTGGAGCCGACGGCGGCCCATTTCGACGCGCTGCACGCGCTGCCGCGCATTCTGACCTGGCTCCTGGACGAATAGCGACGAACAGGGACGAACAGCCCGGTGTCCGCGTCCCGGGACCTCCTGAGGTCCCGGGACGCGGACCTCAGGACGCCCCGGGACGCCCCGCCGTCAGACCGCGAGCGGCTCCAGATCCCGGTGCACCCGGCGCTCGTCCCGGGAGATCCTCGTCAGCGCGTGATCGTCGCCGAGCTGCCTGCCCAGCTCGTCCACCGTCTCCGTACGGAGCTGCGCCGCCTCGTTCTTGCGCCCCAGCATCCCGAGCGTCACCGACAGATTGGACGCGACGCCCAGCACCTCGGGGTGGTGCGCCCCCAGCACCTCGCGCAGCCGGGCCACCGCGCGCTCCTCGATCTCCAGGGCCTCCTCCAGACCGCCCAGGTCCGCCGTCGCGTTGGCGAGGTTGATGGTGCTGTAGAGGTAGTGCGGATGGCTGTCCCCGAGGACGTCGCGCATCCTGGAGCTCACCTTCAGCAGCAGTTGCTCGGCCGACTCCGGGTCACCGCACGCCCACTGGAAGATGCCCAGATTGTTGATCGCGGCGAGCGTGTAGGGATGCCGCTCCCCCGGCACCAGCATGTACTGGTCGACGACCTCCTGTGCCAGATCGCGCGCCGCGACCGGCTCCCCGGACGCGAACAGGTCCGCCGCCAGATTGAGATCGCAGGCGAGCGAGTCCGGGTTGGCCGAGTTGTAGCGGGCCCGGTAGCGGTTGCGGGTGGCCGTGGTCAGCCGCCGCGCCTCCTCCAGCCGACCCGCCCTGCGCAGCGAGACCGCCAGGCTCTTGCCCGCGGCCAGGGTGCCCGGGAAGGTCCGCCCCAGCCGCTCCTTGTAGAGCTCGTACGTCCGGCTGAGCAGGGTCACCGAATCCTCGTACCGCCCCACTTCGCGCAGATCGCGGGCGAGCGACGCGGCGGAGGAGAGGGTGTACGGATGGTCCGGGCCGTGCACCTCGGTACGCCGGTCGAAGACGTCCTGGTCGATCTCGCGGGCCCGGGAGTACTGGCCGACCATCCGCAGATTGAGCGCCAGGTTGTTGGCGGCGGCCAGCGTGCGCGGATGCGACTCGTGGAAGATCTGGCTGAATCCCTCGTGCGCCTCCCGCGCCAGCTCCATCGCCCTGCCGTACTGGCCGAGGGTGCCCAGGTCCATGGCGAGACCGCTGGTGGTCATATACGTATGCGGATGGGTGGCGCCGAGCACCAGCCGCTGGCGCTCCAGGGTCTCCTCGTCCAGCGTCTTGGCCTCTTGGTAACGGCCCTGGGAGCGGTAGAGGTTGGAGATGTGGAAGCAGAGGTAGAGGTACTGGAGGTCATCGGTGCCCAGCATGGTGCGCCAGGTCTCGCGCACCTCGTCGGCGAGGGTCCGCGCGGTGACCCAGTCGCCGCGCTTCCAGAGATAGCGCACCCGGTCGATGAGGAGCCTGCGGGTCTCCGGCTCCTTGCAGCGACGCGCCTCCGATGTGGCCAGATGCGGCCAGATGGTGGAGAACTGCGCCCAGGTGGCGGGGTTGTCGATCGGCTCGTCGTCATCGGGCCGGGCGCCCGCGAGAACCCGGTGCACGGCGTGCCGGGCATCGCGCTGCTCCTGCTCGCTGAGCTGGGCCCGGATGACGGCCTGCACCAGCCGGTGCACCTGGATGCTGTTGTTGACCTGGTCGACCTTGGCCAGCGCGAACCGGCCGATCTCCCGGATGACCCGGCCGAGCACCAGCTTCTCCTGGAGCGAGGCGTCGTACGGCTTGAGCGCGTCGATCATCTCCTTGCTGTAGAGGAGGTTCGCCGAGATCGGCTCGGGCGCGAAGAAGGCGCAGAGCTGGAGGAGGCGCACCGCGGCGGGCGAGCGCTCCTTGAGCTTCTCGATGGAGACGTTCCAGGTCGCGGCGACCGGCTCGGGGTAGCCCGCGGGCTGGTTGAGCGCGAGGACGCTGGTGGCCTGTTCCCTGAGCCGTTCCAGATAGTCCGCGACCGGGGTCGCGGTCTCGGCGATCCAGGCGGCGGCCTGCTCGACGGCGAGGGGGAGATCGCCGACCGCGGTGGCGACCTGGTCGGCGTCGGTGACGGTCAGTCCGCGGGCGCGGCGCTGGAGGTGCTCGATGGACTCCTCGCGGGTGAACACGTCGATGGCCAGCGCGTCCCCGTACTGGGACCAGGTCTGGTTCCTGGAGGTCACCAGGATGTGCCCGGGGCCCTGGGGCGGGAAGAACCGCTTGAGCTGCTCGGGGTCGTCGGCGTTGTCGAAGACCAGCAGCCAGCGGGAGTGGGGGATGCCGCGCCGCAGCAGATCGATGGCCTCCTTGGAGGCGGCGCCCATGTCCTCGCCGCCCTGGGCCCCGAGCCGGGCGGCCAGTTCGGCGAGGCCCGCGATGACGTCGTCGGGCTGTTCCGCCGAGATCCACCAGACCAGGTCGTAGTCGGCCATGAAGCGGTGTACGTACTCGATGGCGACCTGGGTCTTGCCGACGCCGCCGAGTCCGTACAGGGTCTGCGGCTGTGGCAGCACGGCGGCCACCGACATGCCGCCGCCGAGCCGGTCGCGCATCTGCTCCAGGGCGATGGAGCGGCCGGTGAAGCCGGGGTTGCGGGGCGGCGCGTTCCAGATCTTGGGGACGGTGCCGGGGAAGCGGGGCCCCGGGGACTGTCCGTCCGGCGGCTGTACGGGGCGTTCCAGCGCGCGCAGCAGGGCGCTGGTGGCCTGGACCTCGTCCAGGCGGAAGAGATCGACCGGGTTGCGGTCGATATAGGGGGTGGTGAGCCGGACGTCGCCGACCCGGATCGGCAGCAGATGGTTCCGGGCCCCCTGGGCGTCCTCGGCCGAGGCCCGCTGCCACAGGCTCACCGCCCGGGGCGATTTGAGATACGCGCTGGAGAGCAGCACCACGGTGCGTGCGGCGTGGCCGGTGGCGAGGTCGTCGTCGCCGGGTTCGCGCTCCATGGAGGCGTCGCGCGGGACGACCCGGAAGCCGGCCTGGGTGAGGAGGGATTCGATCCAGTCGGCCCACATCCGGTTCTCGGCGACATAGCTGAGGAAGAGGTCGGCGGGGAGGGAGGGCCGGCGCCGGGTGAAGGCGTCCTTGATCCGGAGGCGGGTCTCGTCGGCCACCGCGGGCATGGCGGTGATCTGCTGCTCGGTGATGACGGATGTGAGCCGTTCGAAGGCGGAGAGCAGCGAGTTGGTCAGCCCGGTCTCGTCGCCGAAGGTGGCGAGGGTCTCCTCGTAGGCGTAGTAGGGCCGGTAGGGGATCTCGACCGCGCCCCAGTAGGCGGTCAGCTCCTCGCCGGTGAGCCCGGTGGGGAAGCGGTCGAACTTCACCCGGGCCAGCGCCCGTCCGGCGTCGGCCTTCTCCTTCTCCCCCTCGTCGATCCGCATGGGCACCGGGTAGATCCTGATGCCCCGCCCGCCGTAGCGCTCGTCGATCTGCCGGGCGACGGAGGCCGCGCCGTCGATGGACTGGTCGCTGAGGGTGAAGCAGTCCACCAGGACGTCGGGCAGATGGACGGTGCAGATGTCGGCGATGTCGCTCAGTCCGGTGCGGCTGTCGATGAGGACGTAGTCGTAGTTGGCCTTCATGTCGTCGCGGAGCGCGTCGAAGAAGAGGCCGCCGCCGAGGCGGTCGTAGAAGTTGTCCCAGTCGAAGGTGGAGACGGTCGCGGAGTACTCGCGGTTCTGCCGTCCGGCGGAGACGAAGTCGAGGGTGCCGCCGCCGGGGAACTCCCAGCCGAGGCTCTCCGGGGAGAGGGAGACGGCGTGCGGCTGGATACGGGCGTAGTCGAGATGCCAGTCGTCGCGGCGGGCGGTGTCGGGGGTGATGGCGGCCCAGGCGTACTCGGTGATCAGATCGATGACCCCGGTGGTGGCTCCGAGCGTGGAGGGATCGAGGAAGGGGTGGAAGAAGCGGTGCAGTCCGGGGGCCTCCAGGTCCCAGTCGACCGCGAGCACCTGCTTTCCGTTGGCGGCGAGAATCCAGGCCGTGTTGGCCAGGGCCATGGTGCGGCCGGTGCCGCCCTTGTACGAGTAGAAGGTGACGATGCGTCCGTCACGACTGGCCGTCATCCGTGTCCTCCGCATCGGGTTCCGTATGGCTCGGGTTCGGGGCAGGGCGGGGGGTTCCGCCGCCGGCCATGGGGCCGGTGAGCCGGAACCGGGTGGGGCGGGACGCCCCGGAGGGCGGTGCGGGCGGGAAGACCGCGGCGTTCTTCAGATACTCCTGGGCCGCCGATTCGACGACCTCCGGGAGGATCTGTCCGAAGGACTCCATGGTGAACACGCCCCGGGCCGCGATCCGGCAGGCGGGGCGGCCCTGGCGCATCTGGTGCGGCATGGTCCGTTCGAGCCGCTCGATCAGCTGGGCCTCGGACATCCGGCTCTGGGGGTCCTCTCGGTTCCAGGCGACGACGAGACCGACCCAGGGGCGCGCTTCGGCGTCGAAGGCGGCGAGGCGGGCGCAGCGCTCGTCGTCCGCGAGGGCCCAGCGGTCCACCAGGAGTATCTCGGGCCGGGCGGGCGGCGCTCCCGGGTCGGGGGGCGCCTCGTGGTCGAAGGAGGAGATGGTGGCCTGGTAGTCGAGCGAGCGGACCAGGTCCTGGGCGGTATAGGCCAGGGGTCTGGCCGAGTCGGGGTAGTAGGGGTTCCAGTCCTGGGACTGTTTGCCGTAGTAGTCGGGCGCCCGGCCCTCGGGGAGGTCGTGGCGGGTGGGGGCGGCGATGGTGAGATGCATGGGGCGGGGGCCGCCGGGCCGGCCGAAGGCGCTGGGGGCGTGCCGGTAGTCGACCGGGCTGCCGGAGGCGATGCGGGTGCTGTCGGCGACGCTGACGATGCGTTTGGCCAGTTCGTAGACGGCCGTCTCGTACTCCTCGCCGAAGATCCGGAGTTTGATCAGACCGTAGAGCCCGTCCGTGACATAACGGTCGCCGAAGGCCTGGTGGTTGAATTGGAGCCGCTCGGCGGGGCCCGGCAGCTGTTCGAGCGGCACCGGGAACCAGAGCGCGGGCACGATCGCCTCCGCGAGCCGGTTGCTCTTCGCCTGGTGGTAGATCGCGCGCTGGGCGAAGGCGTACCACTCCTTGCCGCACATCTCACTGGCGAAGTAGCGCGGCGAGAAGAGCGGCACGAAGACACGGCAGTTGGCCAGCGCGTCGCCGAGCCGCTCCGACCAGCCCTCTCCCGAATGGATCTCCCGGTCCATGAATCCCGCCGGGGCGCCGGCCGGCAGATCCGTCATGGCCATCACATGGTCGCAGAGATCCCGGAACAGCTTCTCCACCCACATATCCGGGTCCGGGCCCCCCGCCCCGTACCTCGGTGTGTGCGCGTAACTCAGAAAGAAGTACGGCCGATGGTCCGCCGTACGTTGCGCTGAATCCGACACACGACCCCCGTCCTGTGTGAACACCCGCCTGCGCACCTGGCATCGATCAGAGATGCGAGTAAATCACTCTGGAGCCCGACATGCTCCATACCTCACGTCCTTTGGTCGGTCAGCGCCTCTTCTCGGTCATCCACGCCACCGCGTGATCAACTGCGGCTCTGACCGAGAACAGCCTTGCGGGCCTTCCGCCGAGCAGGCCCTTCCGCTCCATCCCCCAGGTGAACGCGGCACCGATGGCGCCGAAATCGCTCTCGTCCAGCCGGACGTCCTCGTACTCCGTCCATTTCTTACCCCCGTCGGGCAGCAGAACCACACAACGATACGTCCGAACGGGAGCATTGGTCCGGTACTCGGCGAGATGAAAGGCGGTGCAGACGTCGAAATCCACATTGATCATCAAAACCTTTGCCCCGACCCGGTAGAGAGCACCGAGAGGGGAGTTCTCACCGAGGTGGGAGGAGAGGGTGTGATCGGAGAGCAATTCCTCCGCCCGGCCGCCCACCGCCGCGAACGAGGTCTGCGGATGGGCGCTGCGCACCGCCCCTTCGGCGGCGCGAATGGACTCGGCCAGCCGGCCCATTCCCTGGCTCGGCGTGGCCGCGGGATCGAAGGCGGGCATGCTCAGCCGGAAGGTCTCCGCCTGCTCGGGCGTCATCGTCGCCACCAGGGCGCGATAGGCGTCGGAGGTGTCGGAGTTGGCCTCGGTGAAGGCGGGCGTCACCAGGGTGCCGCGCTCGCCCAGCGCCTCGATCAGGGCGTCGCGCAGGGCGTCCGAGTGGATTCCGGTGGCCCGCAGGGCGGCGTGCACCAGCAGGGTCATGCCCTCCTGGACGCCCAGCTTCCGCAGGGACCTCACCAGCCGCGCGTGGTCCCCCGGCTCAGTCATGGTCACGCTCCTCGACCCGGGCGGCGTCCTCCCGCCCCAGCCCGGCCACCAGCCGTCTTCCTGCGGCCGTCAGCTCCGGCGCGCTCGCGAGAGCGGTCAGCGCGCGCCTGGCGCGATCGGCTCCCTCGGGGTCGAAGGCGGTGAGACCGGCTCTCTCCCAGAGACCTGCCAGCAGTCCGGACACCGGGACCTCCCCCTCCTGCCAGGGCGCCGGATGGCGCCACCAGCCGTCCTGTGCGTAGAGATCGCTGACTTCGAGCAGCGCGTTCAGCTTCGCGCGCCGGAATCCGCGCAGCAGCAGCATCGCCAACTCCCGGGGGGCGGGCGGCAGGGCGATGCCCAGCGCTCCATAACCGTGCCCGCGTACGCCCGGCGCATGGGTGGGCGGCCGGCCGGAGAGCGGCGGTTCGGCCGGGTCCCGGGGTGCCGGTGTCCCGGCCGGGTGCCGGAGCGCCAGTGGGTCGGCCGGGTCCCGGGGCAGTGGTGTCCCGGCCGGGTCCGGGAGCATCGGCGTCCCGGCCGGGTCCCGGGGCGGTTCGGGCGCCAGCGGGGTCAGCGTCGTCAGCGCGCCCGCCGCCTCCGCCGCCTGGTCCGGGGCGTAGCGGCGCAGCAGGGCCCAGGCCGCGGTGAACCGCCGGTCCCATTCGGCGCTCTCGCGCTCCGAGAGCCGTGGCCGCACGGGCACGCCGAAGCAGTCCCGGTGGGGGTCGAGGTCGTCCAGGCGCAGCGGGGGCGCCCCGTCCCGGCCGCCCACCAGGCGTACGGGCCGCCAGCCTTCGGCCGGCCGGCCGTCCAGGGCCACCCGGCGCGGCGCACGGCCCGCCGCCGTCACGGCGAATCCGCCCGCCACGGCCCGCACCTCGGCCTCGCCGCTCTCGGCGGGCCCGCCGACGTCCAGTTCGCCCAGCGTGGGCAGCCGGAGCAGACCGTGTGCGTATCCCACGGCGACGGGGGTGCGCTCGCCGGCGGTGACGAGCGCGGCGGCGAGATACGACGGCAGGGCGAGCGCCCCGGCGACGGCCCCGGGCCGTCCTTCGGCGAGGGCGGCGAGGGTGTGGTGGAGCCAGGTGCGGGTGTAGGGGTGGGCGAGGATCCCGTCGAGCGGTCCGCCGTCCAGGGCGACGGCCAGCCGCCAGGCCCGCTCCCAGACCGCGCCGCCCCGCCCGTCCAGTTCGCGGTGGAGGGAGGCGAGGAGGGCTCTGGTGAGCTCGTGCTGCTCGGCGAGGAGCGCGCCCGGGTCGGTCACCGCGGGCGGTACGAGCGCTCCGGCGGCGCGCTTCTCCACGCCGTGGATCAGGGCTTCGAGGTCGGCGCAGTAGACGGAGGGGTTGTCGAAGCCGTCCGGGGCCCGGTAGCGGTGGGTGTAGAGCCCGCCGCCGCAGGAGCGTACGACCGGACAGCGGCGGCAGGTCCCGCTGACGCCGGCGAGCCCGCGCTGCCGCGCCCGGACGCCGGGGTGGGCGGCCACCTCGTCGAGGGTGTGGGTGAACACGTCGAAACCGGTGGCCGCGGCCCCGTCGTAGGCGCTCTTGAGGGAGTCGACCTGCTCCAGGGCGCCGTCGGTCTCCACCACGACCAGATCGGCGGGGGCGAGGCCCAGCGACTCGGTGAGGCTGGGGCCGCCCGCGAGGGTGGAGAGCACGGATTCGAAGAGCCGTACCGGAACGGTCCCGCCGCCCGCGCTCCAGCGGTCGAAGACGGCGAGCAGCCAGTCGGCGTAGGCGGTGGGCGAGCTGTCCGGCCGGGCGGGCGGGGTGTCCCAGGTGGCGTGCGGCAGCAGGAAGTCGATGCGCGGGGGGGCCAGTGCGACGAGCGCGTCATGGACGGCGACGGGGTCGTTGGCCAGGTCGACCGTGCAGAGCAGGCCGAGATAGAGATGGCGGTAGCGCTCCTCGCGGAGCAGTTCCACGGCTCTGAGGACCAGTGGGTGGCTGGTGCGGCCGTCCGCGAAGCGGCGGTGCCGGTCGTTGGCGGCGCGGTCCCCGTCGAGGGAGATCCCGACCCTGACGCCGAACTCGTCGAAGAGGTCGAGATAGCGGGGGCTGAGCTGGAGTCCGTTGGTGTGGACGCGGAGATCGAGTTCCGCGACGCCGTCGAGGGCGGCGGTCAGCTCCTCGCAGACGCGGCGCAGCCGCGCCGGCCCGGCGAGCAGAGGCTCCCCTCCGTGCAGGATCACTGACACGGAGGGCAGAGCGTGGCTCTTGGCGTGCTCGGCCAGTCGCAGAGCTGTCCAGGAAATCGCTTCGTCGGTGATCGCTTTAGGGCGGGTACGCCAGCTGTGATCAGCGTGTTCATAGATATAACAGTGGTCACAGGCAAGATCACATCTGCTGTGAACCTTCAGCACGATCTCGCGGAAGGGGACCAGTGGTCCTGTCATTCCGCCAGTCTAGGGCCCGGCCGGGGCACCGCGGGCGGCCCGGACGCCGAAGACACGACCTAGGACACCGCAGGCGGACGGGGCTGTGAAGACACGCCCTAGAGGGCGGAGTTGAACGTCGAGTCGCGCAGGGTGCGTCCGGCCGTGCGGGGAAGGATCCGCGCGAGCTTTTCGGCGGTTTCCCCGGAACGGACGTCGAGCTGGGCGAGAGGCACTCGATTCTTCTTCGCGACAGCGAAGGATGCGGTGGTCTGAAGCGTCATAGGGGCCGTCCTTGATCTTGTTTCCAGCGCTGTTCACCACGCACCATTGCGATGGCGGCGGCTCGACTTTACTCTCATGGCCACTCGCGGCAACGCGGCATGTGGACAGGTGAAGCGCTACTTCGTCACATTCTCGCAGCCGAGTACGGAACGAACTATTCCGCCTAACGAGTGAAGGCATAACCGCAGTCAGGGGGTTAAATGACCGGGATTGCCGAACCATCGGGCAGCATCGTGTTCCGAAACAGTGATCTGCCCGACCTCTTCCACCACACGGACACGATCGCCATCGCCCGCCAGCGGGAGTCCGTCACCGCCACCCGCGGACAACTGCTGCTGCTGGTCGCGGGAGCGGCGGCGGCGGTTCTGCCCGCGTCCCTGGAATGGGGCGGCGCCGTCCAACCGGCGGGCGCGCTCTCCGCATTGTCGTACGCCGGAGTGCTCCTGCTGGGCTATCGCGCATCCAAGCGCGGCGCAAAGTCGCAATGGCAACTGAATCGTTCGGCAGCCGAGTTCATCAAGTCGATGTGCTGGCGCTATTCCGTGCATGCGACACCTTTCGATACCCGCTCCGTCGACGCGGACCGACTCTTCACCACACGGCTTGAGGAAGGCTTGCGCGAACTCCGGAAAGTGGGCTGGGAGGATCCACGCCCCGCGCTGCCCGCGCTGGCCTCCCGGGAACTGGTGACCCCGGCCATGCGAAGGCTGTACGCGGAACCGTTCAGCATCCGCAAAGAGACCTACATCAGGGACCGGCTGATCGAACAGCGCAATTGGTACCACCGCAGTGCGGACAACTCCCGCAGGGCGACCCGGCTCTGGTCCTCCTCGATCGGTCTGCTCACCCTGCTGGCGCTGTTCTTCTCGCTGCTGCGGGCCTTCTCGCTCACCGGGTCGCTCGATGTGGCGGGGCTGCTGTCGGCCGCGGCGGCCGGCGCGCTGGCCTGGAGCGAGATCCGCCGCCATCAGCCGCTGATCGCCGCGCACTCGCTGGTGGAGGAGGATCTGGCGGCGATGCACAAGGCGATGGAGACCTCGGTCACCGAGACCCAGTGGCCTTCGGCGGTCTACGAGACCGAGCGCATCGTCTCCCCGCAGCACACGGACTGGCTGGCGAGACACCGCAGCTGACGGCGGGGACGGGCGGGGACTGCTGTGGCGGCAGATCGGCTGTGGCGCAGGACTGCTGTGGCGACAGGTCGGCTGTCGCACGGGGATCAGGGGCCCGGGAGCGGGGCGGCACGGCGCGGAACGCCGCCCCGCCCGGAGCCGGGTCAGAGCCGGCGCAGTCCCTCGCGCCAGACGACGGTCACCGGAGTGCCCCGGTCACGGGCGTAGCGGACGATGTCGGCCGTGCCCCCGAGCCCGCGCGCCGGACAGCCGTCCCAGACCGCGATCAGCCGGTTGCAGCTGTCGGCGATATACGCACCGGCCGCGTAGTACGCCTCGTCCGTGGCGTGCGGAAAACCCAGCCGCACCTCGCGGGCGGCCCGCCCCCTCAGCTCCTCGAAGCGCGCCAGCTCCCCCGGCTCGGTGAAATCGTCCGCGTAGTCGTCGCTCGGGATCACCGCCGTCAGCTCGGCCCCGCAGTCCAGCGCCACGTCCGCGAAGAGCTGGTCCGCGCCGACCGCGAGACTGGAGAACGCCTCCAGCCCTCCCCCGTGCGCGCTCAGCGCCGCGCGCAGCCCGGAGCGGATATGGCCGTGGGCCTCCAGGGGAATGAACCGGTGACCGGTGATGCCGATGCGTTTCACGTGCCCATGACCCCCACCTCCACCGGTCCGCCTCCGGCACCATGGTCCCAGACCGCGCCGGGGCGCCGAAGCCCCGTCCGGATGGAGGACGGAGGCGCACCGCGGGCGGATGCGTACGCCAGGCGCGCTCGGGCCCGGCCCGGCGACCCGAAGGCTCTGGCTCAGCCGCCGATGAGCCGGCGCTCCCCGGCGGGCACGGCGAAGCCGAGGGTGTTGCCGGGCGGCGGGAAGGGGCAGATGAAGTGACCGGCGAAGGCGCACGGCGGCAGCAGCGCCCGGTTGAGGTCCACGGTCACCGTCCCGTCCGCGGCGGGCGCGAAGGGCCGCAGAAAGCGGAAGCGGTAGCTGGTGTCACCGCTGGTGGCGTCCGCGAAGACGATGCCGAGCGAGCCGTCGCCCTCGACGACGGCGCGCAGCGTGCGCTCCGCGCCGTCGTACGCGAAGACGACCTCGCCGGAGAGACCGAGCCCCCGCTCCCGGCCGTCGGCGCTCCGCACCCGGACGCTGAGCTGCTCCGGATAGGGGCGGAAGCGCCCCGGCAGCGCCCAGCGGGGGTCGTACGGGGTGGCCTCGATGCCCTGGAACGCCGAGCGCGCGGCGGCGTGCGGGTCGAAGTCGCGTACCGCCCGGAGCCCTTCCCGGCGCAGGACCACCAGCCGCCGGTCGCCGTGGGCGAGCGGGGATTCGGGGATGGGGCCGTGGTGGGCGGTGAGCCGTACGGAGCCGCTGAGGAGCTCGCCGTCGTGGGTGAGCCCGTCCGCGGCGGCGGCGGTGAGGACGATCTCCTCGCCGTCCTGGACCCAGACGCCCGGCACTGCCGGGATGCGGCCGTCCGGATGGTCGTCCAGCCAGTGGGTGCCGGTGAGGGAGAGCGGACCGTACGGCGCGGTGATGGTCTCCAGCCGCCGTGCGTGCCAGCTCCGCCACTCCGTGTCCGGTGCGCGTCCCCGGCCGCTCTGAGCGCCCTCGGGGGTGGGGTGTGCGTCCGTACTCATACGGTCAACCATTCCACACCGGCTCGGGCAGACCGAGATGCGAGCGGAGGGTGGCGCCGGTGTACCGGGGGCGGAAGACGCCGCGTTCCTGGAGCAGCGGCACCACCTGCGCCACGAAGTCGTCGAGCCCGCCCGGCGCCGGGCTGGGCGTGAGGACGAACCCGTCGGCCGCCCCCCGGGCGACGGAGTCCGCCATCGCGTCGGCGACGGCGCGCGGGGTGCCGATGAAGGACTGACGGCCGCTGGTCTCGATGACGGTCTGCCGGATGGACAGGCCCTTGGCCTCGGCGAGCGCCCGCCAGCGGGCCGCGGTCCCGGAGGGGCCGCCCGCGCCGGGGGCGGCTGCGGGGCCGGGGTCGATCGCGGGCAGCGGCCCGTCGGGGTCGTAGGCGGACAGGTCCCGGCCCCAGATCCGCTCCAGGGCGCGGATCGCGCACTGCGGGGATATCCGCTGCCGCCGGATCTCGGCGGCGCGCTCCTGGGCCTCGGCGTCGCCGGACCCGAGGACGAAGGCCGCCTTCCGCAGGACCCTGAGACCGCCGGGGCTCCGGTCCTGGGCGGCCCGGCTCCGGTCCGGACCGGGGGCGCGGGCGTCCGGACCGGAGGCGCGGGAGATGCGGGAGGTGCCCGCGGCCGGGGGCCCGTGCCGGGTGACGAGCACATCCGCCGCCGACGCGGCGAACTCGCGGGCGTCGGCGGAGTCCCCGGCGTGGATGACGACCGGGTGCCCCTGGGGTGAGCGGGGCACGGTGAACTCGCCCGCGATGGTGAAGTGGCGGCCGGAGTGGGCGAGGCGGCGGGGGACGCCGTCCGGCGTCCAGGAGTCCCACAGCCGCCGGGCCGCGCGGACGAACTCCTCGGCGTGGGCGTAGCGGTCGGCCCGGCCGGAAGGGCCGTCGCGCCGGAAGTTCTCCCCGGCCCGGGGGTCGGCGGCGGTGGCCACATGCCAGGCGGCCCGTCCGCCGCTGAGATGGTCCAGCGAGGCGAGTCTGCGGGCGAGTTCATAGGGCTCGTTGACGGCGGGAGCGGCGGTCGCGGCGAGACCGAGCCGTTCGGTGACCGCCGCGAGCGCGCTCAGTAAGGTGATCGGCTCCGGCCGGCCGACCGGATCGGGGCTGTCGCCGCGCTCCCCGTGCTCGGGCGGACACAGCCCTTCGCCGCCGGTCAGGAGTTCGCCTCCGGTCAGGAGGAGGAAGTCGAACAGTCCTCGCTCGGCGGTGCGGGCGAGCCGCTCGAAGAAGGCGAAGTCGATCCGGCCCGCGGAGCGGGGGTCCGCCGGGACGGCGGCGTCGTCCGCCCCCGGGCAGAGGACGGCCAGATGCATCGGGCGGGGCACGGCGGTCATACGGAGACTCCCCGGGTGGGTGCGGTGGTGTACCGGTTGGCGGGCCGGGCGAGCCCCAGATGCTCACGGAGGGTGCCGCCGGGGTGGAAGGTGCGGAAGAGGCCGCGGTGCTGGAGCAGGGCGACGGTGCCGTTGACGATCCGCTCCAGGTCGCGGTGGGGTGCGATGGGCGCGAGATGGAAGCCGTCCACGGCTCCGCCCCGGTGCCAGCGGGCGAGCTGCTCGGCGAGCCGGACCGGGCCGCCGCTGTAGTACGAGGCGGGGCCGCGTCTGCGGCGTCCGGCGTCCAGCCCCGGGCCGGGGGCCGACTCGCGCCCGCCGAGGTCGACGGCGAGCGAGAGCAGCACCCGGAGGGACTCCGGGTCACGGCCCCGGGCGGCGGCCTCCCGGCGGAGGGCGGTGCGCAGGGCCGACGCCTCCTCCGGGTCGCGGGCCCGGACGAGGACGACATCGGCATGGCGCCCGGCGACCCGGCGGCCCGCGTCGCCCGCCCCGGTGAGGTCCACGACGGTGACGGGGCGGCCCTGGGGCGGTCTGGGCACGGTCGAGGGGCCGCGCACCCGGAAGGCCGCGCCCTGGAAGTCGATCCGGTGCAGTCCGCTCCGGCCGCCTGCGCGGTCCGGCGCGGGGGTACGGGCCCCGGTGGCGTCCTCCCGGCTGTCCCAGAGCCGGGCGACGGCGTCGGCGACCTCGCCCGCCTCGCGCCACAGCGCCTGACAGGGGGCGGCGGGCCGGCGGCCGAAGAGCCTGGCCTCCGCATCGGTCGCGGAGACCCCGACCGACCAGCCGGCCCGGCCCTGACTCACCCAGTCGAGGGTGGCGACGGCGGTGGAGACATGGAAGGGCTCGGTGTGGGTGGTGGTGACGGTCGGCACCAGACCGATCCGGTGTGTGGTCGGCGCGACGCACGCGAGCACGGCGAGCGCGTCGGGCCCCGGGCGGGCGAAGGAGTCCCCGAGGGTGACGAAGTCGAGGGCCCCGCGCTCGGCGAGACCGGTGAGACGGGCGTAGTGCTGGGCGTCGTACCGCGCCGGACCGTCGAGCGCGACGGCCAGATGGAGCGGGCGGGTGGGGGACATGATGGCCTCTCCGGGGGGTGGGGCGGCTTCGGCACGAGCTGCTCGTACGAGTACGAGTACGGGTACGGGTACGGGTACGGGTACGGGACCGGGTACGGGTACGGGTACGGGACCGGCGGCTGTCGCGAGCCCGGTCGTCGGCGGGCTCCGGGCTGGCGGGCTCCGGACCGATGGACCTGTTGGACTCGGGGTCCCTGCGCGGCCGTGTACGGCGGGGGCGTACGGGCGGGCCGGCGGCGGTCCATGGATGCCGCGCGGCCGGGAGAGCCGGGAAGGCCGCCGGGAGGCGTCTCGTCGCGGAGACGCCGGGGCATCACCGGGGGATTCGCGGTGTGGCCGGATCCCGTTGTCGTGCTCGGGCCGGGCGGCGGGGACGCGTGGCGGAGATCTGCGGGCACAGCCATGGGAAGGCTCCGTGGATGCTGAGATCCCACACGGGCCTGTCTTCACCGGGGCGCCGGAGGGCGCCGCACGGTCGCGAGCGGACCGTGCCCCTCAGCACGACCCACGCTGCGAGGCTAGGCCGTGAACACGGCCCGCTGTCAAGGGTGTCCATACTGTGAACGCCGCGTCTCGGGACGGTTGACGCCGCCGCGGATGCCTGCTCCACTTGGGCCATGCATTCACAGCAGCCGCTGGTCAGGCGCTCCCACATCGACTTCGGTCGCGTGTGGTCCTCGTCCTGTTGAGCCGCCCCGGCCGCTGCCCCGCGTCCGCGCTCCCCCTGTCCGGGAGCGCTGTACGCGTCTGACGGGCGCGAGAAGCCGTCATCGTGACCTCCGAAGCGGCGTCAGCCTCTTTCCCGCTGACTCCCCCTTCGCCCCGCCCGTTCACCCCGTTCGCCCCGTTCACCACCGGAACGTCCTGCGCACCGCCTGTCCTCATCACGCATCGCGATACGCACCCCTCCCCTCACCGCACACGCCGCCGGAACGCCGCCGGAACCACCGGAGCCCGACCCGCTCCCCGACGTCCCGGAGAACGGGTGCGCCCCCGCCTTCGAGCACACGCGGGCCGCCGATCAGTCGCAGGGACAGCAGCAGCCGTCCCCGCAGCCGCAGTCGGGGCAGTCGCAGTTGCGGCAGCACCCCTCGCGCTTCTTGCGCGACCAGGGGCCCTCGTACTCCTTGGCACAGCAGATCCGGCAGGTGCAGCAGAGCAGGGTGAAGGCGGCGCAGCCGGCGAGGAAGCCGCGCGGCTGGGGTCCTTGGGGGACAGCGGGCCCGCCGGAGCCGCCATGACCCCCGGGTCCGCCGTGTCCACCGTGTCCGCCATGGCCCCCGGGGCCACCCGGCCCGCCGGAGCCGTCATGCCCGCCGCCGGGCCGACCGTGGTCTCCGGCTCCCCGGGCCGGGCCGCCCGGGGCCGAGTCGCCTCCGTACGGATGATCACCGTGGGGACCGTGTCCCCCGTACGGGTTCGTCCCCGAAGCGTGCGCACGAGCCGCGCAGCCCGTGGCGCCGAACGCCCGGTTCACCGAGACGGCCAGCTCATGGGCGAGCAGCACATGCACCAGCCTGCCGTCGGTGAAGTGCGCGTCGCGCAGCGCCAGACGCACCCCGTGGACGGCGTCGTCCGCAAGTCTGCGGGCCTCCTCCCGTGAGGTGCCGGTGGCGGTCAGCGGGTTCCAGGCGCCGCGGGCCGCGTCGGCCGTCTGGTCCTCCACGGCGTCCAGCAGATGGGCGAGCCGCCCGAAGAGCCGTCCGGCCTCCGCGAGCGGAGCCGCGTTCCCGGGGCGTCCGGCGAGACGGGCGGTGTGCGCGAAGGCGGCGGCGGTGGCGGTCTCGGTGGGCTCGGTGATCGTCAGCAGCGAGGTGCCCGGCCCGGCGACGGCCTCGATCCCCGGCTGTCTGTCGACCGCGTCGAGCAGTACGGCGGTGTCGAAGCCCAGCTCCGCACCGGCTCGCGCGCCCGCCCGGTCCCAGCCCGCGGCGACCCTGCGCGCGGCGGCGGCGACCGGTCTGCGGGCCAGCGCCCCGTCCCGGTCGGCGACATGGTCGCGCACCTTCGCCGACGCCAGCACGAGCGAGACGGCCGCCGCCAGCCGCGCCCCTTCACCTTGGGCGACCGGTGCGGTGCGCAGGGCGCGGAGGGGGCAGGGGCCGGCGGTGCGGCGGGCGGCGGGGTCCCGTTCGGACTGAGCTTCCGTCAGGACCGATACGATCAGGCCGTCATAATTGGTGACCACCCGGGCGAACTGACCATGGCCGGATCGAAGCGCCAGACAGAGACCGCAGAGATGAGCCAGCCATTCGGCTTTCAGACCGTCGGTGAGCCGATGGCCGCAAGGCCGGACTATTCCGAACACTATGATCCCCCGTGATGTCGATCAGCTGTGCGGCAGGCATCGTATCGAGCCATTCGCTCACCAGTACGTCTCCGACATCACCCATCTGGGCCGACTTTCATATTTTGTGCAGATCATCCTCCAGGTACGGGAAGAAAGCTGACGAACCAACACATCTTCTGCACCAGTCCCGTCACGAAACCCCGATGCGACCGCTATCCACTTGGCGCGCGATCCGCATGATGGACCACGATAGGGACAGGAAAGACGAAAGACCGCTAGTGAGCGGACCACAGTGGAAGGAGGCGTCCATGGGATCTGTGCGCAAGGCGAGCGCCTGGCTGGGACTCGTCGAGGACAATGACGAGCGCTACTACGCCGACGAGTACGCCGAGTACTCCGAGGGTGCCGAGACGGGCGACGCCTGGGTGACCGACCCCCGGGTCCGCGTGGCCTCCGACACCGCCCAGGAGGTCGGCCGCAGGATCGCGACCGTCTCGCCCACCTGCTTCCGCGACGCCCGCGGCATCGGCGAGCTGTTCCGGGAAGGCATCCCGGTCATCGTCAACCTCACCGCGCTGGAGTCCCCTGACGCCAAGCGGGTGGTGGACTTCGCGGCCGGGCTGACCTTCGGGCTGCGGGGCTCCATCGAGCGCGTGGCGACCCGCGTCTTCCTGCTGAGCCCCGCGCATACGCAGGTCGTCAGCGGCGAGGGCGCGGGCCGCCCCCAGGACGGCTTCTACAACCAGAGCTGAGCAGGGCGCTCGCCGGTCACCGCCGGCGCACGAGCCGCCGGAGTACGAGCCACTGGCGCACGAGCCGCCGAAGCACGTCACCGCTTGCGCACGAGCCGCCGGAGCACGTCACCGCCGGCGCGCGAGCCGCCCGGACCACGAGCCGCCCGGACCACGAGCCGCCGGAGCAGATCACCGGAACGCGTCGAGACCGGTGAGCGCCTTGCCCAGCACGAGCTGGTGCATCTCGACGGTGCCCTCGTAGGTCAGCACCGATTCCAGGTTGGTCGCATGGCGCATCACGGGGTACTCCAGTGAGATCCCGTTCGCGCCGAGGATGGTGCGCGCGGTGCGGCAGATGCCGATCGCCTCGCGCACATTGTTCAGCTTCCCGAAGCTGACCTGCTCGGGGCGGAGCCCGCCCGCCTCCATCCGCCGCCCCAGATGGTGCGCGAGCAGAATGCCCTTGTGCAGCTCCACCGCCATGTCGGCCAGCTTGGCCTGGGTGAGCTGGAAGCCGCCGATGGGCCTGCCGAACTGCTCGCGGGTACGCGCGTACTCCAGCGCGGCGGCGAAACTCGCCCGCGCGGCCCCCATGGCGCCCCAGACGATTCCGTACCGCGCGTGGTTCAGACAGCTCAGCGGGCCGCGCAGCCCGGTCACCTCCGGAAGCACCGCGTCGGCGGGCAGCCGGACCTCGTCCAGGACGAGTTCGCTGGTGACACTGGCCCGCAGAGACCACTTGTGCCGGATCTCGGGCGCGGTGAAGCCGGGGGCGCCGGCCGGGACCAGAAAGCCCCGGATGCCGTCGTCGGTGCGGGCCCAGACGACCGCGACCCCGGCCACCGAGCCATTGGTGATCCACATCTTGCGGCCCGTCAGCACCCAGTCGGAGCCGTCCCGCCGGGCGCGGGTGCGCATGCCCGCCGGGTCGGAGCCGTGGTCGGGCTCGGTCAGCCCGAAGCAGCCGATGACCTCGCCCGCCGCCATATCGGGCAGCCACCGCAGCTTCTGCTCCTCGGAGCCGAAGCGGTGGATCGCGTACATGGCGAGCGAGCCCTGGACGGAGACCAGCGAGCGGACGCCGGAGTCGGCCGCCTCCAGCTCCAGACAGGTCAGTCCGTACTGGACCGGGGTCGCGCCCGCGCAGCCGTATCCCGTCAGCGGCATGCCGAGCGCACCGAGCGCGCCCAGCTCACGGGTGAGCTCACGGATCTGCGGCAGCTCGCCGCGCTCGTACCAGTCGGCGATGTACGGCAGCACACGATCGGCCGCCCAGGCGCGTACGGAGTCACGGATCGCCAGATCCTCCGGATCGAGGAGATCGTCGACGCCGAGCGGGTCCATGGGGTCGAAGGCGGTGTACTCCGAGGGCTTGGGCTGGGACATGGGGCGGCCTCCGCGAACGTACGGAAAACTAGCAGCGCTAGTCGTGGTTTCCGACGTTACGGTTCAGTGTGCCGCCCGTCCAGACCCGCTCGCCTCGGCGTGCTCGCGGCTCGCCGGGCCGTTCACCGCGCCGTTCACCGCGCCGTTCACCGCGCCGTCCGTGTCGCGGCCGGTGTCGCGGCTCGTGCCGCCGTCCGTCTCGTCCGGCAGCGGATACGGGGACCGGGCCCGTCCGGCGGTCTCGGGGCGCCGGGGCTGCGGGCACTTCTCGTCCAGCGCGACGGCCCGCCGTCCCGCCGGGCTCCCGCCCCGCTCCCCGTCCGGCCGTGCCCCCGGTCCGTCCTGCGTGCAGTCCATGATGGTCGGCAGTTTCAGCGCGGCGAGCGCGCCGAGCAGCAGCAGCCCGGCGCTGACCAGCAGCGTGACATGGAGGCCGTGGACGAAGGAGTCGCGCGCCGTGGTGCGCAGCAGGTCCCCCGTGCCGCCGCCGAGCCGCTCCGCCACCTGGTACGCCTCGCCCAGCGAGTGGGCGGCGGCGGAGCCGGCGGACCGGGGCACCTCGTCCAGCGACTGAAGGGCGGGCGCGTAGGCCGCGTTCATGACACTGCCGAGGAGGGCGATGCCCATGCCCGCGCCCAGCTGGTAGGAGGTCTCGCCGATCGCCGCCGCCCCGCCCGCGTGCTCGGGCGGAGCCTCGCTGAGCATCGACTCGTACGCCGCGAAGAGCGTGGTCTGGAGCCCGAAGCCGAGCAGGACGAATCCCGCGGTGAGCAGCAGGGGCCGGTCCTGCTGGCCCATCAGGGTCAGCAGCAGCACGGCCGCTGCGGTCAGCACGAAGCCCCAGCCGACCATCCGGCGCGGTCCGACCCGGCGCAGGGTGTACGAGCCGGTCGCGCCCGCCGCCATCGCGGCGAAGGTCAGGGGCAGCAGCCGCAGTCCAGTCTCCAGCGGGCTGAGTCCGAGGATCAGCTGAAGGTACTGAACCGCGATCAGCTCCAGGCCGACCAGCGCCAGCATGGCGAGGACGATGCAGCCGACGGAGGTGGAGAAGGCCGGCACGGCGAACATCCGGATGTCGATCAGCGGATGCTCGCGGCGTCTCTGCCGGCGGACGAAGAGGATCAGCAGCGCCGCCCCGGCCAGCAGCGGGCCGGCCGTCGCCGGTTCGAACGGATGGTGTCCCACGCCGAGCCGCTTCACCCCGAGGACGACGCCGAGCACTCCGGCCGCGGCCATCAGCGCGCCGAGCACATCCCAGGGGCCGTCGAAGTCGCCTCTGGACTCGGGCAGCAGCCAGCGGCCCAGCGGCAGGATCACCGCCATCAGCGGGATGTTGATCAGGAAGACCGAGCCCCACCAGAAGTTCTCGACGAGGAAGCCGCCGACGACCGGTCCGGTCGCCGCGCCCACGGCCGCGACCGCGGTCCAGATGCCGATCGCCATGGCCCGTTCCCGGCGGTCGGGGAAGACCGTACGCAGGATCGAGAGGGTGGCGGGCATGATCATCGCACCGCCGACGCCGAGCAGGGCGCGGGCCGCGATCAGCACTTCGGGGGTGGTGGCGAACGCGGCCAGAGCCGAGGCCGCGCCGAAGATGCCGTAGCCGAGGAGCAGCACCCGGCGGCGGCCGACGCGGTCGCCGAGGGTGCCGAAGAGGATGAGCAGCGCGGCGCAGATCAGCGGATAGGCGTCCACGATCCACAGCAGCTGTACGCCGCTGGGGTTCAGATCCTCGGTGACGGCGGGCACCGCGACATGGAGGACGGTCGCGTCCAGGGCGACCAGCAGCAGACTGACGCAGAGGACGAGAAGAACGACCCAGCGGTTGCCACCGCCGGCCGCCGCACGCAGTCGCGCCGCGGCCGTGGCCGTCCCTGACATGCACCTACCTCCAGTGATCCCCTCGCGCTCGGCGGGCCAGCCGGGGACGGGGGACAGTCCCTCAGGGCGGTCCGGCATCGACGGGCGAGGAGCCGTCAGAGTACGCGAGTTCCAGCCGTTGGCGCGTGGTGCAGCTCTCACCACTTCGCGCCGGAAGGTGTGGCGTACGCCACGCGACTGACCGGCCGGTAACAGCGCTCCGGGGCCCGGGAACCGCTCTCAAGGATGAGAAAGAATTCATACAGTCAGGCGGTGAACGGTAATTTGCGCAACAGAAAGGGTCCTTCGGCAGGAGAGTCAACGCAATAGGGCAGATTCCCTCCGTGATTTCCGAGTCGGCTCAAAACAATCGTCGCTGGCCTGAGACATACTCCACATCACATCGTCATCACAAAGACGCTGGATCGGTCTGGCTCCACACTCACTCGCTGTAACGTCGATAGGGTGCGTACCGACATCTTCGCCCGCTTGGACCGAGAGCCGGAACCGCCGAAGATAGAGATCCCGCGGATGAGCCGCACACGACTCGTCCTCTTCGGCGGGACGTCTGCGTTCTATCTCGCCATCGTCGTCGCCGTGCTGGCGTCGACCTGGCTGGTGGTGATCGACTGGAAGGTCATGCTGTTCCGGCCCTATCAGCAGTGGCCCGAGTTGCATGCCTTTCTCGACTACTTCGTGGTGCTCGGCCAGCGCGGCCCCACGGCCGTGATGGTCGCCGCCTGGCTGGGCTGGCGCTCCTGGCGTCAGCACACCCTGCGGCCCCTGCTGGTGCTCGGCGTGTCGCTGTTGCTGCTCAACTCGACCGTCGGCGCGGTCAAGATCGGCCTCGGCCGGCTCGGCCCTCACTACGCGACCCAGATCGGTTCCGCCGAACTGTTCGCCGGCGGCGATATATTTCCGTCCGGGCATACCGCCAACGCGGTGGTGACCTGGGGGATCCTGGCGTATCTGGCCACCACTCCGAAGACCCGGCGCTATCTGTCGGCGCTCTCCGCGACGGTCTCGCTCGGGGTCGGCCTCACCACCGTGTATCTCGGCACGCACTGGCTGAGCGATGTACTGCTCGGCTGGGCGGCCGGGTTGCTGATCCTGCTGGCGCTGCCGTGGTGCGAGCCGCTGATCGGACGGACGGAAGCCTGGATCTTCGAGCGGCGCGAGCGGTGGCGCGCGCGTCGCAGGCTCGCTCCCTCGCTGCCGGTGGCGGCGGGCGGCCCGAGGCCGGCGCTGGTCACCCAGCGCGCGCCCGCGGAGGAGACCGCCTCCTGTGCGCCGGGGGCCGTCGGCGGCCGGACGGCCCTGCCGGGATCGTCGGCCGGGGCCGGCGGCCGGGTCAGCCGGCCCAGAAAGCATCCGGTGCGCCCGGAGCGGCCGTCGGTCGCCCCGGGCGGCGGGGGGCGGGCGACCGCCTCGCGGCAGACGACCGGCGGCTGAAGACCGCGCGCGGCACCGGAGAGCACAGAGACCAGGGCCCCGGCCGATTCGGCCGGGGCCCTGGTCATGGCCGGTTCACCACGGCGGACAGCGGACCCGGGCCACCGTCGCCACGGCCGGCGATCGTCACCCCGGCCAGGAGCGGATCCGGGCCCGTCACCCCGACCAGCAGCGGATCCGGGCCCTGGTCATCGCCCGGCCGCTCCGGCCGGGAACAGATCCGGGCCCCGTCACCGCCTCATCACCCCGACCAGCAGCGGATCACGGTGCCGCTCTCGACCTCGAAGTTCAGCCGGCCCGCCAGATACTCCAGGGTGACGATCGCGCCCGGCGGCAGGGACCGGACCGTGGTCCAGCCGCGCCGCCTCGCGCGTTGCTCCGCGCTCTCCTCGGAGAGGCCGACATAGGCGGACGTGGCGTCGTCCGGGTGCGCCGCCGAGCTCGGTGTGGGTGCCATGGCCACCACGGTAGGCGGCAGCGGACGGTGACGGAAGCGGAGCGGCCGTACCCCTCAGCGCCCCCATGTACCCCATCGGTCACGCTTCTGTCACAGGTCCTCGACACGCGTTCGGCTCAATCCCCGTCACTCGAACGAGCACTTCGACACCCACTCCCCGGTCATTCCACCGGGCCTTCGGATCATGCAGAATTCCGGAGTGGAATTGAACAGGGGAGAGCGTCGCAGGGCGAATGGGCGAACCGTCCGGTGAGTGTTTCCCATACCCCTGGGGAATTCATGGGCTGCTGGCGGGAACTCCCCGCCCGTGCGGGTCCCGCCCGCGGAGCCCATCCCGTGCACGGCAAGGGGACAGCGAGGGGGCGGTGATGGGCGCGGAGCCGGATACGGACACGGATACGGACCCGACGGCACGGACCCCCCGGGCCGGGCGGCCCCGGGCGCGGGAGCGGCTGCTCGTCAAGGTGCTGGTGGACTGGCTGACCACCACCGATCACAAGAAGATCGGGCACCTCTATCTGATGACGTCGTTCGGCTTCTTTCTGATCGCCGGGCTGATGGCCATGCTGATGCGCGCCGAACTGGCCCGGCCCGGACTCCAGCTCATCAGCCACGAGCAGTACAACCAGGCGTTCACCCTGCACGGCACGATCATGCTGCTGCTCTTCGCGACCCCCGCGTTCGCCGGTTTCGCCAACGAGATCATGCCGCTTCAGATCGGCTCGCCCGATGTGGCCTTTCCCCGGCTCAACGCGCTGTCGTACTGGTTCTATCTCTTCGGCGGGCTCATCGTGCTGGGCTCGCTGCTGACCCCGGGCGGGCCCGCGTCCTTCGGCTGGTTCGCCTATGCCCCGCTCAACTCGCTGGAGCATTCGCCCGGCGTCGGCGTGGATATGTGGATCATGGGCCTCGCGCTGGCCGGGTTCGGCACCATCCTCGGCGCGGTCAACTTCCTCGCCACCATCGTGGGGATGCGCGCCCCCGGGATGACGATGTTCCGGGTGCCGATCTTCACCTGGAATGTGCTCTTCACCTCGGTTCTGGTGCTGTTCGCCTTTCCGGTGCTGGCGGCTACGCTGCTGGTGCTGGAGGCCGACCGGCATTTCGGCGCGCTGGTCTTCGAGGCCGAGTACGGCGGAGCGCTGCTGTGGCAGCATCTCTTCTGGTTTTTCGGCCATCCGGAGGTCTATGTCATCGCACTGCCGTTCTTCGGGATCGTGACGGAGATTCTGCCGGTCTTCTCCCGTAAACCGATCTTCGGCTATCTCACCCTGGTCGGCGCGACCATGGCGATCACCGGGCTCTCCATTGTGGTATGGGCACACCATATGTTCGCCACTGGGGCCGTGCTGCTGCCCTTCTTCTCTTTCCTGTCGTTTCTGATCGCGGTGCCCACCGGGGTGAAGTTCTTCAACTGGACGGGCACGATGCTCAAGGGCTCGCTCTCCTTCGAGACCCCGATGCTGTGGTCCGTCGGATTTCTGGTGTCGTTTCTCTTCGGCGGGCTGACCGGGGTGATCCTGGCCTCGCCGCCACTGGACTTCCAGGTCACGGACTCCTACTTCGTGGTGGGGCACTTCCACTACGTCGTCTTCGGTACCGTCGCCTTCGCGACCTTCGCCGGTTTCTCCTTCTGGTGGCCCAAGTTCACCGGCAGAATGCTGGACGAACGGCTCGGCAAGATCCATTTCTGGACGCTCTTCGTGGGCTTCCACACCACCTTCCTGGTCCAGCACTGGCTGGGGGCCGAGGGCATGCCCAGGCGGTACGCGGACTATCTGGCCGCGGACGGGTTCACCACACTCAACACCGTCTCGACAATCGGCTCGTTCCTCCTCGGCATCTCCACGCTGCCCTTCCTCTACAACGTCTGGAAGACCGCGAGATACGGCAAGAAGGTCACGGTGGACGACCCCTGGGGATTCGGACGCTCGCTCGAATGGGCGACCTCGTGCCCGCCGCCCCGGCACAACTTCACCGCCCTCCCCCGGATCCGCTCCGAGTCCCCCGCCTTCGACCTCCACCATCCGGAGTTTCTGGCGCTGGAAGAGCCACGGGAACGGCCGGTCAGCCCAGGGCCCGCGAAAAACGATCCCGGGCCGTCCTGATGTGGTCCTTCAGCTCCTCGGGCTCGATGACATCGAAGTCCACGCCCATGAGCAGCACATGGATCACCATCACCTTCATGTTCGCCGCCCCCGTACGGAGCAGACAGCTGTGCTCGTCGACCGGTTCGAGAACCCCGTCGGAGGGGCCGACGACCTTGGCCGCCTCCTCGGCCGGGAGATGCAGCCGGACGACCGCCTGTGCGGCATAGGCGCGGGTGGACACTCCCCGGGAGACATATTCGGCCAGATCCTCGGCGGGCGGGGTGCGCGGAGCGAAGCGCGGGCCGTGCGGAGGGCTCGGGGTGATCCGGTCGGCCCGGAACGTACGCCAGTCGCTCCGGTCCACGTCCCAGGCGACGAGATACCAGCGGTGCTCGGTGCAGACCAGCCGGTGGGGCTCCACGGTGCGGCGGCTGGCGGCGCCCGCGTGGTCGCGGTACTCGAAGCGGAACCGCTCGCTGTCCCGGCAGGCGTTGGCCAGCCCGGTGAGGACGGAGGCGTCGGTCTGGGCGCTCGGGGACCGCAGCATCGGCACGGTGAAGGCGTTGAGCGCGCTCACCCGCCGCCGCAGTCTGCCGGGCAGCACCTGCTCCAGCTTCGCCAGGGCGCGTACGGAGCTCTCGCCGATGCCCTCGATGCCCTGGCCGGCGGCGGTGCGCAGCCCGACCGCGACGGCCACCGCCTCCTCGTCGTCGAGCAGCAGCGGGGGCAGCTCGGCGCCGGCGCCCAGCTGATAGCCGCCGCCGGTGCCGGGGCTGGCGTTGACGGGATAGCCCAGTTCGCGCAGCCGGTCGACATCACGGCGCACGGTGCGCGGGGTGACGCCGAGCCGTTGCGCCAGATCGGCGCCCGACCATTCGCGATGGGCCTGAAGGAGTGAGAGCAGGCGCAGCAGCCGTGCGGAGGTCTCCAGCATGGGGGCAGTCTGCCAGCGATCGCGGACAGCTTGTGTCCGCGATTCCGCTCCGCCGTCCCGGGCGGGCCGCCGTCCCGAGCGGGCCGCCGTCCCGAGGCAGGCCGCCGCTCATCCCGGACAGGCCGGCTCCCGGACACGCCGCTGTCCCGCGCGGGCCGCCGTCCCCGACACGCCTACTCCCGGACGGGCCCGTGCCGCTCCGCCGCCTCAGGCGCTCCCCCGGCGCAGGGCCCTGCGGGCGAGCGCACGGGCGGCGCAGGCCGCATCCGAGAAGGCCCCCCGGGCGCGGAAGAGGGCGTCGCGCCCGGGACGGCGTCCGGCGCCGCTCCCGGCGCGTCCCGCCAGCTCCCCGAGGAGGGCCTCATGGCGTGCCGCGATCCGCTCGGGGTCGAAGCGCTCGGAGGCGGCGAGCGCCGCCGCCCCGGCACGCCGCCGCAGTTCGTCGTCGTTGATCAGCCCCAGCAGCGCGTCCGCGATGGCGTCCACATCGCCGACCGGCACCAGCCGTCCGTCCACCCCGTCCTCGATGATCTCGCGCGGACCGTGCGGGCAGTCGGTGGCGACCACGGGCAGCCCGCAGCGTATGGCCTCGACGATGGTCATCCCGAAGGACTCGCGCTCCGAGGTGACGGCGGCGATCGAGCCCTTGACCCACTCCGTCTCCAGGGTGCCCGCGTTCCCCATGAGACGGATCCGCCGCTCCAGTCCGTGTTCCGCGATCAGGGCGGTGAGCGCGTGGTGCTCATCGCCCGTCCGGTCGCCGCTCCCGTAGATCCGCAGCCGCCAGTCGGGCCGGACGGCGACCACCTGCGCGAACGCCTTCACCAGGAGGTCGTATCGCTTCACCCGGGTCAGCCGGCCCGCGGCGATGACACAGCGGGCGGCGCCGTCGGCCGGTGAGAGCGCCGGTGCGGGCACACTGTTGGGCACGGCCTCGATCCGCAGTCCGGGCAGACCGAGTGCCCGGTACGCCGCGGCGTCCGCCTCGGTGACCGTGGTGAGCGCGTCGAGCAGCGGATAGCGGCAGCCGATCTCCCGCCGTATCCGGTAGCCGTGGCTGTCCAGGGCGAGATGCTCCTGGCCGATCCTGAGCGGGCCGGGGCGGGTCTGGCGGGCGATGTGCACATTGAGCCCCGGCCGGGTGCCGATGACGGCGTCGGCCTCGACGGAGCCCAGATATCCGGCGATCCGGGCGTCGGTGAGCCGGCTGTACTGCCGGTGCCGCCCGTCGCCGCGCGGGAAGACCCGGGCGGGCCGCTGGTGCTCGGGGCGGTCCCCGTCGTACTCAGGGCTGCCGGGGCGCAGATCCACGAGATGGCTCAGGGCGACGCCGGAGGGCGCTCCCATGATCGGCGTGTCGCGATGGCGGAAGACCGACACGATGCCGACCGTGTGCCGTGCGGCGAGCGCCTGGGCCAGATTGAAGGTCGTACGGATCGTTCCCCCGATCCCGTACGCGTTGTGGAGCAGAAACGAGATGCGCATGCGCCGTGTCGTCCATCCCTCCGGAAGGAGCTGCAATACGACTGAATCCCTCATCGGTGCGAGGAGCCCTCTGGAGGCAGTGGGCGAGTTGCGAGGAAAGCGGGAGAATCGCCCGGGGCACCCGGGACGTCAGGGGCGGTGGCGCGGTCTCAGTCGGGGAGGGCGAGCATCATCCCGACCGAGATCCGGTCCGGTGAGCTGCCGATGACCTCGCGGTTGGCCTCGTACAGCGCCTGCCAGCCGCCCACGACGCCGAAGCGGCGGGCGATCGCGTAGAGGGTGTCACCGGGCTGGACGGTGTGCACCCGGCCGCTGAGCCCGTACCGCTTCGAGCAGACGGGCCAGGCGCCCCACCCCTGGGTGCGCAGCACCTCCTCGGCGACGGTGATCTGCTGCTCGCGGGTGGCGAGGTCGGCGCGCGGGGCGTAGACGAGCCCGCCGTGGTCCTCCCAGGTGGGCTGCCAGAACTGGAGCCCGCCGTAGTAGCCGTTGCCGGTGTTGATGTGCCAGTCGCCGCCGCTCTCGCACTCGGCGACGCAGTTCCACGGCCATCCGGTGGTGGCGCAGGCAGGGGCCGTGGCCGCCTCGGCGGCGGGTTCCTGCGCCGGGAGGCTCTCGGCGGCGGGCGGGGGCGGCTCGGGCGCAGCCGCCGCCCCGCCCCGCGGCACCAGACAGAGCAGTACGGCCGCGGCGGCGGCGAGCATCACGGGCCTCGGGCGGATGAGAGGTGAGCTGATGGTCGGCATTGGCGTCACGGTAGGCAGCACGGTCGGGGCGGCCGGGCCGCCGCGCGGCTGCGGACCCGCGGCCCCACCCGGTCGGACCGGGCGGGGCCGCCAGATGGCCGCCAGATGGCCGCCAGGGAGCGTCGTCGAAGTAGCGTCGTCCGCCCGGATGGGGTCCCCCCGGGCGAAGCCCAGGGGGAGGGTCTGGCGGGATCTGGTCGGGGGGCACCGCCCGTGCCCCCAGGGTTACGGGGGAGAGCGTGCGCGCCAGGGCACGGCAGACGGACGGGACTTCGACGACACGACCTCGGGACCCGGGGGCTCCGGCGGCAACAGCTCGCCCGTCGCCCCAGGCCAGTTGGAGATTACCGAAGGTAGCGGCGAAATCCGGCCACCCATTAGATTCGCTGATTTCCTGCTTTATTCACCCGCTGTCGGCTAAACCTGTGAGGCTGTTCACTGCGTGAACTTGCCTGCACTCAGCAGCCATTGACAGGGAGTAGCCGATTCCGCCGCTCTCCTCACCCCCTGCGCCGGATGGTTCGATTCCGTTCCCCTCCGGGCGTGACTCCGGACACAGACACCCGTTGAACCCTTTATGAGCCGGGACCCGCCCGGCGCACGACATCAAGTCCGAGGAGCCACCCGTGCCGCCTATGCTCGACGTCAGCGAGGACGTACGCGCCGAGATCGGTGACGAAGAAGCCGAACGGCTGCTGGCCGGAGAGAACGCCCCGGGCAGCTATGACTGCACCTCCTGCCGCACCCCGGGCGACTCGGCGCAGGAGCGCACGAGCACGGTGCTGTTCGTCGGCGAGGAGACCGCCGTTCTCGCCTTCGCCCACGCCTCCTGCATTCCCTCGCAGGTCGTCCAGGTGGCCGAGGCCGAGTTGCAGGGCGCCGTACGGTCGATCACGGGCGAGCGGTCCGGCTCCCCCCAGGGCGCCCCCGCCCCGAGCGCGCCCATGGCGCCCGCCCCCGAGCCCGCGCCGGGCCAGGCGGTTCTGGGCATCACCAGCGGCCTGATCCTGGTCAACGGCGAGCTGCACCCGGCCCTGGTGGTCGAGCCCACCGCGCCGATCGCCCGCCCCGGCACCCTGGGCAACGGCGGGGACGACTTCCTCACCCTCCTCATCGAGCAGGGCTTCGCCCCGGTCCACGATGTGAACCAGCCGCCCGTCCACCTCCCCGGCTGGTCGGTGCTGCTCGCCATGGGCCAGCTGCACGCCGTGCTCCAGCCCGGCACCGGCGGCGGCAGCCCGGTCGCCTGGTGGCAGGCCCACCAGCCGCTCCAGGTGGCCGACAGCTGGCGCACCACCGCCAACAAGACCCATACGGTGCTGGTGTACGCGGCGCCGGTCGGTTCGATCGGCCAGCAGCCGCGCGAGGATCTGCTGCGGGACGCGCTGGAGAAGGCGGCGGCGAGCGGTCTGCTGGTGGCCGCCGCGATGCCGCTCGCAGGCACCTCCTGATCCACCGCCCCGGGCCCGCCCGGGGCGGCCGACCACCAGGCAACAAGGCAACAGGGCAACAGGGCAACAGGGCAACCGAATACAGGACATTCACCCACAGGAAGCCTGATCACCGGATCTCTCCCACCGGAACACCCGAACCCAGCACATGAGATCCCATGACATCCGATCCCTGGACAGGTCTCCCATCAGCGGGACAGTGACGGGCCGGGGCCATGCCTCGTTGCAGGTACGTGCACTCATACGACCCCCGCCACCAGCTCCCCTACCAGAGCCATATCCCCGCGATGCGCCCCGCGCACGAGATGGCTCCGGACCACTCCCTCACGCCCATCTACGAGACCCTGTGCGCCGAGTACCGCCGGGCCTTCCGGACCCTGCCCGGAGACCGGAGCGGTGAGGAGGACCTCGGCTTCAGGGCCTTCGGCGCGGGTCCGGCCGGAAACCGCGGATACGGGGCCGTCACCCACACCCAGTACCCCGGCATGGGCTGGCAGCCCTACCCCATGCCCCGGCCGCACATGGGACATCACCCCGCGGCCCTGCCGCCCGCTCCCCGCCGGGGCATCTGAGGGGGCCGTACGCGACAGGGGCGCTGCCCGGGTCCGGATGATCCGGTCCCGGGCAGCGCCCCTGTCGGTCCGCGCGTCAGTGCGCGCGTCCGGTCACTTCTTGCGTCCGCGCTTCTCCCGCACCCGCACGGAGATATGGATCGGCGTGCCCTCGAAGCCGAACTCCTCGCGGAGCCTGCGCTCCACGAAACGGCGGTAGCCGTGCTCCAGGAAGCCGGAGGCGAAGAGGACGAACCTCGGCGGCTTGGTGCCCGCCTGGGTGCCGAAGAGGATACGGGGCTGCTTGCCGCCGCGGACGGGGTGCGGGTGCGAGGCCACGATCTCGCCGAGGAAGGCGTTCAGCCGCCCCGTCGGAACCCGGGTCTCCCAGCCCGCGAGCGCGGTCTCGATCGCCGGGACCAGCTTCTCCATATGACGGCCGGTGAGGGCCGAGACATTGACCCGGGGGGCCCAGGCGATCTGCGCGAGCTCGGTCTCGATCTCGCGCTCCAGGTAGTAGCGCCGCTCCTCGTCGAGCGTGTCCCACTTGTTGAAGGCCACGACCATCGCCCGGCCCGCGTCCACGGCCATGGTGATGATCCGCTGGTCCTGGACGCTGATGGATTCACTGGCGTCGATCAGGACGACCGCGACCTCCGCCTTCTCCACGGCGGCGGCGGTGCGCAGCGAGGCGTAGTAGTCGGCCCCCTCCTGGAGGTGGACCCGGCGGCGGATGCCGGCCGTGTCCACGAACTTCCAGGTGACCCCGCCCAGCTCGATCAGCTCGTCGACCGGGTCACGGGTGGTGCCCGCGATCTCGTTGACGACGACCCGCTCCTCGTTCGCCACCTTGTTGAGCAGCGAGGACTTGCCGACGTTCGGGCGGCCGATCAGGGCGATACGGCGCGGTCCGCCGACCACGCCGCCGAAGGTCTGGGCCGGGGCCTCGGGCAGCGCCTCCAGCACCGCGTCGAGCATGTCGCCCGTGCCCCGGCCGTGCAGCGCGGAGACCGGGTGCGGCTCGCCGAGTCCGAGCGACCAGAGAGCGGTGGCGTCCGCCTCGCCGCTGGGCCCGTCGACCTTGTTGGCGCAGAGCACCACGGGCTTTCCGGCCCGGCGCAGCAGCTTGACGACGGCCTCGTCGGTGTCGGTGGCGCCGACCGTGGCGTCCACCACGAAGACGACCGCGTCGGCGGCCTCGATGGCGTACTCCGCCTGGGCGGCGACGGAGGCGTCGATGCCGAGGACGTCCTGCTCCCAGCCGCCGGTGTCGACGACCTTGAAGCGGCGGCCCGCCCACTCGGCCTCATAGGTGACCCGGTCCCGGGTGACGCCCGGCTTGTCCTCGACGACGGCCTCACGGCGGCCGATGACGCGGTTCACCAGGGTCGACTTACCGACATTGGGGCGGCCGACGATGGCGAGGACGGGCAGCGGGCCGTGACCGGCCTCGCCGATCGCGTCCTCGACCGTCTCCAGGTCGAAGCCTTCTTCCGCGGCGAGCTCCATGAACTCCGCGTACTCGGCGTCGCCGAGTGCTCCGTGGTCGTGCTGGTCGTTCATGAAGTCCGTTCCTCAATCGTCAACCGGATCACCTCGGGGGTGGTCCGCTCTGCTCAAGTCTTACCCGGTGCTCTTACCCGGTGCGCCCGGTCAGGCGCCTGGCGTTCTCCAGATGGGCGGTCAGCCGCTTCTGGATGCGTACGGTTGCCTCGTCCAGCGCCCCGCGGGTGCGACGGCCGGTCCCGTCCCCCGCGTCGAAGGCGTCGCCGAAGACGACGTCGACCCGCCCGCGCAGCGGGGGCAGCGCCTTCACCAGCCGTCCGGGCCGGTCGCCGCCGCCCAGGACCGCCACGGGGACGATCGGCGCGCTGGAGCGCAGCGCGAAGTAGGCGAGCCCGGCGCGCAGTGAGGCGAAGTCTCCCTCACCCCGGGTGCCCTCGGGAAATATGCCGAGGACTCCCCCGTTCGCCAGCGCGCCGAGCGCGCCGGTGACGGCCGTGCGGTCGGTGCCGGAGCGGTCCACCTTCAGCTGACCGATTCCCAGCAGGAACGGGTCGAGCGGGCCGATGAAAGCCTCTTTCTTGATCAGAAAGTGCACCGGCCTGGGCGCGGTCCCCATCAGCATGGGCCCGTCCACGATGTGCGAGTGGTTCACCGCGAGAATCACCGGCCCGGCCGAGGGTACCCGCCAGGCGCCGAGCACCCGGGGTTTCCAGAGGCCGTACATCAGGCCGATGCCGATGCGCCTTCCGATCACCGCGCCCCTGGCGGAGGGAGCGGTCACGTCACCGCCCGCTTCGCGCTCTCCCCGGCCGCGCCCGCGGCCCGGGCCCGCGCGGCCTCCGGGTCGCGCCGCTCCTCGACCAGGGTCACCACGCACTCGATGACCTGCTGAAGGGTCAGCTCGGTGGTGTCGACCTCGACGGCGTCGTCGGCCTTGGCGAGCGGGGAGGTCTTACGGCTGGAGTCGGCGGCGTCCCGCTTGATCAGGGCCTCTCGGGTGGCCGCCACGTCCGCGCCCTTCAGCTCGCCGCTGCGGCGGGCGGCGCGCGCCTCGGGGGACGCGGTCAGAAAGATCTTGAGGTCGGCGTCCGGCAGCACGGTCGTGCCGATGTCCCGGCCCTCGACCACGATGCCGGTCGCGGCGGTCGCGGCGATGGAGCGCTGGAGCTCGGTGATCAGGGTCCGCACCTCGGGGACCGCGCTGACCGCGCTGACCTTGGAGCTGACCTCCTGGGTGCGGATGGGGCCCGAGGCGTCCATGCCGTCGACCGTGATGGTCGGGCCGGCGGGGTCGGTTCCGGAGACGATGGACGGCTTGCCCGCGGCGGTGGCGATCGCGGCCGGGTCGGACACGTCGACACCGTTGCTGATCATCCACCAGGTGATCGCCCGGTACTGCGCGCCGGTGTCCAGATAGCTCAGCCCCAGCTGGGCGGCCACGGCCTTGGACGTGCTCGACTTGCCCGTGCCGGCGGGGCCGTCGATGGCGACGATCACGGATTCCACGGTGTCGGACACCTTTCCCAAGATGAGGAGAGGCCAGGCGGAAGTGCGGTGGGCCCCGAACAAGGTTACCGATTGCTGGGACCCTCTCGGGCACCTATACGCACAGCCACCGCCCGCTACGGTGTGTGCCCTCGATCACTGGCGCAGCGACCAGCCCCGCTGCCGCAGCGCGGCCGACAGCACGGTGGCCGCCGCGGGCTCCACCATCAGCTGGACGAGACCCGCCTGCTGGCCGGTGGCGTGCTCGATCCGGACATCCTCGACATTGACCCCCGCACGGGTCGCGTCGGCGAAGATCCGCGCCAGCTCGCCCGGCTGGTCGCTGATGAGCACGGCGACGATCTCGTACGCGGCCGGGGCCGCACCGTGCTTGCCGGGGACCCGGGCCCGGCCCGCGTTGCCTCGGCGGAGCATGTCCTCGACGCCCTCGGCCCCGGCCCGCCGCTCGGACTCCTCCGGGGACTGGAGCGAGCGCAGCGAGCGCACGGTCTCCTCCAGGTCGGCCGCGACCCCGGCGAGCACATCGGCGACCGGGCCGGGGTTGGCGGAGAGGATCTCCACCCACATCCGGGGGTCGGAGGCCGCGATCCGGGTGACGTCGCGGATGCCCTGGCCGCAGAGGCGTACGGCGGTCTCGTCGGCCTCCCGCAGCCGCGCGGCGACCATGGAGGAGACCAGCTGCGGGGTGTGCGAGACCAGGGCCACGGCCCGGTCGTGGGCCTCGGCGTCCATGACCACGGGCACGGCCCGGCAGAGCGCGACCAGTTCGAGGGCGAGGTTGAGCACCTCGGTGTCGGTCTCGGGGGTGGGGGTGAGGACCCAGGGCCGCCCCTCGAAGAGATCGGCCGTCCCGGCCAGCGGGCCGGAGCGCTCCTTGCCCGCCATGGGGTGGGTGCCGATGTAGGCCGACAGATCGAGGGAGAGCTCGCGCAGCTCGCGCCGGGGGCCGCCCTTGACGCTGGCGACGTCGAGATAGCCCCGGGCGAGCCCGCGGCGCATGGCGTCGGCGAGCGTGGCGGCGGTGTGCGCCGGGGGCACGGCGACGATCACCAGGTCGACGGGGCCCTCGGGCGGATCGTCGGTGCCCGCCCCGAGCGCGGCGGCGGTACGGGCGCGCTCCGGGTCGTGGTCGGCCAGATGGACCGTGACCCCCCGGCCCGCGAGGGCGAGGGCCGCCGAGGTGCCGATCAGACCGGTCCCGATGACGAGCGCGGTTCTCACTGGGCGATGTCCTTGCGCAGCGCGGCGGCGGCGCCGAGGTACACATGAGTGATCTCGGACCGGTCGAGGGGGGACTCGATATGGGCGAGTATCCGGACGACCCGGGGCAGCGCGCCCGCGACATCGATCTCCTGGGCGCAGATCAGCGGCACGTCGACGATGCCGAGCCCGCGGGCCGCGGCGGCCGGGAAAGCGCTGTGCAGATCGGGCGTGGCGGTGAACCAGACGCTGATCAGATCGTCGGCGGCCAGGGAGTTCCGCTCCAGAATGGCGGTGAGCAGCTCGCCGACCCGCTCGTCCATGTGTCCGGCGTCGTCCCGCTCCAGCTGGACGGCTCCGCGGACCGCTCGTACCGCCACGTCGTACTCCTCGTCTGGGCGTTTCTCCTACAGGGTGCTGCGATCAGCCTAGTCAGTGGCGCGAACCCGGCGCGCGGCCGACCGCGGGCCGGGACGGGGCCGGGAGGCAGGCTCCAGGGCCTGTCTGCTGGATCAAGGCTCTAGCCTGGGCGGATGTCCCCCGACGAGCTGATACGCGACCACACCGTCTACTCGTGTGTGATGGGGTCGCGGGCCTTCGGGCTCGCCACCGATGAGAGCGACACCGACCGCCGCGGGGTGTTCCTCGCCCCCACCCCGCTGTTCTGGCGCTTCGGGAAGCCCCCGACGCATCTGGACGGACCGGCGGACGAGCAGTTCTCCTGGGAGCTGGAGCGGTTCTGCGACCTGGCGCTGCGGGCGAATCCCAGCGTCCTGGAGTGTCTGCACTCCCCGCTGGTGGAGCGGGTCGACGCCACCGGCCGTGAGCTGCTCTCCCTGCGGGGCGCGTTCGTCTCCCAGGAGGTCCACCGGACCTTCGTCCGGTACGCGATGGGGCAGCGGCGGAAGCTGGAGGCCACCGTCCGGGAGCGGGGCACGCCGCGCTGGAAGCACGCCATGCATCTGCTGCGGCTGCTGCTCACCTGCCGGGATCTGCTGCGTACGGGGGAACTGGTCCTCGACGTGGGCGAGGAGCGCGCCCGGCTGCTCGCGGTGAAGCGGGGCGAGGCGTCCTGGCGGGAGGTCGAGTCCTGGATGGCCCGGCTGGGGGCGGAGACGGACCGGGCGGCGGCCCGTACCCCGCTCCCGGCGGAGCCGGACCGCGCCCGGGTGGAGGACTTCCTCGTCCGTGTCCGCCGTGCCTCAGCTCTCCAGCCGTACCCGTACGGCGAAGTCCGCGAGCGCGGCACGGGCGGTGGGCGCGGCGGGCAGGGGTGAGTCCAGCCGGGCCCGGTCCAGCTCGGCGTGGAGCGCCTCGATGTCGGCGAGCACCCGCTCCTGGTCGACGTCTTCGGCCGCCGCGTGCTCCGCGTACGCCTTGGCCGCGATCAGCTCGGGCAGATAGCCCGGCGCGTCCACCTCGGTGAGCAGCGCCGGGAGATTCGCCTGGAGTTCGGCGCTGCGCATGAGGTGGATGCCGGTGAGCAGGGCGCGGAAGGTGTAGAGCAGCGGCTTGAGTTCGCCGGTCCGCTCGAACAGCCGCTGCTGGGTGCCGGCGAACCCCCGGTAGTGGTGCGCGTGGTGGGTGGTGAGGACGCCGGGCGCGAGGGCGGCGAGCTCGGTGTGCGCCTCGGTGGTGTGGACGACGAGCGGGGAGAGCAGCTGCTCCAGCACATAGCCGTTGCGGCGCAGCATGAGCCGGATGAACTTGCGCAGATCGTGGGTGACCAGGTCCAGTTCGACGCCTTCCCGCTCCCATATCCGGGAGTGGGTCTCCTCGGGTTCGTCCAGTCCGATCAGCTCCGCCACCGGCAGCAGATGGCTGCCGCGCAGATCCACGTCCGAGTCGCGGGAGGGGAATCCATACAGATGCGCTCCGGAGACGGTGGCGAAGAGCAGGCGATCGCCGGTCCCGGCGATGGCGGCGGCGAGGTCGAGGGCGGGAAGTCCGGTGGCCGGGGATTGAGTCATGGAGCAATAATCACAGGTCAGGCTTGTTGCGAAGGGGGTCGGCCGGTCCCCCGTGGTGGGTCAGGAGTCCCAGAGCGCGCCGAGTACGACCAGATCGCCGCGGTACTCGATCCGTTCCGCCCATTCCTGGGGCCAGGCTCCCGCGCCCAGGTGCGCGCCCGCGAAGGCCCCGGTGAGGGCGGCGATGGAGTCCGAGTCGCCGCGGGTGCAGGCGGCCCGCCGCAGGGCGGTGACGGGCTCCTCGGGGAAGAGCAGGAAGCACTGGAGCGCGGTGGCGAGCGCTTCCTCGGCGATCCAGCCGTCGCCGGTGGTCAGACAGGGGTCGGTCTCGGGCGACGGGGTGCGCACCGCCGTCACCAGCCGGTCCAGGGCCGCCAGGCACTCGTCCCAGCCCCGGGCGATGAACGCCTGGGGGGTCGGGTCGTCGCAGCGGGTCCACAGATCGCCGAGCCAGCGCTCGTGGTAGCGGGTGCGGCTCTCGTAGGCGTAGGAGCGCAGCCGTCCCACCAGTCCGGTCGGCTCGGCGCCGCACGCGAGCAGGAAGACGGCGCGGGCCGTCAGATCGCTCGCGGCCAGCGCGGTGGGGTGGCCGTGGGTGAGCGCGGACTGGAGCTGGGCCGCCCCGGCCCGCTGCTCGGTGCTCAGCCCGGGGGCGAGCCCCATGGGCGCGACCCGCATATTGGCCCCGCAGCCCTTGGAGTCGATCCGGCTGGCCTCCGCCCAGGGCAGCCGTTCGTCGTCGAGCAGCATGCAGGCGGTCATACAGGTGCGGCCCGGTGCGCGGTTGTTGTCCGGGGAGTGGTACCAGGCGGTGAACTCCTCGCGCAGCGGCCGGAGCAGCCGGGAGGCGGTGAGCAGTCCCCGGTCCATGGCGGTGCGGACGGCGCGGGCGACCGCGAGGGTCATCTGGGTGTCGTCGGTGACATGGGCGGGGGTGGGCAGGCGCATCTCCCGCCAGGGGCCGCACTTGGCGAGGATCTGCGGTACGTCGTTGAACTCGGTGGGGAAGCCGAGCGCGTCGCCGAGGGCGAGCCCGGTCAGCGAGCCGGTGGCGGCCTGCTTGGTGACGGTCCTCGGGGTGCTGAGCGCGGTCATGGCTGCCGTCCTTCCGGTCGCAGGAGCGGCGGATGCAGCGTGGCCGCCGCACCCGCCCGGTAGAGGGCGGCGGGCTTCCCCCGGCCGCCGGTGCGGCGCGGCGGGCCCTCGACGGCTTCGACGAAGCCGGGTGTGGCGAGGACCTTCCGCCGGAAGTTGGGGCGGTCGAGTTCGACGCCCCAGACCGTCTCGTACACCTGCTGGAGCTCGCCGAGGGTGAACTCGGCCGGGCAGAAGCCGGTGGCCAGACAGGTGTACTCAAGCTTGCTGCTGACGCGGTCGTGGGCGTCGGCGAGGATGCGGTCGTGGTCGAAGGCGAGCGGTGCGGCGGCCTCGCGCGGCGTCCAGCGGGCGAGGGCCGCGTCCCCGCCGCCGCGTGGTTCGGGCAGATCGGGCAGGAGCGCGGTGTAGGCGACGGAGACGACCCGCATCCTCGGGTCGCGGTCCGGTTCGCTGTAGGTCCGCAGCTGTTCGAGGTGGAGCCCCTGGACGGTCCGGTGGGAGAGCCCGGTCTCCTCGGACAGCTCCCGGCGGGCGGCGAGCCCGGCGGACTCCTCGGGCCGGACGAAGCCGCCGGGCAGCGCCCAGCCGCCCCGGTAGGGCTCCTCGCCGCGCTGGACGAGCAGGACGTGCAGCCGTGACGCGCGGACGGTGAAGATCGCGAGGTCGACGGTGACCGCGAAGGGCGGGAAGGCCCTCGGGTCGTACTCCTGGGTCGTGGGCCGCATCAGGGGCGCTCCCCGAGCTCCGGGGAGCCGACGGGACCCGGGGAGCCGACGGGATCCGGCGGGCCGGGGCGGTCCGGACAGCCGGGCCGGTCGGGCCTGACCGGGAGGCCGGGCCGGGCCGAGAGGTCCGGCAGCGGGTCGGCGAGGCGCGGGCCCTCGGCGAGCAGCCGGTCCACGGCGGCGACCGCGTCGGCCAGCCGGCGCTCCCGCGGCCCGGACACCCGCACGGTCCGCCGTCCGGTCCGGGCGAGTTCGGCCGCGAAGCGGCCGGTCATCCAGGGCCGCAGCTCCTCCTGGTCGCGCAGTCCGTCGTCCTCGAAGGGGACGCCGCGGTCGTCGGTGAGCAGCCAGAGGCTCTGCCGCCCCCGGGCGGCGATCCGCCGGACCTCCTCGCTCGGGAATCCCAGATACCGCTCGTGCCAGACGGTGGTGGCGAACGCGTCGGTGTCGCAGAACAGGACCGGCGAGCCCGCGCGGGCCGCGGCCTCCTCCCGTTCGGCCTGGACCCGGGCGATCAGCGGGAACTCGTCCGACGCGAAGGCGACGTCGCTCCACCGGGCCTCGGTCCGCTCGGCGCGGAGCCGGGCCAGTTTCCGTTCGCTGAACTCCCTCCCGTACTCCGGAACCCAGCGGGTCCGGGCCCAGACGCCGCCGCGCCGCCGGTAGTGGTCGGCGAGGTCCCGCGCCAGCGTCGTGGTGCCGGTGGACTCCGCGCCGAGGACGACCACCCGGCGGGTGAGCGCGGCGCGTACGGGCGGGCGGAGGAAGTCCCAGCAGGCGGCGGGGGACTCGCGGACGGCGGTCCCTGACACGGGGAAGCGGGTGCGCTCCGGGTCGACGCACACGGACTCCGCGCCGAAGCGGCGGCCCAGCTCCGCGCCGTAGGGCTCCGAGGTGAAGACGGCGTCGACGGGTTCGGGGACGGCGGCGCGGAAGACGGCCATATGCGCGTCCCAGACCGCCGGGTCGTCGACGTTGACCGGGATGTCGTCCACCGCGCCCACGACCCGTACGCCCGGGTGCTCCTCGCGCATCCACGCGACCCGGTCGGCGAGGGGAAGGGACTCCACGGAGGCGGCGCACACCAGGACGGTCAGCGTCTCGCAGCGGTCGGCCGCGGTGGCCACCAGATGGTGGTGTCCGGCGTGCGGCGGATAGAACTTCCCGAGGACGAGCCCGTGCCCGTAGCGCCTCATACGGCCGCCTCCGCCGTCGCGTGCACGGGCGCCGCCGGGCCCAGGTCGCGGGACCAGTTGCGCAGTCCGAGCACGCAGAGCGTCAGAAAGCCGGCGTAGAGCAGCGAGGTGAGATAGAGCCCCTTGTGCGCGTAGAGCGGGATGTAGATCACATCGGCGGCGATCCACAGCCACCACGACTCCAGGCGTTTACGGCACTGTCCGTACGTCGCCGTCAGCGACAGGGCGGTGGTGAGCGCGTCCCAGAAGGGGACGGTGGAATCGGTGGCGCGGGCGAGCAGCAGGGTGATCGCCGCGGTCCCCACCGCCCCCGCCACGGCCAGCCCGGTCCACTCGGTGCGCGAGGTGCGCAGCACCGGTGGACCGGCGGAGCCTGGGCCACCCCCGTGGGTCCAGGTCCACCAGCCGTAGGCGGCGAGGGCGATGAAGACGATCTGGAGGCCGGCGTCGGCGTACAGGCCCGCCTGGGCGAAGAGCACGATGAAGAGGAGGTTGTTGGCGATGCCGATGGGCCAGTTGGCGATGTGCTGACGGGCGACGAGCCAGACGCAGAGCGCGCCGCTGCCGAATCCGAGGACCTCGGTCCAGCTCACCGGGGTGTCGAGCACGGTGAACAGCGGCTGCTGAAGACTGCCCAGTACGTCCGCGAGACTCACGCCCGCCTCCTTCTTAATAGTCACTCTGACTATAAATAGATCCAGGCGTCCGCACAAGACGCGCGGGACAGGCGGACAGCGGAACATGAGGAAGCCCGCGACCGGTGACGGTCGCGGGCTTCCTCATGCCATGCCCGGTACGGGCCTCACGGGGTCTTACGGGTCTTACAGACCGACTTCCTTCATCAGCATGCCGACCTCGGTGTTGGTCAGCCGGCGCAGCCAGCCGGACTTCTGGTCGCCGAGCCCGATGGGCCCGAAGGAGGTGCGGACCAGCTTGTCCACCGGGAATCCGGCCTCGGACAGCATCCGGCGCACGATGTGCTTGCGGCCCTCGTGGAGCGTGACCTCGACCAGATAGTTCTTGCCGGTGTTCTCGACCACCCGGAAGTGGTCGGCGCGGGCGTACCCGTCCTCCAGCGGGATGCCGTCCTTGAGCCGCTTGCCCAGCTCACGCGGCAGGGGCCCCTGGATGGCGGCGAGGTAGGTCTTCTTCACCCCGTACTTGGGGTGGGTCAGCCGGTGGGCCAGCTCACCGTGGTTGGTGAGCAGGATGATGCCCTCGGTCTCGGTGTCGAGCCGGCCGACGTGGAAGAGCCGGGTCTCCCGGTTGGTGACATAGTCGCCGAGGCACTGGCGGCCGTCCGGGTCCTCCATGGTGGAGACGACGCCCGCGGGCTTGTTCAGCGCGAAGAACAGATGCGACTGGGTGGCGACGGTGAGACCGTCGACCTTGATCTCGTCCTTGTCGGGGTCGACCCGGACGCCCTGCTCGATCACGATCTGGCCGTTGAGCTCGACCCGCCCGGCCTCGATCAGCTCCTCACAGGCGCGACGGGAGCCCATGCCGGCCCTGGCGAGCACCTTCTGAAGCCGCTCGCCCTCTTGGTCGCCGGCGGTCTTGGGGGTCTTGACCTGCGGCTTGTCCGCGTAACGCTCGCGGTTGCGCTCCTCGGTACGGGCGTCGTACTCACGGGAGCGGGCCGGCGCGGTACGCCGTCCCGAGTCGCGCTGCGGGGACTGCCTGGGGCCGCCCTTCGCACCGCCGCGCGCCGCCGCGCCACGGCCCTTCGCCGGGCCGCCCCTGGAGCCCTCGGAGGAGCCGCCCACGTCGTAGCGGCGCTCCTCGGGACGGGGCTTGCCGGTGCGCTTCTGCTTGTCGTCGCGGTCGCCCCCAGCCTTCGGCCGGGAGGCGCCCCCACCGGCGCCCCGGAAGTTCCCGCGACCGCCGCTCTTGCCGCCGCCGCTGTTCCCGCTGCTGTTCCTGCCGCTGCTTCGCATCAAAGTTCCGTCGTCGTCGTGTCGCCTGCATCAGTGTCCGGAGCGTCCGGATCGAACGACGGAACGCCTTCCGCTGTCTCGGCCTCGATCGCCTCGGCCTCGGGGAGGAAGGGCGCCGGCTCCGGCAGCTCGTCCAGGCCGCGCAGGCCCATCCGCTCCAGGAAATAGTTCGTCGTCCCGTACAGGATCGCACCTGTTTCGGGTTCCGCGCCCGCCTCCGCCACCAGACCGCGCTGGAGAAGGGTGCGCATGACCCCGTCGCAGTTCACTCCGCGCACGGCTGAGACCCGGGAGCGGCTGACCGGCTGGCGGTAGGCGACCACCGCGAGGGTCTCCAGCGCGGCCTGGGTGAGCCGGGCCTGCTGGCCGTCGAGGACGAAGCGTTCGACGGCCCCGGCGTACTCGGCCCGGGAGTAGAACCGCCAGCCGCCCGCCACCAGCCTCAGCTCGAAACCGCGGCCCTGGACGGCGTACTCGTCGGTCAGCTCGCGCAGGGCGTCGGCGACGGCCCTGCGGGGCTGCTCCAGCACCCTGGCGAGGTGCTCCTCGGTGGCGGGCTCGTCCACGACCATCAGTACGGCTTCGAGGGCGGGCTTGAGGTCGCTCATGCCGTCTCCTGGGGGGCGTCGGGTGCTCGGTCGGACTCAACGGACTCATCGAACTCATCGAACTCAGCGGGGACGGTCGCGGGGCCGTCGCCGCCGGTCCAGGTGACATACAGCTCACCGAGGGCCTCCGCCTGGTCGAGCTCGACCGCCCGGTCCCGGTAGAGCTCCAGCAGGGCGAGGAAGCGGGCGACGACGGTGAGGGTGTCGCCGGCCTCCGCCACCAGCTCCCGGAAGGCGGTCCGCCCCCGCTCCCGCAGCAGGGCCGCCACGATCCCGGCCTGCTCGCGGACGCTGACCAGCGGGGCGTGGATGTGGTCGAGGTGGACCTGCGGCCTCGGCCGGGGCCGTGCCGCCTTGACCGCGAGCCGCGCGAAACCCTCCGCGCCGATGCCGATGACCACCTCGGGCAGCAGCTCGGCGTGGCGGGGTTCGAGCCCGACGGTACGGGGGTGTCTGCGGCCCTCGGCGTCGAGCCGCTCGCCGAAGAGGTCCGCGATCTGTTTGTACGCGCGGTACTGGAGCAGCCGGGCGAAGAGCAGGTCGCGGGCTTCGAGGAGCGCGAGATCGGCTTCGTCCTCGAC
>NZ_VCLA01000174.1:0-48569 GCF_009600885.1 Streptomyces jumonjinensis
CATCGTCGAGGAGTCGTCCCGGCCGTCACCGGCCGCTCACCCCTCACGATCCGCCTTTCCCGCCGATCCCGCCGACGCCTGTGGACAGTCCGCCGGTTGTGGAGAACTCCCTCACCCTCCGGGGAGCCCGGACCACCCGCCGGAAGCCGGAAGCCGGAACCCGAGCCCGAGCCCCGAGCCCCGAGCCCGGAACCCCGAGCCCCAGCCCGGAACGGTGAGCCCCGAGCCCCCGCCCCCTCAGGGAAGCTCGAACCCCAGATCCCACCCGTCATGAGCCTGAGTGCACAGACAGTCCCGCTCCCCGTTCGACGGCAGCGCGCCGACCACGTCGAAGAGGACCTCCCTCAGCTGCCCGACCTTCTCGCCGAAGACCCGCATCACCTCCGTATGCGACACCCCGTCGCCGGTCTCGGTGCCCGCGTCCAGATCCGTCACCAGCGCCAGCGAGGTGTAGCAGAGCGCCAGTTCACGGGCGAGCACCGCCTCCGGGTGCCCGGTCATCCCCACCACCGACCAGCCCGCCGAGGCATGCCAGCGCGACTCCGCCCGGGTGGAGAACCTCGGCCCCTCTATGACGACCATCGTTCCGCCGTCCACCGCTTCCCAGGCCCGCCCCTGCGCCGCCTTCAGCGCCGCGGACCGCCCGGCAGGGCAGTAGGGGTCGGCGAAGGTGGTGTGCACCACCTTCGGAACCACCCCGTCCGCCCGGGGCTCCCCGTCGAAGTACGTCTGCGCCCTGCTCTTCGTACGGTCCACCAGCTGATCCGGCACCAGCAGCGTCCCCGGCCCGTACTCCGGCCGGAGCCCGCCCACCGCGCACGGCCCCAGTACCTGCCGTACGCCCACGGAGCGCAGGGCCCACAGATTGGCGCGGTAATTGATCCGGTGCGGCGGGAGATCGTGGCCACGGCCGTGCCGGGGGAGGAAGGCGACCTTCCGGCCGGCTGCCTCGCCGAGGAAAAGGGAGTCGCTGGGGGCGCCGTACGGGGTCTCCACCTGGATCTCGGTCACATCCTCCAGAAAGGAGTAGAAGCCCGAGCCGCCGATCACACCGATTTCTGCGTTCACGTTCGCCATGCCGAGCACACTATCGACGCCCGGGAAGCGCTGGATACGGCCGGATGCACCGAGTGACGAGGCCGGATACGCCGAGGTGCACGACCGGATACGCCGAGATACACGACCGGTTACGCGACGTACGCGACCGGATACGCCGAGGACCCCGCCCTTCACAAGGGCGGGGTCCTCAGGAACGCGTAAGGGCGGCTCAGGCCGCCGAGCTGCCGCTGGAACTCGCGGACGACGACCCCGACGTCGAAGACGACGAGGACGAAGACGACGACGAAGCGGCAGACGAAGAGGACGAGGACGAAGAAGACGGAGAAGACGAAGTCTTCGACTCGGACGACTTCGAGCCGGACGCCGGGGGCGTGCTGCTCGACGACGATCCCCGGCTGTCATTGCGGTAGAAGCCGGAGCCCTTGAAGACGATGCCAACCGCCGAGAACACCTTCTTGAGGCGTCCCTCGCAATTCGGGCACACGGTCAGAGCGTCATCGGTGAACTTCTGCACCGCCTCAAGGCCCTCGCCGCATTCGGTGCACTGGTACTGGTAGGTCGGCACTGTGTCTTCCTCCTGGCACTCTCACTCAATGAGTGCTAACGACGGTCCATAGTGACGTATTCCGTCTCCTCAGTCCACCGTCACCCGCGTGCGGTGACCCACGCCACTCGCTTCACGGTCCGTCGCCGGGCCCGCCGGGCTCTCCTCCGGCGTGAGCCGCGACCGCAGCGCCAGCAGGGTGACCAGGGCGAGTACGGTCCCGACCAGCGGAACCACGAACCCGGCGCTCGCGCCGTGCGCGTCCGCCAGCCGCCCGGCGGTCGTGACCGCCGCCGCCTGCCCCAGAGCCACCGCACCCGTCAGCCAGGTGAACGCCTCGGTGCGCGCGGACGCCGGAACCAGCGACTCCACCAGGGTGTAGCCGCCTATCAGGGCGGGCGCGATGCAGAGCCCGACCAGCAGCCCCAGCGCGCCGAGCAGCACGACCGACTGCACCGCCCACAGCCCGGAGGCCGCCAGGGTCAGCCCCACATAGCCGATCACCACGCGCTGCCGGGGGCCGCTCTTCCAGGCGATGGCGCCGCAGGCGATGCCCGCCAGCATGTTGCCCGCCGCGAAGACTCCGTACAGCACTCCGTTGACGCTCGGGTCGCCGATCTCCTCGCTGAAGGCGGTCAGCGAGACCTGCATTCCGCCGAAGACCGAGCCGATGCCGAGGAAGGCCACCACCAGCACCCGTACGCCCGGTATGGAGAGCGCCGAGGCGCGCGGGGCCGCGTCGGCCGACGAGACGCGTCGTACCGCCGGCTGGGTGCCCTTCTGGGCGGCGAAGAGCAGACCGCCGACCAGGGTCAGCGCGGCCTCGGCGATCAGCCCGCCCGCCGGGTGCACGCCCGTGCTCAGCGCGGTCGCGAGCACCGGACCGACGACGAAGGTGAACTCGTCGGTCACCGATTCGAAGGCCGCCGCCGTCTGCATCAGCGGTGAGCCGTCCAGTTTCGCCGCCCAGCGGGCGCGCACCATGGGGCCGATCTGCGGTACGGACGCACCGGTCGGCACCGCGGCGGCGAACAGCGCCCACAGGGGCGCGTCCGCCAGCGCCAGCGCGGTGAGGACGGATACGGACACGGTGTGCAGGACGACGCCGGGGAGCAGTACGGCGCGCTGGCCGAAGCGGTCGGCGAGCTTGCCGCTCTGGGGCGCGCAGAGCGCCATCGAGACGCCGGTGACGGCGGCGACCATTCCGGCGCTGCCGTACGAGCCGGTGGTGTGCTGGACCAGCAGCACGATGCCTATGGTCAGCATCGCGAAGGGCTGCCGGGCGGCGAAGCCCGGGAGCAGGAAGGTCCAGGCGCCGGGGGTGCGCAGCAGCTGTCCGTATCCGGGGCGGGGGCCTCCGGTGACCGTGGATGCCACGGCCCGTGCCTTTCTGCTGCCTGGTGGCGTCCCCGAGGTGTATGGGAGCGCCGAGAGCTGTCCTCTTTGCGCGCGGGACTGCGGTAGATACCGAGCCCTGCTGTGAGGACACCTCGGCCGCCATACGGTCGCGCCAGCTCTGCGTCAGGCAGAGGTGGTTCGATCAAGTGTGTTCCTGATGCTACAGGGAGCCTCGGACACACGGTCTCCGCTCATGGAGGAGGGCACGTATGGAGAGCGCGCATGGAGAGCGCGCATGGAGAGCGCGCATGGAGAGCACGTATGGAGAGCACGTATGAAGTGCACCGACTGAAGTGCACCGACGCCCACCTGAGGAGCGCCACCAGCCCCCGCGCACAGTGGAGCAGCCGGACCAGGCAAGCGCCCCGGACGCTCACCCCGTCCCCAGCCACCCCGCCAGCTTGCCGCCCTGCCCCACCGCCCGCAGCCGTCTCTCCGCCGCGTCGCGGACCGGGTCCGTCGCCACCACCAGCAGCTCGTCCCCGCGCCGCAGCACGGTCGACGGCGTGGGCACGAAGCTCTTCTCGTCCCGTACGACCAGCGTCACCGCCGCCCCGGCCGGAAGCCGCAGTTCCGCGACCTCCACGCCATGCATCCGGGACTCCTCCGGGATCGACACCGAGAGCAGATGCCCGCGCAGCCGCTCCAGCGGCGCCGACTCCACGCCCAGATCGGACGGAGCGCCCGGCCCGAGCTTCAGCGCCCGCGCCAGCCAGGGCAGCGTCGGCCCCTGCACCAGCGTGTAGACGACCACCAGCACAAAGACGATATTGAAGATCCGCCCACTGCCCTCGACCCCGGCCACCATCGGGATGGTGGCCAGAATGATGGGCACGGCCCCGCGCAGCCCCGCCCAGGACAGCAGGACCTGCTCCCGCGGGGGGATGCGGAACGGCAGCAGGCTCAGGAACACCGACAGCGGGCGCGCGACCATCGTCAGCACCAGGCCCACGGCAACCGCGGGCCAGAAGTCGTCCACCAGCTCATGCGGGGTCACCAGCAGCCCGAGCAGGACGAACATCCCGATCTGGGCGATCCAGCCCAGCCCCTCCGCGAAGCCCCGGTTGGCGGGGGCGTGCGGCAGCTTGGAGTTCCCGAGGACCATCGAGGCGAGATAGACGGCGAGGAAGCCGCTGCCGTGGGCCATGGCCCCGGCCGCGTACGCCACCACCGCGATCGCCATCACGGCGATCGGGTACAGCCCCGACGCGGGCAGTGCCACATGCCGCAGCCCGAACGCGCCCAGGAAGCCCGCCGCCAGTCCGATGCTCGCACCGATCGCCAGCTCCAGCGCGATCTTGCCGACCAGCAGATACCACTCGTCCACCGGTCCGGCGGTCGAGAAGGCCACCACCAGGATCAGCACCGGGGCGTCGTTGAAGCCGGACTCGGCCTCCAGTACGCCGGTCACCCGGGACGGCAGCGGCACCTTGCGCAGTACGGAGAAGACCGCGGCGGCGTCCGTCGACGAGACGACCGCGCCGATGATGAGCGCCTGCCGCCACTCCAGGCCGACGAGATAGTGCGCCGCGGCGGCGGTGACGCCCACGCTCACCGCGACGCCCGCCGTCGAGAGCGCGACGGCCGCGGGCAGCGCCGGTCTGACCTCCTGCCACTTGGTGCCCAGTCCGCCCTCGGCGAGGATCACGACGAGCGCGGCATAGCCGATCACCTGCGTCAGTTCGGCGTTGTCGAACTTGACGTCGAAGATGCCGTCCTGCCCTATTGCCACGCCGATCCCGAGATACAGCAGCAGGCTGGGGAGTCCGCTGCGCGAGGAGATGCGGACCGCCGCGACGGCGATGAGCAGCACGAGCGAGCAGATGAGCAGGAGTTCATTGAGCTGGTGGACAGTCAGTGGCCGATCCTTCCCCTCGCGCCTCTACGTGCCGGATCGCTGATCCGGGCGGCGACACTTCGTTACCTTACCTAATCTTTAACGTTTTCTTGACGCTGGATCGGACCCGGATTCCTCACTGACCGGCGGTCGGGCCCCGCCGGTCGGACGGGCCGCATCCGGATACCGCGTCAGGGGAGGCGGGGCGCTGCGCCTATGGTTGCTCCCAGCACTCCTGGACCAGCCTGCGCCTCGAAGGACAGCGATGCCCTCCAACAATTCCGCCTCTTCCCCCAAGAAGAAGAAGGGGCGACGCGCCCGTCTGCTCGTGATCTTGCTGGTCCTGGCGCTGCTCGGCGGCATCGGATACGGCGGGTACTGGGGCGTGAGCACCGTACGCGCGTCGTTCCCGCAGACCACCGGCACCATAGAGATCGCGGGCCTGAGCGGCGATGTCGAGGTGAAACGCGATGATTACGGTATTCCGCAGATCTATGCGGACACCGACGCCGACCTCTTCCGCGCCCAGGGCTTCGTACACGCCCAGGACCGCTTCTGGGAGATGGACGTACGCCGTCATATGACCTCGGGCCGGCTCTCCGAGATGTTCGGCGAGAGTCAGGTGGAGACGGACACGTTTCTGCGGACGCTCGACTGGCACGGGGTCGCGCAGAAGGAATACGACGACAAACTGTCGGCGGGGACCAAGAAGCATCTCCAGGCGTACGCCGAGGGGGTCAACGCCTATCTCGAAGGCAAGGGCGCCGAGGAGATCTCCGTCGAGTACGCGGCTCTCTCCTTCACCAACGACTACAAGCCCGAGCCGTGGACGCCGGTCGACTCGGTGGCCTGGCTCAAGGCGATGGCGTGGGACCTGCGCGGCAATATGCAGGAGGAGATCGACCGCTCGCTGCTGACCAGCCGGATGAGCCCGAAGCAGATCAAGGAGCTGTATCCGGCGTATCCGTACGACCGGAACAAGCCGGTCATGGACAAGGGCGGGATCGACCCGGTCACCGGGATGTTCGACCCCAAGGCCGAGCCGACCGGGAATGCGGGAGCGCCGGACACCGGGACGGGGACCGGGACAGGCACAGGGACCGGGACGGGCACAGGCACAGGCACCGGGACGGGAACGGGCACAGGCACCGGGACGGGCACCGACCCCGGCACGGGCACCCTCGGAGGCACCCCCACCGACTCCACGGGCTCCACGGGCTCCACCGACGCCGCCGGGCTCGCCGACGCCGCCGAGGGCCTGAACACCCAGCTCGCCTCGCTCTCCGAGACCCTCGACACCATTCCGGCCCTTCTCGGCCCGAACGGCAACGGCATCGGCTCCAACTCCTGGGTCGTCTCCGGTAAGTACACGACCACCGGTAAGCCCCTGCTGGCCAACGACCCGCACCTCGCGCCCCAGCTGCCCTCGCTCTGGTACCAGATGGGCCTGCACTGCCGGAAGGTGTCGAAGTCCTGCCAGTACCAGACCGCGGGCTTCACCTTCTCCGGAATGCCGGGCGTGGTCATCGGCCACAACCAGGACATCGCCTGGGGCTTCACCAACCTCGGCGCCGATGTGAGCGACCTCTATCTGGAGAAGCTGACCGGCGACACCTACCAGGTGGGCGGCGAGCAGAAGAAGCTGACCACCCGCAAGGAGGTCATCAAGGTCGCGGGCGGCGACAGCAAGAAGATCACGGTCCGCTCCACCGAGCACGGCCCGCTGGTCTCCGACCGCAGCACCGAGCTGAACAAGGTCGGCCAGAAGGCCCCCGTCTCCAACGCCGCCCCCGACCGCGCCACCGGCTACGCCGTCGCCCTGAGGTGGACCGCGCTGGACCCCGGCAAGTCGATGGACGCGGTCTTCAAGCTGAACCGCGCCACCGACTTCGCGTCCTTCCGCCAGGCGGCCAAGGACTTCGAGGTCCCCTCGCAGAACCTCATCTACGCCGACGACAAGGGAAACATCGGCTACCAGGCCCCCGGCAGGATCCCCCGGCGTGCCGAGGGCGACGGCTCGCTGCCGGCACCCGGCTGGGACCCGAAGTACCGGTGGGAGGGATATGTCGACTTCGATCAGATGCCGTACGAGGAGAACCCCGAGCGCGGCTATATCGTCACCGCCAACCAGGCCGTCGTCGACGCCGAGAAGTACCCGTACCTGATCACTGCGGACTACGGCTACGGCGCGCGCAGCCAGCGGATCAACAACCTCATCGAGTCGAAGATCAAGGGTGGAGGGAAGATCTCCACCGAGGACATGCGCACCATGCAGATGGACAACGCGAGCGAGATCGCCAAGCTCCTGACGCCGTATCTGCTGAAGATCGATGTCTCCGACCCGAATGTCCGCGAGGCGCAGAAGCTGCTGGAGACCTGGGACTACACCCAGGAGCCCGACTCCGCCGCCGCCGCGTACTTCAACGCGGTCTGGCGCAACATCCTCAAGCTGTCCTTCGGCAACAAGCTGCCCAAGGAGCTGCGGGTCGAGGGCGAGTGCCTGAGCGTCCGCCCGGCCGACAGCACCGCCCCCGACGACGAGCTGAGCGAGCGGGTCATCGAGTGCGGCCAGCGCGACGCGGACTCGGCGCAGCCGGACGGCGGCGACCGCTGGTTCGAGGTGGTGCGCGGCATCCTCAAGGACGAGGACAGCCCCTGGTGGCGCTCGCCCGAGAGCCGTAACGACAAGGCGACCGACACCCGTGACGAGCTGGTCGCACGGGCCATGGAGGACGCTCGCTGGGAGCTGACGGCGGAGCTGGGCAAGGACGTCGACCGCTGGAGCTGGGGACGGCTGCACCAGCTGACGCTGAAGAACCAGACGCTCGGCACCGAGGGTCCCGGCCTCCTCCAGCACCTGCTCAACCGGGGTCCGTGGAATCTGGGCGGCGGCGAGGCGACGGTGAACGCCACCGGCTGGAACGCCGCGGCCGGCTACGAGGTCGTCTGGGTGCCGTCGATGCGGATGGTGGTCAATGTGGGCGACTGGGATAAATCCGACTGGATCAATCTGTCCGGCGCCTCGGGGCACGCCTACAGCGCGCACTACACCGATCAGACGGACAAGTGGGCCAACGGCGAGCTGCTCGACTGGTCTTTCAGTGAGGACGCGGTGGAGACGAACACGGTCGACACCCTGACCCTCTCGCCGGCCGGCGACTGACCTCCGCCCGGGACCGGCGGGCGGCCTTCGCCGAAGCGCCCCCGCCGGTCGCGCGGAAGTGTCGGCCGAGCGCCGTATGCAGACTGCGCGGAATCCTCAGCCGAGTGCCGTACGCCGGTCGGGCGGGGGTTCTCCGTCGAAGCGCGGTACGCCCGCCCCGGAGCCTCGCAGGCCCGCCCGGGAGAGCCCTCAGCCGAAGCGCCGTACGCCCTCCGGGGTGACGACGGCGTGTACGGGGCGGTCGTGCGGCTCCTCCGGGACCCGGGCGATCACCTCGTGCGCGTAGAGCAGCACCACCAGCGGCGGGCGGACGCCGGCGCGGTCGAGCCGGGCGAGCACCCGGTCGTACGATCCGCCGCCGCGGCCCAGCCGCATGCCGCGGCCGTCCACGGCGAGCCCGGGAACGAGCACGGCGTCCGCCGTCAGCACCCCGCCGGGACCCAGCCGTGGCCCGTCCGGCTCCAGCAGCCCGCGCCCGGCGGGCAGCAGCCCCTCGGCGCCCCGGTATTCTCCCCAGTCCAGGTCGTTGTCGGCCATCAGTACGGGAAGCAGTACACGTACGCCCCGGGCGCGCAGCGCGTCGAGCAGCGCGCGGGTGCCCGGTTCACGCCCGACGGAGACATACGCGGCCACGGTCCCGGCATCGGAGAGCTCCGGGAGGTCCAGGGCCCGCCGGGCGAGAGCGCCGGCGGCTCGGCGGACCTCCTCGGGGGGCAGCCGCCGCCGTGCTTCGAGGAGTTGGGCACGAATCGCCTGCTTATCGGACACATCGTCACTCATCGATGGTTCACAAACCTGTCGTATGCGCTTTTATCAGAAGGAAGTTACCGAACGATCATCTTCTGCCTATTCTCTTTCCTCCCCTACCGGATATCGTGCGGAACAGGACTCGGTCGAACCCCAGGATCAGCAAGGCGGTCATCCCCGCCGCCGGCCTCGGCACACGATTCCTCCCCGCCACCAAGGCCACTCCCAAAGAGATGCTGCCTGTCGTCGACAAACCCGCGATCCAGTACGTCGTGGAAGAGGCCGCCGCGGCGGGCCTCTCCGACGTACTCATGATCACCGGCCGTAACAAGCGCCCCCTCGAAGACCACTTCGACCGCAACTACGAGCTGGAAGAGGCGCTGACCCGCAAGGGCGACGAGGACCGGCTGAAGAAGGTCCAGGAGTCCAGCGACCTCGCCACCATGCACTATGTGCGCCAGGGCGACCCGCGCGGCCTCGGCCACGCCGTGCTCTGCGCCGCCCCGCACGTCGGCGACCAGCCCTTCGCGGTCCTCCTCGGCGACGATCTGATCGACCCGCGCGATCCGCTGCTGGCGCGGATGGTCGAGATCCAGGAGCGGGAGGGCGGCAGTGTGATCGCCCTCATGGAGGTCGACCCCGCGCAGATCCATCTGTACGGCTGCGCCGCCGTCCGGGCCACCGGCGAGTCCGACGTGGTGCGGGTCACCGAGCTGGTCGAGAAGCCGGACGTCGCCGACGCCCCGAGCAATCTCGCCATCATCGGCCGCTATGTCCTCGATCCCGCCGTCTTCTCGATACTGCGCCAGACCAAGCCGGGCCGGGGCAACGAGATTCAGCTCACCGACGCCCTGGAAATGCTGGTGGAGGACGAGACCATCGGCGGACCGGTGCACGGCGTCGTCTTCAAGGGGCGCCGTTACGACACCGGCGACCGGGGAGACTATCTGCGGGCCATTGTCAGACTCGCATGCGAACGTGAGGACTTGGGCCCCGAGTTCCGGAGCTGGCTCCGCAGTTATGTGACCGAGGAGATGTAACACGGTGAGCAGCAGCGCGATCTGGTCGGTGGACGACCATCTGGCGGACATCCTCGCGTCGATCCGCCCCCTCGACCCGATCGAGCTCCAACTGCTGGACGCGCAGGGCTGCGTCCTGGTCGAGGACGTCACCGTCCCCGTCGCGCTGCCGCCCTTCGACAACAGCTCCATGGACGGGTACGCGGTGCGGGTCGCCGACGTCCAGGGGGCGACCGAGGAGTTCCCCGCCGTGCTCACGGTGATCGGCGATGTGGCCGCGGGGGGCGACCCGCTGCCCCTGGTCGGCCCCGGCCAGGCCGCGCGGATCATGACCGGGGCCCCGCTGCCGCCCGGCGCGGAAGCCGTCGTCCCCGTCGAGTGGACGGACGGCGGCTCCGGCTCCGGCCCGGCCGCCGCGATGCGTCCGGCGGGCCGGTCGCCCGAGGACGCGAGCGGCGAGGTGCGGATCCACCGGCCCGCCGCCGAGGGCGCGCACATCCGGCCGCGGGGCAGCGATGTGAAGGCGGGCGATCTCGCGCTCGCCCGGGGGACGGTGCTGGGCCCGCCGCAGCTCGGGCTGCTCGCCGCCATCGGCCGGGGCACCGTGCGGGTCCGGCCCCGGCCGCGCGTGGTCGTGCTCTCCACCGGCAGTGAGCTGGTCCAGCCCGGGGAGAGCCTGGGCGAGGGCCGGATCTACGATTCCAACAGCTTCGCGCTGGCCGCCGCCGCGCGGGACGCGGGAGCCCTCGCCTACCGGGTCGGCGCGGTCACCGACGACGCCGACACCCTGCGCTCCACCATCGAGGACCAGCTGATCCGCGCCGATCTGCTGGTCACCACGGGCGGCGTCAGCGTCGGCGCGTACGACGTGGTGAAGGAAGCGCTCTCCGCCCCCGGCCCGCCCGCCGGCGGCGCCGCCCAGGACGACGGGACGGGCGGCGGGACGGACGGCGGGACGGGCGGCGAGGTCTCCGACGGCGGGGAGATCCCCGGCATCGGCGGCGGCATCGACTTCCGTACGCTGGCCATGCAGCCGGGCAAGCCCCAGGGCTTCGGCGCCGTCGGCCCCGACCACACCCCCCTGCTCGCCCTGCCGGGCAACCCGGTCTCGTCGTATGTCTCCTTCGAGCTGTTCGTACGCCCCGCGATCCGCACCCTGATGGGCCTGACGGATGTCCACCGCCCGGTCGTGCGGGCCGTGCTGAAGGCCGATGAGCCGCTCGCCTCGCCCCCCGGGCGGCGGCAGTTCCTGCGCGGCGCCTACGACCCCGCGGCGGGCACCGTCACACCCGTGGGCGGCTCCGGATCCCATCTGATCGCCGCCCTCGCCCATGCCGACTGCCTGATCGTGGTGCCCGAGGCGCAGACCTCGGCCGAGCCGGGAGCGGAGGTGGAAGTGGTCCTCCTCGGGTGACCGCGGCGCGGGGACGGTACGGTGTCAGCGCAAACGGGCCCTGACGGCCCCGAAGGCCCGGACCGGAAGCGGCGGACAACGACATGAGCACCGACGGCAGGCTGACGCATATCGACGATGCGGGGGCGGCCCGTATGGTCGACGTCTCCGCGAAGGACGTCACCGCGCGCACGGCCCGCGCCACCGGGCGGGTCCTGATCTCGCCTCAGGTGGTGGCGCTGCTGAGGGACGGGGCGATCCCCAAGGGAGACGCCCTCGCGACGGCCCGGATCGCCGGGATCATGGGCGCGAAACGGACCCCCGAGCTGATCCCGCTCTGCCATCCGCTCGCGGTCTCCGGGGTCACCGTCGATCTCACAGTCGCCGACGACGCCGTGGAGATCGCCGCGACGGTGAAGACCACCGACCGCACCGGCGTCGAGATGGAGGCGCTGACGGCCGTCTCGGTGGCGGCGCTCACGGTCGTGGACATGGTGAAGGCGGTCGACAAGGCCGCGGTGATCACCGATGTGCGGGTCGAGCTGAAGACGGGCGGCAAGTCCGGGGACTGGACCCGCTCATGACCGGCGCGGCGCTCCCCGTGTCCCCCCTCCGGGCCCTTGTGATCACCGCCTCCAACCGGGCCTCGGCGGGCGTGTACGAGGACCGGGGCGGCCCGATCATCGCGCGGAAGCTGACCGGCCTCGGGTTCCTGGTCGACGGGCCGAGGGTCGTCCCCGACGGCGACCCGGTCGAACAGGAGCTGCGCTCCGGGGTGGCGGCGGCCTACGACGTCATCCTCACCACCGGCGGCACCGGGCTCTCGCCCACCGACCGCACCCCCGAGGCCACCCGGGCCGTGCTCGACCGGGAGATCCCCGGCATCCCCGAGGCGATCCGCGCCCATGGCCGCTCCAAGGTGCCCACGGCCGCGCTCTCCCGGGGCCTGGCCGGGGTGGCGGACCGCACCCTGATCGTCAATCTGCCCGGCTCCACCGGTGGCGTACGGGACGGTCTCGCCGTACTGGAATCGCTGCTGGCCCACGCGGTGGACCAGATCCGGGGCGGCGATCACGGAACCGGCGCTTCCGCGGGCGACCACGGCCCCGGCGCTTCCGCGGGCGATCACGGACCCGGCGCCTCCGCGGGCGGCCACGTATCCGGCGCCTCCGGGGGCGATCACGGCCCCCGCCCCTCCGGGAGCTTCAGCTGAACGCGCCCTGGCCGGTGATGCTGACGGACGGCGACGTCGTCCTCCGCCCGATAAGAATGCGCGACCAGCGCGCCTGGCGCGAGGTCAACCGGCGCAACCGCGACTGGCTGCGCCCCTGGGAGGCCACCATCCCGCCGCCGACCCCCGGCGCGCCCGCCGCGCAGCGGCCCACCTACCGTCAGATGGTCCGCCATCTGCGCTCGGAGGCGAACGCGGGCCGGATGCTGCCCTTCATCATCGAGTACCAGGGCGTCCTGGCGGGCCAGTTGACCGTGGCGGGGATCACCTGGGGCTCGATGTGCTCGGGTCATGTCGGCTACTGGGTGGACCGGGAGGTCGCCGGACGCGGGGTGATGCCGACCGCCGTGGCGCTCGCCGTGGACCACTGCTTCCAGACGGTCGGACTCCACCGGATCGAGGTCTGCATCCGGCCGGAGAACGGTCCGAGCCGCCGGGTGGTGGAGAAGCTCGGATTCCGTGCGGAGGGCATGCGCCCCCGTTATCTCCATATCGACGGCGCGTGGCGGGACCATCTGGTCTTCGCGCTCACGGTGGAGGAGGTGCCCGATGGGCTGCTCCAGCGCTGGCGCCGGGCCCGGCCGGGAGCCCCGCGCCCCGGGACGGAGACCGGCTCCGGAACCGGTACGGGGAACGGAAAATAAGATAAATGTTCGAGTGTGATCGATGTAGACCGTTCGGTGGCCGAACAATCGCAAAAAAAGTCTGTGATATCAGCGGGATCACGCGACACACCGGGCCAATTGGCGGATGCTCCCCCGAGAATCCCTCTACGGTGTGAGCGTGAGCAGCAGCGGCCTCATTTACGCAGTCATCGTCGGGGCCTGGGCCGCCTACCTGGTGCCGATGTGGCTCCGCAGGCAGGACGAGTTGAACGAGGCTCGTCCGACGGAACGCTTCTCCACCGCCATCCGGCTGCTGTCCGGACGCGGGGCGATGGAGCGCCGGTACGCCAAGGAGCTGCGGGAACGCACCGCGGAGCCCGAATCCGACGTGGACCCGGACGCCGTCACGGACCGCCTGAGTACCGTGGACGTCCGGGCCTTCGCCGCGCCCAGAACCGATGTCCGGCTGGACGCCCCGGCCCCGGTCCCGGCACGGTCACCGGCGCAGGCTCCCGCACCGGCGCAGCCGGCGGCGTCACCCCCCGGGGCACGCCGCCCGCGTCCGCGCCCGGGCCGCGCGGCCGGTGAACGCGCCCGGCGGGGCAAGGTCCTGGCCCGCCGCAGACGGACGACCACCATGCTCTTCGTGGCCTTCACGCTCGGCTCGATCGTGGCGGCGGTGGGCGGGCTCGGCTTCCTGTGGGCCCCGGCGGTCCCCGCCGTGCTGCTCAGCGCGTACATCGTCCATCTGCGGGGCCAGGAGCGCAGACGCTTCATCGTGGTGATGGACCGCCGCCGCGCCGAGGCCGCCGCCCAGCGGCTGCGCGAGAACCGCCCCCGCCGCCACCAGACGGCCCTCGCCGCCCCTCCGGCGGCTGACGAGGAGCCCGAGGCCCACCCGGAGCCGGAGCCGCCGAAGCTCTCCCCGCAGGCGGCCGACCGCCGGGCGCTGGTCGAGCAGACGGATCACGCGGAGTGGGTGGACCAGCAGCGCGACCGGGGCCCGGCCTCGGGCGACAGCTGGGAGCCGGTCCCGGTGCCGCTGCCGACCTATGTCACCGCGCCGGTCGCGCCGCGCGCGAGCGGCGGGGTCGATATGAGCGACCCGGAGACCTGGAGCTCGGCCCGTTCCTCGACGGCCGACCGCACCCCGCCCGCGGACCACGCCCCGGGCCGCCGCACCCCGCCCCCGCGCCGCACGGCGCGCGACCGCGGTCGTACCCCTCTCTTCGACCAGTACGCCGACGACGACCGCCCCCGCGCCGCCAACGAATGATCACCCGGATCTCCGGACCGCCCCCCGTGACCAGGGAAGGAACGGATTTCCAAGCACCCCGATCGGGATGCTAGAGTTTCACTCGTTGCAGGGGCCTGTGGCGCAGTCTGGTAGCGCACCTCGTTCGCATCGAGGGGGTCTGGGGTTCAAATCCCCACAGGTCCACAACAGCGAGATCCCGTCCGATCGTGAAGATCGGGCGGGATCTCGTCTTTCTGGCGTCCGGTCCACGATCCCGGCCTGAGCGCCCGCCCCCAGTACCCCCGGACCCGCGTGCGCCGGTGGGACGGCTGGGTGACATGAGGCGTCAGGTGAGTCCTGGGAACAACCCTTCCCCTGCCCTTCCGCTCTGTTGGAGCTGCGCTGTCCTGGCGCTACCCGTGGTTGGCGATGGTGGAGAGGTCCACCAGGAGCATCGAACACGGGGGAGTCTCTCCATGAAGCACGCGTTCCCTGTCCGCGCGACACTGGCGACCAGTGCGGCCCTGCTCGCGACCATGGGCGTCACATCCGCCGCCGGCAGCGCCTCCGCGCACCAGGAGAGCTCCGCCGCCGCGCAGGCCCGGCCGGACAGGCAGCCCAGCGAGGCCCGGATCGCCGCGCTCTTCGACCGCTGGAACGCGGCCCTGCTGACCCGGGATTCGGCGAGGGTCACGGCTCTCTACGCGCACGACGCCGTGCTGCTGCCGACCGTATCGCCGCAGATACGCACCAACCACGCGGAGATAGCGGACTACTTCGACCACTTCCTGGAGAAGAAGCCCGTCGGCGAGAAGGTCCGCTCGGTCATCACCGTTCTCGACGAGAACAGCGCCATCGACGCCGGTCTCTACCGCTTCACCCTCACCGAGAAGGACGGCACGAAGACCACGGTCGACGCCCGTTACACCTATGCGTACGAGAAGATCCGCGGCAGGTGGCTGATCGTCAACCACCACTCCTCGGTGCTGCCTGCCGCAGGCTGATCCGTACGCACAGTCCGCCGCCGGGAGCGTCCGCGAGAGCGACGCTCCCGCCGTCGTCCGTCACCCGCTGCTTGACGATGGCGAGCCCCAGACCGCTGCCGCCCCGGCCGGTCAGGCCCTGGCCGCGCCAGAAGCGGTCGAAGGCGCGGGCCTGTTCGGCGCCGGACATTCCGGGGCCCTGGTCGAGGACCTCCAGCACGATCGCCTCGCCGTCCTGGCGGATGTGGACGGTGATGGTGCTGCTGTCCGGCGACACCTCCAGGGCGTTGGACAGCACATTGTCCAGGACCTGTTCCAGATGGCCCGGACTGACCATCACCTTGAGCCGCTCATCGAACGGGCGGGCCGTGAACCGTACGTTCCGCTCATGGCCCGCGCTCCGCCAGACATCGAGCCGCTCCGCGACCAGCTCGCCCACCAGCACCGGCTCGGCCGCCGAGGTCTCGGCCTCGGCGCGGGCCAGCACCAGCAGCCCGTTGACCAGCCGGCTCATCCGCACCACCTCCGCCGTGGCCTGGTCGACGTCCTCCCGTACGGCGTCGTCGTCGATGCCGTCCGCGATGTTGTCCAGGGAGAGCCGCAGCGCGGTGAGCGGGGTACGGAGCTGATGGGAGGCGTCGGCGACGAAGATGCGCTGAACGCCGAGGACCGCGCCGAGGCGCTCGGCCCCGGTGTTCAGGGTCCGGGCGAGGGTCCGGGTCTCGGGCGGCCCGGTGACCGGGCTGCGGGCGGTCAGATCGCCGTCGCCGAACTGGCTCGCCATGTCGTTGAGCTGGCGCAGCGGCCGGGTCAGCCGGCGGGCGAAGATCGCGCCGATGGCGGCGGCTATGGCCAGGACGCCCAGGGCGAGAAAGGCCCGGAAGCCCCAGATCCGCCAGAGTCGGCCATTGAGGTCGGCGGCCGGATAGCTGATCCGCACCGCCCCGGTGATCCGTCCGTCGCCGGCCTTCGCCGGGACCGTCACCACCAGGCCCTCCGCCTTCTCCAGAGCCGTCGCCGGACCCCAGCGGGTGCTGGCCCGGCCCTTGAGGGCCTGCTCGAAGGAGGGGTCGCCGGGTCCGGCGGGCAGGGGCAGGGGAGCGACCGCGGCGCGGTCGGCGGAGATGACGTCGGCCACTCCGTGCGTCTGGTCGCGGTAGGCGCGGGCGAGAGCGGCCAGCGCCTCATGGGAGGGCCGGTCGTCGGCGGCGAGGAGCAGCGCCATGGTCTTCGCCTCGCGGCGCACGGAGTCCTCGGTGTCGCCGCGGAGCTGGGCGGTGAGGGTGAAGGCGACGGGGATGGTGAAGGCGGCGAGCGCTACCGCGACCAGCAGCACATAGCTGACGATCAGCTGCCGGATCACCCACGGCCTCCCGGGGGGCCGTCGGCCGGGGCCGCCCCCGGCGGCGGGGGAGCGGGCGGCGGCGTCGGCGCGGGCGGCGGGTCGATCATCAGACGGAAGCCGACGCCCCGGACCGTCTCGATGGTGATCGCTCCCGCGAGCTTCCGGCGCAGCGCGCCGACATGCACGTCCAGGGTCTTGGTCGGGCCGAACCAGTTGGCGTCCCAGACCGCTTCCATGATCTGTTCCCGGGATATCAGCGCGCCCGGGGCCTCGGTGAGGAAGGCGAGCAGGTCGTACTCCTTCGGCGTGAGCACGACCTCCGCCCCGTCCAGGTGCACCCGGCAGGCCTTCCGGTCGACGGTGATCCTCCCGTAGGACTCCGTGGGCCCGAGGATCCGCCGGCCGGTCTCCGGCGGCCGTACACGCCGCATCACCGCCCTGATCCGGGCGACCACCTCGCGCACCCCGAACGGTTTGGAGACATAGTCGTCCGCGCCGATCTCCAGTCCCACCACCCGGTCGGTCTCGTCGCTGCGGGCGCTGATGACGATGATCGGCACATCGCCGCGGGCTCTCAGCTCGCGGCAGACGTCCAGCCCGTCGGTGTCCGGCAGCCCCAGATCCAGCAGCACCAGACCGGCGGGCCCGGCGGCGAGCGCGGCCCGGCCGGTGCTGACCCAGTCCACTTCGTATCCGTAGCGGGTCAGCCCGCGGCGGAGCGATTCGGCGACGGATTCATCGTCTTCTACGAGCAGTACGCGCACGGGCCAAGAGTAGGGCGCGAACGGATCTTCGCGGATGCCCGTGCGCGGCCCGTCAGTTCAGCGGTTTGATGAAGCAGCGGCTGCTGTCGTACTCGCGGTAATGGCCGAATTTCCGCTGGGCGGGGAGATAGCCGGTGGAGGTGTAGAGCGCGATGGCCTCCGGCTGCTGGTCGCCGGTCTCCAGCACCATCCGGGTGCGGCCCGCCGCGCGGGCGTCGGACTCCAGGGCGGTGAGGAGACGGCGGGCGAGGCCGAGGCCGCGGGCCTCCGGGATGACGTACATCCGCTTGAGCTCGGCGTCGCCGTTCTCATAGCCCTCGGCGTTCTCCTCCTGGGCACGCCAGCCGCCGGTCGCCGTCGGACGGCCCCCGTCGTCGTACGCGATGAGATACAGCCCGCGCGGCGGTGCGAACATCGCCGGGTCGAGCGGGGTCTCGTCGCCGGTGACGTCTCCGTACCGCTCGGCGTATTCGAGCTGTACCTCGTCGTTGAGCTTGACGGCGTCCGGATGGTCGAACGGAGTGGGGCGTACATCCATACGGATGATCGTACGGGCATGCGAAATGTGAATGTTCGGGCCGGTTCTCGGTATCGTGCCGGGATGCTCACCGTGACCTCAGTGAATGTGAATGGTCTCCGCGCCGCCGCCAAGAAGGGCTTCGTGGAGTGGCTGGCCGGGACCGCCGCCGATGTGGTCTGCCTCCAGGAGGTGCGGGCCGAGCCGGAGCAGCTTCCGGACGCGGTGCGGGAGCCCGCCGGGTGGTTCACGGCGCACGCCCCCGCCGGGGCGAAGGGCCGCGCGGGGGTCTCCCTCTACACCCGGCGGGAGCCCGACGCGGTGCGCGTCGGATTCGGGTCGGCCGAGTTCGACGGCAGCGGGCGGTACATCGAGGCGGATCTGCCGGGCGTCACCGTCGCGAGCCTGTATCTGCCGTCCGGCGAGGTGGGCACCGAGCGCCAGGACGAGAAGTACCGCTTCATGGACGAGTTCCTGCCCTATCTGCGGGAGCTGCGGACGCGAGCGGCGGCGGACGGCCGCGAGGTCGTCGTCTGCGGCGACTGGAACATCGCCCACCGCGAGGCGGACCTCAAGAACTGGCGGGGGAACAAGAAGAACGCCGGGTTCCTGCCCGAGGAGCGGGAGTGGCTCTCCCGGGTCCTCGACGAGGCGGAGTACACCGATGTGGTGCGCGCCCTCCACCCGGACCAGGAGGGGCCGTACTCCTGGTGGTCCTACCGGGGGCGTGCCTTCGACAATGACGCCGGCTGGAGAATTGACTACCAGATGGCCTCGCCGGGGCTGGCCGCTCGCGCGGCGAAGGGCTTCGTGGAGCGTGCCGCGACCCATGAGGAGCGCTGGAGCGACCATGCGCCGGTGACGGTCGTCTACGAGGCGTAGGCCCGGGAGCTAGTGGGCTCGGGAGCCCCAGAGCCCCAGAGCCCCAGAGCCCCAGAGCCCCCGGACTCACTCCCGGCGCAGCCGCCGGTCCAGCGCCATCGACAGCTCCGCCTCCACCACGCTCTTGGCCAGCGGGCGCAGCCGGTCGAGATCCCCCTCCGGGGTGTGCTTCCGCACCGACTCCACGAAGAGATCGGCGAGCGCGTCCGCGTGCGTCCGCACCCGGCGGCCCGTCTCCAGCACCACCGAGAGCGGCACCCCCTCCCGTACCAGCGCCGCCGACACATCCAGCAGTCTGCGGCTGATGTGCACGATCGCGTCGCCGTCCGTCGCGACATAGCCGAGCTCCAGCGCGGTCGCCAGATTCTCCGGGGTGGCCTCGCCCGCGAAGTAGTCCGCCAGCTCCTCCGGGGTGAGCCGGACCGGGGTCTCCTCGGTCGGCTCGCCCAGGCCCAGCACCTCGCCCACGTCCCGGCCGCTCTCGAACGCCGTCGCCAGATCCGCGATGCCGTTCAGGGTGTGCCCCCGCTCCAGCAGCGCCGCGATCGTCCGCAGCCGGGCCAGATGGTGGTCGTCGTACCAGGCGATACGGCCCTGGCGGCGGGGCGGCGGAATCAGTCCCCGCTCGCGATAGAAGCGCAGGGTGCGCACCGTGATTCCGGCCTTCCGGGCCAGTTCCTCCATGCGGTACTCGCGGTGCTCACGTCCTTCTGCCACGACAGCAGCCTATGTTGTACCGCCAGTAACTTGGCGGGTCCTACCCCTACCGCTCGCTCTGTGCGCTGCTCTACCCTCCCAACTGCGCCAGTGATTGCTGGCGTGGTTGTGGCGTTCCGTGGGAGGCGGCATGAGCGGGCGGAAGCAGGAGCAGGAGCAGGAGCACCGACAGCGGCATGTACGGGTGGCGGTCATCGGATCGGGATTCGGCGGCCTCGGAGCCGCTGTACGGCTCCGCCGCGAGGGAATAACCGACTTCGTCGTCCTGGAGCGCGCCGACTCGGTCGGCGGCACCTGGCGCGACAACAGCTATCCGGGGTGCACCTGTGATGTGCCCTCGCACCTCTACTCCTTCTCCTTCGCCCCCAACCCCGACTGGCCCCGCACCTTCTCCGGCCAGGAGCACATCCGCGCCTATCTGGAACATGTCACCGACGTCTTCCGGCTCCGCCCGCACATCCGCTTCGGCCGTGAGGTGCGGATGATGACCTGGGACAACGACGAGCTCCACTGGACGATCGAGACCAGCCAGGAGACCTACACCGCGGATGTGGTCGTCTCCGCGACCGGCCCGCTCTCCGACCCGAAGATCCCCGACATCCCCGGGCTCGACGGCTTCCCCGGCAAGGTCTTCCACTCCGCCCGCTGGGACCACGGCCATGAACTGAGCGGTCAGCGCGTCGCCATGGTCGGAACCGGAGCCTCCGCGATCCAGATCGTCCCCGCCATCCAGCCCCGGGTCGGCAGGCTGACCCTCTTCCAGCGGACCCCGCCCTGGGTGATGCCCCGGATGGACCGGCGGATCACCGATGCCGAACGCTGGCTGCACCGGCAGCTGCCCTTCACCCAGTCGGTACGGCGCGGAGCGCTCTGGGGCATCCGTGAGCTCCAGGTCTCCGCCTTCACCAAGCGCCCCGGAGAGCTCGGGCCCATCGAGGCGCTGGCCAAGGCCAACCTCGCCAAGCACGTCAAGGACCCCGGGCTGCGGGCCCGGCTCACCCCGGACTACCGCATCGGCTGCAAACGCATCCTGCTCTCCAGCGAGTACTACCCGGCCATCACCCGGCCCAATGTCGATGTGGTGACCTCCGCGCTCGCCGAGGTCCGCGGCTCGACCCTCGTCGCGGCGGACGGCAGCGAGAGCGAGGCCGACGTCATCGTCTTCGGCACCGGCTTCCATGTCACGGACATGCCGATCGCGGACCGGGTAACCGGCGCGGACGGCATCACCCTCGCCGAGGCGTGGAAGGACGGCATGCAGTCGCTGCGCGGCGCCGCCGCCGCAGGGTTCCCCAACTGGCTGTCGATCATCGGCCCCAACACCGGTCTCGGGAACTCCTCCATGATCCTGATGATCGAGTCGCAGCTGAACTATCTGGCCGACTATCTGCGCCAGCTCCATATCCTCGGCGGACGCACCGCCCTCGCCGCCCGCCCGGCCGCCGTCGCCGCCTGGAACCGCCGGGTGCAGGCGCGGATGACGCGGACCGTGTGGAACACCGGCTGCTCCAGCTGGTATCTGGACGCCGCGGGCCGCAACACCACCGTCTGGCCCGGGACCACCGGGGAGTTCCGGCGGCTGACCCGCGAAGTGAACCTCTCCGAGTACGACATCGTCCGCGCCCCGGTACGCGAGGAGGTGGCCGGATGATCCGCCGCGCGCCCGCCCACCGCCGTACGGCCGCCGCCTTCTCCGCGGACGGTGCCTTCCCCGCGACTGCCGCCCTCTCCGCGGACGGCACCCGGATACATGCCGAGGTGTACGGGGACCGCGCCGCGCCCGCCGTCGTCCTCGCCCACGGCTGGACCTGTTCCACCCGGTTCTGGGCCGCGCAGATACGGGAGCTGGCGCGGGACTTCCGGGTCGTCGTCTACGACCAGCGCGGCCACGGCCGCACCCCCGCCGCCCCCGTCGGCGCCGAACGGCTCGCCGACGATCTCGAAGCGGTGCTGACCGCCGTGCTCGCACCGGGCGAGAAGGCCGTCCTCGCCGGGCACTCCATGGGCGCGATGGCGCTGATCGCCGCCTCCGGGCGGGCCGTCTTCGCCGAGCACACGGCCGCCGTGCTGCTGTGCAGCACGGGCGGCTCACGGCTGGTGGAGGAGGCCCGGGTGCTGCCGCTGCGGCGCGGCCCCCTGCGCACCAGGCTCACCGGGGCCCTGCTCGCCTCCCGGGCCCCCCTCGGGCCGGTGACGCCGCTGTCCCGGCGGCTCCTCCGGTACGCCACCATGGGCTCCCACGCCACCCCGGCGCAGATCGCGGAGTGCGCCAGGATCGTCCACTCCTGCCCCCGCTCCGCCCGGGTCGCCTGGGCCGCCGTGCTCGCCGGGCTCGATCTCGACGCCCGGGTACGGGAGCTGAGGGCCCCCGCCGTGGTGATGGCGGGCACCGAGGACCGGCTGACCCCGATCGTGCACGCCCGGCGGCTCGCCGCCACGCTGCCCGACTGCGTCGAACTGGTCGAGCTGGCCGGCGCGGGCCATATGACGCCCGTGGAGACGCCGCTGGCCGTCACCGCCGGAATCCGTGAGCTGGCCCGGACCCATCTGAGCGGGGGCCCGGTCCCCTGGGAACGGGAGCGCGCGGCATGAGCGGGCGGAGCCTGGACGGACAGGTCGCGGTGGTCACCGGAGCGGCCCGGGGCGTGGGCGAGCTCCTCGCCCGCAAACTCTCCGCGCGCGGCGCGCGGGTGGCCCTGGTGGGCCTGGAGCCCGATGAGCTGAAGCAGGTCTCGGACCGGCTCCACACCGACAGCGACTGGTGGCACGCCGACGTCACCGACCACCGGGCCATGGCCCGGGTCGCGGACGAGGTCAAGGAGCGTTTCGGCAAGGTCGACATCGTGGTGGCCAACGCGGGGGTGGCGGCGGGCGGGCCCTTCGCCGACGCCGACATGGCCGCGTGGCGGCGGGTGATCGAGGTCAATCTCATCGGCAGCGCGATCACCGGCCGGGCCTTTCTGCCGGTGCTGCTGGCGAGCCGGGGCTACTTCCTCCAGATCGCCTCGCTGGCGGCGATCGCCCCCGCGCCGATGATGACCGCGTACTGCGCCTCCAAATCGGGCGTCGAGGCGTTCGCGCACAGTCTGCGCGCGGAGGTCGCCCACCGGGGCGTACGGGTGGGGGTGGCGTATCTGTCCTGGACGGACACGGACATGGTGCGCGGCGCCGACCGCAGCGAGGTGATGCGCGAACTGCGGCGGCGGCTGCCGTGGCCCGCCAACCGCACCTATCCGCTGGGCCCGGCGGTCGACCGGCTGGCGGCCGGGATCGAACGGCGCTCGGCGCGGGTGTACGGACAGTGGTGGCTGCGCGGGACACAGCCGGTACGGGGGTATCTGCCGCCGCTGATCGGGCTGGCGGGGCAGCGGGAGATGCGGCGCTTCGAACCGAGGCTGGGGAGCGTGGAGACGGGGCTCGTGGGCGCGGGCGGCGCGGCGGACGAGGCGGCCCGCACACCGCCCGGCTGACCGGCACGCCCCGGGGGCGTACGGATGCGGACCCTGGGGCGCGGCCGGTCGGCCGGCCGTGTTCAGCGGGAGGTTGTCCGGTGGTCCGGGGGCCGAACGGCACCTCGGGCTCGGGACCGCGCCTGGGGCTCGGGACCGCGTCCCGGGCTCGGGACCGCGCCTGGGACACGGGACCGGCCTCCGGCGGGCCGCACCGGCACCTCGGGCTCGGGACCGTCCTCCGGAGTCAGGAGTCAGGACCGCGCCCGGGACACCGGACCGCCCTCCGGCGGTCCCATAGGGCTCCCGTCCCCGGGACGCCGGAAAGCTGTGCGTCCCACCGCCGGGCCGCACAGCCTCCGGCGCGGCGGCCGGTGTGCGCGGGCACGGCCCTGGCCCTGGGCACGACCCAGCCCTCCTGGGCACGACCCCGCCCCCTGGGCACGGCCCCGATCGCCCGGGCCACGCCGCCCGGCGGCTCACCGCGGCGGAAGCCTCGGCCGCCGCCGGTCGGGTACCCCCTCGTACCCCGGCGGCTCGGCCGCCGGCTGTTCGGCGAGCATCTTCAGCGCGATCCGCACCGCGTCGTCCAGCCCCGCGTGCCGGCCCTCCGCCCAGTCCAGCGGCGTCCGCAGGGCCTCGACATCGGGGTCCACGCCATGGTTCTCGACCGACCAGCCGTAGCTCTCGAACCAGGCCGCGTTCATCGGCACCGTGATCACCGTCCCGTCGCCCAGCCGGTGGCGGCCCGTCATCCCCACCACCCCGCCCCAGGTCCTGCTGCCCACCACGGGTCCGAGGCCCAGCAGCCGGAACGCGGCCGTGATCATGTCGCCGTCCGATGAGGTCGCCTCGTCCGCGAGCGCGACCACCGGGCCGCGCGGCGCGTTCGACGCGTACGACACCGGCTGGGCGTCCCGGGTCAGATCCCAGCCCAGGATCCTCCGGGTCAGCTTCTCCACCACCAGCTCGCTGATATGGCCGCCCGCGTTCCCCCGGACGTCCACGATCAGCGCCGGGCGGGAGACCTCAAGCCGCAGATCGCGGTTGAACTGCGCCCAGCCCGAGCCCCCCATGTCCGGGATGTGGAGATAGCCGCACCGCCCGCCGCTCAGCTCCCGCACCACCGCGCGCCGTTTGGCCACCCAGTCCTGATAGCGCAGCGGGCGCTCGTCCACCAGCGGGACCACCGCCACCCGCCGGGAGGCGCCCTCCGTGGTGCGGAAGGTCAGCTCCACCGTGGTGCCGCCCGCCGCCGACAGCATGGGGTACGGGCCCGCCACCGGATCCACCGGGCGGCCGTCCACATGGGTGAGGGCCGCGCCCTCCCTGATGCCGGTGCCCGCCAGCGGCGAACGGGCCTTGGAGTCGGAGGAGTCGCCCGGCAGGATCCGCTTCACCAGCCAGGCCCCGTCCCGGCAGACCAGATTCGCGCCCAGCAGCCCCATCGGCCGCTGATAGTGCGGCGGACCCTCGTTCCGGCGGGCCGGTACGACATAGGCGTGCGAGGTGCCCAGCTCGCCCAGCACCTCGCGGAGCAGATCCGCGAACTCGTCCGGCGCGGCGACCCGCTCCACCAGCGGGCGGTACTGGTCGAGCACCGCGTCCCAGTCGACGCCGCTCATCCCGGGGTCCCAGAAGTAGGCCCGGATCACCCTGCCCGCCTCGGCGTACGCCTGCCGCCACTCGGAGGCCGGATCCACCTCGTGCAGAATGCGGCGCAGATCCAGCCGGACCGTCGAGTCGCCGTCGCCCGCCTCGGTCGCGGGGACGGCGCTCAGCTCGTCCTCGTCCACGACCACCAGCCGGGTGCCGTCGCCGCTCACCGCGAACCAGTCCAGATGCGCCATGAGCTCGGTTCTGCGCGCCTTGGAGATGTCGAAGTGCTCCAGCGTCGGGCGGCCCGAGGTGTCCGCCGGATTGGCGAAGGTCTCGCCGAGCGCGCCGGAGATCGGCCAGCGCAGCCAGACCAGTCCGCCGCCGCTGACGGGATGCATCGACGAGTACTTGGACGCGGCGACCGGGAACGGCGTCACCCGGCTCTCCAGACCCTCGATCTCCACCGTCACCGGGACGGCGCCCTCCTCCGGCGGCCCGCCCGGCTCCTCCAGCGGATCGAGTCCGCCCGCCGCGGGCCGTCCGTCCGGCGACAGCGCGAAGGGGGACGGGGTCGCGGACGACAGCGGTACGAGATAGGGGCGGCAGCCGAGCGGGAAGGAGAGATCGCCGGTGTGCACGTCGTACACCGGGTCGAAGCCGCGCCAGGAGAGAAAGGCGAGATAGCGGCCGTCGCCGGTGAAGACCGGGTTCTCGTCCTCGAAGCGGCCGTTGGTGACGTCGACGATCGTACGGTCCTTGATCCTGGCCAGTTTGATCTGGCGCAGGGAGCGGCCCACCCCGGGGTGCGACCAGGCCAGCCAGGAGCCGTCCGGGGAGAAGGCCAGATCGCGCACCGGGCCGTTGACGGAGCGGATCAGCTCGACGACCCCGTTCCCGTCCCCAGAACTCTCCGGCCCCGCTGCCGGTCCTGGTCCCGCTTCCGCTTCCGCTTCCGGCCCCGCTTCCGCTTCCGCTTCCGGCCCCGCTTCCGCTTCCGGCTCCGGCTCCGTCGCGTCCAGCAGCAGCAGTCTGCCGTCGTGCGCGGCGACGGCCAGCCGCTCGCCCTCCGGGTCCGAGACCAGCTCGTGCACCCGGCCCAGCAGCCCCGCCGCCAGTACGCGCGGCTCCCGGTCCCCGCTCGCCCGGGGCAGATACGCGATCTCCACCGCGTCCTCGCCCGCCGCGTCCGTCACATACGCCACCTGGCCGCCCGTACCGAGCATCACCGGCAGCCGCACCCGTACGCCCGGGGTGTCCGCGATCGTGCGCGCCGGGCCGTCGCGGTGGGTGAGCCAGTACAGACTGCCCCGTACCGATACGGCGCTGGCCCGGCCCGTCGTGTCCACCGAGACCGCGTCCACATGGCTCGACGCGGGGACCTGGTGGACCCGGCGTCCCGCGCGCGCCGAGCCGAGCCGTACCTCCAGCCGGCGCGGCGCCGCGTCCGGCGCCGTCAGATCCTCCGCGATCCACAGCTCTCCCGCGCACTGGTACACGACCCGGCGCCCGTCGGTGGAGGCATGCCGGGCGTAGAAAGCGTCATGGTCGGTATGACGCCTCAGATCCGCGCCGTCCGGGAGACAGGAGTAGAGATTGCCGACGCCCTCGTGGTCGGAGAGGAACGCGATCCGCCCCGAGACGAACATCGGGCAGTCCAGATGGCCGTCCACCCCGGCCAGCAGCCGTCTGCCGTGCAGCCAGAGCCGGCCCGTCGCCCCGCCCCGGTACCGCTTCCACGCGGCCGGCTCATGCGGCGGCTTCCCGGTGAGCAGCAGGGTGCGCCGCTCCCCGTCCTCCTCGGCGACGGCGATGTCCGACACCGGCCCCCAGGGCAGTCTGGCCCCGGGGGCCCCGTCGGTCGGGACCGTATAGGCCCAGGAGAAGTACGGGAAGGGCTGGCTGTGCGAGGACACGGCCAGGACATGGCCGTCCGGGGTCCAGCCGCAGACCCGGGTGTCGGAGGAGCCCCAGTAGCTGAGCCTGCGGGCGGGGCCGCCCGCCACCGGGACGAGATGGACCTCCGGGTCGAGGCTGCGCCAGTTCGTGTACGCGATGAGGCGGCCGTCCGGGGAGAAGCGGGGGTGGCCGATCCGGGTCCGGTCGACGGTGACCCGCCAGGCCCGGCCCGGCCGATGGCCCGCCGGGACCAGCGGAGCCAACCAGAGATCGTCCTCGGCGGCGAAGCACAGCGAGTCCTCGTGCAGATGCGGAAAGCGGAGGTACGCCACGTCGTCGCTCACCCCTCCATGCTTTCCGCGCTCCCGGGGCCCGGCAACTCAGGACGCAGGGGTCAGCCGGCCTCGGGAGGGGCCCGGCAACTCCGGACGCACCGGCCCGGGGAGCCGTGCCCGGCGGCGTGACCGAGGACACAAGCGAAACGATTTCGTTTCGCTCGAACACCTGGGTATCGTTGAGGTGTACGAAACCGTTTCGTTCGGATGGTGGGGGGAGGTCCGTCATGACACGCAGCCGGCTGACCCCCGAGCGCGAGAACGAACTGTTCGAAGCCGTGCTCGATCTGCTGCGCGAAGTGGGCTACGACGCCCTGACGATGGACGCCGTCGCCGCCCGGACCCGATCGAGCAAGGCCACCCTCTACCGCCAGTGGCGCGGTAAGCCCGAGCTGGTGGCCAAGGCGATTCAGCAGACCGCGGGACACGGCGACGCGGAAGTCGACACCGGCAGCCTGCGCGGTGACTTCCGCGAGATGCTGCTGCATACCGACGACTGCCGGATGGAGCAGGACTCCGCGCTGATGCGCGGGCTGTTCCAGGCGATCCACAGCAACCCCGATCTTCATCAGGCGCTCCGGGACCAGCTGATCGAGCCCGAGCTGAAGAAGCTCCGGACGGTGCTGCGCCGGGCGCGTGAGCGGGGTGAGATCCGCGCGGGCAACACCGCGGTGGACTTCGCCGCGCACATGATGCTCGGCGCGTTCTTCACCCGGGAGATCATCGAGGACAAGGTGCTGGACCGGTCGTTCCTCAGCCGGTACATCGACTCCGTCGTCCTTCCGGCGCTGGAGGCCTGATGCGCGCCGCGCTCCGTACGTTCTCGCTCAGGCCGGGCCGCAGAACCGGAGGCCGTGGCCGCCGGGGCGCCGGAGGGTGTCCCCTCTGTCGCAGCACCGGCAGCACCGGCAGCATCGGAACCGGCGGAGCCCGAAGTCCCGGCGGCTCCGTCTCCCTGGAGCCCTCGCGCTCCCTGGAAGTCCCGTGACCGCCGGCAGCGGATGCCCGACGACCCCACCACGGCATCCCGCGTACTGACTCCCCTGGCGAAGCCCGCCCCCCAACGGGCTTCCGACGAGCTTTCCCTCCCCGTGGAAACTCCGCTCACGCACTGCCTTCACCTGCTTTACCTGACGCGCGCCGCTCCGTACGTCGGGCCGACTCCCCATGTCCTGTTCGTCTTATCCAGGGAGTAAGCCCTCGTGGCCACGTTCCTCTACAAACTCGGCCGTACCTCCTACAGACGGCGCTGGCTCGTCACCCTGGTATGGGTGGCGCTGCTGGTGCTCGCGGGCGTCGGCGCGTCGTCCGCCGCCAAAGCCAAGGACCCGGGATTCGCCCTGCCGGGCACCGAGTCCCAGCAGGCGTTCGACCTTCTGGAAGAGCGCTTCCCCGGCGGCAACGCCGACGGCGCCACCGCGCGCATCGTCTTCAAGGCTCCCGACGGCCAGAAGATGACCACCGCGAAGAACAAGGCGGAGGTCGGCGACACCATCGCCGATCTGAAGTCCGGGTCCAAGCAGGTCGCGACCGTCGCCGACCCCTTCACCTCCGGCGCGGTCTCCAAGGACGGCACCACCGCCTACATCTCGGTCTCCTACAAGGTCAACGCGATGGAGTTGACCGACGACACCCGTGAGGCGCTCACCAAGACCGGCGAGACCGCTCGCGAGAGCGGGCTGACGGTGGAGATCGGCGGCGACGCCGCCATGGCCGAGGTGGACCCGTCGTCCGCCGAGATGGTCGGCATCGCCATCGCCGCCGTCGTGCTGGCCATCACCTTCGGCTCGCTGGTCGCCTCCGGACTGCCGCTGCTCACCGCGATCATCGGCGTCGGCATCGGCATCTCCTCGATCACCGCGCTCGCGAACGTGCTCGACCTCGGCACCACCACCGGCACCCTGGCGACGATGATCGGCCTCGCGGTCGGCATCGACTACGCCCTCTTCATCGTCTCCCGCTTCCGCTCCGAGCTGGCCGAGGGGCACAGCAAGGAGGAAGCGGCGGGCCGGGCCGCGGGCACCGCGGGCTCCGCGGTGGTCTTCGCCGGTCTGACCGTGGTCATCGCCCTGGTCGGCCTCGCGGTCGTCAACATCCCGATCCTCACCAAGATGGGCTTCGCCGCGGCCGGCACGGTCGTCATCGCGGTGATCATCGCGCTCACCCTCATTCCGGCGCTGCTCGGCTTCGCGGGCGACAAGGTGCTCGGCCGCAAGGCCCGTAAGGCCCACCGCGCCGCCGTGGCCGAGGGCCGGTCGACCGCCGTCGTCCAGGACCCGGCCAAGCCCAACATGGGCACCCGCTGGGCCCGCTTCGTGCTGCGCCGTCCGGTCGCCGTGCTGCTCGCGGGCGTCGTGGGCCTCGGGGTCGCCGCCGTACCGGTCGCCTCGCTTCAGCTGGGTCTGCCCGACGAGGGCTCGAACGCGCCCGCGTCCAGCTCGCGCAAGGCGTACGACCTGCTCTCCGACGGCTTCGGCCCCGGCTTCAACGGCCCTCTGACGGTGGTCGTGGACGTCAAGAAGAGCGAGGACGCCAAGGGCGCGGTCGAAGAGGTCGCCGAGCGCATCGGCAAGATGAAGGGCGTCGCCGCCTCCCTGCCCGGCCCGCTGAACGAGGCGGGCGACACCGGCATGGTCACGGTCATCCCCAAGGACCGTCCGTCGTCGACGGAGACCGAGGACCTGGTCCATGACATCCGGGACGAGGCCGGCGCGATCGAGTCCGACAACGGTGCCAAGGCCCTGGTCACCGGCACCACGGCGCTGAACATCGACTTCTCGCAGAAGATGAACGACGCGCTGGTGCCGTATCTGGCGCTCGTCGTCGGACTCGCCTTCCTGCTGCTGGTGCTGGTCTTCCGCTCGATCCTGGTGCCGCTGAAGGCGGCCCTCGGCTTCCTGCTCTCCGTCCTCGCGGCGCTGGGCGCAGTGGTCGCGGTCTTCCAGTGGGGCTGGCTCGGCTCGCTCTTCAATGTGGAGCAGCCCGGCCCGATCATGTCGATGATGCCGATCTTCATGGTGGGCGTCGTCTTCGGTCTCGCCATGGACTACGAGGTCTTCCTGGTCACCCGGATGCGCGAGGCGTATGTCCACGGCGAGCGGCCGGGCGAGGCGGTCGTCACCGGCTTCAAGCACGGCGCCCGTGTGGTCACGGCCGCCGCGGCCATCATGGTCGGCGTCTTCTCGGGCTTCATCGGCTCCGGCGAGCAGATGGTCACGATGATCGGCTTCGGTCTCGCGATAGCGGTGATCTTCGATGCCTTCGTGGTCCGGATGACGATCGTGCCCGCGGTGCTGGCGCTGCTCGGTCACAGGGCATGGTGGCTGCCGCGCTGGCTGGACCGGATCCTGCCGAACGTGGACGTCGAGGGCGAGAAGCTCCAGAAGCAGCTGGCGCACGCCCCCGAGGACCCGGACGGGGACCGCGAGCTGGCTCGCGTCTGACCGGGCTCCGGGCCTGGAGCCCGGGGATCGGATGCTCTGCCGGTGGCCGTACTCCACCGCCTTCGGGCGGCGGGTGCGGCCACCGGCCTGTTCGGGCCTGTCCGGGAGGTGCGGGCTCATTCGGCGGGCGTCGGCGCCGCCGCGTAGGTATGCCGCAGAAAGCGGTTGAGCGCGCTGGTGTCGAACTGCACCACCGCCACGCCGTCCGTGCTGTGGTACTCCACCACCGCCTGGACCCGGCCGCACGGCCAGACCTCCACATTCCCGCTGCGGGCGGGTGCGCTCAGCCCGGTCTCCAGCACGGTGCGCGGAAAGATCCAGTCGGTTCCGCCGGGGAAGGAGAAGTGGACCGCCCAGGGGTCCTCGGCGGGTTCGTAGCGGAGCGCGACCCGGACGGGCCGGTACTGGGGAGCGTCGGTGACGATCCGGCCCCATGCATGATCTTCGACGACGGCGGCGGACATCGCTCGCTCCTCACATTCGTCTTATTTGTCATCTAATGTCCCATATTTTGGTCAAAGGTTCGATTCCCCGTCGTAGCTCCGTCGTATCTCCGTCGCGCCCATGCCGCATCCGGACCTTTTTGTGATGGGCCCGCTCTTGCAAGCCATGTGCAACAGGCCCACCATCGTCGGGCGACCGTTCGCCGCGCGAACAGTGCGAGCCGCGACGGCCGTCTGCCCGACCGTGCCCGTCTGTCCGATGCGGAGCCCGCCATGCATGTCCCCGACGGATTCATCGACGCTCCGGTATCGGCGGCGGCGGGAGCGGTGGCCGCCGGAGCCGTCGCCCTCTGCCTCCGGGGGGCCCGCCGCGAGCTGGCCGGAGCCCCCGGCACGACGCTGACCGGCGCCGAGCGCACCGCGCCGCTCGCCGGGCTGGTCGCCGCCTTCGTCTTCGCCGCGCAGATGCTGAACTTCCCCGTCGCCGCGGGCACCAGCGGCCATCTGCTCGGCGGCGCTCTCGCCGCGATCCTCGTCGGCCCCGCCACCGGGGTGCTCTGCGTCACCGTCGTCCTGCTGACCCAGGGCGTCCTCTTCGCGGACGGCGGGCTGACCGCGCTCGGCGTCAACATCCTGATCATGGGCGTGGTCACCGTCGCCGTCGCCTACGCGCTCTTCGCCGCCCTGGTCGCCGTGCTGCCGCGCGGCAGACGCTCGGTCGGCGCCGCCGCCTTCGCCGCCGCGCTGGTCTCCGTACCGGCGTCCGCCGCCGCCTTCACCCTCCTCTACGCCATCGGCGGGACGACCGACGTACCCATCGGGACGGTGCTGACCGCGATGGTCGGCGTCCATGTCCTCATCGGCGTCGGCGAGGCCGTGATCACCATGCTCACCGTGGGCGCGGTCCTCGCCGTACGGCCGGATCTCGTCCATGGGGCCCGGAGCCTCGCCCGCCCCCTCAAGCTGCGCGTCGGCGGACGGCTGATCGACGCGGAACCGGTGCCCCGCGCCCCGGCCCGCTCCCCGCACCGCGTCTGGCTGGCCGGGCTGGCCACCGCGCTGGTCCTCGCGGGCGCCGTCTCCTTCTACGCCTCCGCCAGCCCCGACGGCCTGGAGAAGGTCGCCGCCGACCACGGCATGGACGAGAAGGCGGGGGAGCACGCCGCCGCGGACTCCCCGCTCGCCGACTACGGCGTCGAGGGCGTCTCCGCCACCTGGATCTCCGGCGGCCTCGCCGGTGTCATCGGCGTCGGGGCGACCGCCGCCGTGGGCAGCGGACTCTTCTACGCGGCCGTCCGCCGCCGCACGGGCACCCCTGCAACCGGGCGTATCGGACGGACCGGAGACCCCGGGACCGGGAAGGCCCACCCAGCTGGAGAAGTCTCTGGCGGCTCAGGGGACTCCCCGGCCGGCGGCCCGGCGGAACGCTCCTGACATGGGCGCCGGCCATGCCCACCGGCTCTACACCCACCGCTCCTCACCCGCCCACGCCCTGCCCCCGCACTGCAAACTCGCCGCCGTCCTCTGCTTCGTACTCGTCGTGGTCTCCACCCCGCGCGAGGCCGTCTGGGCCTTCGGGGCGTACGCGCTGCTGCTCGCCGCCGTCACGGCCGTCGCCCGGCTCCCCGCCGTTCCGCTGCTCCGGCGGCTGCTGATCGAGGCGCCCTTCGTCGCCTTCGCCCTGCTGATGCCGTTCGTCGTCCCCGGCGAGCGGATCACCGTGCTCGGGGCCGGGCTCAGCGTCCCCGGGCTCTGGGGCGCATGGAACATCCTCGCCAAGGCGACCCTCGGCACCGCCGCGTCCGTGCTCCTCGCCGCCACGACCGAACCCCGCGATCTGCTGCTCGGCCTCCAGCGCCTCGGGCTGCCGCAGCCGCTGACGCAGATCGCGTCCTTCATGGTCCGCTACGGCGATGTGGTCGCGGACGAGCTGCGCCGGATGTCGATCGCCCGCAGATCACGGGGGTTCGCGGCCCGCGGCCCACGGCAGTGGGGCGTCCTCGCCAAGACCGCGGGCGCGGTCTTCATCCGCTCCTACGAACGCGGCGAACGGGTGCATCTCGCGATGGTGAGCAGAGGCTATACGGGGGAGCTGCCGGTGATCCGCGAGCTGAGGGCGACCCGCGCCCAGTGGGCCCGGGCGGCGGCCCTGCCCGCCGCCGCGCTCCCCGTCTGTCTGCTCGGCCGGCTCCTGTGAACGCCCCCGGCGGCCCCGCCCCCTCACTGGACGTCAGAGGGCTCGCCTACGCCTACCCGGACGGCCACCAGGCCCTCTTCGGCGTCGATCTGACCGTGGCGCGCGGCGAACGGGTGGCCCTGCTCGGCCCCAACGGCGCGGGCAAGACCACGCTCGTACTCCATCTCAACGGCATACTCGCCGGGGGAGCAGGCGCCGTCTCGGTCGCGGGCCGCCCGGTGGTCAGGGAGCATCTGCCGGAGATCAGACGGTTGGTCGGCATCGTCTTCCAGGACCCCGACGACCAGTTGTTCATGCCCACCGTCCAGGAGGACGTGGCCTTCGGCCCCGCCGCCATGGGGCTGCGCGGCGACGAGCTCTCCGCACGGGTCGCGGCGGCGCTGCGACAGGTCGGCATGGCGGAGTACGCCGACCGGCCCCCGCACCATCTCTCCTTCGGGCAGCGCCGCCGGGTCGCGGTCGCCACGGTCCTGGCGATGCGGCCGGAGATCCTCGTACTGGACGAGCCCTCGTCCAACCTCGACCCGGCGGCTCGGCGCGAACTCGCCCAGATCCTGCGGTCGCTGGACATCACCGTGCTGATGGTGACGCACGACCTGCCGTACGCCCTGGAGCTGTGCCCGCGCTCGGTGATCCTCAGCGAAGGAGTGATCGTGGCGGACGGCGCGACCGGGGACCTGCTCGCGGACGAGGAGCTGCTGCGCCGACACCGGCTGGAGCTGCCCTTCGGCTTCGCCCCACGAGCGACGCCTCCGGGGCTGCTGGATCGTCCGGACACGACCTAGCGCAGCTCGCCCTCCAACAACCCCATGGTGAACATGTCGTACCACTGACCGTCCCGCCGGAAGACCTGGCGCAGCCGGCCCTCCGTCACAAAGCCCACCTTCTCGTAGACCCGGCGGGCGGCGTGGTTCTCGGTGACGACCGTCAGCGTGATCTTGTGCAGCCGCATGTCCTCGAAGCCGTAGCGGCAGGCCGTCCGCATCGCGTCGGTGGCGAAACCGCGCCCCCAGTACTCCTTCTCGCCGAGATAGACGTCCAGCTCGGCGCAGCCCGTCTCCGGCTCGGCGCCGCGCAGCCGGACCAGCCCGATGAGGCGGGCGTCGTCCGTCGCCTCGATCCCGAAGAGGGCGTCCCCGTAGGTGCTGCGCTGCCGCTCCTCCATCCAGGTGCGGACCTGCGCCAGGGACTGCGGATAGCCGTCGCTCATCCAGCGTATGACCTCGGGGTCGTGATTCCAGCGCCAGAGCGCGTCCGCCTCGGACGGTTCCATGGCCCTCAGCCGCACCAGTTCTCCGCGCATGCTCTCCCCCTGTTCCCCGACTGGCTCCACAGCGGCCCAAGTGGGCCCCGGGAAGTGATAGCACGGGCCGAATTCCCAGCTCAAGAGGTTGAAGCCGGTCGTTCGGACGGCCCCGGAAGCCGGGCGCGTCCGCCGTCGTTGCACCATGGGGGAGGTCGACCGGAGCGGAGAGTACTGACAGTGGACGTCCAGGGCACGGTGGCGGAGGGGTACGAGGCGGTACGGGACGCTTTCGTACGGAACTTCGAGCAGCGCGGCGAGCGCGGAGCGGCCGTCGCCGTCTACCGGCACGGCCGCAAGGTGGTCGATCTCTGGGCCGGCGCCCGGGATGTGGACGGCACGGCCCCCTGGGCGGTGGACACCGCGCAGGTCGTCCGCTCGGTCACCAAGGGCGTCGCGGCGGCCGTCGTCCTGCTGCTGCACCAGCGCGGCCAGATCGACCTGGACGCCCCGGTGGCCACGTACTGGCCGGAGTTCAAGGCGAACGGCAAGGAGCGGGTACTGGTGCGCCAGCTGCTCTCGCACCGCGCGGGTCTCCCCGTGCTCGACCGTCCGCTCACCCCCGCCGAGGCGATCGACGGCGTGAGCGGCCCCGCCGCGCTCGCCGCCCAGCGCCCCGAGTGGCAGCCCGGCACGGATCACGGCTACCACGCGCAGACCTACAGCTGGCTGATCGCCGAACTGGTCCGCCGGGTCACCGGCCGCACCATCGGCCGCTGGGTCGCCGAGGAGATCGCCCGCCCCCTCGGCCTGGACTTCTGGATCGGGCTGCCGCCCGACGAGGCCCACCGGGCGGGCCGTATCGGACCGGTCGACGAACCCCCGTCCGCCCCGGGGCTCACCCTGCGCCCCAAGAGGGCCGTCTCCGACGCCTACCGCGACCCGGCGTCGCTCACCCGCCGGGCCTTCGGGGCGATCGACCCGCTGCCCGACGAGAACGACCCCCGCTACCGGGCCGCCGAGCTCCCCGCCTCCGGCGGCGTCTCCACCGCCCGCGCACTCGCCCGTTTCTACGCCTCCACCCTCGGCGAAGTCGACGGCGGCCCCCGGCTGTTCGCGCCCGCGACGCTCGCCCTGGCCCGTACCGAGGAGTCGGCGGGCCCCGACCGCATCCTGGTGGTGCCCACCCGCCTCAGCCTCGGCTTCATGCTGCACGGCCCGGCCGCCCCGCTGCTGGGCCCCGGCTCCTTCGGCCACCCGGGCCGGGGCGGCTCGCTCGGCCTCGCCGACCCGGAGTCCGGGGTGGCGCTCGGGTATGTGACCAATGGGCTGCGTAAGGGAGTTACCGCGGATCCCCGTGGTCAGGCCTTGATCCGCGCGGTACGTTCGGCCCTATGACCTATGCGCTGAAACGTTTCGAGGGGTATGGAGTACTGATCACCGGCGCGGCCCGGGGCATCGGCGCGGCCACCGCACGGCGGCTGGCGGCCGAAGGGGCCCGGGTCCTGATCACCGATATCGACGTGGAAGCCGCCGAGAAGACCGCCGAGGACGTCCCCGGCGCGGACTTCACCGGCTGCGACGTCTCCGACCGCGCCCAGGTCGAAGCGGCGGCGGCCTACGCCGCCGAACGCTTCGGAACCCTGGACGTCCTGGTCAACAACGCCTTCTCCTGCGCCAAGGACGCACCGCGCATCGAGGACGAGCCGGACGGCACCTGGCAGCGGGATCTGGACATCTGCCTCACCGGCGCGTTCCGCTGCGCCCGTGCCGCGATGCCGTATCTGGAGAGCTCGGGCCGGGGCGCGATCGTCAACATCGGCTCGGTCAACGCCGAGGTGGGCCTGGACGGCCACTCCTACAGCGCGGCGAAGGCGGGCCTCGCGTCGTTCACCCGCACCCTGGCGGGCGACGCGGGCCCGCGCGGCGTACGCGTCAACCAGATCAACCCCGGCACCATCCGCACCCGGGGCTGGGAGGGGCAGGACCGGGGCCTCGCGGACCTGGGGCGGAAGCTCTATCCGCTGGGCCGCGTCGGCGAGCCCGAGGACGTCGCGGCGGCGGTCGCGTTCCTGGCTTCGCGGGACGCGTCCTGGATCACCGGGACGACCCTGCGGGTGGACGGCGGCCTACTGGCGGTGAACAACGCGTTCGGCCTGGTGCTGGCGGAGGCCAAGGCCGGCCAGGAGGGGTAACGGGGCCGGGCCTGGGGCCTCCCGTACGCGGGAGGCCCGGCGGCCGGGGCTCACGGCCTGTGCCCACCGCCCTCCACCGACAACTCGGCCCACACCGCCTTCCCCGGCCCCTGCCGCCCGGCCACCCCCCACCGGTCCGCCAGCGCCTCCACCAGGGGCAGCCCGCGCCCCCCCCGGGAGCCTCAGCCTCGGGCACGGTGAGCCTCGGACACCCGTCCGCCGTGTCGTGCACCTCGATTGACCTGTTCCTTGAGTCCGAGGCGGAGATAAGGCGTTACAAGCTGATGTCCGAATGTCACGGCCGATCTTCTGATTGAGTTTGCAGCCGCGAGTGAGTGACGGAGAGGGAGTGTTGGAAGTGCAGCACCACGCCGCGCCGGTCTGGCGCAAGAGCAGTTACAGCAGCGCGAACGGCCAGTGCGTCGAGGTCAGGGATGACTTCCCGGGCGTGATGCCCGTACGCGACAGCAAGGTGCCGACGGGGCCCTGCCTCGCGTTCGCGGAGCCCTCGTGGATGTCGTTCGTCGGAGCGCTCAAGACGGGGACCTTCCGGCCCGCCGGCTGATCCTCGCATCCCGTCAGCGCCCTGCCTCCCGAGGAGCCGGGGCGTGACGGGACGGCGGTACGTCCGTCAGTCCAGCGCCTCGATCGCCTTCACGATCAACGCGCGTGCCTCCGCTCCGTATACGGCCAGGGCGCGCAGCGCGTCGAACGTCTTGAGGTAGAGGGCCACCTCGCTCGGCTGGGTGATGCGGACCATCGCGGAGATCAGTTCCACCAACGCGAGGCTGTCGTCGAAGATGTGAAACGTTTCGTGCGGCCAGTGCCGTGGTCCTGGGGTGGACATGGGGATCACTCCCAGGGACACCGACGGCAACGCTCCGGCCGTCAGGAGATAGCCGAGCTGGGCCGCCATCGCGTCAGTCTCACCGGCCTGGTGGTACAGCACGGCCTCCTCGATCAGGAGAACGAACCGATGGCCCGGTTCGTGGAGGACGCTGGAGCGCCGGACGCGGGCGGCTGCCGCTTCCGGCGCGTCGTTCGGGATCTCACGGAAGTCGGCGATGGTGCTGAGCAGCGCCGCCGCGTAGCCCTCGGTCTGGAGCAGCCCCGGAACAAGCGTCGAGGAGTAGACGCGGAACAACCGGGTCTCACGGTAGAGCTGTGCGCTTCTGCCCTGTAGTTGTTTCAGGCCATCGCGTATCTGATGCCGCCACTCGCTGTAGAGCGACTCCGCGTTGAGGGACTGGACGATGAGGCCCTCGGCCTGGTCCAGTGCACCGCACGCACCGCACCACAGCCGTATGTCCTTGGCGGAGGGCGCGGTGCGTGCGTTCTCGATGCGGGAGGTCTTCGCATGGTGCCAACCACATTGCCCGGCAAGTTCGGTGACCGTCAGTCCGGCTGCCTTGCGCAGGTCGCGCAGCCTCTTCGCGACAAGCTCACGGGCGGCCTGGGCGGATGACGACGGTGATATGGGCATGAACTGACCTGTCGGCCCCTTCGATCAGCGGATCTCGTACTGGTCGTGCGGAGTGGCGCGCGCCCACACTGCTTCGAACGCCTCCGAACACAGTTTCGCTGCGGCCGGGTCGTCAGTGTCCTCCTTGCCCATCGAACCGCCCTCACCCGTGAAGTGGTTCCAGCGCACCAACTGCTCGTCGAAGAGCCAGAAGTCGTTCCCCGGCAGGGCGATCGTGGGGCTCTGGAATTCACCGGTCTTGGGGTCGATCCCGGTGAACGCTAAAGCCATGTCAACGTCCCTTCTGGCTTGTGCGGTTGTGTGCGGCAGCTTTGCTCATCCAGTTCATCGCAGCAAGAGTGTCGTCCAGCCATGTCGTGGAGGAATTTTTCTTCCGCACATATCTGCACATCACTGGAGAGCGGTCGTGCCGCCTCGCTACCGTCGGAGAACGGCTGCCGAATAGCCCAGGGCACCGCTCGGTGCCCGTCATTCCTCGGCGTGAGGGGGGCATAGTCATGTCCACGCCCATCAACCGGCCCCCGGGCCCGACTCCGCCCAAGACCGGGCGCGCACGGAACCGATTGCGGTCTCAGCGGCGCACCCGCTGATCGCGGTATTCGAATTCGCATCCCCATTCGAAGGAGTTCCGTCATGGGAAAGCACGGAGACGACAAGGGCGGTTCGGACGGCGACAAGAGGCAGTCGCCCAAGGAATCGGACGGTCAGTGGACCAAGCCCGTCACACCCCCGAAGAAGTGAGCCTCAGCCCATGGATCAGTACGCGCAGTTGCTCGCCGGACTGACCGGGTCCGGTGCCCTGGGCGAGGAGTGGCGGGGCGCGTTCGAGCGGGCCCCGCGCTCTGCCTTCGTCCCCGGTTTCGTGTGGATCCCCGACGACGACAGCCCGTCCGGCTACCGCCGGATCACCCGGACGGAGAACCCGGGCGACTGGTGGTCGCTGGTCAACGCCGACGACGTCGTCGTGACCCAGGTGGACGACGGGGGGGAGAACGGCCCCGGCGTCGTGACGTCCTCCGCGTCCAAGCCCCGGCTGGTCGCGTCCATGCTCCGGCACCTGGACGTGGCCGACGGGCACGCGGTGCTGGACATCGGCACCGGCACCGGCTGGACCAGCGCGCTGCTGTGCGCTCGGCTCGGCGACCACCGCGTCACCACGGTGGAAGTCGACCCCGTGGTGGCGGCCGGGGCGGCCAGGCGGCTGAAGGCCGCCGGATTCAGCCCGACGCGCGTGGTCGGGGACGGTCTCGCCGGATGGCCGCCCGGCGTGCCGTACGACGCCGTCCATTCGACGGCGGCCGTCCGGCGCGTACCTCTGACATGGGTGGAGCAGACCCGGCCCGGCGGGGTCGTGGTGAGCGCCTGGGGCACGCCGTACGCGAATGCCGGGCTGCTGCGACTGGTGGTCGGCCGGTCCGGCCGGGAGTCACACGGCCGGTTCGTGGGTGATGTCAGCTTCCTGTGGATGCGAGGCCAGCGGCCCCACGCTGTGACCCGCCCGGAGGGCGTCCCGGAACACCGGGGCTCGTCCGACCTGGACCCCGAACTGGCACTGGAGGACGTCCATGCCGCCTTCGCCATCGGTGTACGCGTCCCCGGCGTGCGATATGAGCATGTATGGGACGGGGCGGACCCTTACGGCACCTACCGTATGCGGCTGTCGGACGGGGCGGGGTCCTGGGCGTCTGTGCGGTACGGCGGATGGGACGCCGAGGACGCCGTGCGCCAGGCGGGTGAGCGCCGGCTGTGGGATGAGATCACGGCGGCCCGGCTGTGGTGGCTGGAGGCGGGCAGGCCCGTCGTGACCCGGTTCGGCCTCACGGTCACACCGGACGGCACCCAGACGGTCTGGCTGGACGACCCCGGCAACCGGGTCGCGTAGACCGTCCAGCCGTACCGGCCGGGCCGGGGCCGCCCCGGCTTCCTGCCCCGGCCCCATCAGGAACCCGGCCCCGCCGCGTACCGCCAGAAGGCGCGCATCGAGTCCGGGCCGCTCGGTCCGGGCATCTCCCGCTGGGTCAGCAGTACCGCCACCGTCCCGGTGGACGGGGTGATGTGCCAGGACGTGCCGGTGCCGCCGACCCAGCCGTACCGCCCCGGCTCGTTCCAGGGCTCCACCGCCGCGACGTCGACCGCGCCGCCGTACCCCCACCCCTGCCCCTCCAGAAACAGCCCGCTCGCCTCGCGCTGGGCGCGGGTCAGGTGGTCCGTGGTCATCCGGCGCACCGAGTCCGCCGACAGCGTCTCGCGCCCGTCCACCGTCCCCCCGGCGAGCAGCATCCGGCCGAAGGCGAGCAGATCGTCGGCGGTGGAGACCAGCCCGCCTGCCGCGGAGGGGAAGGCGGGAGGGCTGCTCCACTCCCCGTCCGGGGCGTCGACCACGGCGAGAGCGCCGTCCGCGCCGGCGCGGTAGGAGCTGGTGAAGCGGCCGAGCTTCCGCGCCGGCACCGAGAACGCCGTGTCGGTCATGCCCAGCGGCTCGAACAACCGCTCGGCCAGAAACTCGGGGAGCGGCTGCCCCGAGGCCCTGGCGATCAGCACGCCCAGGATGTCGGAGCAGGTGTTGTACAGCCATGCCTCGCCGGGCTGGCGCAGCATCGGGATGCCCGCCAGCCGTGCCATCCACTCGTCCGGCGCGGGCACGGCCTGCGGCATCAGCGGCCCCTTCAACTCGCTGAACAGCGGCTGCACCGCCGGGAGCGAGAAGTCGGACGGGAAGCCGTATCCGGCGCGGAAGCTGAGCAGGTCCTCCACGGTGATGCCCCGGTCCGCCGGGACCGCGTCGTCCACCGCGGCCTCCGGGATCCGTACCACCGTGGGGTCGGCCAGCTCCGGCAGCCAGGGGGCCACCAGATCCTCCAGCGCGATCGTGCCGTCGTCGATCAGCGTCATCGCGGCGGCGGTGGTGATCGGCTTGGTCACCGAGGCGAGCCGGAAGATCGTGTCCCGGGCCATGGGCGCGGTCCCCTCGGTGTCGACGGAGCCCACGACCGCCGCCTCGACCCGGTCGCCGTGTGCCACCAGACCGACCGCCCCCGGCATCGACCCGTCGTCGACATGGGCTTTCAGCACCTCGTGCAGGCTGGTCATCGCTCCACCTTCCGCTCGTACGTTCGAAGAGTGGGGACTCCTGGGACGGCCGGGACTCATCGGCCCGGACTCATGAGTCCCGGAGCCACCGGAGACGCGCTGCCGGCTCAGCTCGCGCTCAGCGTCACCCCGATGCCCACTGCCCACCGCCCTCCATCCTGCCGCCGCGACCCCCGGCGTGCCGGATCTCTCCCCTGCGCGATCACTCCGCGCGTTCCCGTACGTCCACCAGTTCGCCGCCCGCGTGCTCGATCAGCGTCTTCGGGTCGAGGGGGAACACCGTGTGCGGGGTCCCGGCCGCCGCCCACACCACCGGGTGATCCAGCAGCGCGCGGTCGGCCAGCACCCGGGTCCTGGTGACATGCCCGAAGGGGGGTACGCCGCCGATCGCGTACCCCGTCGTCCGCCGGACGAGATCGGCGTTCGCGCGCTTGACGGACGCCGCGCCCAGTTCCTCCCGTACCCGCTCCACATCCACCCGGGACGAGCCGTCCATCAGCACCAGCACCGGCTTCGAGTCCGCCTCGAAGATCAGTGACTTGACGATCTCGCTGACATCGCAGCCGATCGCGGCAGCGGCGTCCGCCGCGGTGCGGACCGCGTCCGGGAAACGGCGGACCGGTACATCGAGGTCCAGCCCGCGCAGGGCTTCGGCGAATCGGGGATGGGCTTCGGCGGCGGGGTGAGTGCTCATGCGCCGTCACGCTAGCGGTAGCCGTACGGGCCGGGCGAAGGGAATTCGCCCCCCGCCATGGGGCGTGCCCGCCACCCGGCGGGGCGGCGACGGCGGCGACAGGAGCCACGCCCTCGGCGTGCCTGATCACCCGTCAGCCCGGGACTGCCCGAATATGGCCAAATGGCGAAAATGATGACGAAGGGCGAGTGGCACAGATTTGTCTCCGAGGGCACCCGCACCGCGAAACTCTCGACCGTGCGCGCTGACGGCAGCCCGCATATCGCTCCGGTGTGGTTCCTCCTCGACGGGGACGAACTGGTCTTCAACACCGGCAAGGGGACGGTGAAGGGCCGCAATCTGATCAGGGACGGCAGGGTCGCGATCTGCGTGGACGACGACGAGCCGCCCTTCGGCTTCGTGGTGCTCCAGGGGGAGGCGGAGGTGAGCGAGGACCAGGAGCAGGCGCGGCACTGGGCGACGCGGATCGCGGCCCGATACATGGGCGAGGACGTGGCCGAGCAGTTCGGCGAACGCAACAGCGGCCCCGGTGAGCTGACGGTCCGGGTCAGGGTCGGCAAGGCCGTCGCGATCGCCGCGGTGGCCGACTGACCGGCGCGGGTCGGGGCCGGTCCGGGCCGCGGTCGGGCGAGCGGGCGCCCGCCGGGCCCGGGCCGCACCCGGAGCGGCCCGGACCGGCCGACAGCTGAGTCAGACCCGGGCCGGACCCGGATCGGACCCGGATCGGACCCGGATCAGACATCAGATCGGAGCGGGGGCCAGACCCGGATCAGAGAGCGGGGATCAGACCCAGGTGTCCAGCCACATCCGGTCCCGCCAGTCCTCCACCGGAATCGGCGTCCCCGTGTACAGCGGGTAGAAGTAGATGAAGTTCCAGACGATCAGCAGCACCAGCACCCCCGCGCCGATCGCGCCGATCGCCCGCCGCCGCTCGTCCGACCCCGGCGGCCCCAGCATCGCCCCGATCATCATGGCCACCGCCAGACAGAGGAACGGCACGAACACCACCGCGTAGAACAGGAAGATCGTCCGCTCCTGGTAGAGGAACCAGGGCAGCCACCCGGCCGCGATCCCGCACGCGATCGCGCCCGCCCGCCAGTCCCGGCGGAAGAACCAGCGCCACAGCACGTACAGGATCGCGAAGCACGCCGCCCACCACAGCAGCGGAGTGCCCAGCGCCAGCACCTCGCTGGCGCACTTGTCCGCCGTGTCCGCCGGACAGCCGCCCTGCCCCGCCGCCCGATCCTCGTAGTAGTACGAGACCGGACGGCCCAGGACGATCCAGCTCCACGGGTTCGACTCGTAGGCGTGACCGGACTTCAGGTTCACATGGAAGCTGTAGACCTCGGTCTCGTAGTGCCAGAAGCTCCGCAGCGCGGCCGGAACCCAGCTCATGCCGAACTGCGGCAGATCGATCTCGCCCAGCAGCGGAAGGGTGACGCTGTCGGGGGAGAGCCCGGCCCGGTGGTCCGCCCAGTCCCGGTAGTGGCCGCCCTTCGTGGCGAACCAGCCCGACCACGACACCATGTAGGTCGCCAGCGCCACCGGCACCGTCGAGACGAACGCCGGTACGAGGTCCTTCCGCAGCACCGCCCGGTACGGCCGCATCGCGCCCGCCGTGCGCCGCGCGCCCACATCCCACAGCACCGCCATGACGCAGAACGCGGCCATCACATACAGGCCGTTCCACTTGGTGCCCGCGGCCAGTCCCAGCATCACCCCGGCCGTCAGCCGCCAGGGCCGCCACCCCAGCCGCAGCGACTCGGCGATCCCGGCGTCCGGCCGCAGCACCCCGTCCTCGTCCTCCGGCAGCGCAGCCGCCAGCTTCCGCCGCGCCCAGTCCCGGTCGGCGACCAGAGCGCCGAAGGCGGCGAGCACGAAGAACATCAGCACCAGGTCGAGCAGCGCCGTCCGGCTCATCACGAAGTGCAGCCCGTCCACCGCGAGCAGCGCGCCCGCCAGACAGCCCAGGAAGGTCGAGCGGAACAGCCTGCGGCCGATCCGGCAGAGCATCAGCACCGAGAGCGTGCCGAGCACCGCGACCATGAAGCGCCAGCCGAAGGGCGTGAAGTCGAAGAGCTTCTCGCCGATGCCGATGATCCATTTCCCGACCGGCGGATGCACCACATATCCGGGGTCGGTCGGGAGCGCGACGACCGAGGGGTCCTTGAGGATCGACTTGTCGATGTCCTTGGGCCAGTGGCCCTCGTACCCCTTGTTGATCAGCGACCAGGCGTCTTTGGCGTAGTACGTCTCGTCGAATATCACCGCGTGCGGCTTGCCGAGGTTCCAGAAGCGCAGCACGCCCGCGACCAGCGCCACCAGCAGCGGCCCCAGCCAGGCGGAGGCCCGCAGCAGCGGATTCACCGCCGCCGGCGCGATGCCGAAGACCGGCCACAGCCGTTCGGAGGGGCGGGTGTAGGGGGGGACCAGGCGTTCGCGCAGCCCGATCACGGAAGGGGGCGCATAGCCGAATCTGCGCAGCCGATGCTGCCAGCCGGGGGGCTGCTCGTCGGCGTCCTTGCCCTGGAGGGTCTGTGGCGCGGTACTGGTCACCGCGCCATCGTAGGGAACGTCCGTGTGAGCGGCGTGCCTCCCGCCCGCCGCCGCCCCGGAAGAGAGCCCTCCGTGCCCCCGGGGAAACCCCGCCGCCGCCCCCGGAGGGCCCCTTGGGAAAGCCCTGGCACCCCGCCCCCGGGAGAGCTTCCCCGCCGCCCTGGGAGAATGGCGTACGTGACCACTGTGCCGCCTTCCGATACGCCCGCAGCCCCCCCGGCCCCCGCCTCCGACCGGGCGGGAGTGCTGGTCCTGGCCGGAACCCCGATCGGCGACGTCGCCGACGCCCCGCCCCGCCTCGCCGCCGAGCTGGCGGGCGCCGACGTCATCGCCGCCGAGGACACCCGCAGGCTGCGGCGGCTCACCCAGGCGCTCGGCGTCCAGACCTCCGGTCGGGTGGTCTCCTACTTCGAGGGCAATGAGTCCGCCCGTACACCGGAGCTCGTCGACGCCCTCGCCGGCGGCGCGCGGGTGCTCCTGGTCACCGACGCGGGGATGCCCTCCGTCTCCGACCCCGGCTACCGGCTGGTCGCCGCCGCCGTCGAGAAGGACATCCGGGTCACCGCCGTCCCCGGCCCCTCCGCCGTGCTCACCGCGCTCGCCCTCTCCGGGCTCCCGGTGGACCGCTTCTGCTTCGAGGGCTTTCTGCCCCGCAAGTCCGGCGAGCGCCTCGCCAGGCTGCGCGAGAACGAGAACGAGCGCCGCACCCTCGTCTACTTCGAGGCCCCGCACCGGCTCGACGCCGCGCTCGCCGCGATGGCCGAGGTCTTCGGCGCGGACCGCCGGGCCGCCGTCTGCCGGGAGCTGACCAAGACCTACGAGGAGGTCAAGCGCGGCCCGCTGGCCGAGCTGGCCGCCTGGGCGGCGGACGGCGTACGCGGCGAGATCACCGTGGTGGTCGAGGGCGCGCCCGCCCCGGGGCCCGGCGATCTCGACCCCGCCGAGCTGGTGCGCAGGGTACGGGCGCGCGAGGAGGCGGGGGAGCGGCGCAAGGAGGCCATCGCGGCGGTCGCCGCCGAGGCAGGACTGCCCAAGCGCGAGGTGTTCGACGCCGTCGTGGCGGCAAAGAATTCCGCTCCACCGGCCCCCTGACACGTAAAGGATTACGGTAGAAGGCAAAGCGCAGACCGGGTCCGGAGCCATATGGGCATGGGAAGGCCCAAGACCGCTCCAATATTCGACAGGCGATGATGCGCTCCCGCCGGAATGGGCGTCCACTGGGTCAGTGGAGAGGAGCAGGCATGAGTGAGATCACGGGCGCCGCCAGGGTCCACGAGGCGTACGCCTTCGCTTGTATGCGCTGCGGGCACGGCTGGGAGCAAGCGTACGAAATCGAGCACCATATCGACACGGCCGGCCATGAATACGTCGTCTACAAGGCGAACGGCGCCCGGGTGCCGTCGCCGCTGTCGAGCCCCGACTGCACGAACTGCGGGGGGCATGTCGTACGGATCATGCGGGCCGGGCAGGTCTCGTCGGTGCTGGATCTGATGGCGCGTTCCGCGGACCCGGAGCGGATCGCCCGCCCCGTGCGCGAGACCAGGCCCGCGCCGATCGCGGGACCGGTCGGGGTGGGGGACGATCTCGTGGAGGTCCCCCGGGAACAGCCCGCACAGCCGGTGCCGGCCAAGGCCCACCACCACTGGCATCTCTCCGATCTGCTGCACCCCTTCCACCGGAGGTAGCCCGGTCCGTCCGAGGCGGGCATCGCCCTGGCTGAGGGAACGGCGGCCCGCCTCGTAGGATCGCGGCCATGACCTCGAAGTCCACCCCGCCGCCGCTGCCCGAACCGCTCAGGATCCCGGTCGCCGACTCCCACACCCACCTGGACATGCAGGAGGGCACCGTCGAGGAGGCGCTCGCACGGGCGGCGGCCGTGGGGGTGGTCTCAGTCGTCCAGGTGGGGTGCGACGTCAAGGGCTCCCGCTGGGCGGCCCAGACCGCCGCCGACCACGACAGCGTGCACGCGGCGGTGGCGCTGCACCCCAATGAGGCCCCCCGGATCGTCTTCGGCGATCCCGACGGCTGGTCCCGGCAGGACGCGCGGGAGGCCGGAGGGGACGGCGCGCTCGACGACGCGCTCGCCGAGATCGACGAGCTGGCCGCACTGCCGCAGGTCCGCGCGGTCGGTGAGACCGGGCTCGACTACTTCCGCACCGGGCCGGAGGGCGTCGCCGCCCAGGAACGCTCTTTCCGCGCCCATATCGAGATCGCGAAACGGCACGGAAAAGCGCTGGTCATTCACGACCGGGACGCGCACGCGGACGTACTGCGCATACTCGCCGAGGAAGGCGCGCCGGAGCGCACGATCTTCCACTGCTATTCCGGAGACGCGGAAATGGCGCGGGTGTGCGCCAAGGCGGGCTATTACCTGTCCTTCGCGGGCAATGTGACCTTCAAGAACGCCCAGCCGCTGCGTGATGCGCTCATGGCCGCCCCGCGTGAACTGGTCCTGGTGGAGACCGACGCGCCCTTTCTCACGCCCGCGCCCTATCGCGGGCGGCCCAATGCGCCCTACCTCATTCCGGTGACGCTCCGGGCGATGGCGGCGGTGAAGGGGCTGGACGAGGACACCCTGGCCGAGGCCGTGGCGGTGAACACGGCCGAGGCGTTCGACTACTGAGCGACAGCGCTGCGGGGGTAGCGGCGCGACACAGCGTGACCGAATGGCTTTGGACAGTGAGCGTCGCTCCGATACCATCCGGCCGCAGTGCCATCGGTCGGACCGGGCCCGGACCCTACGGAGCGTCGTGAACGATCTGAGCCGTCTCAGCGGCCTGAGCAACGACGGGACCCGGACCGCCCCCGGGTACGCCGGCTATCCGGCGGAAGGCTTGGACGGCGCTCCGAGCGGCGAACGGGCCTGGACCGCCCCTGGCCATGCCGCCGCCACGGAGACCTTCACCCAGCCCTTCGCCTACGCCGGATACGCGACGGCCCGGGCGGACGCCTTCGAGGCGGCGTACGCGGACCCGTACGGGCCGACGGCTCCGGGACCGGGAACGTACGGACCGGAGGCGTACGGGCCGGGGGCCTACGGCGCGGCGGTGCAAACGACCCCGGCCTACGGGACGGCACCCCACCCGCCGACGCTCCCGGACATCCCCAACTCCCCGGGCGTCCACCAGGGCGCACCCTCAGTCCTGCCAGCCCCCCCGGGGGCAGTCCCCTCAGTCCCCCCGGCGGCGTACGGCGGCCGGTTCACCGTCGCCCGCCGGAGCGCCGCCCCTGCGGGGGAGCCGGCCCCGGCCGGGAGCGCCCGCCGGCGGCGGCGCGGGGTCGACCGCCTCCGCCCCGACGCGGGGCCCGGGCTGCGCAGATTCCTGCCGCAGGCCCTGGTCGTCGTGGTCCTCGCGGGCGGCACCTCCGCCTTCGTCGCCAGCGACAAGGCCGTCCGCCTCACCGTCGACGGCCGCCCCCGCACCCTGCACACCTTCGCCGAGGACGTCCGCGAACTGCTGGCCGACGAAGGCGTGGGCGTCGGCGCGCACGACATCGTGGCCCCCGCGCCCGGCGAGGAACTCGCCAGCGGGGACGAGATCGTCGTCCGCTACGGCCGCCCCGTCTCCCTCACCCTCGACGGGCAGCGCCGCCAGGTGTGGACCACCGCCCGCACCGTCGAGGGCGCGCTCCGCCAGCTCGGGGTACGGGCCGAGGGCGCGTATCTCTCCGCCTCCCGCTCCTCCGCGATCTCCCGCCACGGCCTCGCGCTGGACGTACGCACCGAACGCGCCGTGACCTTCCTCGCCGACGGCCGCACCCGCACCGTCCGCACCAACGCGGCGACCGTCGGCGAGGCCCTCGTCCGCGCGGGCATCCCCCTCGGCGGCCAGGACACCACCTCCGTACCGCTCGGCAGCTTCCCCCGCGACGGGCAGACCGTCACCGTCCTGCGGATCACCGGAAGCCGGGAGGTGCACGAGGAGCCGATCCCCTACGAGGTGGTCAGAACGGGGGACCCGTCCCTCTTCACGGGCACCGAGATCGTCGCTCAGCAGGGCCGCCCGGGCGTGCGCCGGGTCACTTACCAGTTGCGCAGCGTCAACGGCGTCCGCGAGCGCCCCCGGAAGGTCGAGGACGAGGTGATCCAGGAGCCGGTCGCCCAGCGGGTCCTGGTGGGCACCGCCAGGCTGCCCGGCTCGGTGGTGGGCGCGGACGGCCTGGACTGGAGGGCGCTCGCGCGCTGCGAATCCGGCGGACGCGCGGGGGCGGTGGACCCTTCGGGGACCTATGGCGGGCTGTACCAGTTCGACACGGTCACCTGGCGCGCGCTGGGCGGCCGGGGCCGCCCGCAGGACGCGCCCGCAGCCGAGCAGACCTACCGTGCGAAGAAGCTGTACATCCAGCGGGGCGCATCCCCTTGGCCGCACTGCGGCCGCAGACTCTTCCGCTGACCGACGGCGGGAGTGGGCCGCACGGCCCGGCACCCGGGACAGGCGGGCGGGCAGTTGAGTCTGATGGGAGGGGGCCACCCTGCCCTGCGCGGGCCCTTGTCGGGGGCCAGC
>NZ_VCLA01000174.1:48579-78779 GCF_009600885.1 Streptomyces jumonjinensis
CGCTCCTCAAGCGCCGGAAGGGCTGGATTTTGCAGACTCCGTCCGGGGGGACTCCACGGGGCTGGGTTTTTTTTGGGGGGCGGAGTGTGCGGGGTCCCGGGGTGCGGGGTCCGTCCTCAATCGCCGGACGGGCTGGGTTTGCCCAGCACGCGGGATAGGCGGCGGTCGAGTCTCACGGGAGCGGTCCGCACGGCCCGGCACACGGTCCGGGCGGGTTGAGGGGTCTCGTGGGAGGGGGCCGCGCAGGGGTGGTGCCGGGACGTAAAACGTGATTTGTGGCGCGAAGGAGGCCCGCCATCAAACAAGGACTGGAAACGCGCCCGTAAATCATGAGTCCCGGCACCACCCCGGAGCGGCCCCCGGACCTTGACCCACCGCACCCAGCCCCAGCCCCGAAGCGGCCCGGAGCGGCCCCGAAACCCCACCCCACCGAGCCCCAGGCCCACCCCGCGAGGGGCCGCCGGCCCCCCACACGCCCCGTAGGCTGTATCGGTGAGCACCACTGAGCCCTCCGACGTCCTCCTCGGCCCCGCCGACATCCGCGAACTGGCCGCCGCCCTGGGCGTGCGTCCCACCAAACAGCGCGGCCAGAACTTCGTCATCGACGCGAACACCGTCCGCCGGATCGTGCGGACCGCGGGGGTCCGCGAGGACGACGTGGTCGTGGAGGTCGGCCCCGGACTCGGCTCGCTGACCCTGGCGCTGCTGGAGGCGGCCGATCAGGTCGTCGCCGTCGAGATCGACGATGTGCTCGCGGCGGCGCTGCCGTCCACGATCCTCGCCCGCATGCCCGAGCGCGCCCCCCGTTTCTCGCTCGTCCACTCGGACGCGATGCAGGTCACCCAGCTCCCGGCGGAGCCCACCGCGCTCGTCGCGAACCTCCCGTACAACGTCGCCGTCCCGGTGCTGCTCCATATGCTGGAGCACTTCCCCACCATCGAGCGCACGCTGGTGATGGTGCAGGCCGAGGTCGCCGACCGGCTGGCCGCCGCGCCGGGGAACAAGGTGTACGGAGTGCCCTCGGTGAAGGCGAACTGGTACGCCGAGGTCAAGCGTGCCGGATCGATCGGCCGGAATGTGTTCTGGCCCGCGCCCAATGTGGACTCGGGCCTGGTGTCGCTGGTACGCAGGGATCCGCCGAAGACGACCGCCACCAAGAAGGAGGTGTTCGCGGTAGTGGACGCGGCTTTCGCACAGCGCCGCAAGACCCTGCGCGCGGCCCTGGCCGGATGGGCGGGCTCGCCCGCCGCCGCCGAGACGGCGCTGGTCACGGCGGGGGTCTCGCCGCAGGCGCGCGGGGAGTCCTTGACGGTGGAGGAGTTCGCACGGATCGCGGAGGCGAAGGCGTGAGCGGTGCTGAGGGCGGGGGAGCCGGCGTGAGCGGCGTTACGGTACGGGTCCCGGCGAAGGTCAACATCCAGCTCGCGGTGGGCGGCGCCCGCCCGGACGGCTTCCACGACCTGGCCAACGTATTCCTCGCGGTCTCCCTCTTCGACGAGGTGACGGTGGTCCCGGCCGAGTCGCTGACGGTCACGTGCACCGGCCCGGACGCCGCCCAGGTCCCGCTGGACGGCACCAATCTGGCGGCGCGGGCCGCGACGCTGCTCGCGGAGCGCCATGGTCTCGCCCCGGACGTCCACATCCATATCGCGAAGGACATCCCGGTCGCGGGCGGCATGGCGGGCGGCAGCGCGGACGGCGCGGCGGCCCTGCTGGCCTGCGACGTCCTCTGGGGCACCGGCTCGTCCCGGGCGGAGCTGCTGGAGATCTGCGCGGAGCTCGGCAGCGATGTCCCGTTCAGTCTGGCCGGGGGCGCCGCGCTGGGCGTCGGCCGGGGCGAGCGGCTGACGCCGCTGGAGGTGGGCGGCGAGTTCCACTGGGTGTTCGCGGTCGCCGACGGGGGTCTGTCGACTCCGGCGGTGTACGGGGAGTTCGACCGGCTCACCGCCGGGACCGGGGTGCCCGCGCCGGAGGCGTCCCCGGCGCTGCTGGAGGCCCTGCGCGCGGGCGACGCGGCAGCCCTCGGGGCAGCCCTCTCCAATGATCTTCAGCCTGCCGCGCTCTCGCTGCGCCCTTCCCTCTCCGAGACCTTGGAGGCGGGTCTGACGGCGGGCGCGCTCGCGGCTCTGGTCTCGGGATCGGGCCCGACGACGGCGTTTCTGGTGAAGGACGCGCAGACGGCCGAGTCGGTGGCGCGGACGCTGCTGACCTCGGGCACGTGCCGTACGGCCCGGGTGGCGAGCTCTCCGGTGCCGGGCGCGCTGGTCGTATAGGGGCTTTCGTCTGAACCGGGCCGAGCCCGGGCCGAGCCCGGCCCGAGCCCGGCCCGATCCAGCCGGAGCCGGACGGAGGCCCCCACCCCCTCCCGCCCCGTGCCCTCCCCCTCCGCGGATTCACACAGCTCGCGACCGCCGTACGCTTGGCCACCGGACCGCGAACCCCCCCGGAGCAGGAGAAAAATGGCCGTCAATCTGGTCAATGTCGAGGCAGTCAGCAAGGTGTACGGGACCCGTGCCCTGCTCGACGGCGTGTCCCTCGGCGTCTCCGAGGGGGATCGCATCGGCGTCGTCGGCCGTAACGGCGACGGGAAGACGACCTTGATCCGGCTGCTGGCCAAGCTGGAGGACCCCGACTCCGGCCGGGTCACCCAGAGTGGCGGACTCCGCACCGGCGTGCTCACCCAGCATGACTCGCTCGACCCGGAGGCGACCGTTCGCCACGAGGTCATCGGCGATCTCGCCGACCATGAATGGGCCGGCAACGCCAAGATCCGCGATGTGCTCACGGGCCTTTTCGGCGGGCTCGACCTCCCCGGCTTCCCGCAGGGCCTGGACACCGTCATCGCCCCGCTCTCGGGTGGCGAGCGCCGCCGGATCGCGCTCGCCAAGCTGCTCATCGCCGAGCAGGACCTGATCATCCTGGACGAGCCCACCAACCATCTCGACGTCGAGGGCATCGCCTGGCTCGCGGGCCATCTCCAGGCCCGCCGCTCGGCGCTGGTCTGCGTCACCCACGACCGCTGGTTCCTGGACCAGGTCTGCACCCGCATGTGGGATGTCCAGCGCGGTGCGGTGTACGAGTACGAGGGCGGTTACAGCGATTATGTCTTCGCCCGCGCCGAGCGCGAGCGCATCGCCGCCACGGAGGAGGCGAAGCGCCAGAACCTGATGCGCAAGGAGCTGGCCTGGCTGCGGCGCGGCGCCCCGGCCCGTACCTCCAAGCCCCGCTACCGCATCGAGGCGGCGAACGAGCTGATCGCCGATGTGCCGCCGCCGCGGGACACCAGCGAGCTGATGAAGTTCGCGAACGCCCGGCTCGGGAAGACCGTCTTCGACCTGGAGGACGTGAGCATCCAGGCCGGGCCGAAGACGCTGCTGAAGCATCTGACGTGGCAGCTCGGCCCCGGCGACCGCATCGGCCTGGTCGGGGTGAACGGCGCGGGCAAGACCTCGCTGCTCCGGGCCCTCGCCGATGCCGCGGCCAGCCAGGGCGAGACCCAGCCCGCCGCCGGGCGGGTCGTGGTCGGCAAGACGGTCCGGCTGGCGTATCTCTCGCAGGATGTCACCGAGCTTCCCGGCACCCTGCGCGTCCTGGAGGCCGTCCAGCAGATCCGCGACCGTGTCGACCTCGGCAAGGGCCGGGAGATGACCGCCGGTCAGCTCTGCGAGCAGTTCGGCTTCGCCAAGGAGAAGCAGTGGACGCCCGTCTCGGATCTCTCCGGCGGTGAGCGCAGGCGTCTCCAGGTGCTCCGGCTGCTGATGGACGAGCCGAACGTCCTCTTCCTGGACGAGCCCACCAACGACCTCGACATCGAGACCCTGACCCAGCTGGAGGATCTGCTCGACGGCTGGCCCGGGTCGATGGTCGTCATCTCCCACGACCGCTTCTTCATCGAGCGCACCACGGACCGTACCTTCGCCCTGCTCGGCGACTCCACGCTCCGTATGCTGCCGCGCGGTATCGACGAGTATCTGGAGCGCCGCCGCGCGATGATCGAGTCCGCGGCCCCCGCCCCCGCCGCCCCCGTGGCCAAGGCCAAGTCGGCGGGCGACACCCGCGCCGCCCAGAAGGAGCTGGCCCGCATCGAGCGCCGGCTCGACAAGATCACCGACCATGAGACCAGGCTCCACGCCCAGATCGCCGAGAACGCCACCGACTTCGAGAAGGTCGGCGGTCTCGACGCCGAACTCCGCGCCCTCCTGACCGAGCGCGAGGAGCTGGAGCTGCGCTGGCTGGAGCTGGCCGAGGACTCCTGACGGAGGGGGCGGGGAGGGGGCGCGAAGGCGGCGCGGAGGGATATGCCGCCGAGTGGCGGCGTACCCCCGGTGGTCCGCCCGCCCGCCCCGTCCGCCGGTCATGTGCCGGGGGCGCGCAGTGACCCCGTTCACCATCGGAGGCCGAAAAAGGGCTGTCACTCTTAGTGGCTATATGTATGCGTACTGTCAGACTGAAGGTGCTTCGCTGCCCGTCTGATGCAGGGAGACCACCATGGAGCAGCAGCCTTTCTCCTGCCGTCTGACCTCAGCCCCCGCCTACACCCTCGCCGAACCGACTCTGGTCACCTTCACCATCGAGAACCGGGGCGATACGGCTGTCCGATTCCTGGTCTGGGGCACTCCCCTGGAAGGGACGGTCACCGACTGCCTCGATATCAGCTGCGACGGCCGGCCGGTGGAGTACGACGGCCGGCTCGTCAAACGCGGCGATCCGACCGCCGACCAGTACGTCACGATCGCGCCGGGCGAGTCCCTCACCGAGACCGTCGACATCTCGCTCGCGTATCCGATCGACCGGCCCGGCGAGTACACCGTCGCCCTCGACACCCGGCTCTTCGACGCTTTCACGGTCACCGGCCCCGCCCCGCGCGCCCTCAGGCTCCGCGACGAGCTCGAACCGCACCGGCTCAGCTCCCCGGACATCACCTTCACCGTGGTGCCCGGCGGGGAGCCCACCCTCACCTCCGGCCAGTCGGCGCGCAAGGTCGAGCAGGCCCGGTGGTCCCGCGCCGCCACGACGGAGCCGCAGGCCAAGTCCAGAGCGCCGGCCTTCAACGGCGGCACCGACGCCGAGCGGGCGGAGGTCACGCTCGCCCACGACAACGCGGGCTACTTCACCGCCCTGGCCCTGGTGCAGCTCCAGACCACGGACCCGGGCACCAACGCCCTCTACGACGAATGGTTCGGCGCCTACGACGGGGACCGCTTCACCACCGTCACCACCCACTTCACCGACATCGACCGGGTGCTGCGCACCGAGGAGATCACCTACGATCTCACCGGCGAGGGCTGCCAGCCCTCCTACTTCGCCTACACCCACAAGGGCGGCCGGACCATCTGGCTCTGCGCCCAGTTCTGGGCCGCCTCCCAGATCGGCATCGACTCCAAGTTCGGCACTCTGGTGCACGAGCTGAGCCACGCCGTCAGCTTCACCGACGATCATGTGTACGGGCAGAGCGCCGCCCGTAATCTGGCGAACACCGACCCGGCGCAGGCGATCACCAACGCCGACAACCACGAGTATTTCGTGGAGGAGCTGGCCCAGTCCGACTTCGGCAAGTCCTGCGTCTTCATCACCGACCGGAGCACCTTCGGCCGGGACGAGATCGACGCCATGCTCGCCGCGGCAGCCCCGGCGGTCATCGACAACGCGTTCTATGTCCATGTCGACGGCTACTGGCCGAGGGAGCTCGGCATCACCGCCGCCTCCCTGAGCGGCCCCCCGGTTCCCAAACCCACCCTCACCGTGGTTCCGGCCGTACCGGGCATGACGGTGACCGCCACGGCGCTCCGGGCCCAGGACTCCACCCTCCCGGAGGCCCCCCAGCGCTTCACCTGGGTCTATCAGGTGAGCTTCGCCAACCTCGACGGATTCCCGGCCGACCCCGGCGACACCGATGTCATCACGCTCACCGCCGGCATCGCCGATGTCACCGGCACCGCCCAGATCCAGCTGATCCGCGAGCCCAACCCGTACGAGATCGACGGCGAGACCTCCTGGCTCTCCACCGATCTGCGGGTCTTCCAGATCCGGGCGGGCGACTCCCGCTTCGGCGAGACCATGGGACCCTCCCCGGACGACGCCTCCGACTTCGTCATCCGGGTCGTCTCCAATTTCAACACCGGGAACTCCGGCGGAGAGACCTTCGACTCGATCTCCACCGACCAGGAGACCAGCAGACTCGAACTGGCCGAGCAGAGCGGCGGCGTCCGGGTCTTCAACTTCGCCGTCGCCAAGGTGCGCTACCGGGGAACCGTCGATCTCGCGGGCGTACGGACCTTCTTCCGGCTCTTCCCCGCCAGCACCACCTCGCTCGACTACAACCAGGACACCACCTACCGCCGCTTCACCGAGGGCGACAAGGTCATCCCCCTGCTCGGGCTGAGCCCGGCCGACGACGTCCTGAGCATCCCCTGCTTCGCCTCGCCCCGTATCGACTCGTCGGTCCAGCCGATCACCGACCAGACCGACGGGCTGAACGTACGGGTCATCCCCCGCTCCGTCGGAGGACAGGAGTCGGTCGCCTACTTCGGCTGCTGGCTGGACATCAACCAGAACCAGCCGCAGTTCCCGCTGAACCCGTCCCCGCGCGACGGCGGCTGGCCCAGCGGACGGCTCTCCATCCAGCAGCTGATCCGCAACGCGCATCAGTGCCTGGTCGCCGAGATCGCCTACGACAACGCTCCCATCCCGCCGGGTCTCTCCCCCGCGGTCTCCGACAAGCTCGCCCAGCGCAACCTCTCCATCGTCGAGTCGGCGAACCCCGGTGACCCGGCCTCCCGGCGGATCCCCAACACCTTCGAGATCCGGATGACCGGGACGGAGCCCCAGCAGTCGGGCCGGGGGCCGGACGAACTGCTCATCGACTGGGGCGACACCCCGCCGGGCAGCACCGCCACCCTCTACATCCCCGAGATCGACGTCGGCCGGATCGTGGACCTCGCCGACGAGCTGTACGGCCGTCAGCCGGTGGTCCGGGTCGATCAGCACACGCTCCGGCTCCCGGTCGGCGATCTCACCTATCTGCCGCTGCCGAGCGAGATCACCTTCGATCTCACCGCCCTGCTCACCGTCGACCTCCCCGCGACCGTCCGCAGAGGCGACGCCTACACCGTCGTCGTACGCCAGGCGACCGACACCAGCGGGGTCGCCATCGGCGGTCCCGGCAACGGCAACGGACCCGGCGACGGTCCGGGCGAGGGACCCGGCGAGGGGCCCGGCGACGGTCCGGGCGGGCCGCGCCCCCAGGAGGAGGACGACGGCTGCAACGGGGAGTGCCCTCCCGAGTGGCGGGGGATCGTCGGCAGCTACCAGCTGACCATCCCCGTCCGCACCAAGGAGACCATGCTGCCGGACGAGATCCGGCTGCTGTCCGTGCTGAAGTGGATTCATCTGACGGTCCCGGCCGAGGACCGCTGGTATCCGGCGTTCAGCCGCTACGTCCAGGTCATCGCCGACCGGGTACGCGGCCTCGGCGGCGACCCCGACCAGGTCAGGCCCTCCCCGGCCGGGGACGGCGGAGTCACCCCGGGCGACGGCCGACTGGCCTTCGAAGGGAAGATCAGCGGCCTGGTCTACGACTGCTTCGGGGACTTCGAGGCGTTCCTGCTCGACGAGTGCGGCGAGGAGCACCGCTTCCTCAGCCGTGAGCCGGAGATCGAGGCCCTGATCCGCAGGGCCTGGCGGGAACGGGTCTTCCTCACCGTCTACACCACGGAGGACGACACGGACCGCCCGGTCTCCATCGTGCTGCGCCACGCGCCCCGGCCGCAGCCGGTGACCGTCTGAGCGGCCCCGCATCACCACATGGTCACGGGCCGGTCCGTCCCTGGACACAGGGGCGGACCGGCCCAGGGCCGAAACCGGTCCGGGTGATAGAAAGAAACCCCGCTCCAGTGACGTGAACACGCGGGATCCATGTCCGAAAACACTCCTTTCCGGGATGCGGCGCCCAGCCGGGGCGCGCACCGGAACAGCGGGGGAGACCGGTTCGGGCAGGGGACCGTACGAAGGGGGGACGCGCTGATGTCCCAGCCGCCCAGCCAGCAGCCGCCGGGAGGCTTCGGAGCTCCCCAGGACTGGGAGCCGGAGCAGCAGTGGGAGCCCCCGCCGGCGCAGCCGGGAGCGCCGCCGCCCGCCCAGAGCCCGCCGATACCCCTGACGCCGCCCGCGCAGCCCGGTCCGTACCACCAGCCGGCGGGGCCGTATCAGCAGCAGCCCGGCCCGTACGGGGAGCCCGCGAGCCCGTACGGCGAGCAGTACGGCCGGCCCGGTCCGTATGAGCAGCAGCCCGGTCCGTACGGGCAGCAGCCGGGGCCCTATCAGCAGCAGCCCGGCCCCTACGACGGCTACGGCCCCTACGACGGCTACCAGGGCGGCGGGCCGCAGCATCCGTATCCGTATCCGTACGCGGCCCCTGCCGTTGAAGAAGCCGCCCCCGCGCCCATCCCGCCCGGCGGCGGCTTCTTCAAGGGCAGGCGGGCGCTCGTCGTCGCGGTGGGCGTCGCCGCGCTGCTGACGATCGGCGGCGGCTCCTATCTCGTCCTCGGCGGCGACGACGCGGGCGCGAAGGACAAGAAGGAGAGCGCCGGCGGGAACGGTGCCCCGGAGCCCGCGGACTCCCCCTCGGCGGGAGGGAGCGACGGCGGGGAGAGCGGCGGCGGCGCCGGGAAGAGCGGCGACCTCAACGCCGGACGCGCGGACGGCGAGGCGGAGATCGCCTTCGTCACCATGAACGACGTGGATCTGCCGCGCAGCGGCGTCGACGCCTTCGGCCCCTGGCTGGCCGGGGACACCGTCGTACGCGCCATGTACAAGCAGGTCGTCGGCTACTCGGTCGCCGACGGCCGGAAGAAGTGGACCCTCCCGGTGTCCACCGAGGTCTGCTCGGCGACGCTCCAGCCCTCCGCCGAGGGGAAGATCGTCATCGGTGTGAAGGACGGCCTCTCCGAGAAGGCCGAGTGCCTCGACCTCCGGATGATCGATCTGAAGACCGGAGAGGTCGGCTGGAAGAAGACGCTCCGTACCGGTGAGGGCTTCAACTCCCTCACCGACTTCACCCTCACCATCAGCGGGAACACCCTCGGCGCGGCGGGCCTCGGCAACTCCTTCGGCTTCTCGATGACCGATGGGAAGCAGCTGTTCAAGGGGCCGGTCAGGGGCTGCAAGCCCTTCGCCTTCGCGGGCGGGCCCAAGCTGCTCGCCGCCGCCGGCTGCCCCACCGACGACTGGAACAAGCCCAAGCAGCGGCTCCAGGAGATCAACGCCGCCACCGGTAAGGCGAAGTGGACCTACCAGGCCCCTGAGGGCTGGGAGATCGACAAGGTCTTCTCGGTCAGCCCGGTCGTCTTCTCGCTGAAGCAGTCCCAGGAGAAGAAGTGGGGTGTCGTCGCGCTCAACGAGGACGGCACCGAACGCTCCCGCATCCAGGGCGGCAAGGACAAGTTCCAGCCGCGCTGCGGTGGCACCTTCGTCGTCCTCGGAGAGAACCTGGAGGGCTGCACCGGCGTCGCCGCCGACCAGGACACCTTCTACATGGCCACCGAGTCCGCGAAGCCCGGCGGCCCCAACGAGGTCGTCGCCTTCGACCTCGACAGCGGAAAGGCGAAGTGGCGCAGCCCCTCGGGCGGCGACAGCACCATCATGCCGCTGCGCATGGAGGGCGGGAAGGTCCTCGCCTACCGGGCGCCGACCTGGGAGAAGGGCGGTGTCCTCGCCACGATCGCGCCCTCGGGCGGTGCGCCGAAGACGCTGATGAAATTCCAGGACGCGACCGCGCAGACCGAGAGCACCTTCTACTCGCCGCGCATGGTCTATGACGACGGCCGGTTCTTCATCGCCAGCGGCCGGGTCAGCGCGCGCAACGACGAGGAGGAGATGGAGACGCGGACGATGATGGCCTTCACGCGTTGACGGCCTGACCGCCCTTCTCCTCCTTCCCCTCCTTCCTCTCCTTGCTTTTCGTCTCCTTTTCTCCAGAGGTACGTACGCCATGACGCAGCCGCCCCTGCCGCCGAACCAGCCCCCGCCGGGCGGAGGCTTCGGCATGCCGCTGGACCCTCCGCCCGGCTTCGGCGCACCGCAGGAGCCCCCCGCCGGCTTCGGCGCACCGCAGCCGCCTCCGCCGGGGGGCTTCGGGGCTCCGGCGGGCGGCCCCGGCCAGGGGCCCGGTTACGGCTATCCGCGGCAGCAGCCTCCGTACCTCCCGTACGGCCATCCGACGCAGCCTGTGCCGCAGCCCGTGCCGCAGCCGGGCACGGGCGGTCCCCGGGGCGGCGGGAAGCCGGGCCGGACCCGGACGCGGATCGTCATCGCCGCGGCCGTAGCGGTGGCGCTGATCATCGGCGGCGGGATCCTGTTCGCCTCCGCCGGGGACGGGGGCGGGGGCCGCGAGAACGAGTCGAGCAGCGCCGCAGGCGAGGGAGGGGGAGCGGGGGAGGCCGCCGGGAGGACCGCCCCTGACGGCCCCGGTAAGGAGAAGGTCCCTGCGGACACCGCGTCCCGGCTGGCCTTCCAGCACCCCGAGCCCGCCATCGACGACATCACCAATGTCAGAGGCTCCTGGACCACCGGCAAGGCGTTCGTCAAGCCCGGGGTCGACTCGGTCGTGGGCTATGACCCGGACGACGGCGACACCCTGTGGAAGCTGAAGCTCCCGGGCCAGGTCTGTGCCTCCTCGCGCCACCAGTCCTCGGATGACAAGGTCGCGATCGTCTTCGAGGCCGCCAAGCGCGTCGCGCCGCGCTACTTCCAGCCCTGCACCGAGGTCGGCGTGGTCGATCTCGGCAGCGGGAAGCTGCTGTGGCGCACATCCGTGAAGAGCGCCCTGGGCGGTGACGGCAAGGTGACGTTCGCCGAGGTCACCCAGAGCGGGTCGACGGTCGCGGCGGGAGGTCTGAAGGGCGGCGCGGCGTTCGATCTGAACAGCGGCGAGGTCCGCTGGAAGCCGACCGTCCGTTCCGACGACTGTTACGACAGCGGTTACGCGGGAGGTCCGGCGCTGGTCGCGGTCCGCAGATGCGGTGCGGTGGGCAGCCCCCGGGTCAGCGTGCAGGCCATCGACCCGAAGAGCGGCGCCCCGCGGTTCTCGTACCGGCTGCCCGACACGGTGGAGTACGCGAGTGTGGTCTCCACCGAACCGCTCGTGGTCGCGGCAGACGTCGGCGACACGGCGGGCGTCGCCGGATTCTCGGATCTCTTCTCGCTGGACGGCGAGGGGAAACTGAGGGCCAGAATTCCGGCCACCGGCGATACATATCAGGCCAAGTGCCGTATGACCGAGGTGGAGAGCTGCCGGAAGATCGCCGTGGGCAATGGCCGGGTGTATCTGCCGACCGCCGAGCGGGAGAGTTCCTCCGGGTTCAAGGACACCAACGAGATCGTCTCGTTCGATCTCGCCACCGGTAAGCCGACCAGGGACCGCGCCGACGCCGGGCCCCGGCACACGCTCCTGCCGCTGCGGATGGACGGCGGCGACCTCATCGCGTACAAGACGCCCGCGTATGACACAGGCGGCCAGGTCATCAGCATCGACGGCGGGACTTTCCGCCAGACGGTGCTGATGAGGAACCCGGACGCCGAGGCCGCCCGGGAGGCGGAGCGCGGCTTCAGCATGGACGGGGACGAGATCCGTTACGACCGTGGGCGGCTGTATCTGAGCGCCTCGCTGATCAGCAAGGAGACCTACGTGGACCGGCGCCTGGTCGTCGCCTTCTCCACGGCCGACTGATTCATTCGGCTGTGCGATTCCCTTGCTGTGGGATTCCTGTGGACCTTGGTCATGCATTGGTAATGCCAAGGTCATAAGTAGCCCTGTTTGACGAAGAATTCGGCACTTCAGGGGGCTTCTGCCAAGTTATGGGCGCGCAAAGTCGAACAAGCGTGTAGCTTGCCGGGGCAGGGCTGGGGGTCATGGCAGTGGGGGGATGGGGGTTGCTCGAATGGGCGTGCGGCTCATGGTGGTCGACGATCACCGCCTGCTCGCGGAGGCGCTGGCCTCGGCCTTGAAGCTGAGGGGGCACCGGGTGGTCGCCGCGGCGGCCCCGGCGGCGGGCGCCGCTGACCTGGTGGTCAGCAGAGCGCCCGAGGTATGCCTGCTGGGCACGGCGACCCCGGCCGAACCGGGCGCCTTCGACCCGGTGGTGAAGATCAAACGTGAGCGGCCCCAGGTGGCGGTGGTGGTGCTGGGCCCGGTGCCCAGCCCCCGGGGCATCGCGGCGGCCTTCGCCGCCGGGGCGTCCGGCTATGTCCGCCACGACGAGCGCATCGAGGGCGTCGAGCGCGCCATGATGAAGGCGCGCGCGGGCGAGGCGGTGGTGGCTCCCGCGCTGCTCCAGGGCGCGTTCGCGGAGCTGCTCAACCCGGTGGCCCAGCCGGACGACGAGGGCCAGCGGCTGCTCCAGCTGCTCACCCCGCGCGAGGTCGAGGTGCTGGTGCGGGTCGCCGAGGGGGAGGACACCCGGCTGATCGCGGCGGGCATGGGGATCGCGCCGAGCACCGCGCGGACGCATGTGCAGCGGGTGCTGATGAAGCTGGGCGTGGGCTCCCGGCTGGAGGCCGCGGCCCTGGCGGCCCGCACAGGTCTGCTGGACCGCGCAGCCCTCGTCTCGCCGATCCTCCCGCAGCCCCGCTGACTCCTGCCCCGTACCTCAGGCACACAGCTCAGCCCAGACGTCCGGAACGGCACACGAATCGTGTGCCGTTCCGAGGCGTTCCTTGAGGAACCGGCCTCCTCGCTGATCGGCACGCCCCTCGACGCCGACGCCGACGCCGACAACGCCACCGACAACGACAACACACCCTCCCCTCACCGTCATTGACGACACTGTTGGCTTGTGATTTGTTGTGTGCGGTTATGTTTGGGAGGGTGAGGGAGCTTCACGTGAAGAAGACGTCGACCCGGCTCGCCGACGGTCGTGAACTGCTCTACTACGACTCCCGCGACGACTCCGTGCGCGACGCCGTCGACCGCCGCCCCCTCGACCCCGTCGCCATCACGCCCGAGATCCGCCGCGACCCCCTCCTCGGCGACTCCGTCGCCATCGCCGCGCACCGGCAGAACCGCACCTATCAGCCCCCGGCCGGAGAGTGCCCGCTCTGCCCCTCCCGCGACGGACGCCTCAGCGAGATCCCCGCCGCCGACTACGACGTGGTCGTCTTCGAGAACCGCTTCCCGTCCCTCGCCGGGGACTCCGGCCGCTGCGAGGTCGTCTGCTTCACCTCCGACCACCACGCGTCCTTCGCCGACCTCGGCGAGGAACAGGCCGCTCTCGTCCTCGCGGCCTGGACCGACCGCACCGCCGAACTCGCCGAGCTCCCCCAGGTCGAGCAGATCTTCTGCTTCGAGAACCGGGGCGCGGAGATCGGCGTCACCCTCGGTCATCCGCACGGCCAGATCTACGCGTACCCCTTCGTCTCCCCCCGCACCGCGCTGATGCTGCGCTCCGCCGCCGACCACCGGCGGCGCACCGGCCGCAATCTCTTCGACGACGTGGTGGCGCGCGAACTCTCCGCCGCCGAACGGGTGGTCATCGCCGCGGACCACTGGGTGGCCTTCGTCCCCTACGCGGCGCGCTGGCCGTACGAGATCCATCTCTACCCGCGGCGGCGGGTACCCGATCTGCGCGGGCTCGGCGAGGCCGCGCGCGCCGAGCTCCCGGGGGTCTATCTGGAGCTGCTCCGGCGTTTCGACCGGGTCTTCGGGGACGCCGAGCCGCCCACCCCGTATATCTCGGCATGGCACCAGGCCCCGTACCGCGCGGCCGGGCGGGACGGCTTCGCCCTCCATCTTGAGCTTTTCACCGTCCGACGTACTCCCGGCAAGCTGAAGTTTCTCGCGGGTTCGGAGTCCGGTATGAGCGTGTTCATCAACGATGTCCCGCCGGAGACCGCGGCCCGGCGACTGCGAGAGGCGGCGAGCGTATGAGCAAGTACCTGGTGACCGGCGGGGCCGGATACATCGGCAGCGTGGTGGCCCGGCGACTGCTGGAGACGGGCCATCGGGTCACCGTCCTCGACAATCTCTCCACCGGCTTCCGGGAGAGCGTTCCGGCGGACGCGGAATTCACCGAGGGCGACATCCGCGACGCGGCCAAATGGGTCGACGGATCGTATGACGGGGTGCTGCACTTCGCCGCCTGCTCCCAGGTCGGCGAGTCCGTCGCCAAGCCGGAGAAGTACTGGGACAACAACGTCGGCGGCACCATGGCGCTGCTCGCCGCGGTGCGCGCCGCCCGGGTCCGTACCCTCGTCTTCTCCTCGACGGCGGCGGTCTACGGCGAGCCGGTCCGCACCCCCGTCGCCGAATCCGACCCCACCGCGCCCACCAGCCCGTACGGAGCGTCCAAGCTCGCCGTCGACCATATGCTCACCGGCGAGGCGGCGGCCCACGGCCTCGCGGCGGTCTCGCTGCGGTACTTCAACGTCGCCGGGGCCTACCGCGGCCTCGGCGAGCGACATGACCCGGAGACGCATCTCATCCCGCTGCTGCTGGACGTCGCCCTCGGGCGGCGCGCGGCGATCTCGGTGTACGGGGACGACTATCCGACCCCCGACGGCACCTGCGTACGGGACTACATCCATGTCGCCGATCTCGCGGACGCGCATCTGCTGGCGTTGGGCGCGGCGACGCCGGGCGGCCATCTGATCTGCAACCTCGGCAACGGCAGCGGCTTCTCGGTGCGCGAGGTCGTCGACGCCGTACGGCGGATCACCGGCCATCCGGTGCCGGAGACCGCCGCTCCCCGCCGGCCGGGCGATCCGGCGGTGCTGGTGGCCTCCGCGGTCGCCGCGCGGGAGCGGCTGGGCTGGGAGCCCCGGCGGACCGGGCTCGACGAGATCGTGACGGACGCGTGGGAGTTCGCCCGGGCGCGGCGCGCGTGAGCGGGGGAGCGTGGGCGGCTCCCGGCCGGGTCAATCTGATCGGGGAGCACACCGACTACAACGACGGCCTGGTGATGCCCTTCGCCCTGGACCGGACGGTGGTGGCGACGGCCTCCCGGCGGCGGGACGGAGTGCTGCGGCTCAGCTCCACGGGCACGGGCGGGCGGTACGAGACGGTCGAGCTGCGGGTCGCGGAGCTGACCCCGGGCCACGGCCCGCGCGGCTGGACCGACTATCCGGCGGGCGTGGTCTGGGCGCTGCGCGAGGCGGGCTGCCCGGTGGGCGGCGCGGACCTCCACTACGAGTCGACGCTCCCCCCGGGGGCCGGGCTCTCCTCGTCCGCCGCCCTGGAGGTCGTCACCGCGCTCGCCCTCGACGAGCTGTACGGGCTCGGTCTGGAGCGGCAGCGGCTCGCCGGGCTCTGCCATCGCGCCGAGAACCGCTACGCGGGCGCCCCCACCGGGATCATGGACCAGACCGCTTCGGCCTGCTGCGTCGAGGGCCATGCCCTCCATCTGGACACCCGGGATCTCTCCCGGCGGCAGATACCCCTGGACCTGGCCGCGCACGGCCTCTGCCTGCTGCTGGTCGACACCGGGGTCAAGCACTCCCACGCCACCGGCGAGTACGGCAGACGCCGTGCGGGCTGCGAGACGGCGGCGCGGACACTGGGCGTCCGCGCCCTGCGGGACATCGGGCACGAGGAGCTGCCCGAAGCCCTCGAACGGCTCCCCGACCCCGGGATCCGCGCGCTGACCCGCCATGTCGTCACCGAGAACCGCCGGGTGGAGCGGGCGGCGGACGCCCTGACGACGGGCGATCCACGGGCCCTGGGACCGCTGCTCACCGAGGGCCATGCCTCGCTCCGCGACGACTTCCGGGTCTCGTGCCCGGAACTGGATCTGGCGGTCGAAGCGTCCCTGACCGCCGGAGCGCTCGGCGCGAGGATGACGGGCGGCGGCTTCGGCGGCTCGGCGATCGTGCTGACCCCCCTTCCGGAGCGGGCGGCCGTGACCGAAGCCGTACGGCGGGCGTTTGCGGAGGCGAGCCACGGCGAGCCCGGAATCTCCCCCGTACAACCGTCCGGCGGGGCACGCCGTCTGTCGTGACCGGGCCCCTTTCCCCTGTGGCCGAGCACGTCGATCTCTGTGGACTTCCGTCTCAGTGAAGAACACCCGGCCCACCGTGAACACCGTGGGCCATCAGTTCTGCAAATAGCCTTCCCCTCCCGCCCCCCGCCCGTACTCTGATGCTCAGCACCGGTGGGGGCCGGTGTTGATCAGGGGGCGAGATCCATCGGGTACGGCGCCCGGGACGGGGTATCTGTCAGAGCACGGCGGCGGCCGGGCAGGACGGTGCACCGGCTCCCGGGCGGCGTGCCCGCTGCCGATCCGTCCTCCGAGTCAGGGGGTGTCTGTGATCCGTATCCGGGTCCTGGTGGTGGACGACCACCGAATCTTCGCCGAGTCGCTCGCAGCCGCTCTCGCGGCCGAGCCCGACGTCGAGGTCGCGGCGGCCGGCAGCGGCCCCGCCGCGCTGCGATGTCTGGAGCGGGCGGCGGCCGACGGGCGCGCGTTCGACGTCATGCTCGTCGACGCCGAACTCGGCATCAGCGCCGGTCAGCAGGGCCGTGCGCCCATCGCCCGCGCGGTCTCCGACGACGGCGAGGAGGGCCTGGTCGACGGGATCTCGCTGGTCGCCGGAGTCCGCTCCGGCCAGCCCTCGGTGCGTACGGTCGTGCTCGCCGAGAAGGACGATCCGCGCCGCGCCGCCCTGGCGCTCCAGGCGGGGGCGTCCGGCTGGGTGGCCAAGGACTGTTCGCTGCAGCGGCTGCTCGCGGTCATCCGGGGGGTGCTGCGCGATGAGACCCATCTGCCGCCCGCGCTGCTCACGGGCGTACTGCGGGAGCTGACCGCCGCGCGCAAGCACCGCACCGAGAGCGAGCGGCTGGTCGAGTCGCTCACCCCGCGCGAGCGGGAGGTGCTGCGCTGCATGGTGGCGGGGCTGGGCCGGAAGGCGGTCGCCGAGCGGCTCTTCCTCTCCCCGCACACCGTCCGCACCCATATGCAGAATGTGCTGGGGAAACTCGGTGTGCACTCCACCCTGGCCGCGGTCGCGCTGGCGCGACGGGCGGGGGTCGGCCCGGTGGACTTAGCCGGGGATGTTGTCGAACGGGGCGGTCAGCTGGCGTAGCAGCGCGGCCAGTTCGGCCCGCTGGGCCCGGGAGAGCTCGGAGAGGATCGCCCGCTCCTGGTCGAGCAGCCCGGCCAGCGCCTGGTCTGCGCGATCACGGCCCTCGGCGGTCAGCCGGACCAGCACTCCGCGCCGGTCGCTGGGGTCGGGCAGCCGCTCGACCAGGCCCTTCTTGGCGAGCCGGTCGATCCGGTTGGTCATGGTGCCCGAGGTGACCAGGGTCTGGGTGAGCAGCTGGCCCGGCGAGAGCTGATACGGGTCCCCGGCGCGGCGCAGCGAGGTCAGCACATCGAACTCCCACGGTTCGAGCTGATGCTCGGAGAACGCCAGCCGCCGTGCGCGGTCGAGATGACGGGCCAGCCTGGAGACGCGGCTGAGCACCTCCAGCGGTTCCACGTCGAGGTCGGGGCGCTCGCGGCGCCAAGCTGCGACCAGTCGATCGACCTCGTCCTCCATGACGATCAGTGTAAAGGGTCTGTCGACATGAAGTCTCTTGACGTCAAGATATCTACTGGTTCACGATGATCGGGAGACGGCGGATCTCCGTCCCAAAAGGGGGTGCACCGCCCTCGTGTGGGCGATATATCCCTTCGATCATCTATGGAGAGGCGCGACCGATGACTTCCCCGGCGACCTGGGACCCCCGGCAGTATCTGCGACATGCCGGGCACCGCACCCGCCCGTTCCTCGATCTCCTCGCCCGCATCCCGGACCCGCAGACCGGTGGCGGCGAGGGCCTCCGCATCGCCGACATCGGCTGTGGCGCGGGCAATGTCACCGCACTGCTCACGGCCCGCTGGCCCGGGGCCCATGTCACCGGCTTCGACAACTCCCCCCAGATGCTCGCGCTCGCCGAGCGGGAGCACGCGGGCCCCACCCCGGGCGGCGGACGGCTCGACTTCCGGGCCGGCGACGCCCGCGAGTGGACCCCCGAGGCGCCCTATCAGCTGATCGTCTCCAACGCGGCGTTCCAGTGGGTGCCGGGCCATGCCGACTCCTTCGCCCGCTGGATCGACGGGCTGGCCCCCGGCGGGACGTTCGCCTTCCAGGTGCCCGGGAACGTCAACGCCCCCAGCCACACCCTGCTCGCCGAGATCTGCGCCGCACCGCGCTGGCGCAATCTGCTCGGGGAGCACGCCGGAACCCCTGTCGCCGTCCTGGACCCGGCGGACTATCTCGCCCGGCTGACGGATCTCGGCTGCGTGGCCGACGTCTGGGAGACCACCTACCTCCAGCTCCTCACCGGGGACGACCCGGTCCTGGACTGGATCAAGGGCACCACTCTGCGCCCGATCCTCACCGCGCTGGACGGGGACGGGGAAGCGAGAGAGGAGTTCCTCACCACCTACCGCGACCGGCTGCGCACCGCCTATCCGGCCGGCCCCCACGGCACGGTCTTCCCCTTCCGGCGGATCTTCGCCGTAGCCCGCAAGCCCGCCTGACCCCCGCCCCCAGGTAACACCCACCGAACCCCGCACGGCGCTGCGGGCGACGACAGCGGACGGGGCACAGCTCCCCGCGCGGCGCAGTAGTCGGCCGACTGCGGGAGGGGTCCGCGCTCCCCGGCGACTGGGCCCGCTTCGTACGACCGGGATCGGCGGCGGGCGGTTTCGACCTGCATGGGAGGGGGCCGCGCAGGGGTGGTGCCGGGACGTAAAGCGTGATTGTGGCGCGAAGGAGGCCCGCCATCAAACAAGGACTGGAAACGCGCCCGTAAATCATGAGTCCCGGCACCACCCCGGAGCGGACCCCGGACCTCAGCGCACCGCACCCAGCCCACCTCGAAGCCCCCGGAGCGGCCCCCGGACCCCAGCCCCGAAGCACCCCCGCCCCGCGCCCAGCGGCACCCCGCCCCGTCAGTTCTTGCGGTGCCCCATCAGCCGAGGCTTCGGCTCCAGCCCGTCGAGCCCATGCCACGCCAGATTCACCAGATGCGCCGCGACCTCCGCCTTCTTCGGCCGCCGTGCGTCCAGCCACCACTGACCGGTCAGCGCCACCATCCCCACCAGCGCCTGCGCATACAGCGGGGCCAGCTTCTGATCGAAGCCGCGGTTCTTGAACTCCATGCCGAGGATGTCCTCGACCTGAGTGGCGATATCGCTGATCAGCGAGGCGAAGGTACCCGTCGACTGGGCCACGGGGGAGTCCCGGACCAGAATCCGGAACCCGTCCGTATACGCCTCGATGTAGTCCAGCAGCGCGAACGCCGCCTGCTCCAGCAGCTCTCTCGGATGCCCCGCCGTGAGCGCGCCCGTCACCATGTCCAGCAGCTGGCGCATCTCCCGGTCGACCACGACCGCGTAGAGCCCCTCCTTGCCGCCGAAGTGCTCGTAGACCACCGGCTTGGAGACCCCCGCCTTCGCGGCGATCTCCTCCACCGACGTGCCCTCGAAGCCCTTGTCGGCGAAGAGCGTCCGGCCGATGTCCAGCAGCTGCTCACGGCGCTCCGCGCCGGTCATCCTCACTCGGCGCGCGCGCCGCCCGGACCGGTTCTTCTCCGTACCACTGCCGTCGCTCGCCACATCTTCCATCATGCCGTGTCTGGCTGTGAGGCTTCGCGCCGGGCGGCGATGCGGTCCGCGCTCGGCCAGCGCACGTCGTACGCCCAGCCCAGCCGCTCGAACCAGCGGATCAGTCGGGCGCTGGAGTCCAGCTGGCCCCGCAGCACCCCGTGCCGGGCGCTGGTGGGCTCCGCGTGGTGCAGGTTGTGCCAGGACTCGCCGCAGGACAGCACGGCCAGCCACCACACATTCCCCGAACGGTCCCGCGACTTGAACGGACGCTTGCCGACCGCGTGACAGATCGAATTGATCGACCAGGTCACATGGTGCAGCAGGGCGACCCGCACCAGCGAGCCCCAGAAGAACGCGGTGAAAGCGCCCCACCACGACATGGTGACCAGCCCCCCGACCAGCGGCGGGATCGCCAGCGACAGCATGGTCCAGAAGACGAAGTCACGGGAGATGCGCCGGATGGCCGGGTCCTTGATCAGATCCGGTGCGTACTTCTGCTGCGGGGTCTGCTCCTCATCGAACATCCACCCGATATGCGCCCACCACAACCCCTTCATCAGCGCGGGCACGCTCTCGCCGAACCGCCACGGGGAGTGCGGATCGCCCTCCGCGTCCGAGAAGCGGTGGTGCTTGCGGTGGTCGGCCACCCAGCGCACCAGCGGGCCCTCCACCGCCAGCGACCCCGCGATCGCGAGCGCGATCCGCAGCGGGCGCTTCGCCTTGAAGGAGCCATGGGTGAAATACCGGTGGAAGCCGATCGTGATGCCATGGCAGCCGATGTAGTACATCGCGACCAGCAGCCCCAGATCGAGCCAGCTCACCCCCCAGCCCCAGGCCATCGGCACCGCTGCGACCAGGGCGAGAAAGGGCGCGGTGATGAACAGCAGCAGGGCGATCTGCTCGATCGACCGCTTGCTGTCCCCGCCGAGCGTCGCCGAGGGCAGCGGGGCCGCGGCCCGCTCCGACGCCGGGTCCGCCGGCGGCTGCGAAGAGCCGTCGACCACATCGGGGCTGGTAGTCATGTCAGAGGTCCCCTGCGGGTGGAGTGAAATGGATCACGCCGAGCTACGGGCGCGTAACCTACGGCGACGTAAGTATGTCAGCGCGCGGGCACACGGCAAGGGCCCTGTGGATAACGCCGGGCGGACCGCACCTATCCTGGGTCTCGTCGGACAGCGCGGTCCGCAGCCTCCAGACCCCTCCAGACGTGCTCAAACACTGCAAGGAGCCGCACCTGTGAGCAGTGCCGACCAGACCCCGACGGCCAGCGCCGAACTGCGGGCCGACATCCGCCGACTGGGCGATCTCCTCGGCGAGACCCTCGTCCGCCAGGAAGGCCCCGACCTGCTCGACCTCGTGGAGCGAGTGCGGGCCCTGACCCGCAGCGACGGCGAGGCAGCAGCCCGGCTGCTGGGCGACACCGATGTGGAGACCGCGGCCAAGCTGGTCCGCGCCTTCTCCACCTACTTCCACCTGGCCAACGTCACCGAGCAGGTGCACCGCGGCCATGAGATGCGCGAGCGGCGCGCGGCCGAGGGCAGCGTGCTGGCCCGTACGGCCGATCTGCTCAAGGACGCCGACCCCGACCATCTGCGCGCGACCGTCAAGAACCTCAACGTACGGCCCGTCTTCACGGCCCACCCCACCGAGGCGGCCCGCCGCTCCGTCCTCAACAAGCTGCGCCGGATCGCCGAGCTCCTGGACACCGAGGCCGGCGCCGCCGACCGCAGGCGCTGCGATCTGCGGCTCGCCGAGAACATCGATCTGATCTGGCAGACCGACGAGCTGCGGGTGGTCCGGCCCGAACCGGCCGACGAAGCCCGTAACGCCATCTACTACCTGGACGAGCTGCACGCCAACGCCGTGGGCGACGTCCTGGAGGACCTCGCGGCCGAACTGGAGCGCGTCGGCGTCGAGCTGCCCGCGGGCACCCGCCCGCTGACCTTCGGCACCTGGATCGGCGGCGACCGCGACGGCAACCCCAATGTCACCCCCGCCGTCACCCGCGAAGTGCTGATCCTCCAGCACGAGCACGGCATCACCGACGCGCTCGCACTGATCGACTCGCTGCGCGGACTGCTCTCCAACTCCATCCGCTACACCGGAGCCACCGAGGAGCTCCTCACCTCCCTCCAGACCGACCTGGAGCGGCTCCCCGAGATCAGCCCCCGCTACAAGCGGCTCAACGCCGAGGAGCCCTACCGGCTCAAGGCCACCTGCATCCAGCAGAAGCTGGTCAACACCCGTGAGCGCCTCGCCAAGGACACCCCGCACCAGCCCGGCCGCGACTACCTCGGCACCACCGAGCTGATCACCGATCTGACCCTGATCCAGACCTCGCTGCGCGAGCACCGCGGCGAGCTCTTCGCCGACGGCCGGATGGACCGTACGATCCGTACGCTCGCCGCCTTCGGCCTCCAGCTCGCCACCATGGACGTACGCGAGCACGCCGACGCCCACCACCATGCGCTCGGCCAGCTCTTCGACCGCCTGGGCGAGGAGTCCTGGCGGTACGCCGACATGCCGCGCGAGTACCGGCAGAAGCTGCTCGCCAAGGAGCTGCGCTCGCGCCGCCCGCTCGCGCCCTCGCCCGCCCCGCTGGACGCCGCCGGGCAGAAGACCCTCGGCGTCTTCCACACGGTGAAGGAGGCGTTCGAGCGGTTCGGGCCCGAGGTCATCGAGTCGTACATCATCTCGATGTGCCAGGGCGCGGACGACGTCTTCGCGGCGGCGGTGCTGGCCCGCGAGGCCGGGCTCATCGATCTGCACGGCGGCTGGGCGAAGATCGGCATCGTGCCGCTCCTGGAGACCACCGACGAGCTGCGCGCGGCCGACGTCATCCTCGAAGGGATGCTCGCGGACCCCTCCTACCGCCGGCTGGTCTCGCTGCGCGGCGATGTCCAGGAGGTCATGCTCGGCTACTCGGACTCCTCCAAGTTCGGCGGCATCACCACCTCCCAGTGGGAGATCCACCGGGCGCAGCGCAGACTGCGCGACGTGGCCCACCGCCATGGCGTACGGCTGCGGCTCTTCCACGGCCGGGGCGGCACCGTGGGCCGGGGCGGCGGCCCCTCGCACGATGCGATCCTGGCGCAGCCCTGGGGCACGCTGGAGGGCGAGATCAAGGTGACCGAGCAGGGCGAGGTCATCTCGGACAAGTATCTGATCCCGTCGCTGGCCAGGGAGAACCTGGAGCTGACGGTCGCCGCCACGCTTCAGGCGTCGGCGCTGCAGACCGCGCCGCGCCAGTCGGTGGAGGCGCTGGCGCGCTGGGACGCGGCGATGGACACGGTCTCGGACGCGGCGCACTCCGCCTACCGCGCTCTGGTGGAGGACCCGGATCTGCCGGCGTACTTCTTCGCCTCGACGCCGGTGGACCAGCTCGCCGAGCTGCATCTGGGCTCGCGCCCCTCGCGCCGCCCGGACAGCGGGGCCGGGCTGGACGGACTGCGGGCCATTCCCTGGGTGTTCGGCTGGACCCAGTCCCGGCAGATCGTGCCGGGGTGGTACGGGGTCGGCTCGGGCCTCAAGGCGCTGCGGGAGGCCGGGCTCGACACGGTCCTCACCGAGATGCACGAGCGGTGGCACTTCTTCCGCAACTTCATCGCCAATGTGGAGATGACACTGGCGAAGACGGATCTGCGGATCGCCCGGCACTATGTCGACACCCTGGTGCCCGAGGAGCTGAAGCATGTGTACGCCGCGATCGAGGCCGAGCATGAGCTGACGGTCCGCGAGGTGCTGCGGGTCACGGGCGGTGAGCGGCTGCTGGACTCGAACCCGGTGCTTCAGCAGACCTTCGCGATCCGGGACGCCTATCTGGACCCGATCTCCTATCTCCAGGTCTCCCTGCTGGCCCGCCAGCGCGAGGCGGCGGCCCGTGACGAACCGGCGGACCCGGTGCTGGCGCGGGCCCTGCTGCTGACGGTGAACGGGGTGGCGGCGGGTCTGCGCAACACCGGCTGACCAGGCGGGCCGTATACGAGGACACCGCTGCCCGGCGCGAGCGCGCGCCGGGCAGCGGTGCGTCCGGGGCCGGCCACCGGTCGGCGGCAGGGGAGCCCGGGTGGGATCGCCGACCGCCGACGACCGGCTACAGGGTGAAGAACGTCCCCGCGAGCAGTACGCCGCCCACGGTCGCGGCTCCCCAGGCCACCCTCGGCAGCCCGATGCCGCCGCCGATGACCACCGCGGCGAGCAGCAGCGCCCCGCCCAGCGGCACCCATGCCTGGAAGACGCCGCCCGTGCCCCTGCGCACCACTTCCCCGGTGCCGGGCTTCACCACGACGGAGAGCTTCGCGCCCTTCTCGACCGCGACCGACCGGTCGATGGTCATCCGGCCGCGGGGAGCGGCCGTGCCGTCGGGGTCGAAGGGGCCGGTGCAGGTCTCCTCGCCGCAGCCGGCGACCGTGATCGTGCCGTGTTCGCGGCCCTTGGCGAGCATGATGTGCCGGGCCGTGTCCCATGACGACCAGGCGCCCGCTGCCAGCAGCAGCAGCGCGACCAGACCCAACGCCACGCGGCGCGCATGGAGGAGCAGTGGACTCATGGAGCGCGATCCTTGGGCATCCGGCCGCGTCGGGTCAACTCCGCGCGTCGCGCGGCCGGGCGGCGGCGGAGGTTCGGCGCACGACCTAGGGCCAGAAGGCGGCGGTCCGGAGCCGTGTCAGGAGTTGTACGCGCTCTGGGCCCGCTCCAGGCCCTCGGTCACCAGGCACTCCACCGCGTCCGCCGAGCGGTCGACGAAGTAGTCCAGCTCTTTGCGCTCGGCGCCGGAGAAATCCTTGAGGACGAAGTCCGCGACCTGCATCCGGCCCGGCGGGCGGCCGATGCCGAACCGCACCCGGTGGTAGTCGGGGCCCATCGCCTTGGTCATCGACTTGAGGCCGTTGTGCCCGTTGTCCCCGCCGCCGAGCTTCAGCCGCAGGACGCCGTAGTCGATGTCCAGCTCGTCATGGACCGCGACGATCCGGTCCGTGGGCACCTTGTAGAAGTCCCGCAGCGCGGTCACCGGGCCGCCGGAGAGGTTCATATACGACAGGGGCTTGACCAGCACCACCCGGCGGCTTCCGGGGCCGACCGGGCCGATCCGCCCCTCCAGCACCTGGGCCTGGGCCTTGGGGGCGCGTTTGAAGGTCCCCCCGATCCGGTGGGCGAGCAGGTCGGCGACCATGAAGCCGACATTGTGCCGGTTGGCGGCGTACCCGGGTCCCGGGTTGCCGAGTCCCACGATCAGCCAGGGAGCGTTGGCATCGGTCGTCGTCATCTGAGCTTCTCCATCCGGACACATCGCCGCCGCCCGCACCTTACGGCGCGGGCGGCGGCTGAGGAAAAAGGCGGTGCGGCGAGGATCAGGCCTGGGCGGCCTGGTCGCCCTCAGCGGCCTCGGCGGCCGGCTCCTCGGCCTGCGAGGCCAGGACCTGGAGCACGACGGTGTCCTCTTCGACGGCCAGGGTCACACCGGCCGGCAGCGGGATGTCCTTCGCGAGCACGGACGCGCCGCCCGCGAGACCCGCCACGGAGACGGTGAAGGACTCGGGGATGTGGGTGGCCTCGGCCTCGACCGTCAGGGTGTTGAGCACGTGCTCCAGCAGGAAGCCGCCGGGGGCCAGCTCGCCCTCGGACTGGACCGGGACCTCGACGGTGACCTTCTCGCCGCGCTTGACGAGCAGCAGGTCGACGTGGACCAGGAAGCTCTTGATCGCGTCGCGCTGGACGGCCTTCGGGATGGCCAGCTCGGTGCGGCCCTCGATGTCCAGGGCGAGCAGCACGTTCGGGGTGCGCAGGGCGAGCTGCAGCTCGTGGCCCGGCAGGGTGATGTGGACCGGCTCGGTGCCGTGGCCGTAGAGAACGCCGGGGACCTGGCCGGCGCGGCGGACGCGGCGTGCCGAACCCTTGCCGAACTCGGTACGGGTCTCGGTGGCGAGCTTGACCTCGGACATGTGCACTCCTCGTGGAACAGACGGATCTGGTGGTCACCCGGCCATGAATGGCCTGCTTCGCCTGCTACGAAGAGCGCGTCGATAACGGACCGCCGCACCTGGAGTGCGGCCTCCCTCGCCGAGCAACTCCGACAGTCTACGCAAGGGGCCCCCGCCCATCCAATCGATCACCGGGTACGCGACAGGGCCGCGACTCCCTGTGCGGGGGTCGCGGCCCTGTCGTGAACTACGGGCGGGTCCTATGAGCGGGTCCTATGGGCGGGGCCTCTTACGGGGCCGGGCCCGGTCGGTCAGGCCTGCTCGTCGAAGAGGCTGGTGACCGAACCGTCCTGGAACACCTCGCGCACCGCGCGGGCGATCGTCGGCGCCATCGACAGCACCGTGATCTTGTCCAGCTCCAGATCGCCCGGGTCGGGCAGCGTGTTGGTGAAGACGAACTCGCTGACCTTGGAGTTCTTCAGCCGGTCGGCGGCCGGTCCGGAGAGCACACCGTGGGTGGCGGTCACGATGACGTCCTCGGCGCCGTTGGCGAAGAGGGCGTCGGCGGCGGCGCAGATGGTGCCACCGGTGTCGATCATGTCGTCGACCAGCACACAGACGCGGCCCTCGACATTGCCGACGACCTCGTGGACGGTCACCTGGTTGGCGACGTCCTTGTCACGGCGCTTGTGGACGATGGCCAGCGGAGCGCCGAGCCGGTCGCACCAGCGGTCGGCGACGCGCACGCGGCCGGCGTCCGGGGAGACGACGGTGAGCTTGGCGGGGTCGACCTTGGCGGCGACGTAGTCCGCGAGGATCGGCAGCGCGAAGAGGTGGTCCACCGGGCCGTCGAAGAAGCCCTGGATCTGGTCGGTGTGCAGATCGACGGTGAGGATGCGGTCCGCGCCCGCGGTCTTCATCAGGTCGGCGACCAGACGGGCGGAGATCGGCTCACGGCCGCGGTGCTTCTTGTCCTGGCGGGCGTAGCCGTAGAACGGCACGATCACGGTGATGCTCCGGGCGGAGGCCCGCTTCAGAGCGTCGATCATGATCAGCTGTTCCATGATCCACTTGTTGATGGGGGCCGTGTGGCTCTGCATCAGGAAGCAGTCCGCGCCTCGGGCCGACTCCTGGAAGCGGACGTAGATCTCACCGTTCGCGAAGTCGAAGGCCTTGGTCGGCACCAGGTTCACATCCAGCTGATGTGCGACTTCCTCGGCCAGCTCGGGGTGGGCGCGGCCGGAGAAGAGCATGAGTTTCTTCTCGCCGGTCGTCTTGATCCCGGTCACAGCACTGTCTCCTCAGAGTGTGTTCTCTGGCCGCGTGGGTGATGGGAGCGCGAGCCAGCCGAATTTGTGTGCACGTATCACGGTACGCCGAGTTCGGCGCAGCTGTTTCCGGTCAGTTCTCTTCGGTGGCTCGTTCCGCGGCTGCCGCGGCGGCCTGCGCGGCGGTGCTGCCGGGCCGCTTACGGGCCACCCAGCCCTCGATATTCCGCTGCTGGCCGCGTGCGACGGCCAGTGAACCGGCGGGTACGTCCTTGGTGATGACGGAGCCGGCGGCGGTGTACGCGCCGTCCCCGACCGTGACGGGCGCCACAAACATGTTGTCCGAGCCCGTCTTGCAGTGCGAGCCGATCGTGGTGTGGTGTTTGGCCTCGCCGTCGTAGTTGACGAAGACGCTGGCTGCACCGATGTTGGTGTGATCGCCGATCGTCGCGTCGCCGACGTACGACAGATGGGGGACCTTGGTGCCCTCTCCGATCGTGGCGTTCTTCATCTCGACATAGGTCCCGGCCTTGGCCTTCGTGCCGAGGCGGGTACCGGGGCGCAGATAGGCGTAGGGGCCCACGGAGGCTCCGGGGCCGATCTCGGCGCGGTCGGCGACCGCGTTGTCCACCCGGGCGCCGCTGCCCACGACGGTGTCCAGCAGCCGGGTGTTGGGGCCGACCTCGGCGCCTTCGGCGAGGTGGGTGGCGCCCAGCAGCTGGGTGCCGGGGTGGACGACGGCGTCTGGCTCGAACGTGACGGTGACGTCGATGTGCACCGAGGCCGGGTCGACCACGGTGACCCCGGCGAGCATCGCCCGCTCCAGCAGCCGCTCATTGAGCAGCCGGCGGGCCTCGGCGAGCTGGACGCGGTTGTTGATGCCGAGGATCTCGCGGTGATCGCCCGTGACGGCCGCGCCGACCCGGTGCCCGGCCTCGCGCAGGATGCCCAGCACATCGGTGAGGTACTCCTCGCCCTGGCTGTTGTCGGTGCGCACCTTGCCCAGGGCTTCGGCGAGCAGCCGCCCGTCGAAGGCGAAGACACCGGAGTTGATCTCGCGGATGGCGCGCTGGGCGGCGGTGGCGTCCTTGTGCTCGACGATCGCGGTGACCGCGCCGGCGGCGTCGCGGACGATCCGGCCGTATCCGGTGGAGTCGGGGACCTCGGCGGTCAGCACGGTGACGGCGTTGCCGTCGGCGCCGTGCGCGGCGGTGAGGGCGGTGAGGGTCTCGCCGGAGAGCAGCGGGGTGTCGCCGCAGACGACGACCACGGTTCCGTCGATGTCCGGCCCGAGCTCCTCCAGCGCGATCCGCACGGCGTGCCCGGTGCCGTTCTGCTCGGCCTGGAAGGCGGTGCGGGTGCCCGGCCACACTTCGGTGAGATGGCCCTGGACCTGCTCGCCGGCGTGTCCGACGACGACGACGAGATGCCGGGGGTCCAGCTCACGGGCGGCGCGGACGACATGTCCGACGAGCGAGAGCCCGCAGATCTCATGCAGAACCTTGGGGGTCTTCGACTTCATGCGGGTGCCTTCACCCGCTGCGAGGACGACGACGGCTGCCGGGCGGTTGGCGCTCACGGGAATGCCCTTCGGCTTCGGGTGGTGGACGTCCGAAGGATACCGGGGGGTCACTCCGACGCACCGAGGGCGGGCCCCGGCCGCACCGGCCGGAACCCGCCCTCACTGCTCCCAGGGAAGGAATCGAACCCTCATTCAATGGACCAAAACCATTTGTCCTGCCATTAGACGACCTGGGATGGATCGCCCGCTCTGCCCGAATCCATGGATCGGGCCGGGAGGCAGCCCCTACTATGCCGTACCGGGGCCCTTCGACGCGACGGTGGAGATCGCCGCTTTCTCCGGAGCGGGACGGCCCGGCGACCGCCCCCGGGACCCGCGGGCGACGCCCCCGGGACCCGCGCGATGTGATGAAGACGCCCCGGGAAACCGCCGTGAGAATCCCCCGCGCCCGCCCGTAGTCTGGGAGCCATGACCGCAACGGGGGCACACCAGGACGGTACGGGCACGACCACCCGTACGTGGCTGTGGTGGGAAAGGCGGCGCAGTGCCGCACTGGACATGGGGCTCGCTCTCCTCTCGACGCTGGAGTGCGTCGGCGAGGGCGCCCGGACCGCGGAGCGGATCGGGATCCCCATATCCCTGGGAATCCTCTTCGGACTGCTCGCCGGACCCGTGCTCGTGCTGCGGCGGCGCTGGCCGATCGCGGTCGTCCTCGTCTCGATCGCGGTCACCCCGCTGGAGATGGGCTATCTGCTGACCATCGTCGGGCTCTACACGCTCGCCGCGTCCGAGGTGCCGCGCCGGATCATCGCCACACTCGCCGGGATGTCGCTGACCGCGACCCTGATCATCAGCTTCGTACGGCTCCACCAGGACGTGCAGTCCGCCGAGCTCGTGGCCGGCAGCATCTGGTACGTACCGGTGATCGCGGCCATGGTGTCGGCCGCGATCACCCTGCCGCCCGTCCTCCTCGGCCTCTACATAGGGGCCCGGCGGCGGCTCATGGAGAGCCTGCGCGAGCGCGCGGACAGCCTGGAGCAGGAGCTGTCGCTGCTCGCGGACCGCGCCGAGCAGCGGGCCGAGTGGGCGCGTACGGAGGAGCGCACCCGGATCGCGCGGGAGATGCACGACGTCGTGGCGCACCGGGTGAGCCTGATGGTCGTCCACGCGGCGGCGCTCCAGGCGGTCGCGCTGAAGGACCCGCCGAAGGCGGTGAAGAACGCCGCGCTGGTCGGGGACATGGGCCGACAGGCGCTGACCGAGCTGCGCGAGATGCTCGGGGTGCTGCGCACGGGCGACGGCGGGCCGCGCTCCGCCGCCTCGGTGCCGCTCGCGGCGGTCGGCGCCGCCGCTGCCGCTGCCGCTGCGGCAGCAGCCGTCCAGGACGGGCCGTCCCTCGCCGATGTGGAGGACCTCGTCGAGCAGTCCCGGCAGACCGGGATGGTGGTCGAGCTGGCCGTCCAGGGCGAGACGAGGGAGTACGCCCCCGAGATCGAGCAGACCGCGTTCCGGGTCGTCCAGGAGGCCCTGACCAACGTCCACAAGCACGCGGCCGGGGCCAAGGTGATGGTGCGCCTCGCGCACCGGGACGCCGAGGTCGCCATGCAGGTCGAGAACGGCGCCCCGGACGCGGCGGGCGCCGCCCCCGGCGCGGCCCTGCCGAGCGGCGGCAACGGCCTGGTGGGGATGCGCGAGCGGGTGCTGGCCCTGGGCGGCGTCTTCGTCTCGGGCCCCACCGACACGGGCGGCTTCCGCGTCTCGGCGGTCCTGCCCCACCGCGACGGCCCCGGGGGGTAGCCCGCTCGCGCGGGGTTCCCTGGGGTGGGGTGCCGCTGGGCGCGGTGCGGTGCGGTGCGGTGTGGGCTGGGCGGTGGTGTGCTGGGGTCCGGGGTCCGCTCCGGGGTGG
>NZ_VCLA01000174.1:78867-90884 GCF_009600885.1 Streptomyces jumonjinensis
GTCTATCCCAGCAGAACCAGCCCGTCCGGCGTTTGAGGACGGACCCCGCACCCCGGGACCCCGCACACTCCGCCCCCGGCAAACCCAGCCCCATGGGGCCAAAATCAGCCCCTTGGGGGTCCCCCCGGACGAAGTCTGGGGGAGTTTGAGGCGCGGGGGTTCGGGGGCTGGCCCCCGACGAGGGCCCGCGCCGCGCAGGGCGGCTCGCATGCAAGGGCCGGCCGGACGGGGCCGAGAGGCCCCTCACCCCAAGGTCAGCCGCTGCGGCTGCAACCCCGTCACCAGGGTCATCAGCGCCTGGTCCATGTCCTGCCCCAGATACCAGTCCCCCGCGTGGTCCACGCTGTACACCCGCCCCGCCACATCGATCGCCAGCACCGCCTGATCCTCCCCCTCCACCCCCAGCGGAGAGATCTCCGTCTCCAGCGCCCGCCCCAGATCCGCCAGCGTCCGCGCCAGATGCAGCCCCGCCAGCGGATCGACGCGCACCACCGGCGGCGCGGTCTGCCGGCCCGGGCCCAGTGCGGTGATCCGCAGCCCCCCGAACTCCGCCCACGCCTCCACCGCCGCCGGGAAGACCGTGTGCCGGTGCCCCGCCGGGGACGCGTGACCGCGCAGGGTGTCGGCCCAGTGCTCGGCCAGCTTGATGTCCCACCGGCCGGGCCGCCACCCCGCCTCGCGCAGCGCCGCGTCGACCGCGACCGGGAACCGGGTGGTGCTGTGGTTGTCGGACATCGGTACGAGATCAGCCATTCGTGGAATCCGTCGCGGTCGGGTCCACTGCGCGGACCCCGAAATGATCGAGCATCGCCGTACAGGAGCGGCAGGGCGGCGCATAGCTGCCGTGCAGCGGATCCCCGTCCTCCCGGATCCTGCGCGCCGTCAGCTTCGCCTGCTTCAGCGCCCGTTTCGCCTCGCCGTGCGTCAGCGGCTTGCGCCGCGCCCGTTTGGAACGGCCGCTCTCGGCGGCCGTCAGATGGCGGGACAGCAGAATCGCCTCCGGGCAGCGCCCGGTGAAACGCTCCCGCCGGTCGCTGGTCAGAGTGTCCAGAAAGTCCTGTACGAGAGGGTGGAGCACCGGCGGCCGGTCCCCCTTCCCCGCCGTCGACTTGAGCGTCTCGCCGCGTACGGAGAGTGCTGCCGCGACCGCCGGCAGAATCCCGTCCCGCCGGTGGCTGAGCATGGGCGGGCGGACCCCGTCGGTGCCGCTCCAGCTCAGACGAGGATCACCTGTCGTGCCCGGAGTCCCTGGTTGCGCTGTGTGCATGGTGCTGTCGTCCCCTCCCGTGCACTCCCCCGAAGTGAAGGATCAGCCTGCCAAACGTGCCGCCGTGGCGGGAAGGCGGGCCGCTGAAACGTGCCCGTCCGTGGGTATTCGGTCACCCGGTTGTGACACGTGGTGACCGCTCCCCGACGATCGCCGCGGACCGCCGGGAGGACCGGCGTCCCCCGGGGCCCCAACGCTTAGGCTGTCCCGGACAGTCGGAAGCCAGCAGGGGGCGGATCGCCATGACGACAGGTCGGCAAGGTCTGGAGACACCTCCGGACCCCAAGACCCGGGGAGCCGGGTCAGTCGCCGCGCCGCCGCCGGGCGGCCCCGGTCAGCCGTCGGACGGAGCCGGCCGCGGCATGCCGCCGAACGCGGCCTACGCGGGCCAGACCGTGCGCTTCCCGGACCCCGTCCGGGCCGCGCGCCACCCCGCCGGGGTACGCGTGGACGCGGACGGCTACCCGGACTTCTCGCCGTACGCCCGTGCCGCCGCGGAGATAGCCGAGCCCCCCGAGGGCTTCGGCGCCGACGAACTGCGTCTCACCGACTACGTCTCGGCCAACGCCGCGCTGCACGCCTCCGGGCACGAGCTGTGGGACACCGTCCCCGCCGTGGCCACCCCGCACGGCTGGACCTGGCACCACGTCCGCGGCACCCGGCGGCTCGAACTGATCCCCGTCGAGGTCAAAGCGCTGCTGCGGCACCACGGCGGACTGGCGACGACCCCGGTCGACCCGGCCCGGCACGGCACCCGCCCGCTCCAGGAGACCCGGCCCGCGCACTTCGGCCTGCCCAAGGGGACCCTCTCCGTCTCCGAGCAGCAGCTGAGCGGCGTGGAGGAGGACCTGGGCTACCGGCTGCCCGGCGCCTACCGCACCTTCCTGAAGGCCGCGGGCGGCTGCGCCCCGGTCGGCGTGGCGCTCGACGCGGAGCTGGGGCTCCTGGTCGACCAGCCGTTTCTGACGGTCCGGGACGAGGCCGCCGTCAACGATCTCGTGTACGTCAACAAATGCCTGCGGGACCATCTGGCCAAGGACTACCTCGGGGTCGGCTTCGTCCAGGGCGGCATCCTGGCTGTCAAGGTCAGGGGCACGCGGACCGGCTCGGTCTGGTTCTGCGCCTATGACGACGCGCGCGACCGTGACGGCTGGACCGTCCAGGAGCGGATGGAACGGCTGCTGCTGCCCTGCGGCGACGACTTCGACGGCTTCCTCCGGCGGCTCGCGGGCAATCCGCCGGAGCTGGAGACCGTGGCGAACCTGATGGTGGACGGCGGCTTCGCGCGCGCCGTCCCGGTCTCGGACGAGGAGTGACGCTCCCATGGTGACCTTCGCGCAGGCGCAGGAGCGCGCGGAAGAGTGGGTCAACGGCGATGTGCCGCCGTATCAGCACCGGGAGGTGCGGGTACGGGAATTCGGCCTCGGCTTCGTCGTCTGGGCGGAGGACCGCGAGGACGGCGCGCGCTCGGACGGTGGGGCGCAGCGGCTGGTGATCGCGCGCGACAGCGGCGAGGCGACGCTCTGGCCCGGACTGCCGGTGGGCGAGGTGATCAGACGGTACGAGGAGGAGTACGGCGGCACGGCCGCCGCCCCGGCCGCCGTGCCGGAGCCGCCGCGCCGGATCGACCAGAACCAGACGTCGTTTCTGCTGACCCCGCCGGAGTGGGCCCAGGACCCGGCGGGCGCTCCGGCCGCCCCGGCGGACGCGGACACGGACGCGGACACGGAGCCGATGGAGCAGCAGGCCCCCACGGCGGGCGCGGTCAACGCCTCCCAGTCGGGCGGGAGCTCACGGGGCGGCGACGCGGCGTGGTCCGATTCTTCGGGGGCCTCGGGTGCCCCTGCCGGTGCGCCTCCGGGGGCTACGCCGGGCTGGACCGACACCAGCGCGGTGGGCGCGGACGACGCCTCCGTGCCCCTGCCCGACACCGTGTACTCCTCGCCCGTCGCCGCCGGCGGTGACGCGGACGATGACCCCCTGGTGCCCGCCGACATGCGCACCGCGCTGATGGAGGGCGGCAGCCGGCTCCCGCCGACCGCCGTCCGGCCGACCCTGAAGCACACCGTGCCCAGCGGGCTCTCCGGCGCCGGCGCTGACTCCGGCTCCGGCACGGAGACCCCGCCGCCGTCCGGCCCCGGTGCGCCCGCCGGGGGATACATGCCCACCCAGCTCAGCTCCCCGCTTCCGCCGCTCTCCCCGTCCGGCGGGGTGCACCATGCGGCCACCGTGCTCTCCGACCCGGGCCGGACGGGCCCCACCGCTCCTGCCGGTCCCCAGGGCCGGGGCCCGGGAGTCCCGCCCGCTCCCACCGCTCCGCCCGGTCCGCCCGCTCCTCCGGGGCCTCCCGGTCCGCCTCCCGGTCCGATGCCCGGGATGCACCAGGCGGCCACCGTGCTCTCCGGGCCCGGCCCCACGGGCCCCGTCGCGCCCCCCGGTCCGCCGGGTCCGCCCATGCCTCCCGGTCCCGTACCGCAGGGCGGCACCCCGCCGCCGTACGGATTTCCGCAGCGGCCCATGGGGGTGCCCACCGTCGGACCCGGCTACCAGGCCGTCCTGCGCTACCGCGCGCCGGACGGTTCCGAGGCACAGCTGATCCGCCGCTCCGCGCCCGGCACCCCGCACCCGGAGTGGCAGATCCTGCACGAGCTGCGGGCGCTGAACGTACCGCCGCAGCAGGTGCTGGAGCTCCACACCGAGCTTGAGTCCTGCTCGCTGCCCGGCGGTTACTGCGCCCGCATGATCAGCGAGACCTGGCCGCAGGCGCGGATCACCAGCATCGCCCCGTACGGCACCGATCACGCCGGACGGCAGGACGGCATGCGCCGGCTCGTCACCCACCAGGGGGAGCTGCACCAGGTCGCGGACGGACCGGCACGCCCCGCGCCGGTGCGCGCGCCGCTGCCGCAGGTGCAGCAGGCCCCGCCGATCCCGCCGCAGGGGGTGGCCCATGAGCTGGTCTCGGCGTTCGGGCCGCAGGGCATCTGCCGGTTCGACCAGCGCGCGGTCTCCCGCCAGGGGGTGCCGGAGATCGTGGCGGCGACCCTGGTGTGGGCCGGGCTGCCAGGCGACTTCAACCCGTTCTTCTGGGCGCAGCCCGCTCACCCGGTGGTGCCGACGCTGGCCGAGCTGGCCGCACAGCGCCAGGTGCGGGCGGCGGTCGACGCGGGCTCGTATCTGGTGGTGGGCAACGACTTCGGCCGGGCGATCTGCGTCCAGTACGGCACGGCGCACATCGTCGCCGTGCCGGTGGAGGCGGGCCCCGGCGGACAGCCCACGGCCCCGCAGTTCGTCAACAGCGGACTGCCCGAGTTCGTCCGCTGTATGGCGCTGCTCGGCCGGATGTGGCGGTTCCGCTACGGCCTCAACCCCGAGCAGGCCGGCCGCTGGACGGTCGACTTCCAGGCACAGCTCGCGTCCCTCGATCCGGCGGCGCTGTCGTCGCCGGAGAGCTGGTGGTCGGTGCTGCTGGAGCAGATGTGGGACGGGCTCCTGTAGCCCTCGCCCTCCGTATGCCCCGGTCGCCCGATTCATCGCCGATGGATCGGGCGATCCGTTTTGGACCAGTTTCGTCGGATGGCACAGTGTCGCATTATGAGCGTTTGTCTTGGATCCGGAAGGATATGAGCACAATCGCCCTCATGCGTCGTTGGGGATCGGAAGGGGCTTGAAGGATGAGCAGTGCATCGGTGTCGCCTCATGGATTCGCCGTCGTACGCCGCGGCTACCGCATGGAGGCGGCCGACGCCCACGTCACCGCGGTCTCCCGGGAGCGCGACGACGCCTGGGAGCGCGTGGCCAGACTGACCGTGCTCGCCAAGGAGATGGAGGCGGAGGCGGCCCGGCTGCGCGAGACGGTCGCGGCGCTGCAGCCCCAGACCTATGAATCGATGGGCCCCCGGGCGGCGCGGTTGTTCACCCTGGCCGAGGAGGAGGCGGGGGAGGTGCGGGCCATGGCGCGCGCCGCCGCCGGGGCCGCCCGGGACGAGGCCGAGGCAGCCGCGCAGCGGGCGCGCGACGCGGCGCGCACCCGGTCGGACGAGCTGCGCTCGGCCGCCGACGCGCAGGCGGAGGCGGTCCTGGCCGCGGCGCATGCGGACGCGGACGGAACCGTCGGCGAAGCCCGCGCGGAGGCGGAGTCCCGTCGTGCGGAGTCCCTCGCCGCCTGGCAGGAGACGCGTGCCCGCGCGGAGGATCTGCTCTCCGCTCTGGAGTCGGAGCAGGCCGAGCGCTGGGAGTCGGAAGGCCGTGAACTGGCCGGGCGCGATGCCGAGGTCGCCGCCCGCCACGCCGATCTCGCCGCCCGCGCCGACGCGCTGCTCGCCGAGGCCGGACGCACGGTGGCACAGACCGAGGAGCAGGCCCGCCACGGCCAGGAGGACGCCGAGGCGCAAGCCGCCGAACTGCTCGCCCAGGCGCGGCTGCGGGAGGAGCGGATCGCCCGGGAGACGGAGCGGGTGGTCCGGGAGCACGAGGAGGCCCGCGAGGAGATGCAGGCGCATATGGCGCATATCAGCGACAGCCTGGCGACCTTGACCGGGCGGGCTCCGGGGGACGGCTGAGGCGGCCGGGGTTCCGCTGGGCGCGGTGCGGTGTGGGCTGGGTGTGGTGTGCTGGGGTCCGGTGTCCGCTCCGGGTGGGGGTGCTCCGTGGCTGGGGTGCGGGGTCCGCTCCGGGGTGGTGCCGGGACTCATGATTTACGGCGCGTTTCCAGTCCCTGTTTGATGGCGGGCCTCCTTTGCGCCACAAAATCACGTTTTACGTCCCGGCACCACCCCTGCGCGGCCCCCTCCCATGAAGTCGAAACCGCCCGCCGTCTATCCCGGTCGTACCAAGCGGGCTCAGCCGCTGGGGAGCGCGACCCCCTCCCCTGAGACCCCAACCCGCCCGCCGCCTGTCCCGGGAGCCGGGCAGCCTCAGCAAACCCAGCCCCTTGGGGGTCCCCCCGGACGAAGTCTGGGGGAGATTGAGGACGGACCCCGCACCCCGGGACCCCGCACACTCTGCCCCCGGCAAACCCAGCTCCTTGGGGGTCGGGGAGATTGAGGCGAGCAAAATCCAGCCCCTCCGGCTGTTGAGGAGCGGGGAGCCAAAAACAGCCCCTTGGGGGTCCCCCCGGACGAAGTCTGGGGGAGTTTGAGGCGCGGGGAGCCAAAATCAGCCTCGCCGGCGTTTGAGGCGCGGGGGTTCGGGGGCTGGCCCCCGACGAGGGCCCGACGCCGGGCGGGGTGGCTCGCACACAAGCCCCAGCCCCGCCGGTGGCGAGCGGGGGCGCAAAATCCAGCCCCTCCGGCGATTGAGGAGCGGGGGTTCGGGGGCTGGCCCCGGGGCAGCGGTCAGCCGGCGGGTCGCTCGGCTTCCTCGGCCTCCTCGTCGATCACCGGAAAGTGGCGGGGCGCCAGGAACACCAGCACCAGCAGGGCGAGCACGGCCGCCCCCGCCGCGCCGACATAGACATGATCGACCGCCGCGTCCACCGCGCGCCGCAGCCGGTCGGCCGCCTCGGCGGTGAGGGAGGCCGAGTCCTCCAGGGTGTGGGAGACCGAGTCCAGGTCCCCCGCGCCGCCCAGACGGGCGGTCAGGACGGCATTGGCCACCGCGCCGAAGAGCGCCGCGCCCAGACTCTGCCCGATCTGGCGGTAGAAGAGTATGGACGCGGTCGCCGTGCCCCGCTCGGACCAGCCCACGGTGGCCTGCACGCCCACGATCAGCGGCAGCTGGAACAGCCCCAGCGCCCCGCCGAGCAGCAGCATGATCAAGGCGGGCTGCCAGGGTTCGGCGGGGTAGGGGAGCAGCGGGAAGACCGCGAGGATCAGGGCCGCCAGCGCGATGCCGATGATCGCTGTCTGCCGGAAGCCGATCCGGGTGTAGAGCCTGCTGGACAGGGCGGCGGTGATCGGCCAGCTGAGGGTCATCGCCGACAGCACGAAACCGGCGGATATCGGATCGAGGCCCAGCACGGACTGGGCGTAGGTCGGCAGAAAGACTGTCGGGGCGATCATCAGCAGACCCAGCGCGCCGAGCGCCAGATTGACCGCGGCGATGGGACGCCGCCGCCAGACCCAGCCGGGCAGCATGGGGTCGGCGGCCCGGCGCTCGATCACCACCGTGAGGGCCAGCAGCACCGCCCCGGCGGCCAGCAGCGTCAGGGAGGGGGCGGAGAGCCAGGGCCAGCCGACCCCGCCCTGCACCAGCGCGGTGAGCAGCGCCGCGCCCGCGCCGAAGACGGTCAGCGCCCCGGGCCAGTCGATCCGGGGCCGGGCGGCGGCCGGAGTACCCGTGCCCGTGCCCGTACGCGTACGCCGCGAGCGGTCCGGGGAACCGGCCCCCGTGCCCGTACGCCCCACGCCCTTCGGGGAACCGGCCCCCGTCCCCGTACGCCCCGGCTCGTGCAGATAGCGGATGATCAGCCAGAGCGTCACCGCCCCCAGCGGCAGATTGATCAGAAAGATCCAGCGCCAGTCCGCGTAGGCCGCCAGCAGTCCCCCCACCGCCGGGCCCGCGACCGCCGACACCGCCCACACCGTCGACAGCCTCGCCTGTATCCTCGGCCGCTCCTTCAGCGGGTACAGATCCGCCGCGATCGTCTGCACCGTGCCCTGGAGCGCGCCTCCGCCCAGCCCCTGGACGATCCGGAACGCGATCAGCGACGCCATGTTCCACGCCAGGGCGCACAGCAGCGAGCCGATGAGGAAGAGGACGATGCCCACGATCAGGACCGGTTTGCGGCCGAGGGTGTCGGAGAGCTTCCCGTACACCGGCAGGGTGACCGTGACCGTCAGCAGATAGCCGGAGAAGAGCCAGGAGAAGACGGAGAAGCCCCCGAGGTCCCCGACGATCTGCGGTACGGCGGTCGACACGATCGTGCCGTCGATCGCCGCCAGCCCCATGCACATCATCAGCGCCGCGACCACCGCGCCGCCCGGCCGGGAGCGGTCGGCGGCCGGTGTGACCGGGCTGCCCGGTACGGACAGCCGTGGACTCTTCCCCACCCTGAATCCTTTCCCTTTGCATCTAACTCGTCGGCACACCATCTCACTTGAGACAAGAGCAGCGGGAGAGCTGCGGCTTCGTCCCCGGCATCGGCCGCAGGGGCGAGACCCCTAGGGGCTGGACCCTACGAACGGCCGGGGGAGGTTCGTTCCGAGGGACGACGCTGCCGCCGCGCCTGGGTCCTTAGGTTGTTCTTACGCGGCGCCGGTCCTGGTGGACGGCGGTCCGCACCGCCGGGGGGTGGGGAAAACCCCCGGTTCAGGACTGCGCCGCGCCCCAGGGCGCCGGACGGCCGCGACCAGCAGACTCGTAACGACGCGGTGACACCGGACAGTTGACCGACATAGGAGACATCAAGTGACAACGGCTGTGACCACTCCCCGGCATGGGGACACCGGAGGGCGTACGGCCGTCGCCGCGCGCGGACGTGAGGTCGTCAAGGCGTACGGCGCGGGGGAGACCCGGGTCGTCGCGCTCGACGCGGTCGACGTCGACATCACCCGAGGCCAGTTCACCGCCATCATGGGCCCCTCCGGCTCCGGCAAGTCGACCCTGATGCACTGCCTCGCCGGGCTCGACACCGTCACCTCCGGCCGGATCTATCTCGACGACACCGAGATAACCGGCCTCAAGGACAAGAAGCTCACCCAGCTCCGCAGGGACCGGATCGGCTTCATCTTCCAGGCGTTCAATCTGCTGCCCACGCTCAGCGCCCTGGAGAACATCACCCTCCCCATGGACATCGCGGGCCGCAAGCCCGACGCCGCCTGGCTCAACCGGGTCGTGGAGACCGTCGGCCTCGCCGACCGGCTGAAGCACCGCCCCACCCAGCTCTCCGGCGGCCAGCAGCAGCGTGTCGCCGTCGCCCGCGCCCTCGCCGCCCAGCCCGAGATCATCTTCGGTGACGAGCCCACCGGAAACCTCGACTCCCGCGCGGGCGCCGAAGTTCTCGGCTTCCTCCGCCAGTCCGTGGACGAGCTCGGCCAGACCATTGTCATGGTCACCCATGACCCGGTCGCCGCCTCCTACGCCGACCGGGTGCTCTATCTCGCGGACGGCCGGATCGTCGACGAGATGTTCCGGCCCACCGCCGAAGCCGTGCTCGACCGGATGAAGGACTTCGACGCCCGGGGGCGTACGTCGTGACCGTCCTCAAGACCTCTCTGCGCAACTTCCTCGCGCACAAGGGACGCATGGCGCTGTCGGCGGTGGCGGTGCTGCTCTCCGTGGCCTTCGTGTCGGGGACGCTCGTCTTCACCGACACCATGAACACCACGTTCGACAAGCTTTTCGCCGTCACCGCCTCCGATGTCAGCGTCAAAACCCGGGAGAAGGCCGGCGCGGAAGAAGGGGCCCCTTCGCAGACCGGCAAGCCCGAGACCCTGCCCGCCGCCGCACTCCAGAAGGTGAAGTCCGCCGAGGGGGTGAAGTCGGCCGAGGGCGCCATCTCCAGCACGAGCGTCACCGTCGTCGACGCCGAGAACAAGAACCTCGGCGCGAAGGGCGGCGCCCCGACCGTCGCCGGCAACTGGACCGACAGCGACCTCCGGGCGATGGAGATCTCCTCAGGTCACGCCCCGCGCGGCCCCGCCGATGTTCTGGTCGACGCCGACACCGCCGACAAGCACGGCCTCGGGCTCGGCGACGAGGTGCGCACCATCACCGTCACCGGCGACTTCACCGCCGAGGTCTCCGGCATCGCCTCCTTCAAGGTGACCAACCCCGGCGCCGCGCTCTTCTACTTCGACACCCCGACCGCCCAGCGCCAGCTGCTCGGCGAGAAGGGCCTCTTCACCTATATCTCCGTCACCGCCGCCGACGGCGTCAGCCACGACCGGCTCAAGAAGAACGTCGCCGGAGTGCTTGGCGACACCTACAAGATCAGCACCGCGAAGGAGGCGTCGGACGAGGGCCGCGAGGAGCTCGGCCAGTTCCTCAACGTCATGACGTACGCGATGCTCGGCTTCGCCGGAATCGCCTTCCTCGTCGGCGTCTTCCTCATCGTCAACACCTTCTCGATGCTGGTCGCCCAGCGCACCCGCGAGATCGGTCTGATGCGGGCCATCGGCTCCAGCCGGAAGCAGATCAACCGCTCCGTGCTGTTCGAGGCCCTGCTGCTCGGCGTCGTCGGCTCCCTCACGGGCGTCGCGGCCGGAGTGGGGCTCGCCATCGGTCTGATGGAGCTGATGGGCAGCCTCGGGATGAATCTCTCCACGGACGATCTGACCGTGAAGTGGACGACCCCGGCCATCGGTCTCGCCCTCGGCGTCATCGTCACCGTCGTCGCCGCCTATGTCCCGGCCCGCCGGGCCGGCAAGGTCTCCCCGATGGCCGCCCTGCGCGACGCCGGAACCCCCGCCGACGGAAAGTCCGGCTGGGCGCGGGCCGCGATCGGGCTGCTGCTGACCGGCGCGGGCGGTCTCGCCCTGCTGGCCACCGCCCAGGCCGACCAGGCCAAGGGCGGCTCCCTCCTCCTCGGCGTCGGCGTCGTCCTCACCCTGCTCGGCTTCGTCGTCATCGGCCCGCTGCTCGCGGGAGTGGTGGTACGGGTGCTCAGCACGCTGGTGCTGCGGATGTTCGGCCCCGTCGGCCGGATGGCGGAGCGCAACGCCCTGCGCAACCCCCGCCGCACCGGAGCCACCGGCGCGGCCCTGATGATCGGGCTCGCCCTGGTGGCCTGCCTCTCTGTGGTCGGCTCCTCCATGGTCGCCTCGGCCACCGACGAGCTCGACCGGAGCGTGGGCGCGGACTTCATCATCCAGACCGGCACCGGACAGCCGATCGTGCCCCAGGCCCAGAAGGCGATGGAGAAGGCCGAGGGCGTCGAGCACATCACCCAGTACCGGATGCTGGCCGCGAAGGTCACCGCCCCGGGCGGGAAGGCCGCCCAGGAGACCATCGCCGCCACCGACCCGACCTATGCGCAGGATCTGCGCCGGGACATGGTCGAGGGCGAGCAGTCCGCCGCGTACGGGAAGAACGCCATCAGCGTCGGCGGCGACTACGCCGAGAAGCACGGGGTGAAGATCGGCGACACCCTCTCCGTCGCCTTCACCGGAGGCGAGACCGCTGAGCTCAGGGTCGCTGCGATCACCTCGGACGAGGGCAGCATGGACCAGGGCGCGAAGTACATCAGCATCGACACCGCCGAGCGGTACATCCCCGCGGAGAAGATGCCGCAGAACCAGATGCTGCTGGCCTCGGCGAAGGACGGTCAGACCGAGGAGGCGCAGGCCGCCCTCAAGGCGTCGCTGGCGGACTATCCGCAGTACAAGGTCCGCGACCAGACCGACTACAAGAAAGACCTTCAGGACCAGATCGGCCAGCTGCTGAACATCGTCTAAGGCCTGCTGGCACTCGCGATCATCGTCGCCGTCCTCGGCGTGGTGAACACCCTGGCGCTCTCCGTCGTCGAACGGACCCGCGAGATCGGACTGATGCGGGCCATCGGCCTCTCCCGCCGCCAGCTGCGCCGCATGATCCGGCTGGAGTCCGTCGTCATCGCCCTCTTCGGCGCACTGCTCGGCCTCGGCCTGGGCATGGGCTGGGGCATGGCGGCCCAGAAGCTGCTGGCGCTGGAGGGCCTGAAGGTCCTGGAGATCCCCTGGCCGACGATCGGGATGGTCTTCGTGGCATCCGCGTTCGTGGGGCTCTTCGCCGCACTCGTCCCGGCGTTCCGGGCGGGCCGGATGAACGTGCTGAACGCGATCGCCACCGACTGACCCCGGTGGAGGCCCCCGGGCCCCACTCGACAGCC
>NZ_VCLA01000175.1 GCF_009600885.1 Streptomyces jumonjinensis
CCGGGCGGGTGGGAAGTCGCTCCGATGGGGTACCGCGTCCGGGGCGGCGGCGGGCGTCTCCCACGGCTTCGCGCCGGGCGGGCACGGACGGGCCGCCGGGGGCGGACGGCAGGGCGGCGGCGGGGGCGGCGGCGGGGGGCGGCGGCGCACAACGGTGGAGGCGCCGAGCCCCCTGTGCGCGGCGGCCAACTCCCCTGTGCACGGGGGCCGGTGCCGCAGAGGGCGGGATGCGTTCCGGCCGTCCCCTCTGCTCCCAGTGCGCCCGCATTGAGCCCTTGTCACGGCCTGATTCGAGCACTTAGGTTGACCGCTGAACGTGACCTATTCGTCATTTGACAAACCTGTTCAGTGGGGGAGCCTCACATGACCGCAACCGGTCGGCACCGCAAGTATCAGCCGAGCCGATTCAATCGTGCCTCTCTCACGATCACCGCGGGCGGAGCCGGAATAGCCCTTCCGCTCGTGGGGGCGGGTTCCGCGCACTCCGCGTCCATGGATGTGTGGGAGAAGGTCGCCGCCTGCGAGTCCACCAGTCAGTGGAAGATCAATACGGGGAACGGCTATTTCGGGGGCCTTCAGTTCAGCCAGTCCACCTGGGAGGCGTACGGCGGCCGGGAGTACGCCCCGCGCGCCGACCTCGCCAGCAGGGACCAGCAGATCGCCGTCGCCGAGCGGGTGCTGAAGGGGCAGGGCCCCGGAGCCTGGCCCAACTGCTCGGAGCGCGCCGGTCTCCAGCGGGGCGGCGCCTCCCCCCAGCTCTCGCCGGAGCGGGCGGCCGACGCCGACCGGAGCGACCGGGAGAACAGGCGTACGGCGACGCCCGCGAAGGCGGTCCCCCTCCAGACGGTCCAGCAGAAGACCTCGCCGACCTCGGTTCCCACCCACCGCGAGGGCTACACCGTGGCCCGTGGCGACTCTCTCTCCAAGATCGCTTACCAGAAGGAGGTCCGGGGCGGCTGGCAGCAGCTGTACGCGCAGAACCGTACGACGGTCGGCTCCGACCCGGATCTGATCCTCCCCGGCCAGCGGCTGGTCATCCGGATGGACGCGTCGAAGACGGGGGAGAAGCCGCTGCCCCAGAAGCAGGCCCCCCAGAAGCAGGCCCCGCAGACGCAGGCGCCGAAGAAGCAGGCCGCCCCGCAGAAACAGGCCCCGCAGAAGCAGCTGCCCCAGAAGCAGGCCCCGAAGAAGCTCGACCCGAAGAAGCAGGCGCCGCCGCGGACCGAGAAGAAGGGCACGCCGGACAAGCAGACGCCCCATCTGAAGAAGCAGCAGGCGAAGACCGTCACCAGCGGAGCCAAGACCACCCGGCCCTCGCGGCTGAGCGCCCCCGTCGACGCGGCCACCGGCACCCCGTACCGGAAGACGGGCTCCGCCTGGTCCAGCGGCTACCACACCGGAGTCGACTTCCCCGTGCCGACCGGCACCTCCGTCAAGGCGGTGTCCGGCGGCAAGGTG
>NZ_VCLA01000176.1 GCF_009600885.1 Streptomyces jumonjinensis
GGGGGGCTCGCGGGGGGCTCGCGCGACGCCGTCACGGCCGCCCCAGGGGTACCGGAACACCCGTCCGCAGCTCGTGTGCCAGAGCCGATTCGCCCGCGCAGCGCCGTAGAGTTGAAGCGGGCCGACCGTCGTGCAGGGGGTACGGAACGTGGTGACGAAGGACAGCGACGTGGTGCGCGGCTATCCGCACCTCGACACCGTAAGGGCCGCGATCACAGCGCTGTACCGGCGGCTCTCACCCGACGGCGTACGCTCGTACGCACCGAGCGTGCTCCCCGTCGAGGCCGCCTTCGCCGATGCGGACGACCTCCATCTCGGCGCGCAGCGGGTGGCCCACGCCCTGGTGCGGCATCTGCGGCTGCCGGACGCCCGGGTGATCGTCAGCTTCCGCGAGATGGAGCATGCCGCGAGCGTGGAACTGACCGCGGGCCCCGAGTACTTCATCGAGCTGAACGACCGCTTCCGCACGCACCGCCGGGACATCGGGGCCGCGCTGGCCCACGAGATCACCCATGTGCTGCTGCACCGGCTCGACCTCTCCTTTCCCGGGACCCGCGACAACGAGATCCTCACCGACACCGCGACGACCTATCTCGGGGCCGGGTGGCTGCTGCTGGACGCCTACCGGGAGGACCAGCTGACCAGTCAGAAGCTGGGGTACCTCACCCCTGAGGAGTTCGGCTATGTGCTCGCCAAGCGGTCGCTCGCCTTCGACGAGGACCCCTCGCCGTGGTTCACCAGCCCGCAGGGGTACACCGCGTACACCGAAGGGCGCGCGCGGGCGCTGCGCGACGGCCGGCAGCCGCCGCTGACTGCCGCAGGCTGGACGGGGCGGCATCGGTACGCCAAGGAGCGCAGACATGCGGCCGGGCAGGGTGGGCAGGGCGGCCCGGTCCGGGCGGAGGGGTACGCCTTCGAGAGCGGGCCGGACGGGCTGCGCGTCTCCTTCGCCTGCCCCACCTGCCATCAGCGCATCCGGGTCCCGGTGCGCGGACGGGTACGCGCCCGGTGCGGGCTGTGCCGCGCGGTGCTCGAATGCGATACCTGAGCTGGGGCTTCGGGGGGCTTCGGGCTGGGTGCGGGGGCTTCGGGGCTGGGGTGCTTCGGGGCTGGGGTCCGGGGGCCGCTCCGGGTGCGTCGGGGTGGGGCTGGGCGCGGTGGGTCAAGGTCCGGTGTCCGCTCCGGGGTGGTGCCGGGACTCATGATTTACGGCG
>NZ_VCLA01000012.1 GCF_009600885.1 Streptomyces jumonjinensis
GGGCGAGCCTGGGGCGTCCTGAGCCGTCGGGCGCGGGGCGGGGCCGGGGCGGGACCGACCGGGTGCGGGTCGGGCGATGGGCCGGGGCGGGCGCGGACCGGGGCCGATCGGGTGCGGGGCGATGCCCGGGGAGGCCGACGGGGCTCCCCGGGCCCGTGGGCGAGTCCGGGCCGGAAGCGATCCGTAGGCGCTCGGGGAGGCCGACGGGGCTCCCCGGGCTCATGGGCGCGTCCGGGCCGGAGGCGATCCGTCGGCGCCCGGGGGCGGTCAGCCCTCGCGCTGTATCTGTGCCGGGCCCGTGGGGGGAGCCTCCCTCAGCAGGCAGGTGAGCCGCGCGGTGCACACCCGCTTCTCCTGCTCATCCGTGATCACGATCTCGTAGGTGGCCGTGGAACGGCCCCGGTGCACCGGGGTGGCGACGCCGGTGACCATCCCCGAACGCACCCCCCGGTGGTGGGTGCAGTTCAGATCCACCCCCACCGCGATCCGGGCGGCCCCGCCGTGCAGCATCGAGCCGATCGAGCCGAGGGTCTCCGCCAGCACGGCGGAGGCCCCGCCGTGCAGCAGCCCGTACGGCTGGGTGTTGCCCTCCACCGGCATGGCGCCGACGACCCGCTCCGCCGACGCCTCCAGGATCCGGACGCCCATGCGCTCGCCCAGATGCCCAGCCGAGAAGAGCGCGGGCAGATCCACGCCGAGCTCGGCGTACTCGTCGACGACCTCCTGAGGGAACTTCACGGTTGACTGCTCGCCCATGGGCCAGGCTCCGATCCGATCGAGTTGCATGCTGTGTGCACCGTCTTACCAGATACCTGAGCAGACGCTTAGGCCGTTTCTGATCGATCGTGCCGTGGGACCGTGGTCAGGGGCGTCGAGATCACCCCCCTGACCGGTCCGACGGCTCGAACCGCACCACCACGGACTTGCTCGCCGGGGTATTGCTCCCGTCCGCCGTGGAGTCCAGCGGCACCAGCACATTCGTCTCCGGGTAGTACGCCGCCGCACAGCCGCGCGCGGTCGGATAGCACACCACCCGGAAACCGGGCGCCCGCCGCTCCACCCCGTCCTTCCACTCACCGACCAGATCGGTGTACGAGCCGTCCGCCAGCCCCAGCTCCGCCGCGTCCAGGGGATTCACCAGCACCACCCGACGGCCGCCCTTGATACCCCGGTAGCGGTCGTCCAGGCCGTAGACGGTGGTGTTGTACTGATCATGCGAACGCAGGGTCTGGAGCAGCAGCCGCCCCTCGGGGACTCTCGGATACTCCACCGGCGCAGCGGTGAAGTTGGCCTTCCCGGTCGACGTCGGGAAGCGCCGCTCATCACGCGGCGCGTGCGGGAGGGCGAAGCCGCCCGGCCGGGCGATCCTGGCGTTGAAGTCCTCGAAGCCCGGCACCACCCGGGCGATGCGGTCGCGGATCGTCCCGTACTCCCGCTCGAACTCCTCCCACGGGGTCTTCGACGCCGGGCCGAGCACCGCCCGCGCCAGCCGCGCCACGATCGCGGGCTCGGAGAGCAGCAGCGGGCTCGCGGGAGGGAGATTGCCGCGCGAGGCGTGCACCATCCCCATCGAGTCCTCGACGGTCACCGTCTGCCGCCCGCCCGCCTGCACGTCCTTGTCGCTGCGCCCCAGCGTCGGCAGGATCAGGGCCCGTCTGCCCGTCACCGCGTGGGACCGGTTGAGCTTGGTCGACACATGCACCGTCAGCCGCGCCCGCCGTACCGCCGCCTCGGTCACCTCCGTGTCGGGCGTGGCCGCGACGAAGTTCCCGCCCATGGCGAAGAAGACCTTGGCGTCGCCGTCGCGCAGCGCCCGGATGGAGCGGACGACGTCGAGGCCGTGGTGGCGCGGCGGCGCGAAGCCGAACTCCTTCTCCAGGGCGTCCAGGAACGCGGGCGCGGGCCGCTCGAAGATGCCCATGGTGCGGTCGCCCTGAACGTTCGAGTGGCCGCGCACCGGGCAGACGCCCGCGCCCGGTCTGCCGATGTTGCCGCGCAGCAGCAGGAAGTTGACCACCTCGCGGATGGTGGCCACGGCGTGCTTGTGCTGCGTCAGCCCCATCGCCCAGCACACCACGGTCCGCTCGGACTCCAGCACCATCGCCAGCGCACGCTCGATCCCGCTCCGGTCGAGCCCGGTGGCGGCGAGCGTCTCGTCCCAGCCGGTGGCCAGGGCGGCCTCCCGGAACTCCTGGTACCCGTGGGTGTGCTCCCGTACGAACTCCTCGTCGACAGCTCCCTCCGTCTCCAGGATCAGCCTGTTCAGCAGCCGGAAGAGCGCCTGGTCGCCGCCGATGCGGATCTGGAGGAAGAGATCGTTGAGCGCGACGCCCCGGATCATGCCGAGCGGGGTCTGGGGGTTCTTGAACCGCTCCATACCGGCTTCGGGCAGCGGATTCACCGAAATGATCTTCGCGCCCGATGTCTTCGCCTTCTCCAGCGCGGAGAGCATCCGGGGGTGGTTGGTGCCCGGATTCTGCCCGGCCACGATGATCAGATCCGCCTGGTGCAGATCCTCCAGCGAGACACTGCCCTTGCCGACGCCGATGGTCTCGGTGAGCGCCGAGCCGGAGGACTCATGGCACATATTGGAGCAGTCGGGGAGATTGTTGGTGCCGAACTCGCGCGCGAAGAGCTGGAGCAGGAACGCCGCCTCGTTGCTGGTGCGGCCCGAGGTGTAGAACAGCGCCTCATCGGGGGAGGAGAGCGCGGTCAGCTCCTCGGCGATGATCTCGAAGGCGCGCTCCCAGGACACCGCCTCGTACCGGTCGGCTCCCTCGGGCAGATACACCGGCTCGGTGATACGGCCCTGCTGGCCCAGCCAGTACCCGCTGCGCCCGGCGAGGTCCGCGAGCGGATGCGCGGCGAAGAAATCGGGGGTGACCCGGCGCAGGGTCGCCTCCTCGGCCACGGCCTTCGCGCCGTTCTCGCAGAACTCGGCGATATGCCGCCGGTCCGCCTCGGGCCAGGCGCAGCCGGGACAGTCGAATCCGTCCTTCTGATTGACCTTGAGCAGCGTGCGGGCGGTGCGCCGCACTCCCATCTGCCGCTGGGCGATCCTGAGGGTGTGCCCGATGGCGGGCAGCCCCGCCGCGGCGTGCAGGGGCGCCGAGACCTGCGGCGCGTCCTGGATCGGATCACCTTCGGGTGGCTTGCCGGTCATGACGTGCTCCCCCTTGAGCGCGGATTCCCTGTCTGCATCTGCATCTGCTCGCCGGGCACGCCGCCCCGCCGGTCATCCCGGCGACGGGCGCTCCCGGCTCCGGCGTCCCGCTGTCGCGGGGCGTGACCGGGTGAACGCGGGCGGTACGCGAAACACTTCTGCCGCCCGACAACGATCCTGTCACGCACCACTGACAACCGGTGCTCCGCCGGGCGGTGTGAACGGCATTGTCAGTGGTCCGTGGCAGGATCGTCTCCGTGGCTGAGACAGCATCGAAGAAGACCCCAGACGAAAACCGTCCGCGCCTGCTCCTCATGGACGGGCACTCCCTGGCGTACCGGGCGTTCTTCGCGCTGCCCGCGGAGAATTTCACCACCGCGAGCGGGCAGACGACCAACGCCATCTACGGCTTCGCGTCGATGCTGGCGAACACGCTGAGAGACGAAGCGCCCACGCATTTCGCGGTGGCCTTCGACGTGTCCCGCAAGACCTGGCGCTCGAAGGACTTCCCCGAGTACAAGGCGAACCGCTCCGCGACCCCGGACGAGTTCAAGGGCCAGGTCGAGCTCATCGGCGAGCTGCTCGACACCATGAACGCGGTGCGGTTCGCGGTGGACGGCTTCGAGGCCGACGACATCATCGCCACCCTCGCCACCCAGGCCGAGGCCGCGGGCTTCGATGTGCTGATCGTCACCGGCGACCGGGATTCCTTCCAGCTCGTCAGCGAGCGCACCACCGTGCTCTACCCGACCAAGGGCGTCTCCGAGCTCACCCGGTTCACCCCCGAGAAGGTCCAGGAGAAGTACGGACTCACCCCCGGGCAGTACCCCGACTTCGCCGCCCTGCGGGGCGACCCGTCCGACAACCTCCCGGGCATCCCCGGCGTCGGCGAGAAGACCGCCACCAAGTGGATCAACCAGTTCGGCTCGTTCGCGGAACTGGTCGAGCGCGCCGACGAGGTCAAGGGGAAGGTCGGGCAGTCCCTGCGCGACCATCTGGAGGCGGTCAAGCTCAACCGTCATCTGACCGAGCTGGTCCGGGACGTGGAGCTGCCCAAGCCGGTGGCCGAGCTGGCGCGGGCGCCCTATGACCGCACCGCGCTGAAGGGCTTCCTGGAGGTCCTGGAGATCCGCAATCCGAGCCTGCGGGAGCGGCTCCTCGCGGTCGACCCCGGAGCGCGGGAGGAAGAGGCGCCGGCTCCGCAGGCGGGCGTCGAGCTGGACGGCGCGGTCATCGGCGCCGGCGAGCTGGCCCCCTGGCTGGAACAGCACGGCGGACAGCCCCTCGGGGTGGCCACGGTCGCGAGCTGGGCGCTCGGCGCCGGCAGCGTCAGCGAGGTCGCCCTCGCCGCCGCGGACGGGCACGCGGCCTGGTTCGACACCACTCGGCTGGACGAGGCCGATGAGCGGGCCTTCGCCGGCTGGCTCGCGGACCCGGCCCGGCCGAAGGTCATGCACAACGCCAAGGACGCCCTGCGGGTCTTCCCCGAGCACGGCCGGCACATCGACGGCATCGCGATGGACACCGCGCTCGCCGCCTATCTCGTCAAGCCGGGCCGCCGCTCCTTCGCCCTGGACACCCTGTCCTTCGAGTACCTCCACCGCGAGCTGTCACCGGCCGCGGCGGACGGACAGCTCGCGTTCGGCGCCGACGAGCACGCCGAGGCCGACGCCCTGATGGCCCAGGCCCGTGCCGTCCTCGATCTGGGCGACGCCTTCACCGAGAAGCTGACGGAGGTCGGCGCGGCCGAGCTGCTGCATGAGGTGGAGCTCCCCACCTCCGTGCTGCTGGCCCGGATGGAGCGCCATGGCATCGCCGCCGACCGCGCCCATCTGGAGGCCATGGAGCAGCTCTTCGCGGGCGCCGTGCAGCAGGCCGTGAAGGAGGCCCATGCCGCGGTGGGCCATGAATTCAACCTGGGCTCGCCCAAGCAGCTCCAGGAAGTCTTCTTCGGCGAGCTGAACCTCCCCAAGACCAAGAAGACCAAGACCGGTTACACCACCGACGCCGACGCGCTGGCCTGGCTCGCCACCCAGACCGAGCACGAGCTGCCGGTCATCATGCTGCGCCACCGCGAGCAGGCCCGGCTGCGCTCCACCGTCGAGGGCCTGATCAAGACGATCGCCGCCGACGGCCGGATCCACACCACCTTCAGCCAGACGGTCGCGGCGACCGGACGTCTCTCGTCCACCGACCCGAACCTCCAGAATGTGCCGGTGCGCACCGACGAGGGCCGCGCCATCCGCCGGGGCTTCGTGGTCGGCGCGGGCTTCGAGTCGCTGATGACGGCCGACTACAGCCAGATCGAGCTGCGGGTGATGGCGCATCTCTCCCAGGACGAGGGCCTGATCCAGGCGTTCACCTCGGGCGAGGACCTGCACAACACGGTGGCGTCCCAGGTGTTCGGCGTGGCGACCTCCGCGGTCGACGCCGAGATGCGCCGCAAGATCAAGGCCATGTCCTACGGGCTGGCGTACGGACTGTCGGCCTTCGGCCTCTCCCAGCAGCTCAGCATCGACGCGGGCGAGGCGCGCGCCCTGATGGACACCTACTTCGAGCGGTTCGGCGGGGTCCGCGACTATCTGCACCATGTCGTGGACGAGGCCCGGGCCACGGGGTACACGGCGACGATGCTGGGCCGCCGCCGCTATCTTCCCGATCTCAACAGCGACAACAGGCAGCGCCGTGAGGCCGCCGAGCGCATGGCGCTGAACGCGCCGATCCAGGGCACCGCGGCGGACATCGTCAAGATCGCGATGCTGAAGGTGGACGGGGCGCTGCAAGATGCGCGGCTCTCCTCCCGGCTGCTGCTCCAGGTCCACGATGAAATCGTGCTGGAGATCTCCCCGGGCGAGCGCGAGGAGGTCGAGGCGATCGTGCGCCGGGAGATGTCGTCCGCCGCGTCGCTGAGCGCGCCGCTGGACGTCTCGGTGGGCGTGGGCCCCGACTGGGAGTCCGCCGCGCACTGACCGTTCGGGGCCCCGGTGCGCCGGGGCCCCGCATCCGGTCGGCGGCAGCGGCCGGGCGCCCCGGCCTGCCGGTGCTCAGACCCGCTCAGGCGCCGTCGTGCGCAGCCGCATCCCCACGCTGTACAGCACCAGCCCCACCGCGAGCCCCGCTCCCGCCCCGAAGCAGGCGGTGGGGATGAGGTCGAGCGGTGAGGTCACCGGGGGGTTTCCGGGGGTGACGTACCGGTGGACGCAGCGCAGCACGGCGCCCGCCAGCATCCACCCGCCGAGCCATGCCAGCGCCAGCCCACGGCCGCGTCCGTCGAGCGTGGGCACCGACGGGGGAGGGGCGAGCGCGGGCTGTCGTCGCACCGCCGAGCGGGCGAACCAGCCGAGGAGCAGCAGAGAGAGCGCCGAGGACCCGTACTGGGCGACGGTGTAGAGCCCGTATCCGGCCACCGTCTCCCCGAGCACCGGTATCAGACGGGTGCCCCAGCGGTCGTGGTGGGTGAAGGCGTCCCAGACGATGTGCGTGGTCGCGCCGAGCACTGCGGAGAGATAGAAGCAGCACGCGAACCGCCAGCTCAGGCCGGTGGGCCTGCCCCGCAGCCAGGAGTGGACGGGGCCCTGCCGATGGGCGGGCAGCAGCGCGATCAGAGGATCGCGCACCAGCAGCCAGAGCGCCACCAGCGCGGCCGTGATGGCCGCGTCGACCGTGAGTACTCCCAGTGGTGCGTGGGTGAACGTCCCGAACCCCATGGCCCCAGGGATCGCGCCAGCGGCGAAATATGTCATATCGGGTGAGAAGGAGCCCATGACCAGCGCCGAGGCCAGAAGCGGCCCGCGTGCCGTCCCGTCTCGTCGGATGCCCGGCAGGACCGCGGCGGCATGGCTCAGCGTGAACGGCATACGGAATGGCCCCCAGTGACCTGTACTGATCGGTTATCGATCGGCCGTCGATCCGCCATCGATCGGTCGTCAGACGGGCGGGATCGGCTGTTGATCGATAACGCCAGTATGAGCGATGGCGCGAATCCGGATTTGGAGCGTCCGTGTGATGGCGAATTGGTGAAATACGGTCAGCGCCCGGTGTCCCGCGGCGGGCAGTTGCCGTAGGGTCACCTCAGTTATCACCTTTATCGCACCGGGGAGTGCGGACGACCGCTCTCGGGGAGGGAACAGACGTATGGCAGCGCAATTCGGCCGACGGCTGCGCAGGGGGGCCACGACCACCGCGGTGGCCGCCGCCGCTGTCGCGGCCCTCTCCGCCTCGCAGGCGCCCGGTGTCAGTCATGCCTCTCTGGGGGCGGGGGGCGACAGTCCGGGCCAGGGCGCCGCGGACGCGGAGCCGACGCCCGACACCCCCGTCAGCGGCAACTCCCCGTATCACACGGACCTTCCGCCGCTGAGGACTCCCGACAAGCCGGGAAGCTCCATCGACCTCCCGGCGAAGGGGGCGAAGGGAGCGACGGAGTCGGGCATCCCGGCCACCGTCCTCGCCGCGTACAAGAAGGCGGAGCGGACCGTCTCCGCCACGGATCCCGGCTGCCATGTGCCATGGCAGCTGCTGGCCGCGATCGGCAAGGTGGAGTCGGGGCAGGCGCGCGGCGGAAAGGTCGACGCCGACGGCACCACCCTGTCCCCGATCCTCGGACCGGTTCTCAACGGTGTCGGCTTCGCCAATATCTCGGACACCGCAACGGCCGGTACGACGACGACACCACCTACGACCGCGCGGTCGGCCCGATGCAGTTCATCCCCTCCACCTGGGCCACCTGGGGCCAGGACGGCAACGGGGACGGGCGCAAGGACCCCAACAACATCTACGACGCGGCCCTCGCCGCCGGCCGCTATCTCTGCGCCGGCGACCGCGATCTCCGGGAACAGGACGATCTCGACAGAGCGATCCTCGGCTACAACCAGTCGCGGGAATATCTGCGTACGGTCCTCTCCTGGTTCGACTACTACAAGCGCGGCACCCATGAGGTCCCGAACGGTACCGGCGAGCTGCCCGACTCCAGCACCCCCGACAGCGGCTACTCGGGTGCCTCCGGCTCCGGTTCGGGCTCTTCGGGTTCGGGCTCCGGGTCCTCGGGTTCCGGGTCCGGTTCGGGTTCCGGTTCGGACTCCTCGGGGTCGGGCAACGGCAACGGCGGAGGCAACGGCTCGGGCGACAAGCCCGAGTCCAAGCCCGAGGATCCGCCTACCAAGCCCGATCCGGGCGACGACCCGGAGAAGCCCACGGAGCCGGTCGACCCGCCCGCATCGGACCTCGCCGCCCGTCTCCACCAGGCGGGCAGCGGCAAGCTCACCGGCATGGCCGGGCGTGCCTTCACCGAGCAGGCCGCTGTCCGGGTGACCAACTCCCTGGGGCGCGGCGTCGCGAAGCAGGAAGTGCGCTTTGTCATCGTCGGCAACACCGATGCCCGCTTCCCGGGCGGCAAGACCGGTGTCGTCCGCACCTCCGACGCTGACGGCAGGGTCGTCGCGCCCGCTGTCAAGGCGGGCGAGAAGACCGGGACGTTCACCGTCCGGGCCTCGGTCGTCGGGCGCAAGCTGCCCCCCGTGGACTTCTCCGCGAAGGTCACCCCCCGCGCCGCCGATGAGCTGGTCCGGGTCGGCGACGCACCGCTGACGGCGCTCGCCGGCACGGAGTTCACGGAGCTCGTCGTCAAGGCCACCTACCAGGACGCCGCCGCCTCCGGCGTCGGAGTGACCGCCACCCTGATCAAGAGCGCCGAAGACCCCGTGGCCAACGGCAAGGGCCCCTACTTCAAGGACGCCGCCGGCAAGCCCGTCCGCACCCTCACCGGCATCGAGACCGGCGCGGACGGCTCCCTGAAACTCCCGAAGCTCTTCGCGGACGAGCAGACGGGCGTCTATCTGCTCCGGCTCACCGCCTTCGGCGGTGCCACTGTGACCGTCGAGCTCACGGTGACCGCGCCGACCGCTTCCCCGACGCCCGACGCTTCCCCGACGCCCGACGCCTGACCGTTCCCGCCTCCTTCCGGCACCGCCCCTCCGCCCCCACCGGGCGGAGGGGCGGTGCTATGTGTTCTCATCTCGCGGCTCGATTGCTACGGTGCCCCAATCCTGACGCTGCATCAGGTCTTTGCCGATCCGAGCCCCCGGGAGGCCGGGCATGCGCGCCCTCGTCGCCGCCGCCATCGGGCTGGCCGCCGCCTTCGCTCTCATCCTCGCCGTCACGGCAGTCGGCGCACCCTCGGGAGAGACCTCGCCCGAACCGCTGTTGACCACCGTCCCCGGCCCCAAGAAGTAGGAGGGCCGGCCCATGCAGCGCCGCGCGAGCCTCCTGCTCCTGGCCCTCGCCGTCTTCTTCGCCGCACTCTCTCCTCTGCTGCGCTGGTACGCCTTTCCCCGGCTCGCGAAGGTCCCGCCCGGCCAGTACCAGGAGACGGTGCTGGAGGCGAAGCCCGCGACCCTTCTCGACTACGGCACCCTCAAGGCCGAGAAGGTCGAGAAGGTCACCATCGTCCAGACCCTCAAGGGCGATGTGGAGGCATCGGAGAGGATCGAACGCACCGCCGGACGCGATGTCGTCGTCTGGGACTCCCTCTCCTATGTCGAGGGCCCGGACGGGAAGACGGTCTCCCGGATCCCCGAGCGCTATATCTTCGACGCCCACAGCCAGGCCCCCGTCCACGCCACCGGCGAATCGGTCGACGGAACCCCGGTCCGGCGCGAGGGCATCGAGTTCAAGTGGCCCTTCCTCACCGAGAAGCGGGACTACCAGTACTTCGACGCCCAGACCCGCACCTCCGCCCCCATCCACTACAGGGGCACCCGGACCTTCCGTGGGCTCCAGGTCTACTACTTCGAGCAGACGATCCCCTGGACCAAGGTCCCCTTCCCGAAGACGATGCCCATTCCCGGCGTCGACGCCGCCACTCTGGAGAAGGAGACCGGCACCACCCGCTGGTACACCACCCAGCGCATGTTCTGGGTCGAACCGGTCACCGGAGCCCCGGTCAACGGCGAGGAGATCCACAAGGAGGAGCTGCGCGGCGGCACCCTCCTGGGCGGCCGGGACAGGGTCACCGCGTTCGCCGGTCATGTGAAGATGCGCTCCGACTATGTGGACCACACCGTCGGTCTGGTGAAGTCCCAGCGACCGCTGGTACTGCTGCTCACCTCCTATCTCCCATGGGGATTCCTGTTTCTGGGCGGCGGGCTCCTGACGCTGGCGCTGATGCTGGAAGCCCGTGGCCGAAGCCCCCGGGGGCGGGCGGCCCGCCCCGCCCCTCGGCCCCAGCCCGTCTGACCACCCGGTCCCACCCGCTCCGGCCGCTCCCAGGGCTCCGGCTTCCCGGTCCCGCCGTCCAGCGCCGACTTCGGCGTCTCGGCTCGCAGGCCCTGAGTCCCGAGCCCTGAGTCCCGAGCCCCGGGGGCTCAGAACTCAGCGTCCGGCACCCCGCGCTCCGGCGGCGTCGGCTCCACCGCCCCCGGCCCTGGCCTGACGCGCCTTGGTGTAGCGGGTCGGCTCCGCCGCCGACGGATCCTCCGGCCAGGGATGTCTGGGGTACCGGCCGCGCAGTTCCGCCCGCACCGCCCGATAGCCGTCCTTCCAGAACGAGGCCAGATCGGAGGTGACGGCCGCCGGGCGGCCGGCGGGGGAGAGCAGATGGACCAGCACCGGCACCCCCGCCACCACCGGTGTCTCCCGCAGCCCGAACAGCTCCTGGAGCTTCACCGCCAGCACGGGCCGCTCCCCGCCGTACTCCACCCGTATGCGCGATCCGCTCGGCACCTCGATCCGCTCGGGCGCGAGCTCCTCCAGCCGGGCCGCCTCACCGCTCGCCCACGGCATCAGCCGCTGCAATGCCTGCCCCGCCGGGATCCGCCCCAGATCCGCCCGCCGCCGGGCGCGCGACAGCTCCGGTTCCAGCCACTCCCGCGCCCGCTCCAGCAGCGCGGCATCCGACACATCCGGCCAGGGCCCGCCCAGCTCCCGGTGGAGAAAGGCCAGCCGCTCCCGCAGCCCCTCGGCCTCACGGCTCCAGCGCAGCAGCCCCAGCCCCTCGCTCCGCAGCCCTTCGAGCAGCGCCCCCCGGATCAGCGCCGGGTCCGGATCCCGCAGCGCGCGCACGGACAGCTCGACGGCCCCCAGACGCCGTACATCCCGGGCGACGACATCCCCCTGCTCCCAATGGACCTCCTCCCCGGAGGCCAGGAGATGGGCAGCAGCCGCGCACGCGATGTCCTCGTCCACCACGGCGGCGAGCCGCACCCGTGCCGACGCGGCCGCCGCCGGCCGGTCCGCGACGGCGAC
>NZ_VCLA01000177.1:0-778 GCF_009600885.1 Streptomyces jumonjinensis
CGCCGAGCGCGACGAGCGGCCCGAGGAGACCGAAGGAGCCCTCTCGCGGCTGCTCGACTTCTATCTGGCGACCGTGACCCGGGTCTACGCCATCGAGCGGCCCGGCGACCGGCTCCCGGACCATCTCGCGCCCACCGAGCATCAGGGGCTGTCCTTCGCCGGCCGCCACGAGGCGCTGGACTGGCTCTACACCGAGGCGCACTGCGTGCTGGCCTTCGCCCGTGAGGCGATCGCGCCATGGCGGGTCAGACGTGTGGTCGACCTGGTCTGGGCCGTCAAGGACCTGGCCGAGTCCGGCGCCCATCTCCAGCAGTACGAGTCGGCCGCGCTCGCCGCGCTCGCCGCCTCCCGCTCGGTCGGCGACGCCCGCGCCCAGGGCCGCGCCCACACCGTCCTCAGCAGTGTGCACCTGATGGCCGGACGCTACGCGGAAGCCGACGAGCAGGCCGAGCAGGCCGCCCAATACGCCCGCCGGGCCGACGACCCCGCCCCCCTGTTCCGGACGGAGAACGACCGGGGCGTCATCGCCGCCAACCAGGGCCGCCACACCGACGCCGAACGCCATCTGCGGCAGGCCATCGAGAGCGCCCGCACGGACGACAACGAACCGGGCGAGGCCGACGCCCTCTGCAATCTCTCCAAGCTCCACCTCCTCAAGGGCGACAAGGAGCCCGCCATCGACCTCGCCCGGCGGGCGCTGGAGATCCTGGACCGCCATGGGCTCACCCTCCGGCTCGCCAACGCCCACTACACGCTCGGCGTCGCCCTGACCGAGGCC
>NZ_VCLA01000177.1:1066-8714 GCF_009600885.1 Streptomyces jumonjinensis
AGAGGCCCTGGAACAGCTCCACGACGCCCTCGACGGCTTCGAGGCCAACCGGCAGCGGCTCTGGCAGGGAACCGCCCATTACCGGATCGCCCAGGCGCATCTCTCCGCCCTCCGCGCCGGGCACGCCGCCCAGCACGCCGAACAGGCCCTCGCCCTAGGCTTCATCGGCGGCGACCAGATGCGCGCCAGGGTCCTCATCACCCTCAGCCGGGCGCTCTCCACCCTCGGCCAGGCGGACCGGGCACGCGCCTGCCGGCAGGAGGCGCTGATACTGCACGAGCAGCAGGGGCCGGCAGCCGAGGACATCGGACAGCCCGCCGTCTCGCGCGTCGGCTGACGCGAAGGGCGCGTCACCGGGACAGGCCGGGCCCCGGTCGGCGTGTCCCGGCCGGGCCCCGGCCGGCGTCAGCGGAGTGTCAGAGCCGCGGGCGACGCTGAACCGCCCCGCCGAGGCGCCGGTTCGCCGCCGCGCCCCCGGCCGGCGGCGAGCCGTACGAGCCGTTCACCCAGGGGGTACCTCATGCCGGCGCTCGTCCACCGCAGACCGGGCGGCGCCGTCGCGCTCGTCGTCGCCCTGTGCTCGCTGCTGTCCCTGCTGATCCTGTCCCCGGCGCCCTCCGCGCGGGCGGCCGGGGCCGCGCAGACACGGGAGATCGACATCGTCGCCGTGCACAGCGGGCGCTGTCTGGAGGTGAAGGACTCCTCCCTGCTGCCCGGCGCTCCCATCGGACAGGCGGACTGCACCGGCCAGGCGGGGGCGCTCTGGACGCTTCGGGAGTCCGCGGCGGGCGGTGGAGCGGTCAATGTCGTCAATGTGAACAGCGGACGGTGCATGGCGGCCCCGACCGGCTCGGTCGGCGCCCCGGTCCGGCAGGCGGACTGCACGGGCCAGGCCGCGACCAGCTTCGTCCTGGTCGACCGGGCCACCCATGTCTGGCTCCAGCCCCTGGGCGTCACCCCGCCTGTCTGCCTGGAGGTGACGGGCAGCTCGCACAGGCCCGGAACCGCCGTCAGGGTGGCCGAATGCTCCGGGCAGCCGGGCGCCGCCTTCCGCCAGCGTCAGCCGAGGACCGGCAACGACCCGGCGACCGGCGATCCCGATCCGCAGGACTGCCCCAAGGGCTCCTTCTGCATCTACTCGGGTCTCAATCAGAGCGGAACCCTGCGGGTGGTGACGGCGGGCGACTGGGTCACCCCGCAGCTGACGTTCTACGGATCCGTCTTCAACAACGGCTTGACCGGCCCGGGCGCGGGCCGTGTTCAGTTCGGGTACAGCTCGGGCCCCACGGGTTTCTCGGTCTGTCTGGACGCCCACCCCGGCCCGGGGGTGTACAAGATGAACGCGTCCAGCTTCCTGGACGCGGCCGTGTCCGCGACCTGGCGCGGGGAGTGCTGACGGCCGGACACCTCTGACGCCGTCGGCCCGGGCTGTCCCGCTCAACCCGAAGACAAGCGGGGGTACACATCCTGTGGGGGCGCCGTGAACGCTCTTCCGGTACGCGCTACCGGCCACGGGCTCCACCCCGTCGCATCGCCAGAGAAGATCCAGAGGAGAGCCGAGAGATGTCCGACATACCTGTCTTAGAACTGCCCGAATCCCTCACCGGGTCCCCCGCCGACCGTGCTCTCGCGGCCGGAATGATCGACGCGTGGCGGACCCATGGGATCTTCTACCTCGCCACCGGCCCCGCCGAGCAGGAGATCGTCCGGGCGGCCATGAGCGAGAGCAGGCGGTTCTTCGCGCTGCCGTTCGCCGAGAAGGCCCGGTACGTGAACGACACCACCTACAGCGGATACATCGCGTCGGGGGAGGAGGTCACCGCGGGCGAGGCCGACCACTCGGAGATCTTCACCGTCTGCAAGGACATCGCCGGGGACGACGAACGCTCTCTGTCGGCCTGGCCCGCCCATGGCCCGGTCCCCTGGCCCGGCCAGGCGTATGAGCGTGCGATGAAGGCGTTCATGACGCAGCTGGGGTCGATGGGGGAGCGTCTTCTCGCGCTCGCGGCACTCGGCCTCGGACTCGACGACCCGTCCGCGCTGAACGCGCTCACCGCGGACGGCTGGCACCATATGCGGGTACTGCGCTTCCCCGCAGCGTCGGACGCCGGCGAACGCGGCATCGGAGCCCACACCGACTACGGGCTCCTCGTCATCGCCGCGCAGGACAGCGCCGGAGGGCTCTGGATACGCCCTCCGGTGGCGGGCGAGCACCGCAACCGCAACTGGCTGGGGCATGAGAGCACCGCGGGCATGTTCGAGAACGACGAGCCCTGGACGTATGTGCCTCCTGTGCCCGGCACGCTGACCGTGTTCCCCGGGGACATCCTCCAGCTCCTCACCGGCGGTCATCTGCTCTCCACCCCGCACAAGGTCAGACTGGCCGCGGACCGCGAGCGCTACTCCATGGCGTACTTTCACGAGCCCGCCTTCCAGAGCTGGGTGGAACCGCTGCGGCACGCCTTCCCGGACGACGGCGGAGCCGGGGCGGACCCGGAGAACCGGCTCCACTACGGCACCCACTTCACCCGGATGTTCCTGCGCTGCTACCCCGACCGGATGACCACACTCCGCCTCCTTGCGACGGGCGGACTGGAGAGGCTGGCCCGACTGCGGGAGAGCGCCCTGCCCGTCGAGCGGATGGCGGGCCGGCGCTGACGGCCGAAAGGCGCGGACGCCGAAGCGCCGGACGGCCCGATCCCCCGGTGGATCGCCGGCGACGCCCGCGATCCACCGGCGCGCGAGAAGCTCAGGAAGCCGGCCGGCCCGCCCGCCACTGCGGCGCGAGAACCGACCAGATCTCCTCGTCGTGCCGCTTCCCCCGGTAGAGATAGCTCTCCCGCAGTACGCCGTCCCTCGTCATCCCGAGCCGTCTGGCCACGGCGATGCTGGGCTCGTTCCCCACCGAGACCCACCACTCCACGCGGTGGACGCCCCGCTCCTCCACGGCCCAGTCGATGACCGCCCGCACGGCCCGGGTCACCAGCCCCCTGCCCACCGCCGACGGCTCCAGCCAGCAGCCCGCCTCGGCGGTGCCCTGCTCGACGTCCATCTTCCGCAGGAGGACCGCGCCGACCAGTCGGCCGTCCGTCCGGATGCCGTAGAGCCGCCCGGCGTCGGCCGCGGCCTTGTCCGCGTACGCCTGGAGGAACGCCCGGCTCGACTCCAGGTCCGTGACGACGTCGGGCAGCCCGTTGTGCTGCCCGATGAACTCCCGTCCCCGGTCCAGATGGGCCAGGAACTCCTCGGCCTGCCACGGTTCGAGCGGGCACAGCTCAGCACCGTCGTCGCCCAGGGATATCGCGTACATCGTCACCTTCCAGTCCGAACCGGCCATACGGCGAACGGATCTTCTCATGGGCACCGTCACGGGCCCGCGACGGTGCGGAGCTCCGGCGGGGGAGCACGGCGCCCGGAGCTCCGGCGGAGCCCGGCTGCCTCCGCACGGCTGTCTTCAGCCTGATGCGCTCTCATCAAGGGCGGTGAGAACGGGTATGACCGGAGCATGGCACCGTGACCTGTTCCACGACCCGGAAGGATGCACATGGCAGTGGAGTCGCCAGACCCGGACGCTTCCGAAGCGGCTCGGCGGGCCGCCGCCGTCGTCATCGACGAAGCGATGAGCTATGTGTGCGCCGCGGCGCTGCGAGCCGTGGCCGCGACGGGAGTGGCGGACCATCTGGCCGCCGGTCCGCGCACCCCCGCCGAGCTGGCGGCCGCCTCCGGCGTCGACGCCGGGAATCTGCGCCGGGTGCTGCGGCTGCTGGCCACCCGTGGTCTCTTCGCGGAGGACGCCGAAGGGCGATTCGGCCTCACCGAGGCGGGTGAGGCCCTGCGGTCCGACGCGCCCGTACCCGTCCGGGCGGCGGTCCTCATGATCACGGACCGCACGTTCTGGCTGCCGAGCGGGGAGCTGACACGGTCTCTGACCGAGGGGACGTCGGCCTTCGACGACATCTTCGGCATGCCGTTCTTCGACCATTTCGCCCAGGACGAGCAGACCGCCGCCGTCTTCCACGACGGCATGGCCGCCATGTCGGAGGCGGAGAACACCCCCGTCGCCCGCTGCTGGACATTCCCCGACGAGGCCCTGGTCGTGGACGTCGGCGGCGGCCAGGGCGGGTTTCTGAAGGCGGTGCTGCGGGCGTCGCCCACCGTACGGGGGGTCCTCTACGACCGGGCGCACGTCCTGGCCGGGCACCGGCTGGACACCCGGGAGACCGAGGGCCGCTGGGAGCTGGCGGAGGGCGATTTCTTCACCTCCGTACCGCCGGGCGATGTCCACGTCCTCAAGCGCATTCTTCACGACTGGGACGACGACCAGTGTGTGACCGTCCTCCGCAACTGCCGTCGCTCCCTGGCGCCGAAGGGGCGGGTTCTCGTCGTCGACGCGGTGATCCCTCCGGGAGACGATCCCCATCAGGGCAAGACCCTGGATCTGCTCATGATGGTCTCCCTCACCGGCAGGGAACGCTCGCAGGACGACTTCGAGCGGCTGTTCCGCGCCGCGGGGCTGAAGCTGGTCCGCATCCACTCCACCCCCACCGTGCTCTCCATCGTCGAGGCGGAGGCGGAGGCGGAGACAGAGGCGGACTGAGACGACCGTGTGAGCGGGAGGGCGCCGGAGCCGTTCGGCACCGGCTGTCCCGGGCCCCGTACCGGGGCCCGGGACAGGGGTGTCACGCGCCGCCGCCGGGGCGGCGCACCCGCCGCTGGATCGCCGGGACCAGGCGGGTGAGGATCCGCCTCTCGACGCCCATCAGCCGCTTCTCTCCGACGGAGAGCGCCTTCTGCACCTCGGCGAGCTGCTTCTCCAGCTCCTTGGTCCGCTTGGTGAGCTGGGCGATGCGGCGGTCGGCCGCGCTGCCGTTCTCGTGCAGACGGCTGATGCGGTAGCGCAGGGAGCCGTCCTCGGAGCCGTCCCACACCCCGATCGACCCCGGTGCGTCCAGGGCGGCCACCTTGGCCTCGTAGGAGGCTCCGCCGTCGCCGTGCTCGAAGGTGTTCTCCAGGCCGTTGCGAGAGAGGAAGGCCGTCAGCCGGCCGAAGCGCTCCTTGTGTCCCTGGTGCAGCTCGCTGAAGTCGGCCTCCTGGTACAGCCGCGCCGGGTGGATGTCGGCGGGGGTCTGGCTCAGCAGCCGGTGCGGGATGCCGAAGTAGCGGCACAGCTCCAGGGTGCGGGAGTCATGGGCGAGCACCACCGCGGGCGTTCCCGCCAGCAGCGCCGCGATGTTGCCGTGGATACGGGTCCCGTACGAGAAGTCGTGGGTGGACAGCTCCTCCAGCCAGGACCTCGGGTCGAGGGGGACGCGGACCTTGTTCTCCTGGAACAGCGGGTGCGTCAGCTGCCGGGGGATGGGGGAGCGGTGGCCGGCGGCTGCCGACGTGTCGCCCCAGAACAGCAGCTCGGCGTCGACCAGGTTCTGCGCGAAGTAGGTGAGGTGCGGGAACCGCTCGTGGGCGTGGCGCACCAGGCCGGCCAGGTCGCCCACGCGGGTGGCGTAGGGCGAGAGGTTGATGGCGATACGGGACTCGGAGTCCAGGGTCCCGGGATCCCTGAGCTCGGGGAAGGTGTCGCCGTACATGAACATCGACGGACAGCCGATGATCTCGACGTCACGGCTGCCGAATCCCAGGCCCTTGAGATAGGAGGCGGTCAGCTCGCCCCGTACCCCGATGGACGCCGATTTCTTGAGCACCGCGCGCATGAACCGCCGCACGGGTACGTCCATCTCCTGTAGCCGCCCCATCTGGTAGTCGGCGCTGGTCTGCGCGCCGACCCCGATGACCACCACCGGGATGGTGAGCTGCTCGATCAGCGCGGACAGCCGGTTCAGCGACGCACGGAAGGAAGGGCGGAATGCATTGGCGAGGGGCACGACGAACATGTCGTACTCCTCGTTGATCTGCCGGGCGCGCTCCGCGGAGGGGTCGGTCCTGAGCCCGTTCGAGACGATCTCGGTGTTCTCCGTGAGCAGCAGCTTGTGGGATGCGTCACTGAAGACCAGGTTGCCCGAGTTGGTTCCGATGAGGTCCTGCTGCAGATACTCCTCGCGCGTTGCGGCGTAGAACGGGCTCCTGCCGGAGCGTATGAGGATGCGCTTCACGTTCTTCTCTTTCATAGGGCGCTGTTCACGGCCGGAACCAGCACGTCAAAACGGTGAACTGCGATCAGCGGGCCAGATGGACCGGCAGTTCGCCGGTTCGTCTGCGGGAGGAGGAGGGGCCGGTGGGCGGCCACCGCCCCCAGGCGCCCGGAGGGAAGCCCTCCGCGCCGGACGGCCGTGGGCGACCACCGGCCCGCGGGCGGTATGACGCCCGGGGACTCGCCGGTGAACGGGCCTCCGCACCGCGCTCCGGGGACCCCCGCCCCCTCGCGCGCGGGCCGGACGCGGCCGGGCGCGGCGACGGTCGCCAAGGATATGCCACTGGCAAACAGATTCACCGACCTCCTCGCACCTGGGTGACCACGACTGTGATCACTGACCAGACTCATGAGACGCCGGGAAGGTTGCACGGCACTTTCCGCGGATTGTGCGGGGCCGGTTCCACGGTCCGGCGGGAGAGGCGGCGGAACGGGGCGCCGCCTCTCCCGCTGGGCCTTCGGGGCGCCCCCGCAGCGGTGTCGGATATCACCGGATCCGGCGTACAACCTTGTCAGGGTCCTGACCGTCTTCTCAGTGATCACGCCGTGATCGCACCTATGAGGAGACCGTCATCACCGCCATGCGCAAGACCCTGACCGCTGCCGCCGTCGCCGCCCTCGTGGTGGCCGGATCCACCGCCTGCGGCACGGTGGAGAATCTCTCCGCCGGACAGAAGCTCGACCGCGCCTTCGACAAGCTCGGCAAGGAGCGCTCGCTCTCCGTCGAGCTGGACCTGGACGCCGACGCCGCGGCGATACGGGCGCTGGACGCCGGCGCCGAGCCCGGCGACGAGATGCCCGACGCGATCGCCGAGCTGCTCACCGCCGGGCGGATCTCCGTCATGGTGGAGTCGGAGAAGCCGCTCGCCGAGTCCGGCGAGAAGGACTACACCGGCATCGCGATGAAGTTCAGCGGCCCCGACAGCGCCCTGTTCGAGTACCGGATGGTCGGCGACTATCTCTACGGCCGCGTCGACATGAAGGCGCTCGGGGAGCTGTCGGGCGGCCCCGCGCCGTCCCTGGACGACCTGGCCTCCGGCGGTGAGGTGCCCAAGAGCCTCAGGTCGCTGGAGCCCGTGTTCGCGGGCGAATGGGTCAAGGTCCCCGTCAAGGAGATCCGGGACGCCGAGAAGCTGGTGGCCGAGCGCGCCGACGCGGCCGGCGCGCCCCCCGCCGAGCCCACGCTCGACGCCAAGACGCAGAAGAAGCTCCTCAAGACCCTGGGCGACGTCGTCGCGAGCGAGGCCGACTTCAAGAGCACCGAAGGCAAGGACGGCGCCGAGCGCATCACCGTCACCGCCTCCCTCCGTCCCCTGCTCACCAAGCTGATCGACGAGGTCCGCCCGATCCTGAAGAAGCTCCCCCAGGGCACCGAGCTGCCCACGGCCAAGGAGCTCAGGAAACTGCCCGAGAAGGAGGGCTCCGCCGACTTCACGATCAAGAACGGCGCGGTGACCGAGATCTCCATCGACCTCGCCCAGCTCGACGAGAAGCTCAAGGGGG
>NZ_VCLA01000178.1:0-9786 GCF_009600885.1 Streptomyces jumonjinensis
CCCCCGGGTCCAGGACGGCAGCGGCCCGGCGGGCGGCGCCCCGGGGACCGGGGCGCGGCGGCCTCGACCGCCCCGCGCGACCCTGCGCCACAGGTCCTTCGCGTCGGCGGGCCGCCCTTCGGGCGTCTTGGCCAGCAGATCGAGCACGACCCGCTGGAAGTGGTCGGGGATGCCGTCCCGGTGGGTGTGCAGCGGCTGCGGAGGGGTGTCGCGATGCCCGACGAGCACGGCCCAGGCGTCCTCGTGGTCGAACGGCGGCACGCCCGTGGCGATCTCGTACAGCACACACCCCAGCGAGTAGAGATCGCTGCGGTGGTCCACCTGACCGCCGCCGATCTGCTCGGGCGACATGTAGTGCGGGGTTCCCATGGCGACGCCGAGACCGGTGAGTCTGGCGGAGACGCTGATGTCCTCGCCGAGGCGGGCGATGCCGAAGTCGCAGATCTTCACCGTCCCGTCGGTGAGCCGCATGATGTTGGCGGGCTTGAGGTCACGGTGGACGATGCCCCGCTCATGGGTGTAGGCGAGGGCGTCGGCGACCTGTTCGGCGATGTCGACGACCTCGTGCACGGGCAGCGGACGCCGGTCGTTCTCGTCCAGGAGCTGGCTGAGGTTACGGCCTTCCAGCAGCTCCATCACGAGATAGAGCACGCCCTCGTACTCGCCGAAGTCATGGACGACGGTGACGCCGCGGTGCTGGAGGGCCGCTGCGACCCGGGCCTCGCGGCGGAAGCGTTCGCGCAGCACCGTGGTGAAGGAGGCGTCGTGCTCCGGGGAAGGCGGTTTGAGGCACTTGACCGCGACGCGCCGCCCCAGCGACTCGTCCACGGCGCTCCACACTTCGCCCATGCCCCCGCGCCCGATGACCTCCAGCAGCCGGTACCGGCCCTGGATCAGCCTGGTCTGCGCCATCGCGTGCTGTCGCCCCCGTCGTTCCGCTCCGCCCTCCCCGGCGGGTCCAGTATGGCCTTCCGGCCGCTCAGTCTGTACGGACCGGGGCGTGCCCCGGGGCCGGGGCACGCCATCGCTCTCAAGATGTGACCTGGCGGCGGCCGTCGGCGCAGCCGGGCGGAGTCGAGGCGGACGGGCCGGGCGCTCTCGTGCGGGGCCGTCGGTTGGGTCACTCGGGCGATGGGTCCCGGCGGGGGCGGTCGTCTTCTGCCGGGCCGGGGGCGCCTCCGGCCGGGTCGGGGCCGTATCCCGCCGGACCTGGGCCGCCCCCTGCCGGACCTGGATCGCCCCCTGCCGGACCTGGGCCGCCTCCGTCCGGGCTGCCGCCCATCATCCGCAGCATCGCGGCCCCGCCCGTCCGCAGAAAACGGACCAGCAGCACCGCCGCCAGCAGCAGAAAGACGATGTTGAGCCAGGTGGTGTAGTTCCAGCTGACGCCGCCCGCCGGGAGTGTGGCCCCGGCGCGGTCGGGGATCAGGCCGAGCGCCCCGAAGGCGAACTCCACGGCGTATCCGGCGATGACGGCCGCCGCGTAGAAGGTCCCCAGCAGGAACAGGGCCATGCGCCCGCCGTAGTACTTACGGTAGATGTTCAGGATCGGAAGGATCAGCAGATCGGCGAAGATGAAGGCGACGACCCCGCCGAAGCTGATCCCGCCCTGCCACAGCACCACCGCCAGCGGCACATTGCCGATCGAGCAGACGAACGAGGCGATCGCCACCAGCGGCCCGATCAGCGGGCCCCAGAGCTTCTCGGCGAGCGGATGCCCAGTGAAGAAGAACGCCTGCCAGAAGGAGTCCGGCACCCAGGCCGCGATCGCTCCCGCGATCAGCAGCCCCAGCGCCAGATCCCGGATGATCGCCGCCCACTCCATGACGAAGACCCGGGAGACGGCGGTGAAACCGTCGGGCGAGAGCAGCCGCCGGGCGAAGGAGCCCGTCCCCCGTACGGACATGTCCATCGCGGCGTGGCCCTCCATGGCCCCGGCGAACCCCCGGTCCGCCTGCCGTCGCGCGGTCCGCACCCGCCCATCGGTCAGCAGCACCCGGAAGAGCACCGCGAGCACGGCGATCATCACCGCTCCCCCGGCGAACTCCGCCACGGTGAACTGCCAGCCCATCAGCAGCGCCAGGATCACTCCGAGTTCGACGACCAGATTGGTGGAGGCGATCTGGAAGGCCATGGCCGCGGTGAAGTCGGCGCCCTTCCGGAACAGTGAGCGGGCCAGCGCCACCGCCGCGTACGAGCAGGACGAGGAGGCCGCGCCGAGACCGGCGGCGGCGACGAGGGTACGCGGCCGGGCGTCCCCCAGCAGCCGGACCACGGTGGCCTTGCGCACCGCCGACTGCACCACGGCGGAGAGCGCGAACCCGAGGATCAGCGCCCAGGTGATCTCCCAGGCCATGGCCCCGGCGACCGACAGCGCGTGCACGACAGCGTGAATCACCCCCGGATCCTCTCCACCCCGGCGGCCCCGGTCGCGCCGACACGCCCCGGAGCGTGCGAGCGGGCGGAGGCGGGTTCCGGCCCGGACGGCCGGAAGGCGGGTCCGGGACAGGCAGTCCGCGGCACCGGGTCAGTACAGGTTGTTCCGGTACTGGTTCTCGGCGATGGTGGTGAGTTCCCCGAGCTGGTCGCCGAGACTGTCGGCCATCTTGGCGGCGTTCTCCGCTATGTGCATCGTGTAGAAGCCGCCGCCCAGCAGGACCGCTTCGGCCAGGTGGCGTGGATCCCCCTCCCACAGTCGTGAGCGGATCACAGCCTTTCCACACTGCGAGAAGACCTCCCGCACGCGCACGACGGTCGCCAGCACAGCGGGTCTTCCGTCGGCGCTCAGCATATGCAGCAGCTCCGGATCGTCGCTGATGAACGCGTCACCGTTCACGCGTACGACTTCCCGCAGTCCGGGAACGAGGAAGACCAGCCCCACCGCGGGGTTGCGGGTGAGGTTTTCGAAGGTGTCCGCGAGCTTGTTGCCCGGCCGGTCCGGGAGGGCCAGGGTCCATGGGTCCAGCACGCGCACGGCCCCCGGCGGATCGCCCTTGGGGCTGATGTCGAGGTGTCCGGCGTCGTCCGCCGTGGCGAGACAGAAGAACGTACTGTGCGCGATGAACCTGATGATGAATTCGCCGAGGTGGGATTCCTTCTTGGCCGCGATGAACGGCGGCGGGTGTCCGATGATCTCCCGCACCCGGTCCATGGCGATGGGGCGGTAGTCGTCAGCAGCGGTACGGGTGGACGGAGTCGTACGGGAGTCCTCGTGGCGGCTCATACCGGCCCTCCGGGAAGTGGTGTGCGGTCTCCTGCGCAGGGGGTTCTACACGTCGAGGACGAGACGTCCGCCGCGCGCCCGGGACACGCAGATGTACATGTCGTCACCGGCGGTGTGGATGTCGTCCCGGTGGTCGGGTTCACCGTCGATGACCCGGGTCCGGCACATGCCGCAGACGCCCTCGCGACAGGAGCCGGTCACGGGAAGGCCCTCGTCCTCCAACGCGCTGAGGATGCTCCTGCCTGCGGGGACGATGACCGTACGGTTCGACCGTTCGCACACGACCTCGACGTCGGTGTCGGGCCGGGTCGGCTTCGGACGCGGCCTGAACCGCTCCAGGCGCACCGAGCCGGGGGCCCAGTGTGCGGCCCGCTCCTCGATCGCGGTCAGCAGTGACTCCGGGCCGCACGCGTAGACGGCGGTTCCGGAGCGTGGCCGCTCCAGCCACTCATCGAGCGGTATCCGGCCTGCCCTGTCCTTCGGGTAGAGCCGCACGTTGTTCCGATGGGCGCGCAGTTCGTCGAGGAAGGCCATCGAATCGGCGGTGCGGCCTCCGTAGAGGAGCTGCCACGGCAGGCCCCATGCGGCGGCCTGTTCCGCCATGGCCAGGACGGGGGTGATGCCGATGCCGCCCGCGATGAACAGATAGGCCCTTTCCCGCCTGAATCCGAAGTTGTCCAGCGGTCCGCGCAGCCGTACGCACTGTCCCGGCCGGAGGAAAGCGTGCACGTACTCCGATCCGCCCCGGCTCGCCCGCTCGCGCAGCACCCCGATGCGGTACGAGGACCGGTCCTGCGGGGACCCGCACAGCGAGTACTGCCGTACGATCCCCGTCGGCAGCGCGAGTTCGACATGGGCGCCCGGCCGCCAGGGCGGCAGCTGTCGCCCGTCAGGGGACGAGAACTCGACGGAGACCACACCGGCGGCCTCCCAGCGCACCTGGCGCACCCTCACCCGCATCTCGTGCAGGGCTCTGATCCCGTCGGACATGTCCGCTCGGATCGTCTCAGCCATGTCCGCGCTCGCAGTCGACTCCGACACCGACGCCGTCGGCGAACGCCGCCGTCCAGGCGGAGACAGCGCGACGGCTCACGCGGACTGCGGGGGCCAGTACATCGAACATGTGCGGCACTCCGGGTACGAGGTGAACCTCGACGGAGTTTCCCGCCGCGCTCAGCCGGGCGGCGAACTCCAGCGCTTCGTCCCGTGCCGGATCGACCCCGGCGACCATGATGTACGCGGGCGGCAGACCCCGCAGGTTCTCGGCGCGGGCCGGAACGGCATAGCCGGCACTCGGGTCGGCCTCTTGCAGATACATCCTCCAGCCGGCCTCGGCCCCATGGCGGTTGAAGAGCCTGGGGTCGGTGACCGCTCGCGCCGACGCGGTCGTCAGGCGGTCGTCGATGACGGGGTAGCCCAGGTGGAGGTAGCTGATGCGCGGACCGTCGCGGTCACGGGCGGCGAGGGCCACGGCCGCCGCCAGGGCGGCGCCGGAGGAGTGCCCGCCCACGGCCAGGCGCGACGCGTCGAGACCCAGGGCGTCGGCCTGGTCCACCACCCAGTTCAGCGCGGCGTAGCAGTCGTCGAAGGGGGCGGGGTACGGGTTCTCCGGGGCGAGCCGGTAGTCGGGGGCGACGACGGCGATGCCCAGCTCCATGGAGAGCCGCCGGCACGTGGCGTCCTCCGCGTTGGGGCCGCCCAGCACGAACCCGCCGCCGTGCGTCCACACCGCAACCGGCAGGGGGCCCGCACTCCTTGAGGCCGGGGTGTAGAGCCGCAGACTCAAAGGGTGCCCGTTCGCGGAAATGACACGGTCCTCGACGTCGACCGCGCTGTCCGACCTGCCGTCGCCGCTGGCCGCGCTCACGGCCGCGCGTGCCGCCGGTATGTCGGCGAACACGTCGAGTGCGGGCAACGCCTCGTGGACGGGGAGGAACTCAGGATCCAGGAACACCGGGGACTCCTCTCTCTTGTCCAGTGGACAATAGCGAAGCCTTGTCCACTGGACAAGAGATGCCGCCGTATATTGTCCACCGGACAAGAGACATCACGAGGGAGGTGGCGCCCATGGGCATCAGCCGGGCAGCAGTCGTCGACGCGGCGCTGGAAGTGCTCGACCATCAGGGCCTGGACATGGTGACCATGCGTGCCGTCGCGGACCGGCTGGGGGTGCAGCACAACACCGTTCGCTGGCACGTGGAGAACAAGCGCCGTCTGCTCGTACTGATGTCGGACGCCGTCCTCGCGGGTCTGGACGTCGCCGCCCTGCCCCGCCCGTGGGAGGACCGGGTCCGGGCCCTGGCGCGCTGGTGCCGGGGAGCGATCCTCGCGCATCGCGACGCGGCCCGTCTGCTCGCCGGGCTCGCCACCACCGAGCCGAACACCTACCGGTTCGCCGACACGATGATCCAGACCCTGCTCGACGCCGGTTTCTCGCACCGGACCGCGGCTTGGGCGAACTGGACCATTTTCTATCTGGTCCTGGGCATCACTCACGAACAGCAGGCGCATTCCCCCGAGACGCCCGAGCACATGATGGAATTCAACGACCCCGAGTACCCGGCACTGAGCGAGGCCGCTTCACACGTCGCCGCCGGAACCTACGAGGAGCGCTTCGAGTTCGCGCTGAACATGCAAGTGGTCGCCCTTCGCGTGGAGTTGGACCGCATGGGCGACACTGCGACCTGATTCGATCCGGGTCCGAAGCGCCGACGGGCTCTGTCCGCAGCCCTTTCTACAGCCCTTCCCACAGCGCTAGCGTCGCACCTTCGGCATCCCCAGCCCGATCCACGAGATGATCTCCCGCTGGATCTCGTTGTTCCCGCCGCCGAAGGTGAAGATCACGGCTGAGCGGTAGCCGCGTTCCAGCTCCCCGTGGAGGACCGCCGATGCCGAGCCCTCCTTCAGAGGGCCCGCCGCGCCGGTGATCTCCATCAGCCAGGCGTAGACGTCGCGGCGTGCCTCGGAGCCGTAGACCTTGACGGCGGAGGCGTCCTGGGGGGTGAGGGCGCCCTGCTGGAGGGCGCTGACCATCTGCCAGTTCATCAGCTTCATGGCGTCCAGCCGGGTGTGGGCGCGGGCGAGGCGACCGCGTACCCAGCCCAGGTCGATGACCCGGCGGCCGTCGGCGAGCCTGGTGTCGGCGGCCCAGCGCTGGACGTCGGTCAGCGCGCGGATGGCCATGGTGCCGTGGGCGGCGAGGGTGACGCGTTCATGGTTGAGCTGATTGGTGATCAGCCGCCAGCCGCTGTTCTCCGCGCCGACCCGGCGGGAGGCGGGGACGCGGATGTTCTCGTAGTAGCTGGCGGTGGTGGCGTGCGAGGCGAGGGTGTTGATGAGGGTGCAGGAGTAGCCGGGGTCGGAGGTCGGCACCAGCAGCATGGTGATGCCCTTGTGCGGCGGTGCGTCCGGGTCGGTGCGCACGGCGAGCCAGACCCATTCGGCGGTGTCGCCGTTGGTGGTCCAGATCTTCTGGCCGTTGACCGTGTACCAGCCGGTCTCCACGTCCCCCTCGCGTACGGCCCGGGTCGTGAGGGCGGCCAGATCGGTGCCGGCGCCGGGCTCGCTGTAGCCGATGGCGAAGTCGATCTCGCCGGAGAGGATCTTCGGCAGGAAGTACGCCTTCTGCTCGTCCGTTCCGAATCGCATGATCGTCGGACCGACGGTGTTGAGCGCCATCAGCGGCAGCGGGACGCCCGCCTGGGCCGCCTCGTCGAAGAAGACGAACTGCTCCATCGGGCTCAGTCCCCGACCGCCGTACTCCTCGGGCCAGCCCACGCCGAGCCAGCCGTCCGCGCCGAGACGGCGGATGGTCTCGCGGTAGAAGCGCTTCTGTCCGGCATGGTCGGCGTGGCGGGCGTAGGCGTTCTCCGGCACGAGCCCGGCGAAGTAGGCTCGCAGCTCGGCGCGTAACCGCCGCTGCTCAGGCGTGTATTCAAGGTGCACGACCCCTCCAGAGTCTCGCGGTCCGTCCCGTCCCAGGCGCGCACGGTAGAACGTGTTGCAAGAATCTGGAAGGGGCGCGGTCAGCCCAGCGACGCGTACACGGCCTCGACCAACGCCTTTTTACGTGGGTCGTCGGCGATCCCGGGACCCATCCGGTTCATCACATAGCCGATGCTCACCCCGGCCTCGGGGTCGGCCATCCCGAACGAGCCCCCGAAGCCGTCGTGGCCCAGGGCCCGCGGGTTGGGTCCGTACGAGCCGTTCTCGCCGCTCAGCCAGAGGCCCAGGGCTATCTCGGTCTCCCTCCCGAACGCCGCGCCCAGCACCAGATCGCGGCAGCGCCCCTGGCCCTCCCGCAGCCGCTCGACCGCCTCCGGCGAGAGCAGACGCCGGCCCTCGAACGCTCCGCGCCCGGCGATGATCCCGTACAGCGCGGCGACCCCCCGCGCCGTGGCGTGCCCGTTGGCCGCCGGGATCTGGGCGGCACGCCACGCGTCGGTGTTGGCGTCCGCCGCGGTCACCACGGGATTGGTCAGCGACGTCAGGGCGACCGGCTCCAGCTGACTGAATATCGCCGCCTGTTCGCTGTTGTCGGCGGCCGGCGGATGCACCAGTTCGGCGACGCGGCCCCACTGCTCCTTCGGCAGCCCGATGGTGAAGTCGATGCCGAGCGGCCCGGCCACCTCCCGCTCCAGGAACTCCCCCGGAAGCAGTCCGCTGACCCGCCGGACGACCTCGCCGACGAGGAAGCCGTAGGTCAGCGTGTGATAGCCGGAGCGGGTGCCCGGCTCCCACCAGGGTTCGGTGGCCGCGAGGCGGGCGCAGGTCAGCTCCCAGTCGTAGAGCTGCTCGACGGAGTGGGGCTCGCGCAGCCCGGAGAGTCCGGCGCGGTGCGAGAGCAGCTGGTGCACCAGGATCCCGCCCTTCCCCCGGGCGGCGAACTCGGGCCAGTAGGCGGCGACGGGAGCGTCCAGATCCAGCAGCCCCCGATCGGCGAGCAGATGGGCGCAGAGGGCGGTGGCGCCCTTCACGGTGGACCAGACGTTGACCAGGGTGTCGCGCTCCCAGGGCCGGGTGCCCGCCCCGTCGGCCCAGCCGCCCCACAGGTCGGCCACGGTGCGGCCGTCCACGGTCACCGCGACCGCCGCGCCCAGTTCGCCGCGGTCGCGGAAGTTCTCCTCGAAGACGGCGCGGACCGGCTGGAATCGGTCATCGCATATGCCGTCGACACCGGATCCACTCGTGGACATGAGAGCTCTCCTCGCCTCGGTCATCACTCAGCGGACGAGAACGTACCGACGGGTCGGACCGCCCGGAAGGGATGCCGGGCCGATCGGCGGAAAACGGTCGTGAGGAGGCTCCCCGGTCCGCTCCGCCGCCCATGAGCGAGGATGAGCGCTCACCAAGATCGACAACCGGGAAGGAACCGCCGATGCCCCTCGCCCCGCCCGACTCCGTATCCCACTCCCACTCCCACTCCCACTCCCCAGCTGATTCCGCGTCCGAATCCGTGCCCGGCTCCGTCGTTCTGCGTACCGAGGGCCGCGTCGCGCACATCGTCCTCAACCGCCCCGGCGCTCTCAACGCCCTCACCCACCCCATGGTCCTCGCCATCGACGCGGCGCTCGGCGCATGGGAGTCGGACGACCGCGTCGAGACCGTGGTGATCAGCGGGGCCGGGGAGCGCGGTCTGTGCGCGGGCGGCGACATCCGCGCCATCCACGCCGACGCCGTCGCGGGCGGCCACGCGTCGAAGGACTTCTGGCGGGACGAGTACCGGCTCAACGCCCGTATCGCCCGCTACCCCAAGCCGTATGTCGCGCTGATGGACGGCATCGTCATGGGCGGCGGCGTGGGGGTGTCGGCGCACGGAAGCGTACGGATCGTCACCGAGCGCTCGGCCGTGGCGATGCCGGAGACGGGCATCGGCTTCGTCCCCGACGTCGGCGGCACGCATCTGCTGGCGCGGGCCCCCGGCGAGCTGGGCGTCCATCTGGCGCTCACCGGGCTCGCGGTGGGCGCGGCGGACGCGCTGCTGTGCGGTCTGGCCGACCGCTTCGTGCCCTCCGGGCGGCTGCCGGAGCTGATCAGGGCGCTGGCCGGGGCGCGGGCAGCGGAGGTGCTGGAGCGGTATCCGGACCCGGCTCCGCCCGGTGAACTCGCCCGGCACCGGGAGTGGATCGACTCCTGCTACGCGTCCGACTCCGTGGAGACGATCGTGGAGCGGCTCCTGAACCATGGGGACCCGGCCGCGAAGGAGGCGGCGGTGACGATCCTCACCCGGTCCCCCACCTCGCTGAAGGTCACCCTCGCCGCGCTGCGCCGGGCGCGGGCGCTCGGCACGCTGGAGCCGGTGCTGGAGCAGGAGTACCGGGTGTCGTGCGCCGCGCTCGCCGCGCCGGATCTGATCGAGGGCGTCCGGGCCCGGATCATCGACAAGGACCGCAGCCCGCGCTGGTCGCCTCCGGAGCTGTCCGGGGTGACCGACGAGCTGGTGGAGCGGTTCTTCGCACCCCTCGGGGACGGTACGCCGGGTCTCTTCGGTTGGCTTCCGCTCCCCCTCCTAAGGAAGGGGGATTCCTGCCACGGTCGGGTGACCGTCTCGGTGGGTTCCTGCT
>NZ_VCLA01000178.1:10373-10836 GCF_009600885.1 Streptomyces jumonjinensis
TCGCGTACGGGCGAGTCCCCTGACCGCCAGGTCCTCAACGGCAACCGCTTGGTTCTCACGGATGATCTTCGTCGAGAGCTGGTGGTGGAACTCGCGCCGCGCGTCGGCCACTCGTGCGTGAGCGCGGGCGACCTTCAGCCGGGCCCTGGTCCTGTTGCTGGACCCCTTCACCTTGCGGGACAGACGCCGCTGCTCCCGCTTCAGCTTCTTCTCCGCCCGTCGCAGAAAGCGCGGGGCGTCGATCTTCGTACCGTCCGAGAGGACCGCGAAGTGTGACAGGCCCAGGTCGATACCGACCTGCCCATCGGTCCCGGACAGCGTCTCGCCGGGCTCGGTCTCCACGACGAAGCTCGCGAAGTACCGGCCCGCAGCGTCCTTGACGACGGTCACCGTGGACGGTGTGGACGGCAGTGCGCGGGACCACTTCACCCGCACATCGCCGATCTTCGGCAGGGACAGGTCC
>NZ_VCLA01000178.1:10846-76206 GCF_009600885.1 Streptomyces jumonjinensis
ACCCATGCGCGGGCGCCTGCCCTTGAGACCGTCGAAGAAGTTCCGGTACGCGGTGTCCAGGTCCCGCAGGGATTGCTGCAGCACCACAGCGGACACTTCGCCGAGCCATGCGCGGGCCTCGGTCTTCTTCGCCTTGGTGATCAGCAGCTTCGACAGGTCCCCGGTCTTCGGGAACGGCAAGCCCGCACTGCGGGCGGCCTCACGAGCGCGCAGCGCATCGTTGTAGACCACCCGCGCACACCCGAACGCCCTGGCCAGCGCACCGCGCTGCGGCCCGTTCGGGTACAGGCGGAAGCTGTACCGGAGCTGCACACCGATCACCGTACTACGGTGGGTTTATGACCAGGTATCAGGACATTCGTACGGGTCGACACTGCGCTTTCACCCTCCACACGCATGGAGGAGATCACGCAGGCCGTGTGCGAAGACGTCGAGTGCGAGCTGGTGGAGTTCAACGGCGGGAACGACCACGTTCATCCGCTCGTGAACTTCCCGCCGAAGGCAGCCCTGTCCAAGCTGGTCAACCCGCTCAAGAGCGTCAGCTCGCGCAGGCTCCGCCAGGAATACCCGGAACTGGTCCGGCACTACCGGCGGGCACAGCGCCCGTGGTCCGGCTCATACTTCGCCTGGTCGGCGGGCGGGGCTCCGCTGTCGATCGCCCGCCAGTACATCGAGCAGCAGAACCGTCCGCTCCAGCCTGCCGGTCACAGCAGTGCTCAGAATCGCTTCACCACCAAGCTGAAGCCTGATGCACCGCGATTAGTCCCGGTAGCACCTACCGGGTCGGGCGGAGCAGCAGCAGCGCGGTGTCGTCGCTGCGCGGCGGCATATCGTCGCCGGGCCCGGTGACCAGCGCGTCCGCGACGGCTTCCAGCGGTCCTTCGGGGGCCGTGGCGAACCGTCGGGCCAGGGCGCGGAGCCCGTCGTCGATGTCGGTGCCGGGCGTCTCGATCAGCCCGTCGGTGTAGAGGGCGAGCACGGAGCCGGGTTCCATCGCCACCTCCGTGACGGGGTACTCCGCCGCCGGGTCCACGCCGAGCAGCGGCCCGCCCGCCAGCTCAAGGGCGCGGACCTCGCCGTCCGGGTCGCGCAGCAGCGGCTGCGGATGCCCGGCGCGGGCCACCCGGGCCAGCCGGGCGTCCAGGTCCAGCCGGAGATAGACGCTGGAGGCCAGCAGCTCGGCGTCGAGATCGATCAGCAGCCGGTTGGTGGACTCCAGGACCCGGCCGGGCGGCTGGCCGACCGCCGTGTAGGCGCGTACGGCCGTACGGACCTGGCCCATCAGCGCGGCTGCGGTCACATTGTGGCCCTGGACGTCGCCGATGACGGCCGCCGCGGTCCGCCCGCTGACGACGAGGTCGTAGAAGTCGCCGCCGATGTCCATGCCCTCGGTGCCGGGCAGATAGCGCACGGCGACCTCCAGCCCGTCGAGCACGGGCAGGGAGTGCGGCAGCAGGGCGGACTGGAGGCCGTGGGCGAGACGGTGTTTGGTGTCGTAGAGCCTGGCCCGCTCCAGGGCCTGCGCGATCAGCCCGCCGAGCCCGGTGAGGACGGCCCGCTCATCGGTGGAGAACCGGTGCTCCTCGGCGAAGCCGAGCACACAGGTGCCGACCGGGCGTCCGGAGGCGATGAGCGGGAGATAGGCCCAGGCCGCCATGCCGTCGGGGGTCTCCAGCCGCTCGGGGTAGACGCGCTCCAGCTGATCGCGTGACTCGAAGAACGACGGCACTCCGGTGACCAGGGACTGCGCGCCGGGGATCTGGGCGGTGAGCGGTACGCCGTCGAACCGCTCCACGATCCGGGCTTCGCGGTAGCCGCGCTGCCCCAGCACCCGAAGCCGTCCGTTCTCGGAGGCGAGTATCACCAGGGAGCTGCCACCCAGGGAGGGCATGATCTCGTCCGCGACCAGATCGATCACATCGGAGACTCCCACGGCCTCGGTGAGGGCGATGGCCAGATTGGCGATATGGGCGATGGTGACCAGCCGGGACGGCCGCTGGGGTTGCTGCTGAGGCGGCTGCTGCGGCTGCTGGGACGGCGCTTTCGCCGGGGCGCCGCCCACGGCCGCGGGGGCCGGGGTGATGTGGACGCTGATGCCGGTGCGGCCGGGGTACAGCTGGAAGGTGAGCCACTGGCCGGGCGGGCGCAGCGCCGTGAAGGAGGTCGGGCGCTGGCTCAGCATCGCCGCGCGGTAGCGGTCCTCGTAGACGGGGTCGTCGAGCCAGGGCAGGGCGGTCCACAGCGGGCGGCCGGTCAGCCGGGCGACGGAGATGCCGAGCAGTTCGCCCGCGGCGGAGTTGGCGTGGGCGACGCGTCCGTTCACATCGAGTCCGCAGATGCCGTCCGGGATCCGGGAGAGGGCCCGCACGGCCTCGATCGCGCCGGCGTCGGCGGTGGCCGGGGAGCCGTGCCGGTCGTACTCGGAGACGACGGGGCGGCCGTGCTCGGCGGCGTGCTGGAGCCGGAGTGCCAGCCGGTCGCAGGCGGTGGTGAGCAGGCCGCGTTCGGTGTCGGTGAGCTCGGGCGGGTGGGAGGCGGGCCAGGTGACGTAGACGGCTCCGTAGGGGGTGCCGGAGGCGGCGATGGGTGCGGCGGCGAGGCAGTACGGGTAGGGCAGGGCGACCGCGATACGCGGGTACCGGCGGGCCATCTCCTCCTCGCCGGGGACCCAGATCACCCGCTGTTCGCGCACGGCGTCGGCGACGGGGAGGGGCGAGGCGAGGGGGACGCGCTCCCAGGGCGCGGAGAAGTCCCGGGGCAGTCCGCCCTTGGCCGCCATGTCGAGGACGTCGCCGCCCTCGCCCCGGGTGAGCAGATAGAGGGCTCCGGAGTGGGCGCCGAGATCGTCCATGAGCCCGGCGAGCGCGAGCGACAGCAGGGGCGGGGGCTCATCGGGAGCGGAGGCGCTCCCGCCGGAGATGCTCCCGCCCGGGGCGCTCCCGCCGGAGATGCTCCCGCCCGGGGCGCTCCCGCCGGAGGTGCTCCCTCCGGAGACGCTCCCGCCCGGGGCGGTCACGCCGCCGCCCCCGGAGCGCCTGAGGCCGTCCCCGCCCCGGGTCCGGGGGGCCTGGCCCCGGAGCGCGGGAGGCGGGGGATCCGCCGCGTCCGGGGCCTGGGAGCTCTCGCCCGGGACGCCGGGGGCCTGGCCAGCCCCCCTGTCCGGGGCCCGAAAACCCTCGCCTGGATGAACCGGAAGACCCGGAACCCGGGCATCCGATTCGTCCGGGGCCCGAAATCCCTCGCCCAGGCCGCCCGGAGCCCGGGAGCCCCCGTCCGATGGCCCAGAAGCCCCGGGGCCCGCTTCACCCGGCGGCGGGCCGGCGGGCGGCCGTGGGCCCTCGCCGCCGGTGCCGGGGGCCGGCTCCGGCGGCCGGGAGGCACGCGGCCCGGTCAAGCTGACCACCTCCTCCGCGCCGTTCACGACCAAGGCTGCCGGGTGACGCCGCTTCTCGCACGGCGGGGCGCGGTCCCGGCGGAGGCAGGGGCCCTCAAGCCGCTCGGGCCGGACCGGGGGACCCCAGGGTCGCTCGCGCGAGCGCCGGAACGAGGATCACGGCGCGTTCCGTCACCCCGTTCACCGTCACCGCCAGCGTCACCGGTCCCGGGCGCAGCGCCGTGAGGCGGCCCGTCGCCGGGTCGAAGGCCGCCGTATGACGGGGGCGGGCGCGGTCCGGCGGGCCGATGTGCAGGGTGGGTGAGCCCGTCCAGTCGGCGCTGAGGGGGAAGGCGGCCGGAACCCTCCGTGTCCCTTGGGCGACCGTCGCCCGGACCTCCCCGGTGCTCCCCGGCTCCAGCTGTTCCGGAGCCTGGAGCGTGAGCGCGTCGACGTGGGCGCGGGTCTGGACCGTGAGCCAGTCGGGGCGGGCCTCCCAGGGCCGCAGCCGGGCCGCGAGCCGCTCCGCGCGGCCCACCCGGTCCACTCCGACCAGCGACCAGCCGGTGAAGCCGCCCTCGTCCGCCGGGCCCGCCGGGGCCTTGCCGGAGTTGCCGTTGATCAGATACGGCACCCCGTCCACCCGCTCGGCGTGGAAGACCCCGACGTGGCTGCCGATGAGCGCCGCGCCCTTGCCGGTCGTACGGCGGAACTCCGCGAGCCACCGTTCGATCAGCGCCGCCTCCTTGCGGTCGCCGAGCCTGCTGCCCTGCTGCGGGGTCGGGTCGCGCGGCGGCACATGCTGGACCAGCAGCACCGAGCCGACGCCGGGATCCTCCGCCGCCGCGTCCAGCTGCTCCCGCAGGGCCTTGATCTGGGCGTAGCCGCCGCCGCGCAGGGTCAGCCGGGAGGTGTCCAGGGTGATGAAGCGCGTGTCGCGGTGGTCGAACACCCGGTGGGCCGGACCGAATTCGGCGATGAAGTCGTCGATCCCGCCGCCCATGACCTCGTGGTTGCCGGGCACGTAGTACCAGGGCACCGCGTCGCCGAGCTCCTCGGTGAGCACCCGCCGGGCGAAGGCCAGATCCACCGGTGAGCCCTCGTCGACCAGATCGCCGTTGACGATGAGGAACTCGGGCCGGGCGGCCCTGATCTCGCGCAGGGTCCGCCGCGCCTGCCGCACGATGGCGCTGTCGGGTTCCCGGGCGACGAACTGGGCGTCCGACATCACCGCGAACCGCCAGTCCCTGCGTTCGGCGTCCGCCGCCGGGCCGATCAGCGGGTCGGCGGTACGCGGCCGGGCGGGCAGATCGACGGCGGGCGGCAGCTTCGCCGTCAGCCCGTCGATCACGATCCGGCCGGTGTACTGCCGGGCCGCCGCCGTCTCGGCGAGATAGAAGCGGTGCACCGAGAGCGGTGTGGCGGCTGTCTGCGGCACGGTGAACGTCACCTGCCGCCAGCCGGTCCAGGTGATGTACGGGCCGCGCAGCAGCTGGTCGGAGCCCGCAGCGTCCTTGAGATGGAGGGTCGGCCACGCGCCCTTCCCGTCGCCGTCGATCCAGAGGGCGACGGACTGCGGCTGCCCCGCCACCGGGATGGGGCGCGGCGGGTTGGCGTAGGCGGCCCGGGTGGCGGTCGACCGGGTGAAGTCGTACGAGAGCTCCAGCCCGGCGCCGCTCTGCCCGGCGGGGGTCGCGGCGACCGCGCCGGTCGCGCGCGCCTGGCTGAACGTCCAGGAGGCGGCGTCGTCGAAGTCCGCGACCCGGGCTTCGGTCAGCCCGACGCTCACGGCGAGCGAGGTCGTCACCCCCTGGACGGTCGCCGTGATCACTCCCGCGCCGCCGCCGGTACGGGAGGCGACGGTGAAGGCGCCGGCCCCGTCGTCGTGTACGTCGAAGAGGGCCCGGTCGTAGTCGAGGCGTACATCGGCGGGTTCGACGGGTGCGCTGCCGCCCTGGGCGTCGAAGCCGATGACGCCGAAGGAGCCGGTGGCCCGCCCGTCCGCGAGGCCGACCCGGCGGGTGGTGGGTTCGATACGGGCGAGGTCGCCGAGGACGGTCAGCGCGATGGAGCCCCGGGCCGGGCCCCGTTCGGCGCGTACGGCGGCGGCGCCGCTGTGACGGGCCCGGAAGACTCCCCGGTCGTCGACCCGGCCGGTGGCCGGCCGCAGCGACCGCCAGCGCGGCGTGCCGTCGGCGGGGCCGTAGGTCTCGTCGTATCCGACGGCGGTGAGCGGCCGGGTCAGTCCGGGGAAGACGCGCTCGGGGTGACCGCCCTGGACCGGGTCGGCGGTGGCGGCGGTCCGGGCCGGGGTGCGGGTGGCGACCCGGTAGCCGCGCAGTTCTCCGCTGCCGTCCGGCGCGGTGAGCGCGAGCCCGTTGGGCACGGTGCGCTCGCTGCCGTCCGATGGGCTGTTCTCCACCTGGAGGGCGTCGGCGCCCGGCTCGCGGGCGATGAGCGTGGAGGAGCCGCCGCCGTCGAGGTTGAGGGCGTTGTACGCGCCGGCCCGCCGCATCATCAGCGCGAGTTCGGTGAGGGTGACGCCGCCGCTGTCGGCCTGCCGTCCGTCGACGGTGACGATCTGCATGGTGCGGCCGTCCTGGGAGAAGCCGACGGCGGTGCGGGGGGCCGCGGTGTTGTTGCTCCCTCCGTCGTGGTCGCGCGGCACTCCGTCCACGACGAGGAGTTCGCGTCCGCCGACCGCCGTACGGGGTACGGGTCCGCTGTCGGTACGCGGCCGGTACTCCATCGTCACCGGGTCCCCGGGCCGCAGCGCGGCCAGCCGTTCGGCGCCGGCCTCCCGTCCCACCAGCACGGTGGCGCCGGGGGCGATCGGCCCGGAGCCCGGCCGGGAGGCGACGGAGACGATCCGTCCGTCGCGTACGAGCGCTTCGGCGACGGGGGCGGCGGCGTCGACGGTGAGGGCGCGGTCGGCGGCGCCCCAGGCGGAGGTGTAGGCGCCGATGCTCCCGGCGGGGACGTTGGCCGCGTTGTACGCGGCGAGGGGCTGGGTGCCGGACGGCAGGGTCAGGGTTCCCTCGAAGTAGATCTGGAGCACCCGGCCCGCGCCCTCGGGCCCGATGCCGACGGCGCGGTGGGAGCCCGGCGCGGGCGAGTGGGTGACTTCGCCGTCTCTGATGCCGGGGCCCTGGGGCGCGCCGGTCTGGTTGATGTCGAAGAAGTCCGCGTTGACGGCGGCGACGGTACGGCGGCCCGGTCCGGGGTCGTGGCGGGCGGCGAGGCCGGTGACGGTGTCGCGTTCGGCGACCTTGCCGGTGGAGAGGTAGTCGGCCTTCACCCCCTTGCCGTCGAGATCCACGGAGAGTGCGTCGACACGTAGCCATTTATCGGATTCGAGCCGGTCGTAGGAGGTGAGCCGGATGCCGGGGGCGACGGGGCGGGAGGCGCGCGCGGTCTCGATGCCGTCGCCGTCCACGACGCCGAGCGCCGTGGACGGGGAGCCGTTCGCGGACCGGTCCGGGTCTGTGTCGTACGAGCCTGTGCCGTACGAGCCTGTGCGGTACGAGCCTGTGCGGTACGAGCCTGTGTCGTACGAGGCGCCGGCGGGAGCGCCGCTCGCCGGGGGCGGTGCGACGGGGCGCAGCACCTCGGCGGCGTTCGCGGGGCGGGGGTCCGCGTCGGGGTCGGCGGCGGCCGGGACGGCGGCTCCCGCCGTGAGCGCCGAGACGGTCGCGATCAGCACGACGGCCCGCCGTGTTCTGCCTGGTCTTCCCGGGGATCTGGCCGAGCGTCTTCCTGAGCCCACAACGTCTCCTGGGTCGAGGCCGGTTGAGCGGATGGCAAGCGCTGTCGGCGGACAGCATCCCGGCGCCCGCCCGGACGCACCAGAGGGCGGGGCGACACCGGGACGGACAGCGGGTGTCCGATCATGGACCGGCCGGGAGCCCGCGGCGGGCGGTTGTGCCCCCCCGAAGCGGAATGTCCGCCCGCGCCGGCCGGGAGATCATCCGGTCAGGTGGCGGATCGCGGGTGAGGAGCCGGGGCGACTGATCTAGCATCGGACGGATGATCGAGACTGAGCGGCTTGTGCTACGACCCCTGACGGTCGGCGACCTGGACGCGTTCGTCGAGCTCCACGCGGACGAACGGGTGAACCGCTTCGTCGGCTCCTACTCCGCCGGGCGGGCCCGGGAGCGGCTGCTGGCCGTCGAGCGGCAGTGGGCGGAGCGGGGGCATGGGCTGTGCGCGGTCGAGCTGCGTTCCAGCGGGGAGTTCATCGGCCGGTGCGGACTGCACTACTGGGAGTCGTTCGACGAGGTCGAGCTCGGCTGGACCCTCAAGGCCGGGTCCTGGGGACGCGGTTACGCCACCGAGGCGGCGCGCGCCTGCGCCGCCTGGGGGTTCGCGACCCTGGACGTGGACCGTGTCACCGCCATGATCCGCCACGGCAACGTGGCGTCGGTGCGTGTCGCCGAACGGCTCGGGTTCTCCCCCAGCCGTGAGGACCTGCTCCAAGGCTGCCCGGTGACGGTCTACGCCCTGGACCGGCCCGCCGACGAGCCTTCCTCCGGCGCGGAGGCGTGAGCACGGAGGCGTGAGCACGGGGCCGTGACGGAGCGCCGTCGTCGCGTTCCGCGGCTCCGCGCCGCTCAGCGGAGGGACCCCCGGCCGGGCGGGGGTGGATCCATGCCGTCCGGTGCGCCGGATACGTATCCGGACCGGCAGGACGAACCAGCAGAGGACGAACCAGCAGACCATCGCGGCGACCGCCCACGCGGCCACCGGATCACCGGATCACCGGCCGCGCGGCTTCGGCTGGGGCCGGGCGCGCGCTCCCGCGCGGGTCCGGCCCGCCGAGACGGGACGGTCCGGATGGCGGCGCAAATACTCCTCCTCCAGCTCCGCCATCCGGGTGGTGTGCGCGGCGAGTGCGGCGGGCGAGCCGTGCAGCAGGGTGTCGTGCCTGCTGCGGTGGATGTTCTCCAGTTCCTTGATCAGCTCCTGCTCGCCGAGGCTGGCGGGCTCGATGCCCCTGCGCTGGTGCTCGGACTCCGTCATGGCTGCCGTACTCCTTCCGTCCGGTGGTCCGGCGCTGCCGCCCCTGTGCTGCCGGGGGCCGCCGGGGCCCGGATTCCGCTGCCGTTCGCTTCCGGTCTCTCCGGTGCCGCTTCCGCCCCTGCGGGTACCCACGGACTCCGCACCATCCGGCCCCTTCGGAGGGACCCGTGCAACTCGGCCGTGCCCCGCACCGGCGGCTGTGCCCCGGCACGCCCGGCGGGCCGCGACTCGCGGGGAGGCGAGGGTGGGGGCAGGATGGGGAACCGGAGCCCGGCGGCCCTTCGCCCGCCCCGGCCCGCTGCGGGCGTGCCGTGGACACCGCGTACATCTCAGGACATGAGTGCCATGAACGAGAAGACCGAACCGGCCACGGTGCCGGGTATGACATCGAGCGCCGAGATGGTGGGCGCTCCGTGCTGGGTCAGCCTCATGGCCCGCGATCTCACGGAGTCGCAGCAGTTCTACGGCGCTGTTCTGGGATGGGAGTTCCGCGCGGGAAGACTCGGCGACGGATTCAGCGTCGCCATGCTGGACGGCGCGCCGGTCGCCGGGATCGGGGCGCTGGCCCGCACCCTTCAGGTGGCCGTCGCCTGGACGCCGTATTTCGCCATCGCGGACGCGGATGTGGCGGCGGCGCGGATCCGGGAGCGCAGCGGCACCGTCGCGGTGGGTCCGCTCGCCTTCTCGCTGGGGCGGGGCGCGCTCGCCGCCGACCGGGACGGCGCGGTCTTCGGGATCTGGGAGGGCGCGCTGATCCCGGACTGGCAGTCGGGGCACAAGAACGCTCCCGCGTGGCTGCTGCTGCGCACCCGCAACGCCTTCGACGCGGCGATCTTCTACGGTGAGGTCCTGGACTGGGCGACCGAGCGGCCCGGATGCTGCGACGTCAGCTACGAGAACGACGAGGTCGTGCTCCTCAGCAATGGGCATGTGCTGGCCCGGCTCAGCTCCGGGGCGCAGGGCGCGGCGCCCGATCCCATGGCCCGTCCGCGCTGGGATGTGCACTTCCCGGTCGCCGATGTGGACGCGACGGCGCGGGCGGCGCAGGACAGCGGCGGCACGATCCTGGGACGGCACACGACCCGGCAGGGCCTGGAGGAGGTCGCCGTCTCCGACCCGGACGGCGCGCTCTTCACCCTCATCGCCCGCTGAGCCGTGTGGAACGTCTCCCGCAGAGCCGCGCGGAGCGCCCACGCCGAAACCGATCGACTTACGTCGTGCATTCGATCGCGAATCCGCCGAACCGATCAGCGAACGATCCGTTCCACACAACGCTCGGCCGACACCCCCTCAGAAGCGGCCGTCACCGACCGGACCGCGGTTCCGGCGATCCGTACGGCCCCTGGTCATGGCGCCGGCCGCGCCCCGGTCACACGATCCGGTCCTGTGAAAAATGCGTCAATGCCACGGGAAGCGGGCATCTTTCCGGAAGGACGCCGGGACGACGGGCCTGCGGCTCTCGGGCCGCGCGGGCCCTGTTCTTTCGCCGAGGGAGCGACATGTCCAGCACCGGCCCCGTCCCACCGCTCATCCCCGCACCGCCCCTGCGGACCTGTGCTCCGCCGACCCCCTCCGCGCGGACGGCGCGGCCCGCGGCGCCCGGGGGCGAGGAGCCCGCCGGCGCCGCCGGGCCCTCCCGGGCGAGCACCGTGGACGCCCGGCAGCTGTCGGTCTCGCTCTTCCGCCGGCTCGCGGCCCTGGAGGAGGGCACCGCGGAGTACGCGTACGTCCGCAACACCCTGGTGGAGCTGAATCTCAGCCTGGTGCGGTTCGCCGCGAGGCGCTTCCGCGGCCGGGCCGAGTCCGATGAGGACGTCGTCCAGGTCGGGACGATCGGTCTGATCAAGGCCATCAACCGCTTCGACCCGGCCCGGGGGGTGGATTTCGCGTCCTTCGCCATGCCGACGATCGCGGGCGAGATGAAACGCTTCTTCCGGGACACCGGCTGGGCCGTCCGGGTCCCCCGCCGACTCCAGGAGCTGAGAATCGCGCTGGCCAGGGCGACCGACGCGCTGGAGCAGGAGCTCGGTCGTCACCCCTCCACGGCGGAACTGGCGGAGCGGCTCGGGATCAGCGAGAAGGACGCGGCCGAGGGCGAGCGGGCGGCGAGCGGCTACACGGCCCGGTCGCTGGACGCTCCCGCCGCCGACGAGGACGGTCCGGGCACGCTCACCCACCGCCTCGGGGCCGAGGAGGAGGCATACGAGCTGGTGGAGTGTCTGGCGTCGCTCGGACCGCTCATCTCGGAACTGGACGAACGGGACCGGCTCGTCCTCTCCCTGCGCTTCGGGGCCGAGCTGACCCAGGCGGAGATCGGAGCCCGGATGGGCGTCTCCCAGATGCAGGTGTCGCGGCTGCTGACCCGCATCCTGGACAGGCTGCGCGCCGGACTGCTCCAGGAGGGGGCGGCTTAGACGCCTCCGGCCCTGTGGGAAAGCCGGAAACCACGGCCGCGCCATCGCCGGTCGAGGCGGATTTCCTTCTCGACCGGGCCGAATGCATGAAAAGGTTGACGGTATTCCGTATTTCTCGATCTCCAGGGCCCCGCTAGCGTCGTGATGACCTTGCCGACGCGGGTGTTGGAGGTACATATGTTGCTTCAGAACAAGAACGCGGTCGTTTACGGAGGGGGCGGTGCGATCGGCCGGGCGGTGGCCCGCGCCTTCGCCCGGGAGGGCGCGCACGTTCATCTCGCCGGTCGTACCCAGGAGACGCTCGCCGCGGTGGCGGGCGGCATCCGGGAGTCCGGCGGGTCCGCCGAGACGGCCCTGGTCGACGTACTCGACGAACAGGCGGTGGACGAGCATCTCCAGGACGTCGTCTCCCGGGCCGGCAGCGTCGACGTCTCCGTCAACCTCATCGACCACGGGGATGTGCACGGCGTCCCCCTCCTGGAGATCGAGGCCGCGGAGTTCTCCCGCCCCATCCAGATAGCGATGACGGCCAACTTCCACACCATGCGGGCGGCGGCCCGGCACATGGTCAAGCAGGAGTCCGGCGTCATCCTGACCTTCACCTCGCCCCCCGCCAAGATGGTCGGGCCGCTGATGGGCGGCACCACGGTCGCGGAGGCGGGCATCGAGACCCTCACCCGCAGCCTGGCCGCCGAGATCGGGTCCCATGGGGTGCGGGTCGTCGGCCTGCGCTCCGAAGGACTCCCCGAGTCCTGGGCGGAGGACTGGCACACCAACGTCTTCGACTCGCCACTGGAGGCCACCGAGGGCCTCGACCCCGGTGGCCACGCCCAGATGCTGGCGGACAAGACCATGCTGCGCCGGACGCCCACCCTGGACGAGATGACGGCCGTCATGGCCTTTCTCGCCTCGGACCGGGCCGCGGCGATGACCGGCACGATCACCAATATGACCTGCGGATCGGTGCCCGACTGAGCCCGGACGCACCACTGCCCCGGTACGGCGGAGTCCGTCGTGCCGGGGCGGGGCCGGCCCACGGCCGGGAGAGTCAGTCGTCCACCTTGTGGATCAGCGCGACACCGGTCGGGCCGAAACGGCGGATGCGGGCCGTCGACCCGGTCCGGGACAGGAAGTCGTGGACGGCGCGGCTGCAGCCGTCCCACGCGTCGTAGTCGTCCAGGATGATGATCCCGTCGGCCTGCACATGCCGGTACAGATGCTCCAGGCAGACCATCGTCGAGTCGTACCAGTCGCCGTCGAGCCGCAGCACCGCGATCGGCCCGCCGTCGTAATGCGGCACGGTGTCGGAGAACCAGCCTTCGTGAATGTGCACGCGGTCACCCGGGAACGAGGCGATCAGCTTGCGGAAGCTGTCGGCATCGGTCCGCAGATTGTCGTAGTACCAAGGGTGCTCGGTATCCGCCTGCCAGGACATCGCGTCCTCGCCGTCCGTGGGCGTGGCCTGGGGAAGGCCCGCGAACGAGTCGTAGAAGTGGTAGCTGCGCTCCGGACCGCCGACCTGAAGCATCGCCGCGGCCATGCCGCCCTTCCAGGTGCCGCACTCCACCACCGTGCCGTCCAGGTCTCGCAGCCGCTGCCGCATCAGAGCGAGGTTGTCGCAGAAGATCTCCTCGGGGATCAGCGTGTACTCCGCGTAGCGGCGGAACAGCTCGCTGTGGGCGGCGTGGTGCGCGGGATCGGCCTCGGCGGCGAACCGGCGGAGTTTGCGCTGGAAGCGCTGCGTTTCATGCCAGGCGGTCATGACTGTTCCTCTCAGGCCGCTGCCCGGGAGGAGAACTCACCGGACGGTCAGGTCGGTTCGGGGGCCACGCCGATCGTCCTCACCGCGCCCGCGCACGGCATCTTCTCCCTTGCCGCAGTTGGGAAGAGAGCACGGGAGGAGTGGGTGACCGTTCGCGGCGCCCATACCGTGGACGGCGACGACCGGCGAGCGAGGAACGGTGGTACGGCGATGGCAGAGCCCGCGAAGCCCCAGCCCGGGACCATCCGGACGGTCTCCTCCCGCGAGGTGTACCGCAACCCGTGGCTGTCGTTGCGCGAGGACGTGGTGGAGCGCCCGGACGGCACCCGGGGCATCTACTCGGTGGTCGACCGGCCCGACTACGCCGTGGTGATCGCCGCCGAGCGCGACGGATTCCACCTGGTCGACCAGTACCGGTACCCGATCGGCGCGCGCCGCTGGGAGTTCCCGCAGGGCTGCTTCCCCCAGGGCCGCACCGGCACCGCCGAGGAACTGGGCCGCGCCGAGCTGTCCGAGGAGACGGGGCTGAGCGCCCGGTCGTGGACCGCGCTCGGCACGCTCAGCGCCTGGCACGGCGCCAGCGGGCAGGAGGCGACCGTCTTCCTCGCCACCGACCTGCGGACGGGCGTACCCCGGCGCGAGCACGAGGAGCAGGACATGCGCCACCGCTGGTTCCCGCGCGCGGAGTTCGAACGGATGGTCCGCGAGGGCGCCATCCGCGACGACTCCACCCTGGCCGCCTATCTGCTCCTGCTGCTGCACGAGCGGGCGGCCCAGTAGCGCTCTGTCGGGTGGTGCCATAGGGAAGCCATGGCGCGGTGCGCCAAACATGTCTGGCGCGAAATACCGCCCACTCTTCTGAATTTGACCGGATCACCCCCGAAGAAAAAGGGAAAAGCGGATAGATCGGCGGTTTTGATTTCGGTGAGAGTCAACTCATCGAGATCCCTCGCGCGTTATCGCGGAGTGATCATCGCGCGAGAGAGGCACGCCCCGGCCGGACGCGGTGATTACGCGTATCTCCTGGCCACGCCCTTGATGTGGAGACGGTCCGGAGTGTCTACTCGTGATCATTCAAGGAGCGATCAGGGGGCTGCCCCGGAATGCCGGTCGCTCGCCGGAAGAAGATCATCCGGCGATTCACCACTTTTCTCAGGAGATTCCATGCGCTTTTCGAATACCAGTCCCCGAAAGCTCTCCGCAGCCGCCGCCACGCTGGCTCTTCTGAGTGGTGGAATCGCCTTCGCGGCTCCGTCCTCGGCGGCTCCGGCGGCTGCCGCACCTGCCAAGGCCGCTGCGGGGCCGGAGCAGTGCACCCAGAACGACCGTGTGATGGACCTGCCCGGAGACAAGCCCGACACATGGGTGCACGTCGACACCTGCGTAAAGTTGCACGACCTGGCGCAAGCCCCGGCCTGGGTCTCCGGCCGGAGCGCCGTCAACTGGCAGATCCTGGTGGACCAGGTCATCGACCGGAGCAAGCGCTTCACCTCCTTCAAGGTGACCACCCGTCTGGAGAGCCGCCCCAGCGCCACCGGCGCGGACACCGTGCAGTCCACCAGAACCTGTGACTTCACCGCCAACCTCAACGCGGACTGGGCCCACAGCACCAGCCTGAACTGCCACGCCATACCGGTGGACAACCCGGTGGACACCATCCTGTGGTGGTCCACCGACTCGACGGTCGTCTACGACCTCGAAGGCGACACCCAGGGCCCCATCACCTGGGAGCTGACCGGCTCGCCCCAGCAGGTCTGACCCGCGAGCGAGCCGGGGCGGCTACGGGAGCCGCGGCGCCCCCGCAGCAGCGCGACACGAGCTGAATGTGCTGTTCAGGCAGGTCGGTGACGGTCAGCGCGCCCCGGTGCCGCCGTTTCTTCCGCCGCCGGCCCACTGGCGGAGTGCGGCCAGCCTCGGATGCCTCTCGCGCTGTTCGCGGGCGCTGCGGTCCAGCTCCTCCATCAGCCGCCGGGACCGGTGCTCCGGGTCGAGCTCGTCGAGGATCCGGTCGACCTCCGCGAGCAGCGCGCCGTGCAGCTGCCAGTTCCGCGGGTTTCGCCGTACGGCGTCGAGGAGCAGCCCCGCCGACCGCTCACGGCAGGCGAGGGCGGACCGGAGGCCCTCGGCGAGCCGCTGCTCCGCCGCCTGGGCGCTGGCGCTGACCTGGCTGGTCACCAGCACGGAGAAGCTGACCAGAGCGTCGGCGACATGGGAGAGCAGCTCTTCGAGCGCTCGCCCCGCCTCGCTCGGGAAGAGCTCCTGGTCACCTCGGTCCTTGGCCAGATCGGTCATGGTGCGGGCCATCACGCGCAGCACCACCGCGCAGATCTCCAGGGTGTCCAGTCCGGTACGGAGCACCACCCGGTTCAGCAGCCCTTCTCTCACCCTCGGGTTGAGCCTGAGACTGTCCTCGGCCTGCCGGAGGGCGGCGTCGACCTCGGCGATGTCATTGTCGAGGCGGCGGGCCTCGTGCAGCCGGGCCGCCGCGGTCTCGACCGGGGTGGGGCCGGTCAGCTCCTCGCCCATGCTGAGCAGCAGCAGCCGCATCCGCCGTGACAGATCCCCGATGGACTCCCCCGCGCTGCCCACCCATACGGGCGGCAGCAGCACATTGAAGAGCAGGCCCACCACCGCGCCGATGAGCGTCTCCAGCACTCTGTCCCACGCGGTGTCCGCCACCCGGGTGACGCCGAGGACGAGCATGGCGCTGATGGCCACCTCGGGGACGAACTCGCCGACCCGTACCGCGTACCCCACCATCAGCGAGGCCAGGATGATCAGCCCGAGGCTCCACCAGGACAGTCCGACCAGAACGCTGAACGCGCTGGCGATGAGGACGCCCGCGACCACGGAGTTCACCCGGCGGATGCCGGTGGTGAGGGTGGAGTACAGGGTCACCTGGACCACGAGCAGCGCCGTCAGGGGCGCGGTGAGCGGGGCGGGTTCGCTGCTCAGCCAGAGGGCGACGGCATAGGCGATGGTCGCCGCGGCCGTGGCGCGCAGGGTCTGGACGACGGCGGGTTCGCGCCGGCCGCGCCTGATGAGCTCGGGCACCGTCGCCCGGGCGGGCTTTCGCGTCTCGGGCAATGCCGTCACCCGTGTGCTTCCAGGGTCAGGGCCTCGGGAGCAGCGGACCGGGCGGCCCCGGGGCGCCGCGCGGGTTCGCCCGGCTCCGGTCCTGACTCGTTCACGAGGACTCGGGTCCGGTCCTCCAGGCTCGGGTCCGGTCCTCCAGCAGCATCAGGGTAAGGCCGATCTCCTGCGGTCGCTTCCCGGCGGAACGCCCGGCGGCGGCGCGGTTCCCGGGTGCCGTCGCCCAGGCCGCGCGGGAGAGTGGGCGGGAAGGCTCCGGACCCGCGGTCCGGAGGCCGTAGCGGGCGAAGGAGCCGTCATGGACCCCGTGGAGGCGCTGGACCGGGTGGCGTTTCTGCTGGAGCGCTCACGCGCGGAGACCTATCGGGTACGCGCGTTCCGTACCGCGTCGGCGACGCTGGCGGCGATGCCGGGCGAGGAGGTCGCCGAGCGCGCTGCCGCCGGTTCGTTGGAGCGGGTCAGGGGCATCGGCCCGAAGACCGCCGCGGTGGTGCGGGAGGCGCTGGCCGGGGAGGTGCCGGGCTATCTGCGGCGGCTGGAGGAGGCTGCGGCGGTGCCCCTGGCCGAGGGCGGCGACGGGCTGCGGGCGCTGCTGCGCGGCGACTGTCATCTGCATTCGGACTGGTCGGACGGGGGCAGTCCGATCGAGGCGATGGGCCGGGCCGCGATCGGGCTGGGGCATGAGTGGGCCGTGCTCACCGATCACTCGCCCCGGCTGACGGTCGCGAACGGCCTGACGGCCGAGCGGCTGCGCGAGCAGTTGGCGGCAGTGGCGGAGCTCAATGAGCGGTGGGCTCCGTTCCGGATGCTGACGGGCATCGAGTGCGACATCCTGCCGGACGGGTCGCTCGACCAGGAGCCGGAGCTGCTGGACCGGCTGGACGTCGTGGTCGCGTCGGTCCACTCCGAGCTGCGGATGGAGTCCGCGAAGATGACCCGTCGGCTGATCACGGCCGTGCGCAATCCCCTGGTGGATGTGCTGGGTCACTGCACGGGCCGGCTGCTCATCGGCCGGGAGCGGTCGCGGGGGCGGCCGGGGACGGGCGGCACCCGCCCGGAGTCGCGGTTCGACGCGGCGGAGGTCTTCGGCGCCTGCGCGGCGCACGGCACCGCCGTGGAGATCAACAGCAGACCGGAGCGGCTGGATCCGCCGATGCGGCTGCTGGCGCTCGCGGTCGGCGCCGGAACGTACTTCGCGGTCGACACCGACGCGCATGCGCCGGGGCAGCTCGACTGGCAGATCACCGGCTGCGACCGCGCGGAGCGCGCCGGGGTGCCGCCCGAGCGCGTGATCAACACCTGGAGCGCGGAGCGGCTGCTCGACTGGACGGGGGCCGGGCCGGGCTGACGGCCTGGGAGCCGGGCGGGCGGGCTGGCCGGCGTGGGAGCCGGGCGGGCCGGGCTGACCGGCCGTAACCCGTCCGCCCGGCCCTGGCGTGCGGAGGAGCCCGGGAAGCGCGGCGGGTCACGAGGAGCCTGGGAAGCGCGCCTGTGCCCGACGGCCGCACACGGCTGTTCGCCGTACGTATCGCGCCCTTTCACGGGGCCGACACCACGCGGCCCCTTCCGGGCCTTTCGCTCCTCATGGACACTCCATCAGCGTCCGCCTCCGCTTGCGTGTCTCACTCCACGAGGTCCCCTCTTCATGTCTGAACTCAACCGCCGCCGGTTTCTCCGGATCGCCGGCGCGACCGCGGGTTTCACGGCGCTCTCCGGCAGCATCGACCGTGCCGCCGCCATCCCGGCCAAGCGCCGCCACGGCACCTTCAAGGACGTGGAGCACATCGTCGTCCTGATGCAGGAGAACCGTTCCTTCGATCACTACTTCGGCGCGCTGAAGGGCGTACGCGGCTTCGGCGACCCCCGACCGTTCGTCCTCGGCTCAGGGCGGCCGGTATGGCACCAGCCGGACGGCGGGAAGGACGTACTGCCCTTCCACCCGGACGCCGGGAATCTCGGCATGCAGTTCATCGCCGGGCTCGACCACTACTGGCACGACGGTCACCAGGCGTGGAACAACGGCAGATACGACCGGTGGATCCCGGCCAAGTCGGCGGGGACGATGGCGTATCTGACGCGTACGGACATCCCCTTCCACTACGCGCTCGCCGACGCCTTCACGGTGTGCGACGCGTACCACTGCTCCTTCATCGGCGCCACCGACCCCAACCGCTACTACATGTGGACGGGCCACACCGGCAACGACGGTCAGGGCGGCGGGCCGGTGCTCGGCAACGAGGAGGTCGGTTACGACTGGACGACCTACCCCGAGCGGCTGGAGCGGGCCGGGATCTCCTGGAGGATCTACCAGGACGTCGGCGACGGACTGGACGCCGCGGGCCGCTGGGGCTGGATCCAGGACGCCTACCGCGGCAACTACGGCGACAACTCGCTGCTCTACTTCAACCGGTACCGCAACGCCAGGCCCGGCGACCCGCTGTACGACAAGGCCCGCACCGGCACCGACGTGAAGAACGGCGACGGCTACTTCGACCGTCTCAGGGCCGACGTCACGGCGGACAGCCTGCCCCAGATCTCCTGGATCACCGCGCCCGAGGCGTTCTCCGAGCACCCGAACTGGCCGACCAACTACGGAGCCTGGTACATCTCGCGGGTGCTGGACGCGCTCACCTCCAACCCCGAGGTCTGGGCCAGGACCGCGCTGTTCATCACCTACGACGAGAACGACGGCTACTTCGACCATGTCCCCCCGCCCTATCCCCCGGCCTCCCCGGCGCAGGGGCTCTCGGGCGTGGACAGCTCGCTCGATCACTTCAAGGGCAACGGAAAGTACTCGGCCGGCCCCTACGGTCTGGGCCAGCGGGTGCCCATGCTCGTCGTCTCGCCCTGGAGCACGGGCGGCTATGTCTGCTCCGAGACCTTCGACCACACCTCGCTCATCCGCTTCATGGAGGCCCGCTTCGGGGTCGTGGAGCCCGGTATCTCGCCCTGGCGGCGCGCGGTCTGCGGCGATCTGACCTCGGCGTTCGACTTCGAGCTGCGGAAGAACCGGCCGGCCGGGCTGCCCGGTACCGACGCCTATGAGCCGCCGGACGACAAGCGTCACCCCAGCTATGTGCCGAAGCCGCCCGTGAACCCCGCGATGCCCCGGCAGGAGAAGGGCTCCCGGCCGGCCCGGCCGCTGCCGTACGCGCCGCTGGTCGACGGGGTCTCCTCCCCGGACACCGGGCACTTCGCCCTGACCTTCAGCGGCGGCGCGCAGGCCGGCGCCTGCTTCCTGGTCACCTCGGCCAACCGGACCGACGGGCCGTGGACCTACACCACGGCCGCCGGGAACCGGATCTCCGACAGCTGGAACTCGGTGCACTCCCAGGGCGTCTACGACCTCACCGTCTACGGCCCCAACGGGTTCCTGAGAAGCTTCCGGGGGCAGAACACCTCGCCGGGGGCCGAGGTGACGGCCCGCCATATCGCCCGCAGGGGCGTCGAGCTGACCATGACGAACGACGGCGACTCGGTCTGCCGGCTGACCCTCGCCAACGCCTACGGCGGCAAGAAGCGGACGTTCCCCGTCCGTCCGGGGGCGCAGGTGCGGCACACCGTGGAGCTCACGGGGCGCCGGCGCTGGTACGACCTGACGGTGGTCTCCAGCGCCGACAGCAGATTCCTGCGGCGCTTCGCCGGGCATGTGGAGAACGGCAGGCCGGGGGTGAGCGACCCGGCGATCCTCACCGGCTGACGCCCGCCGCCGGGCGGCATGCGCCGAGCGTGGCGGCGGCGCACGGTGTACGCCGTGAGCCGCGGCGCGGGCGACACCCGCCGTCGCTGGGTTCCGAGGCCGGTCACCCGTCAGCCGGGCTCAGGTGCGGTCACCCGTCAGCCGGGCTCAGGAGCGGTCACCCATCAGCCGGGCTCAGGAGCGGTCAGCCGTCAGCCGCGCTCAGGAGCGGTCAGCCGTCAGCCGCGCTCAGGAGCGGTCAGCCGTCAGCCGCGCTCAGAAGCCCGTCACCCATCAGCCGTGCGCAGCCGGAGCCGTCAGCGGAACCCGCCACTCCAGGCGGGTTCCGCCGCCCGTCGTCCGCTTCGTCGTCCGCCTCGTCGTCACCGTCATCGTCCCGCCGAGCCGCTCGGCCCGTTCCGCGAGATTCCGCAGTCCGCTCCGTCTGCCGCCCGCGCTCTCGTCGATGCCCACCCCGTCGTCGGCGACCGCGACCGTCAGCGCCCCCGCGCGCACCGCCAGCGACACCTCCGCCTTCGACGCCTCCGCGTGGCGGGCCACATTGCTGAGGGCCTCCCCCAGCACCGCGACGACCTCCTCGGCGATCGGGCGGGGCACATCGGTGTCGATCAGCCCCTCCATCCGCAGCCCGGGGGCGAAGCCGAGGGTGCGGGCCGCCTCCTCCAGGGCGCGGACGGTACGGACCCGGAGGCCGGGCGCGGACGCGGAGGTCTCGCGTTCCCGGAGGCCGAAGACGGTCGACCGGATGATCTTGATGGTGTCGTCGAGGTCGTCGATCGCCCGTACCAGCCGCTCGGTGGCCTCCGGGTGTTCGACGAACCGCCGTGCGCTCTGCAGCGTCATCCCGGTCGCGAACAGCCGCTGGATCGCCAGATCGTGCAGATCGCGGGCGATCCGGTCCCGGTCCGCCAGCAGCGCCATCTGCTCGGCGTCCCGCCGCCGGTCCTCCAGCTCCAGAGCGAGCGCGGCCTGCCCGGCGAAACCGGAGAGCGGGGCGGTCTCCGCGTCGGTGAACGGGGGCCGTCCGGAGCGGCGGGCGAGCATCAGCACCCCGCGAACCCGGCCCTTCTGACCGACCGGCACCGCGACGGCGGGCCCGAAGCCCCGCCAGCGGGCCGCACCGGAGGTCACCCGCTCATCGCCTGCCACATCCGGCGAGGTGACCAGGCCGCCCTCCGCCAGCGCGGCTGCCGCGAGGGCGCCCGCGGCGAGCGGCGCCGCGCCCTGGTGCGCCTCGGAACCCTCCCCGAGCGCCAGAGCCTCGCGCAGCTCGCCGTCCCGCCCGGCCAGATAGACCACGCCCAGTTCGGTGGAGGTGATCCGGCGGGCCCGGTCCGTCATCATCTCCAGGACCTGGATCTCGGAGGCCCCGGAGAGCAGCGCGCTGGTGAAGTCGGCGCTGGCCGTCAGCCAGCGTTCCCTGAGGCGTACCGTCTCGAAGAGCCGGGCGTTGTCGATGGCGATCCCGGCCGCGACGGCCAGGGTGGACAGCACCGCCTCGTCCTCGGCGTCGAACTCGGCCGCGCCCCGTTTCTCCGTCATATACAGATTGCCGAACACTTCGTCGCGCACCCGGATCGGCACCCCGAGGAAGGAGCTCATCGGCGGATGGTGCGGCGGGAGACCGGACGACGAGGGGTGCGCGGAGAGTTCGGCCAGCCGCAGCGGTTCGGGATGCCGGATCAGCTCGCCGAGCAGACCGTGTCCGCAGGGCGGGTCGCCGATCCGGGTCCGGGCGGCGCCGTCGACGCCGACGGTCAGAAAGCGGTCGAGCCGCTGCCCGTCCCCGATGACTCCGAGAGCGCCGTACCCGGCGTCCACCAGGACGACAGCGGCCTCCACGATGCCGTGCAGCACCTGGGGCAGATCGAGTTCCCGGCCGACCGACAGGACGGCCTCCAGCAGCCCGTTGAGCCGGTCTCGGCTGCCGCGCGCCTCGTCGATCCGGGACTGGAGCTCATCGAGCAGCTCATCGAGCCGCAGGCGGGGAATCCTGCCCGCGCCACCGTCGTCCCCACCCATGAGCCCTCCGACACTCGGCACCCGGCCTCCGGCACCCGACCCGGAGTGCCAGGAGCGCGTTCACCGTACCGTCCGGCGCGGACACTTCGCCGCTCAGGGCCCGGCGGGCAGGGTACGCCGGCACGGGCGTGCGACCGGACCGGCGCGTACCGCCCGGGGAGAGAGGGGCCGTTCGGCCCCTGTCGCTCCCGGGCCGGGGCCGGGCACTCTCGGAGGGAACAGTCAAGATCCAGGGAGCGACACACGTGACCGCGACACCCGCCTTCTCTCCACAGCGCCCGATACGGGTGTTCCTGCTCGACGACCACGAGGTGGTACGGCGGGGCGTGCACGATCTGCTGGACTCGGAGCCGGACATCGCGGTGGTCGGCGAGGCGGGTTCGGGTGAACAGGCCCTGGTCCGGGGCCCGGCGCTGCGCCCGGATGTCGCGGTGCTCGACATCCGGCTGCCGGACGGCGACGGCATCACGGTCTGCCGGGAGCTGCGGTCGCGGATGCCGGGCGTCGCCTGTCTGATGCTGACCTCGTTCGATGACGACGACGCCCTGCTGGACGCGATCATGGCGGGCGCGGCGGGCTATGTGCTGAAGCAGATCAAGGGCTCGGACCTGGTCCAGGCGGTGCGCACGGTGGCGGCGGGGCAGTCGATGCTCGACGCGGCCACCACCGCCCGGCTGATGCACAATCTGCGGACGCCCGCCGAACCGGACGACACCCGGTCCCAGCTCGACGAGCTCACCGCCCGGGAGCGGCAGATCCTGGCGCTGATCGGCGAGGGGCTGACCAACCGGCAGATCGGTGAGCGGCTCTATCTGGCGGAGAAGACCGTCAAGAACCATATCTCCCGGCTGCTGGCCAAACTGGGGGTCGAGCGCCGGGTCCAGGCGGCGGTGCTCGCCACCCAGTTCGATCTGCCGAGGTGACGCCGCGCGGGGTGAACGGCAGCGGCGCCGTACCACATCGAGCGGAGCGGCCCGAGCGCCCCTAAGGTCGTCCCGTACGGCGAAACGCGATCGATCCGGGAGAGGCATGACGGGCAAGAAGTCGGCACCGGCGGCGAGGCTGCCGCGTTCCGTCTACGAGCGGGAGCTGCTGAGGCTCCAGACGGAGCTGGTGAAAGTCCAGGAGTGGGTACGCGCCGAGGGCGCCCGGCTCGTGGTGGTGTTCGAGGGCCGGGACGCGGCGGGCAAGGGCGGTGTCATCAAACGGTTCGCGGAGCACCTCAATCCGCGCGTCGCCCGTGTCACGGCGCTGCCCAAGCCCACGGAACGGGAACGCACCCAGTGGTACTTCCAGCGCTATGTGGAGCATCTCCCGGCCGCCGGGGAGATCGTGCTGTTCGACCGGAGCTGGTACAACCGCGCCGGGGTCGAGCAGGTGATGGGCTTCTGCACCCCGGATGAGCACCGGCGCTTTCTGCACCAGTGCCCCATCTTCGAGCGGATGCTGGTGGAGGACGGGATCCTGCTGCGCAAGTACTGGTTCTCGGTGAGCGACGCCGTACAGGAGGAACGGTTCCGGCGGCGGCTGGAGGATCCGACCCGGCAGTGGAAGCTGTCCCCGATGGATCTGGAGTCGATCACCCGCTGGGAGGCGTACTCCCGGGCCAAGGACGAGATGCTGGTGCACACGGACATCCCGGAAGCGCCCTGGTATGTGGTGGAGAGCGATGAGAAGCGGGGCGCGCGCCTCAATATGATCGCCCATCTGCTCTCCACCGTCCCCTACCGCGAGGTGCCCCCGCCGGCGATCGAGATTCCGCGCCGGCCGCCGTCGACCGGCTATACGCGCCCGCCGCGCGATCTCCAGACGTACGTCCCCGATCACGCGGCGGGCCTCATCCCGTAACGGCCGTGCGTTACTGGTGGGGGATCACCGCGACGGGCGCGGTGGCGTGGTGCAGCACGGCGTGCGCGACGGATCCGATCCGGCCGCCGAACGGTGTGGCGTGCCGGATGCGGCGGCCGACGACCAGCAGGGCCGCGCCGTGGGACGCCGCCACCAGCTGGTCGACGGTCTTGCCGGGCCGGGAGTCCTCGACCACCGCCACGGACGGGTGCTTCTGCCGCCAGGGGCGCAGCGCCTCGGTGAGTGCGGCGGCCTCCGTTTCGGCGAGCTGGGCGTCGAGCTGCGGGTCCGGGGGCAGCCCGTAGGCGAAGTAGGGCGGCAGGCTCCAGCTGTGGACGACCCTCAGCTCCGTCTCCCGGCGTGCGGCTGCTTCGAAGGCGAACGCGATCAGGGCGTCGTCCGGGGCGTTGGCGTCGAGTCCGAGGACGACGGGGCCGTCCGGGGCGGGCTGCTCGCCGCCGGACTCCGCGATGTCGGCGCCGGCGTCGGCGTCGTCCTGGGCGAGCGCCCGGACGACGACCACGGGCCGCTCGGCGCGGGCGACGACCGCCTGCCCCACCGAGCCGACGAGGAAGCCGCCGATGGTGCTGAGCCCCTCGGAGCCCAGCACCAGCAGATCGGCGGTCTCGGCCGCTTCGGCGAGCACTTCGGCGGGGCGGCCGGTGAGCTGTTCCCAGGTGACGTCGAGTCCGGGGTGGCGGCGGCCGAGCTCTTCGGCGGCCTCCCGGGGGATCTGCCGGGTCCAGTCCTGCTCGGTCTCGGCGCCCATGAACGGGGCCTGGAGCAGCGGCAGCGGCTCCCAGACGTTGACCAGCCTCAGTGGCAGACCGCGCAGCTTCGCTTCGCGGGCCGCCCATTCGGCGGCGGCCAGGCTCTCTCGGGAGCCGTCGAGGCCGACTGTGACGGTGCGGGACATGGTGCACACCTCCTGGAGCGGGCGGGGTCCGTCGATCGGTCCCCTGTCCAACATGATCGCCTTCATTCGGGCGTGCCAGAGGCCACAGGTCCTCCGCGGGTGGTCCCAGGTCCTGCCGCCGGGGCCGACAGACCCAGGCAGAAGGCCCCGGGGCGTCGCCCTCGGCGGGCGGCGGGCGGCCCCGGTGTTTGACCTTCAGGCTGCCTGAAGGCCGAGAATCACGGCCATGGACAGCACTGCCGAACTGCTGAGCATCAGCGCCTTCGCGCGGCGCGTCGGCCTGACGCCGAGCGCTCTGCGCTTCTACGACGACTGCCGCGTCCTTCCGCCCGCGTCCGTGGACGGAACGACCGGTTACCGCTATTACACCCCCGACCAGGAGGAACGGGCCGCGCTGCTGCGCGGTCTGCGGGCGGCGGGAGTGCCGCTGGCCGAGGTCGCCGTGGTGCTCGACGGCCCTGGGAGCGAGGCCCGTACCGTCCTGGAACGCCACCGCGAGAGGGTCCGGGAGCGGACCCGGGCGGCGGACGCCGCCATCGAGTCGGTGCTCCGGTCCCTGGACGGGGCCAGGGCACCGGCCGAGGTCACCCTCGGCGGGGTGGAACTGGCGAGCGCCGCGCGGCAGGTCGTGCCCGCCGCGGGCGCCGACGAGCGGTATCCGGCGGTGGGCTGTGTGCTCATCGAGATCGAGGACGGCGAGATCCGTTTCGTCGCCACCGACCGCTACCGGCTGTCGCTGCGGACCCTGAGGCCGCTGGCGGTCAAGGGCCCGCCGGGCCGGCTGCTGCTGGCCGCGGAGGTCCTCGCCGGGCTGGGCGGCTGGGCCGCGCGCGCCGCCGAGGTGACCTTGGAGGTGCATCCGGACGCCGCCCGTGCCCACGGGCTCGGGGAGGTCCGGGAACTGCCGGTGTCACGGGAGCGGTTCCCCGGGTACCGGGAGATGCTGTCGGCGCTCACACCGCCCGCGCACCGGGCGGTCGTGGACCGGGCGGAGCTGGCGGGGGCCGTGGAGCGGTGCGGTCCCGCCCGGGCCGTGGTCCTCGCCCTGGCGGGCGACCGGCTCTCGGTCTCGCCGGTGGACGGTCTCTCCCGTGCCGTCGTGCTGACCGCCGTACGCCAGGACGCCGGTTCGGCGAGGGTCGGCTTCGATCCCGCCGTGCTGCTGTCGGCGCTGGAGTCGAGCGTCGGACCCGATGTGCTGCTGGAGATCGCGACGCCCGCCGAACCGGTCGTGGTGCGCTCCGCCGACCAGGGCGGATTCACCACTCTCGTCATGCCCGTGGCCCTCGGTCCCAAGGAAGGCGCCCTGTCATGAGTCCGGACCCGGAGAACACCGTGGTACAGCTCTGCGCACAAGGGATGCGGGCGGAGGGCGAGGGGCGCGACGCCGAGGCGAGGAGTCTGTTCACCCGGGCGTGGGAGAGCGCGGGCGACGACTACGAGGCATGCGTGGCCGCGCACTATCTGGCCCGGTGCCAGTCCACCCCCGAGGACGCCCTCCACTGGAACCTGGAATGTCTGGCCCGCGCCGACCGGGTGGGCGATGAACGCGTCCGCCCGTTCTACGCCTCCCTGCACGGCTCCATCGGCGGCGCCCTGCTGGAGCTCGGCGAACCCGGCCGGGCCCGTGGCCATTTCGAGGCGGCGGCCGGGCGGCTGGCGGATCTGCCGCCGGGCCAGTACGCACAGTGGCTGCGGCTGTGCGTCGCGCGCGGGCTGCGCGCCACCGGTACGGCGGATCCGGGCGCGGCGGCGGGGGATCCGCTGCCCGCGCTGATGGAGCGGCTCTGCGCCCGGGTGGACCTGGACTCGCTGGGCCTGCTGCTGCCCGCCTATCTGGGCGATCTGGGCGGGCCGGAGGACGCGGAGCGGCTCACCACGGCGCTGCGGATGCTCCACGCGGAACGGCGGCTGCCCGGACCGGAGCAGACGGCGCTCGGCCGGGCGATCGCCGCGCGGACCGCCGCCGCCGGCTGACCCCCGGAGCGGGGTGTCACCCCGGCAGGGGGCGCCTGGGGGCAGGGGTGCGGTGTCACCCCGGCAGGAGGCGGGGAAGCGGTATCACCCCGGCAGAGGGCAGGGAAGCGGTGTCACCCCGGCAGGGGGCAGGGGTGCGGCTCGACGGCGAAGACCCAGTCGAAGCCGTCGAAGCCGGGTCCGTCGAGATGCGCCGCCCTGGAGAGCCCGGCGTGTACGGCGACCCGCTGCGAGGCGACGTTCGCCGGCCTGATCCTGGCCACCAGCGGAAGGCCGGGGACCGAGCGGGCCGCCCACCGGGTGACCGCGGTCGCAGCCTCGCTCGCCAGGCCCTGGCCCCACGCCGAGCGGTCGAAGCGGTAGAAGAGATTGAGGATGTCGATCCCTTTGAGCTCCATGGGCTTGATCCCGCAGAACCCCAGCTGCCGGGCCGAGTCATGTCTGCGGACGACCCAGTAGCCGTATCCATAACGCTCCCACTGGTCGTCCCAGCGCTGGTAGAGCTGTTCGGCGTCCGCGCGCCGGAGGACGACGTCGGAGGGGTTGTGGAGACAGGTCGCGGGATCGCTGTGTATCGCGAGGATCGCGTGGATGTCGCCCTTGGCGGGCCGTCTCAACGACAGCCGTGCGGTGAGCAGTTGGCCCTCGAATGGTTCTGTCTCGGTCATAGGGAGAGCGTAGGACGGCACCGGGCGCCGTGAAGGGGGGCGGCCGGTTCCGGGCCCGGATCCGGCAAGTCGCCGCAGGGCGGCCGTGGCCTCCCCGCCGGGCCCGGCAGGGTCCTCACCGCCCGGTGCCGTCGGCGTCCTCCCGGAAGCGGGCGGCCAGTTCGCCCCGGGAGCGGATGCCGAGCTTCGCGTAGATCCGGGTCAGGTGGTACTGGACGGTCTTGACGGAGATGAACAGCTCCGACGCCGCCCGCTGATTGCTCGCCCCGGCGGCGACGAGCCGGGCGACGGCCCGTTCCTGGGCGGTGAGCCGGGAGAGCGCGGGGACGCCCCGGCTGGAGTTCACTCCGCCCGCCTGGAGTTCGCGGTCACAGCGCTCGACATAGGTGCGGGCCCCGAGGGTGCTGTAGGCGTCCCGGGCGTTCTTGAGGACGGTGTCGGCGTCGCGGCGCTTGCCCGCGCGGCGCAGCGTCTGGCCGTACGCGAAGTTCACCCGGGCCCGGTCGTAGGGCAGCGGGAGGCCGGCGAGGTGGGCGAGGGCCGTCTCGAACCGCTCCCGGGCGGCGGTGACATCGCCCCGCGCGGCGGTGATCCGGCCGCGTACCAGACCCAGTCGCGCCAGGGTGGAGCGGTGGCCGCGGGCCTCGGCGAGCTTCTCGTACGGGGTGAGGAACGCGTCGGCCTCCTCGACGCGATGGGTCATCACCAGGGCGTTGGCGTACACATCCGGCCAGGGCCAGAAGCCCGGTTCGTCGATGCCCGCCCGGTGCGGCAGCCGGACCACGGGGGCGAGCGCTTCGACGGCCCGGGCGTACTCCCCGCGCGCCTCGGCGACCTGGGCGCGGGCCAGGGCGGCGGGCACGGCCATCACCTCGTAGTGGTGCAGTCCCACGGCGGACTGCCGCAGATGGTGGTCGGCGCTCTCCCAGTCGCCGCGCAGGGCGTGGATCTGGGCCCCGGTCCAGTGCGCCATGGGGCGGACGAATTCGATTCCGGCCTCGGCGAGGCGGGCGGCGGCCCGTTCGGCGGTCTCCAGGGCTTCCTGCCAGGAGCCCAGCGCGAACTGAGTGCGGGCCAGCCATGCCTGGGCCCAGAGCGAGATACGGGTGGAGCCCATCCGGTATCCGGTGGGCACGGCCTCCTCCAGCTGGCGGCGGGCGGCCTCAGGGGCGTCGAGGGCGAGGTTCACCCAGCCGCGGCCGAGCAGAAAGCGCTGGGACTGGGCCCCGCCGGAGTCCTTGGCCACCGCCGACTCATAGGCGGCGACCGCCTCGGCGGACCGTCCCATGGCTGCGAGTCCGAGGCCGAGCACGGCCTCGGACTCGATGGCCGAGGGGTCGGCGGGGTCCGCGAGATCCAGGGCCCGGCGGGCCCAGACGACGAGTTCGGGGGTGTCCCAGCGGCCGAGGGCGTGCAGCACCCGCCGCTGGCAGATCTTCGCCCGGAGATCGGGCCTCCGCTCGGGGTCGCAGCGCTCCCATGCCTGGGTGAGCAGGGTGTCGGCCTCCGCCGACCGGCCGCGCATGATGGCCAGATAGCCGAGGACGACGTCGCGGAGGGTGCTCGCGGGGAAGCTCTCCAGCTCGGCGGCGAAGAGCACCGCCCGTGGGATGTCGCCCGCGCCGATCATCGCGTCCACGGCGCGCAGCAGCCGGTCCTGGCGGGCGGCGCGGGCGGGGGTCAGCCGGCTGGCCGTGACGAGGGTGTCGGCGACCGCCGCCCACTCCCCCGCCGACGCCCGCTCGGCGGCGTACCGGTCGAGTTCATCGGCGAGTGAGGCGTCCGCCGTGGTGACCGCGACCCGGTGGGCGAGCCGCCGGCCGGGGTCGTCGGTGATGTCCGCGGCGCGCAGATGCAGTGCGCGCCGCCCGGTCAGTCCGATGCCGGTGAGGACGGCGGCCCGCACCAGCGGGTGCGGAAAGGAGAGCAGGGTCCGTCCGGGTTCGACGGCCGCTCTCAGCAGTCCCGCCGCGACGGCCTCGTCGACGGCGGGCAGCGGGTCGGCGATGCCCGCGAGGGCGGCGGCCTCGGCGACGGGGGCGCCGTCGTCCAGTACGGCGCATGCCTCGGCCAGGGCGCGGGCGGCGTCGCCGCAGCGGGCTAGCCGCCCGCGTACGGCCGAGGCGTAGCGCGCGGGCGCGGGCAGCGCGGGCTGCCACTCCTGCCAGGTCTCCCGGGGCAGTTCGGACAGCAGCCGGATGATGTGCCGGGGGTTGCCGAGGGTGTGCCGGCAGAGGTGGCGTGCGGTGGGGAGGGAGAGGGCGATGCCGTGGCTCCGCCGGGCGAGGGCCACGGTGTCGCCGGGGCCGAGCGGATCGGGGCGTACGGTCTGGCGGTGCAGGCCGTCGAGGAACTCCAGGGTCTGGCCGGGCGCGCTGTCGTGCGGTCCTTCCGCCGGTACTTCCGCCGGTCCTTCCGCGTCGTCCCGGGCGATGAGCAGGACCAGTACGCGTTCCGTGGTCATGGCGCGGGTGGCGGAGGCGATCGCCCGCAGGCTCTCCGGATCGGCCCAGTGGGCGTCGTCGACCACGACGGCGAGCGGTTCCTGGTGTTCGAGGGCGGCCCAGAGCCGGTGGAGGCGCTCGGCGGCGTCGAGGATGTCGTGCGGTGTGGCCGCCGGGGCGGCGAGCCGGAGCCCGGGGTCCGCCCCGGACGCCCGGGCCAGCTGCTGGGCCACGCCCAGGGCGAGCCCGGATTCCCAGGGCACTCCGCTCACGCGGACCGTCCGGGCGCCGGTGGGGGCGGTGAGGACCTGCTCGGCCAGCGCGGTCTTACCGCTGCCCGCCGGACCCTCGACCAGGGCCATCGCGGGCCTGCCCGCGCGGACGGCGTCGAGCCGGCGGTTCAGCTCGGCGCTGGGGCCTGCCTGTCCTATCAGGCTTCGCTGCTGGTCAGGGCGATCGTCCATGCTCCGGCACGCTAGCACTGCCCATCGGAGGCGGTGCCCCTCCGTGCGGTGTCCGCTCCGGCCGGGGTCCGTCGCCGGGGACGGGCCGCCGCATGAGCCGGGGTTCGTGACCCGGGGACGGGCCGCGTCCCCCCTCGAAGCGTCCCCGGGTACCAGACCGCGCCCCCCGAGGCCCCTCGCCGGTGCGCGCTGCATCACCCGAGGTCCCCTCCGGCGACGGGGAGCACCGTGCCGGTGATGTACGAAGCCTCGTCGGAGGCGAGAAAGACGATCGCGGCGGTCTGCTCGTCCAGTGAGCCGTACCGTTTCATCAGGGACGAGTCGACGGTCTGGTCGACGATCCGCCGGTACCAGGCGCGCTCCTGGTCGGTCCCGGCCGCCGGGCCCCGGGCGATCGTCCGGGCGGGGGCGTCGGTGCCGCCGGGCGCGGTGGCCACGACGCGGATCCCGTACGGGGCCGCTTCCAGGGCCAGCGAGGCGGTGATGGCGTTGACCCCGCCCTTGGCCGCCGCGTAGGGGATCCGGTTGACGCCCCTGGTGGCCACCGAGGAGACGTTGACGATGACGCCGGACCGCTGGGCGATGAGCAGGGGCAGTGCGGCGCGGCAGGTCCACAGCGTCGGGAAGAGGGAGCGCTGGATCTCGGCGTGGATCTGGTCGGGCGTGTAGTGCTCATAGGGCTTGGCCCAGATGGTGCCGCCGACGTTGTTGACGAGGCAGTCGATGCGGCCGTGGCGGGCGTGGGCGGCGGCGACGGCGGCCTCGGCGCCTTCGTACCGCTCCAGATCGGCGACGACGGCGAGACCGCCGAGCTCAGCGGCGATCTCGTGGACGGTCTCCGAGCGGTCGACGAGGACGACGTCGGCGGATTCGGCGGCGAGACGGCGGGCGACGGCGAGGCCGATGCCCTGGGCGGCTCCGGTGACCACCGCGGTCTTCCCGGCGAACCGGCCCGGGTGGACCGCCGGCCGGGGCGCGGACCCCGGGCCGGGGCGCGGGCTCATCGGGCGGCTCCGGTGACCGCCGGCGTCCGGGGGGCCGTGGCCCCCGCCGCCGTGGTGAACTTCTCGTAGTGGAAGCCCGCCGGGGTGACGCCGAGCGCGGCGATATGGCCGCGTACCGCCTCCACCATGGCGGGCGGGCCGCACAGATAGACGTCCGCGTCCCCGTGGTGGAGGGTCCCGGCGTCGATCAGACCGGTGACGTACCCCGTGTTCCGCGCGGTGCTCGACGGGTCGGCGACACAGTGGTCGAAGGTGAAGCCCGGGATGAGGGCCGCGTACTCCGCGAGGGTCTCCAGATGGACCAGGTCCCGGTCGTGGGTGACGCCGTAGAGCAGATGGACGGGGTGGGGGGCGCCGTCCTGGGCCAGTCGCTCCAGCATCGACAGCAGCGGGGCGAGTCCGGTGCCGCCCGCCAGGAGCAGGGCGGGCCGGATGAGCGGCCTCAGATAGAAGCTGCCCAGCGGGCCGGTGAACTCGACGCGGTCACCGGTCGCGGCCCGGTCGGTGAGATACCCGGACATCGCGCCGCCCTCGGTGACCCGGACGAGGAACGACGCCCGCCGCTGTCCCGGTCCGGAGCTGAAGGAGTAGGAGCGGCGCTGATCCGTGCCGGGAACCGTGATGTTGACGTACTGGCCGGGCAGAAAGTCCAGCGCCGCCCGGTCGTCGGCGTCGAGGGTGAAGCCGACGGTGCTCGCGGAGTGGCGCTCGACGGCGGTGACGGTCGCGGTGCGGGTGACCGCGGCGGTCCTGGCCGCGGCCGAGGTCGCGGGCACGCGCAGGACGAGATCGCTCTGCGGCGTCATCTGGCAGGGCAGACAGTAGCCGAGTCCGGCCTCGTCGTCGGTGAGCGCCTCCTCGATGTAGTCGCCGCCGTCGTAACTCCCGGACTCGCAGTACGACTTACAGGTACCGCAGGCTCCGTCACGGCAGTCGAGCGGAATGTTGATACGTGCCCGGTAGGAGGCGTCGGCGACGGTCTCGTCCGGCCGGCAGTCGATGAACCGGGTGACGCCGTCCTCGAAGCTCAGGGCGACCTGGAATGCCATGGGGGTGCTCTTTTCGCAACTAGCGGGACCGCCGGGGCTGTCGCGGCGGGCAGGGCCGTCGCGGCGGGCGGGGCGGGCGGTCGTCGTGGACGCCGGATCAGACGTGGTAGACGTCGACCACGTGGTGGACACAGTCGTTCTTGAGCACGACCTTCTTGCTGGTGATCAGCGGGGCCTCGGCGGAGAAGTCGATGCGATAGAAGGAGGTGCCGAAGTAGGTGTCGGTGGCCTGATAGCGGTAGTAGAGCGTGAACCAGTTGAAGCGCACGTCCACGACGGCGCCGGCCCGGCCGGTGATCTCCACATTGGCGATGTTGTGGCCGGTGCGGGGCTCGGGCAGGCTGGTGGCGCTGGAGCGATCGGTGCGGATGCGGAACACCCGGTCCTCCAGCCCGCCGCGATTGGCGTAGTAGATCAGGGAGATCTCGGTGCCCGGGTCGCGGGTGAGCTCGCCGTCGTCCGCCCAGGCGGGCATCCAGAACTCGGCGTCCGGGTGGTAGCACTCCAGCCACTTCTCGAACTCGCGGTCGTCCAGGTACCGCGCCTCGCGGTAGAGGAACCGGCGTACGGCCTCGGGCGTGACGGTCTCCGGCTCCGTCCCGGACTCCGTCCCCGGCTCCGGCTCCGCCCCGGACTCCATACCCGGCTCCGTCCCGGGTCCGTTGGCGTCGGTCGCCGTGGTCATGGTCTCTGCTCCTCAGCTTCGTCGTGGTGGGGCCGGCAGGCAGGGCACGGCCATGTCGTGATGCGTCGGCGCTCGTGGCGCGGCCGGCCTCCCGGCGCGGTCGTCAGGCGGCGCTGTCGCGCGGTCACGCGTCGAGCGCCCGGCGCAGGGTCCGCGCCCAGTAGCCGTGCTGAATGGGGTAGAGCCCCTCGTCCTCGGTGCGCACCCCGCTGGCGAGCGGGTTGATGCCGAGCGCCTTGGCGTCGTCGTCGGGACCGTCGATCTGGTGCACCGCGCCACGGCTGAGGTCGTTCCAGGGGGCGGCCTCGGCCTGGTAGGTCTTCTGGCAGGAGCGGAACTCCTCCAGATCGTCGGGCGTGGCCATGCCGGTGGCGTTGAAGAAGTCCTCGTACTGCCGGATGCGCCGCTCCCGGGCCTCGGCGCTCTCGCCCTTGGGGGCGATGCAGTAGATCGTCACCTCCGTCCGGTCGACGGAGACGGGCCGGAAGTGCCTGATCTGGGAGCTGAACTGGTCCATCAGATAGACATTGGGGTAGAGGCAGAGGTTTCTGGAGACGCCGATCATCCAGTCGGCCTTCACCTCGCCGAACCCGGCGACCAGCTCGTCCCGCCGGGCGGCGAGCGGCCGGTTGGCGGGGTCGAGCCATTTGGTCCAGAGCAGCAGATGGCCGTGGTCGAAGGAGTAGAAGCCGCCGCGCTGCTTCGACCAGCCGCCCGCGTCCATGGTCCTGGTCTCGTTGGCGGACTCGCCCGCGGTGCGGCGGGCCTGGGTGGCCGCGTAGTTCCAGTGGGTGGCGGAGACGTGGTAGCCGTCGGCGCCGTTCTCCGTCTGGAGCTTCCAGTTGCCGTCGTAGGTGTAGGTCGAGGAGCCCCGGAGCACCTCAAGGCCCTCGGGCGACTGGTCCACGATCATGTCGATGACGGTGGCCGCGTCTCCGAGATGCTCGCGCAGCGGCAGCACATCGGCGTTGAGGCTGCCGAAGAGGAAGCCCCGGTAGCTCTCGAAGCGGGCCACCTTGGTGAGATCGTGCGAGCCGTCGGTGTTGAACTGCTCGGGGTAGCCCGCGTTCCGGGGGTCCTTGACCTTCAGCAGCTTGCCCGTGTTGTTGAACGTCCAGCCGTGGAACGGGCAGGTGAAGGTGGTGCGGTTGTCGGTCTTGCGACGGCAGAGCATCGCGCCCCGGTGGCTGCACGCGTTGATCAGGGCGTGCAGCTCGCCCTGCTTGTCACGCGAGACGACGATGGGCTGACGGCCGATCCAGGTGGTGAAGTAGTCCCCGACCTCAGGGATCTGGCTCTCATGGGCGAGATAGACCCAGTTGCCCTCGAAGATGTGCTTCATCTCCAGCTCGAAGAGCTCCGCATCGGTGAAGACGCTCCGGCGGACGCGGTACACGCCCTGCTCGGAGTCCTCAACGAGAGCGTCCTCCAGGATGGCCCGCGCACGGCTCAAGCCCTCGGCCATGGTCCGTCCCTCCGTTCGTTACGGCTGCTTTTCAGCACCATGACACCGAGGTGAAGAATCGGGCCCCAGGCGTTTTCCCAGGGTTGACCCAGGGGGGTATTGATATCTTCCGCGTCTCAATACGCTGCGATCAAGTATTTGTTGCGTATGGGATCAGCTCCCTACGATGAGGCGCAATCGAGGGAGATTCCAATGGAACTCAGACACCTCAGATATTTCGCTGCCGTCGCCGAGACCAGCCATTTCGGCAGGGCCGCGGAGCGTCTGCACATGGCGCAGCCTCCGCTCTCCCAGGCGATTCGCCGGCTGGAGGCGGAATTGGGTGCGGTCCTGTTCAGCCGCACCACCCGGCAGGTCGCCCTGACCCGGGCCGGGGAGGTGTTCCAGGCCGATGTACGGCGCATTCTCACCGCCGTCGACGAGGCGGCGGCCCGGGTGGGCCGCTTCGCGTCGGGCGTCGAGGGGGTGCTGCGGATCGGTCTGACGGGATCGGCCTCGTACCGGCAGCTGCCCGCCCTGGCGCGGCTGGTGAAACGCGAGATGCCCGGAGTCGCGATGGAGGTGCACACCGAGATGCTCACCCCCGCCCAGGAGTCCGGGCTGGCCGAGGGACGGCTGGACGTGGGCGTACTGCGCCCGCCGGTCCGGCACGAGGGCATCGCCCACCGGGCCCTGGCCGATGAGCCGCTGGTGCTAGCCGTGCCACAGGAGCACTGGCTCAGCGAGGCGGCCACGGTACGGATGGATCAGCTGCGGCACGAGAGCTTCATCATGTACGGGTCCGCGCTCGGCTCCGTCGTCAACGACACGGTGGTACGCGGCTGTCTGGCGGCGGGATTCCAGCCGCGCTGCGCCCATGAGGTCACCGAGACCTCCACCGCGCTCGCGCTGGTCGCCGCCGGTCTCGGCATCGCCCTGCTGCCGGATTCCATCCGTTCCGCGCCCCGCGAGGGCGTGGTGTGCAAGACCGTCGCCGACGCCCTTCGCGTACGCCTGGTCCTGGCCTGGCGGGCGGACGACGAATCGCCCCTTCTCAAGAATCTGCTGGAAAACCTAGACAAGAACGGAATGTTTCTCGCGGACGAAGCGGAGGACGCCGCCGGCAGTGGAAGCGCGGGTCCCGCTGATCATGCGAGCGATATTCCGGGGGGATGGCATGAAGATTACCGGAATTGACACGATCCCTTTTGCTATTCCTTATCGGAAACCGCTCAGGTTCGCCAGCGGCGAGGTGCACACGGCCGAGCATGTGCTGGTGCGGGTGCACACCGACGAGGGTCTGACGGGTACCGCCGAGGCGCCGCCCAGGCCCTATACCTACGGTGAGACCCAGGAGTCCATCGTGGCCGTGATCGACAAGATCTTCGCGCCGCAGCTCCTCGGCCGGTCGGCGCTGGAGCGCGAGGCGGTCCATGGGCTGCTGGACCGGACCGTGGGCAATCCGACCGCGAAGGCCGCGCTGGACATGGCCCTGTGGGACATTCTGGGCCAGGCGGCCGGGCTGCCGGTCTCCGGGCTGCTCGGCGGATACACCGACCGGATGCGGGTGTGCCACATGGTGGGCTTCGCGCCCGCCGCGCGGATGGTCGCCGAGGCCGAGCGGGTCCGGGACACCCATGGGATCACCACCTTCAAGGTCAAGGTCGGGCGGCGGCCCTACACCGACGATGTGGCGGCCTGCCGTGCGCTGCGCGAGGCGCTGGGCCCGGAGGCGGAGCTGTACATCGACGGCAACCGCGGCTGGAGCGCGGCCGAGTCGGCGCGCGCCCTGCGGGAGATGGAGGATCTCGGTCTGACCTTCGCCGAGGAGCTGTGCCCGGCCGACGATGTGCTGGGGCGGCGCCGGCTGGTGAGCCAGAGCACCATTCCCTTCATCGCCGACGAGAGCGCGACCCGGGCCGCCGAGGTCACCCGCGAGCTGCTCGGCGGATCCGCGACCGCCATCAGCGTCAAGACGGCCCGCACCGGCTTCACGGCCTCGCAGCGGGTGCTGCATCTGTGCGAGGGGCTGGGCGTCGAGGTGGTGATGGGCAATCAGATCGACGGACAGATAGGCACCCTCTGCTCGGTCGCCTTCGGCGCGGCGCACCGGTCGGCCGCCCGGCGGGCCGGGGAGCTCTCGAACTTCCTCGACATGGCCGACGACCTTCTCGCCGAGCCGCTGATCATCGAGGACGGCGCCCTGCGGGTGCGCGAGGGCGCGGGGCTGGGGATCGCCGTCGACCCCGAGAAGCTGGCGCGCTACCGCCAGGACGGCTGACACACCCCGCCGGGACCGTATCCGTACCACTCAAGGAAGAGACAGAGCGAGATGACGACCGAGACCACCCTCCCCGAGACCGAGACCGGATCCCCCGGAACCGAGGCCGGAACCGAGGCCCCTGCGACTGTCGCGTCCGCCGCCGCCTCCGGCGCCGCCGCCACCGAGCGGTTCCGGGACAAGCAGCGCGCGGCGCACTCCCCCGCCGACACCGCGCGCGTCGACGCCCTCGTCTCCGAGACGCTGGCCGCCGTGCACGATGTCATACGCCGCCACAAGGTCACCTACGCCGAGTACGACGCCCTCAAGTCCTGGCTGATCCAGGTGGGTCTGGACGGCGAGTGGCCGCTGTTCCTGGACGTATGGGTCGAGCATGTCGTCGAGGAGGTCGCGAACGAGGACCGCCAGGGCAGCAAGGGCACCATCGAGGGCCCGTACTACGTCCCCGGCTCGCCCTCCTTCGACGGTACGGCCACCCTGCCGATGCGCGACGGCGAACCCGGTGTCCCGCTGCTGTTCCAGGGCACGGTGACCACCGTGGACGGCGCCCCGCTGCCCGGTGCGCGCGTCGAGATGTGGCACGCCGACGCGGCGGGCTTCTACTCCCAGTACGCCCCCGGGCTGCCCGAGTGGAATCTGCGCGGCGCCGTCGTCGCCGACGAGAAGGGCGGCTTCCGGATCCATACGGTGGAACCCGCCCCGTACCAGATCCCCACCGACGGCTCCTGCGGCAGGCTGATCGCGGCGGCCGGCTGGCATGCCTGGCGCCCCGCCCATCTGCATCTCAAGGTCTCCGCTCCCGGCCACCGGCTGATCACCACCCAGCTGTACTTCCAGGGCTCCAGCCATGTCGAGGACGACATCGCGTCGGCCGTCAAGCCCGAACTGATGCTGGCCCCCTCCCCCGCGGCGGGCGGCCACGGGAACGAGGTCACGTACGACTTCGTCCTCGACCGGGCCTGAGCGCCCCCGCGCCTGCCTCCCCTCCCCTCCCCTCTCCTCCCATCCCCTCCCCCATCTCAACGGCGAAGGAAGACCATGCTGTTCGCAGTGACCATGGATGTGGCGATCCCGCACGATCTCGACCCCGGGGTCCGCGAGGAACTGATCAGCCGTGAGCGGAGCTACTGTCAGGAGCTCCAGAAGTCCGGTGTCTGGCCGCACATCTGGCGGTGCGCGGGCCAGTACGCCAACCTCAGCGTCTTCGACGTGCCGGACAACGACGAACTCCACCGCGTGCTGTGGAATCTGCCGCTCTTCCCCTATATGACGGTCTCCGTCACCCCGCTGGCCGCCCACCCCTCCGCGCTGACGGCGCGCTGAGCACGATGGACAAGGTGATGGAGACCGCCTCGGCGGCCGTGGCGGACATCGGCGACGGAGCCTGTCTCGCCGTGGGCGGATTCGGGCTGAGCGGTGTGCCGAACGTACTGATCGAGGCCGTTCACCGGCGCGGTGTCACCGCGCTGAGCGTGGTCTCCAACAACTGCGGGGCGATGGACTCGGGGCTGGCGACCCTGCTCTCGGCCGGCCGGATAGCGCGGGTCACCGGCTCCTACATCGGCGCGAACAAGGAGTTCGCCCGCCAGTATCTCGCCGGTGAGCTGGAGGTCGAGCTGATCCCCCAGGGCACGCTCGCCGAGCGGCTGCGCGCCGGCGGCTGCGGGATCCCCGCCTTCTACACCCCCGCCGGGGTCGGCACCCAGGTGGCCGACGGCGGTCTGCCCTGGCGTTACGACGGCGAGGGCGGGGTCGCGCTGGCGTCGCCGCCCAAGGAGGTCCGCGCGTTCGACGGCGTCGAATACGTCCTGGAGCGCGGTATCCGCACCGATTTCGCGCTGGTCCGCGCGGCCCGGGGAGACCGCCACGGCAATCTGGTCTTCGGCAGATCCGCCCGGAATTTCAACCCCCTGGCCGCGATGGCCGGCCGGATCACCGTCGCCGAGGTGGAAGAGCTGGTCGAGCCGGGCGAACTCGACCCGGACCAGATCCATGTGCCGGGCGTCTTCGTGCAGCGGGTCGTCGCCCTCACCCCCGGACAGGCCGCCGACAAGAAGATCGAACGAAGGACGGTACGGAGCCGATGACCTGGACACGGGAGGAGATCGCCGCCCGCGCGGCACGCGAGCTGCGCGACGGGGAGTACGTCAATCTGGGCATCGGACTGCCGACCCTGATCCCGGGGCTGCTGCCGGACGGCGTCACGGTCGTCCTCGAATCGGAGAACGGCATTCTCGGCACCGGGCCCTATCCGCTGGAGGAGGAGGTCGACCCCGATCTGATCAACGCGGGGAAGGAGACGGTGACCGTGCTGCCCGGGGCTTCGTTCTTCGACTCCGCGCTCTCTTTCGGAATGATCCGGGGCGGTCATATCGACACCGCCGTACTCGGCGCGATGCAGGTCTCCGCACGCGGTGATCTGGCCAACTGGGCGGTGCCCGGGAAACTGGTCACCGGCATCGGGGGCGCGATGGATCTGGTGCACGGAGCCCGCAGGGTCGTGGTGACGATGAGCCATACCGCGAAGGACGGCACTCCGAAGATCGTCGAGGAGTGCTCGCTGCCGCTGACCGGAAGGTCCTGTGTGGACCGGATCATCACCGACCTCGGCGTACTCGACGTCTCGGCGGACGGCGGCCTGACGCTGGTGGAGACCGCGCCCGGGGTCAGCGCCGCCGAGGTACGGGCCAGGACCGCCGCACCCGTGACGATCGCCCCCGCGGCCGGAAGGAGTTCCCGGTGAACCGCCGTGATGTGTATGTGGTGGACGCCGTGCGCACACCGGTGGGCCGGTACGGGGGCGGGCTGAGCGGGGTACGGCCGGACGATCTCGCGGCGGGTGCGGTCGCGGCGTTGCTGAAGCGCTCACCGGGTCTGGATCCGGGCCGGGTGGGGGATGTGTTCCTGGGGAACGCGAACGGCGCCGGAGAGGAGAACCGGGATGTGGCGCGGATGGCGGTGCTGCTGGCCGGTCTGCCGGTGACGGTGCCGGGGGTGAGCGTGAACCGGCTGTGCGGATCGGGGATGGAGGCGGTGATCCAGGCGGCGCGGGCGGTCGCCGTGGGGGATCTGTCGGTGGCGGTGGCGGGCGGGGTGGAGTCGATGAGCCGGGCCCCGTGGGTGCTGCCGAAGCCGGAGCGGGCCTTCCCGGCCGGCCATCAGGAGATGTACTCGACCACGCTGGGCTGGCGGATGGTCAACCCGCGGATGGATCCGCGGTGGACGGTGTCGCTGGGCGAGGGCGCGGAGCTGGTGGCGGAGAAGTACGGCATCGGCCGTGCCGAGCAGGACGCGTACGCGCTGGAGAGCCATCGCAGGGCCGCGCGGGCGTGGGCGGAGGGCCGGTACGACGGGGAGGTGGTCCCGGTCGAGGGTACGGGCGTGGTGCGTGACGAGTCGATCCGCGAGACCACGTCGGCCGAGGCGCTGGCCGGGCTGAAGCCGGCCTTCCGGACCGGGGGCACGGTCACGGCGGGAAACGCCTCCCCGCTCAGCGACGGCGCCGCCGCGGTGCTGCTGGCGGACGCGGAGGGGCTGCGGGAGATCGGGCGGGAGCCGCTGGCGCGCATCACGGCGAGCGCGGTGACGGGTGTCGAGCCGCAGTACTTCGGTCTCGGTCCGGTCGAAGCGGTACGGCGCGCACTGGAGCGGGCGGGGCGCTCGCTGGGCGAGGTGGGGGTGTTCGAGTTGAACGAGGCATTCGCGGCGCAGGCGCTGGGGTGTCTGGGGCAGTGGCCGGGGCTGGATCCGGAGGTGGTCAATCCGCGGGGCGGGGCGATCGCCATCGGGCACCCCCTGGGCGCGTCCGGCGCGCGGATCACCGGCGGCGTCGCGCACCAGCTCGCCGCCACCGCGACCGGGATCGGCGTCGCCGCGCTCTGCATCGGCGTCGGCCAGGGACTCGCCGTCGTCCTGGAGGCGCCCTGAGTCCCGTCTGCCCTTGAGAACACAGGTCACAGCTGCTGAGCCAGACCCCCGCCCCCCCACTGAGGAGCCGCAGTGCCCCCGTCCCCGACACTCCACCACCGTCTCTCCGGTCCCGCCGACGCGCCGCTGCTGGTGCTCGGGCCGTCGCTCGGCACCTCGATGGCCGTATGGGAGCAGCAACTTCCCGCCCTGGCACGGGATTTCCGGGTGCTGCGGTTCGATCTGCCGGGGCACGGCGGATCGGCGACCGGGCTGCTGTCGTCGCCCCAGCCCGGCGGCACGACGGTGACAGAACTCGCGGAGCTGGTCCTCGGGCTCATCGACACCGTGGGCCGCCACCGGTTCCACTACGCGGGCGTCTCCCTCGGCGGAGCCATCGGGGCACAGCTGGCCCTCGGCCACCCCGGGCGCGTCGGCTCGCTGGCCCTGGTCTGCTCCTCCGCCCACTTCGGTCCCCCGGAACCCTGGCGGGAGCGCGCCGCGCTCGTACGCCGCGAAGGAACCGGGCCGCTGCTCGCCACCGCCCCCGGCCGGTGGTTCGCCGACCCGGAGACCACCGCCGCGACGCCCCTCGGCGAGATGCTGCTCAGGAATCTCGCCGACGCCGACCCCGCCGGATACGCCGCCTGCTGCGACGCCCTCGCCGACTACGATCTGCGGTCCGCGCTGCCCCGGATCAGCGCGCCCGCCCTGGTCATCGGCGGCTCCCACGATGTGGCGACCCCACCGCACCACGCCCGTGAGCTCGCGGCCGGCATCCCCCGTGCCACCATGAAGATCCTCGGCACCGGGCATCTCGCGGTGGAGGAGCCCCGGGCGGTCGAAGCACTGCTCGGCGCGCATATCGCCCAGGTCGAACGCCCCGGGCGCTGACCACCGACGCCGGAGGCCGCCGTGCGTATCGACCCCACCGCCCCACGCCCCGAGATCGCCCTCTCCTGGCGGCGCTCCCGGATGAGCGGGCTCACCCCCCGCGCGCCGCGGATCCAGGTCGACGCCGACGCGGTCGACCGGGGCTCACGGCTCGCCGCCGCCGCGCGGCCGGTGCTCGCGGAACTCGCCGAGCAGCTCGGCGACGCCGCGTACTGCGTGGTGCTCGCCGACCGCGGGTCACGGATCGTGGCCCCGACGGTCGGGGCCCGGGGGCTGCGCGCCCGGCTGGAGAGGCTCGGTGTGGTGTCGGGCGGGGTCTTCCTGGAGGAGACGACCGGCACCAACTCGATCGCCACGGTGTACGAGGTGCGCCGGGGCCTCGCGGTCCGCGGCGAAGAGCACTATCTGGAGCCGTTCAGACGGTTCAGCTGCTATGGGCATCCGATCACGCACCCGGTGACCCGCAGACTGGAGGGCGTACTCGACATCACCTGTCTCACCCGGGACGACTCCCCGCTGCTGGGGCCGTTTCTGGCGCGGGCGGCGCGGGATGTCGAGGAGCGGCTGCTGCGCGGTGCGCGGGCCGCCGAGCGGGGGATGCTGACCGCGTTCCGGACGGCCGCCGCCGGGCGGCGCGGACGGCCGGTGCTGGTGCTCGGCGAAGACGTGGTGCTGGCGAACCCCGCCGCCGTCGAGCTGCTCGACCCGGTCGATCACATCCGGCTGCGGACGCTCGCGACCGGACTCCCGGGCGAGCGGCGGCGGTCGGAGGCAACGGTCGAGCTGTCGTCGGGGCGGACCGTGGCCGTACGGTTCCGGGCCGTCGAAGCGGGGGCGGGCGGGGTGCTGTTCGAGTTCGACGAGACCGGCCCTGCCGGGGCCCGTACGGCACCCCGGCAGGGCTCGGGCTCGGTCGCGGGCTCGGGCTCAGTTGTGTGCTCTGGTGCGGCTTCGGCTTCGGGCACCGGTTCCGGCGCGGCTTCGGGGGTACGGAAGGCGCCCGCCGCGCCCGTGTACATCGGCGGGGCCCCCGGCACCGGGCGCACCACTGCCGCGCGGTCGCTCGCCGGGGACGCGGGGGTCCGGACCATCGTGCTCGACTGCGTGCGGGCGGCCGGGGCCGGTGCGGCGGAGTGGCAGGACGCGCTCGGCTCCGCCGCGGCCGGCGCCCCCGCGCTGCTGCTGGTCGAGGACGTCCAGCTGCTGCCGGACGGCTGCGCGGTCCGGCTACTGCGGCTCCTGGCCGAGCCGGTGGCGGACAGCGGTCCGTCCATCGTGCTGACCGGGCCGCCCCTGGCCGAGTTGTCCGGCTATCCGGCGGTGCTGGCCGCACGCTGTCCCACACGGTGGGAGCTGCCCCGGCTGCGCGACCGCGCCGAGGAACTCCCGGGCCTGGTGCGGACCATGCTCATCGGTCTGGGCGCCGACGACCGGCTGCGGTTCAGCCCGGCCGCCCTCGCCTCGCTGGCCGGTCACCCCTGGCCCGGTGATCTCCATGAGCTGCACACGGTCGTGCGTACGGCGCTGGGGCGGCGCACGACGGGGGACATCACGCCGCGCGATCTGCCGGAGGGCTACCGGGTCAGTCCACGGCTGCGCGGAATGACCCCGCTGGAGCGTGCCGAGCACGACACGATCACGGCGGCGCTGCGGGCGTACGGCGGCAACAAGCTCCGTACCGCCCAGCGGCTGGGCATCAGCCGCACCACTCTCTACAGCCGGATGCGGACGCTCGGGATCACGCTCTGAGCGGCCCGTACTGTCCAGAAGTTGAACAGTCGACGGTGATCGCGCGGCCCTAACGTGCCAGGAGTGTCCCCCTCGGCGAAGGAGCCGTACCGTGCGCGTTCATCCGGCGTTCCCCACCACCCCTCGCCTCCTCGGCCTCCCCGGCCTCCCTGGCCTCCCCGGCTGAGGGGCGGGAAGCGATGCCCTTTCTTCCGTGCCAAGGGGTGCGGCTGGCCTATCGGGAGCACGGCTCCGGCGAACCGCTGCTGCTGATCCACGGCAGCGGTGCCCAGGCGGCGACCTGGGACGGCGTCACCGGTGGGCTGGCGGCGGCCGGCCACCGGGTGATCGGCTACGACCGGCGCGGTTACGGCGATTCGGCGCATCCGCCGGTACGCGACCACCGCCGCCATGTCCGGGACGCCGTCGCCGTACTCGAAAGGGTGGCCAAGGCCCCGGCCACCGTGGCCGGCTGGAGCGCGGGCGCCAATATCGCCCTCGCGCTGACGGCCGAGCGCCCCGATCTGGTCCGCCGTCTGATCGTCGTGGAACCGCCGCTGCACGGTCTGCGGCATGCGACGCCGTCGATGCTCGGCACACTGGCGCGCGCCAAATGGGCGCAGCTGCGCGGGCGGCGGCGGGAGGCCGCGGCGTTCTTCTTCCGCTGGGCGGCGGGGGACGCCTTCGACGCCGCGCCGCACGACGAGCGTGAGCGGCTGCTCGCGCACGCGCGCAATGTCCTGGCGGAGCTGGATCCGCACCCCTACGGCGTGATGTTCGAGCATCTGCCGCTCAGCCGGGTGCGGAGCATCCAGGTCCCCGTCACCTTTCTGATCGGCGAGAAGAGCAACCCTTTCTTCCACACGGTGCACAGAGAGCTGATGCGCGCCCTGCCGTCGATGCGCTCCGAGGTCATCCCCGGTGCGACTCATCTCGTCCATATCGACGCGCCGGACGCCTTCGTGGCCGCCGTGCGAAGAGCAGCCGCACCCGGACCCGCCGCACCCGGACCCGCCGTACGCGGAGAAGCCGTACGGGAAGACGCCGCCCCCTCATCCGACCCGACCGACACCACAGACCAGCAGCGGAAGGCGACCTGATGGAACTGACCTACGACACCTTCTACATCGACGGAGGCTGGGTCCGCCCCAGCTCGGACCGGGTGATCATCCCGATCGACGCCAGCACCGAACGGCCTCTCGGCCGTGTTCCGGAGGGCGTGGAGGCCGATGTCGACGCCGCGGCGGGCGCGGCGCGCAGGGCCTTCGACACCCCAGGGGGCTGGGCGGAGTGGGAACCGGTACGGCGCGCGGAGGTGATGGAGCGGCTCGCCGGGGCGATCGACCGGCGCGCGGATGAGTTCGTCACCCGGGTCAGCTCCCAGAACGGCATGCCGGCGGCGGTGGCACGGCAGTTGGAGACCGGCTATCCGAGCGCCGTACTGCGGTATTACGCGAGACTGGCGCGGGAGACCGCCTTCACGGACGTCAGACCAGGGCTCTTCGGCGGCTCGGTCGAGGTCCGCAGAGCGCCCATCGGGGTCGTGGCGGCCATCGTGCCGTGGAACTTCCCGCAGGCCCTCGCCATGTTCAAGATCGCTCCAGCGCTGGCCGCGGGCTGCACCCTCGTCGTCAAGCCGTCGCCGGAGACGGTGCTCGACGCGTATCTGCTGGCCGAGGCGGTGGCGGAGGCCGGTGTGCCGGCGGGGGTGATCAATATCGTTCCGGCGGGACGCGAGGCAGGCGCGTCTCTCGTCGCCCATCCCTCGGTGGACAAGGTCGCCTTCACCGGCTCGACCCCGGCGGGCCGCGCCATCGCGGAGGTCTGCGGGCGGCTGCTGCGCCCGGTGACGCTGGAGCTGGGCGGGAAGTCGGCCGCGATCGTGCTGGACGACGCCGAGCTGGATCTGGCACGGATCGGGCAGGGGCTGTTCGGCTCCACTCTGCTCAACAACGGCCAGACCTGCTTCCTCGGCACCCGGGTCCTCGCCCCGCGCGGACGGTACACGGAAGTGGTGGACGCCTTCACGGCACTGGCCGGTTCGCTGACGATCGGTCCCGCGCTCGATCCGGAGACCCGCGTCGGGCCGCTGGCCACCGCGCGTCAGCGGGAGCGGGTCGAGTCGTACATCGCGGCGGGCCGCGCGGCCGGGGCGCGGCTGACCACGGGCGGCGGACGGCCGAAGGGCCTGGACCGGGGCTGGTTCGTCGAGCCGACCGTCTTCGCCGATGTCGACAACAGCTCCGTGATCGCCCGGGAGGAGATCTTCGGGCCGGTGCTGACGGTGATCCCCTACGACGATGTCGACGACGCGGTCAGGATCGCCAACGACTCCGACTTCGGTCTCGGCGGCACCGTATGGACCGAGGACCCGGAGCGCGGGGCCGCGGTCGCCCGCCGGATACAGACAGGGACGATCGGGGTTAATCGCTATATACCCGACCCTGTGGCGCCGTTCGGCGGGATCAAGGCGAGCGGTCTCGGCCGTGAGCTGGGGCCGGAGGGGCTGACGGCCTATCAGCAGACCAGGACACTCTATCGGTAGCCTGCTCGCCGCGGAGACCGGAACGCCGTGGAGACCGGAACGCCGTGGAGACCGGAACGCCTCCCGGCCTCCGCGGCGCCCGGGCACGTACTAGCTCTGCGGGATGTCCTTGATGAACACGATCCCGTCGCTTCCGGCCAGGTGGTCCGGGTCGAAGGGGATGTAGCCGTGGTAGGCGGACACCCGGGGCGCGGGCCGTGCGTCGCCGAGGGCTGCGGCCAGCCGGGGGACGCCGATGAGGCAGCGGTCCTCCGGGAGCGCGTACAGGAGCCCTTCGACGGTGTCCGGCGGCGGGGTGTCCACCCCCCGGTGCCGGATCGTGCCGAGGGCCGTGGCCAGGAAGGCGTACTCCTCGCCGAGATGCGCGCTCACGATCGCGCCGGCGCTCCGCCACTCCAGCGGCCGGCCGCCCATCCGTACCGTGCTCCTGTCCCGCTGGAGATGGAGGTTGTGGGCGTGGACCAGCGCCGGGCCCCGTTCGGCGAGGGCGAGGAGGTTGTCGGCCATCATCCGGCCCCGCAGGCCGATCAGCCGCGCCATGCGGCTCGGTGAGGTGTCGGCCATCCCGTGGTGGTAGCGCAGCAGGCCGGTGGCGGTACGCCCGTACAGCCGGGCCCGGTCCCACTCGTCTCGCGAGGTCGCCGTGATCGGATGCGGGGTCTGCGCGTCGAGCAGCGCCACCAGATCATCGGCGAGCAGCCGCAGCCGACCGGCCTCGGCCGATCGCCCCACGGACCGGGAGGGGTCCGTCATCGCGGCGGGATCGGTCCACCGGTCGTCGGCGCCGAGCAGTCGGTCGAGCGTCTCCGCGGTGCAGGGGAGCAGGTCCGCGTCCACCCGGGCCGCGAGGCAGCCGTGGAGGGCGGTGAGGGCCTGCCGGGGGCTCGCCGCGCCGGTGATCTCCAGGGGGCCGTCGAAACCGGCGAAGCGGAGCCGCTCGGACGCGGGCCGCCCGTCGTTGTAGGCGCGCATCCAGCGCACGAGTTCACGGTTGGCGGCGGACGCGCCGAACCCATGGCTGAAACCGCGCTCCATGACCTCGTCGAGGGTGCCCGTGCCCGAGGTGACGTAGTCGTCCACGACCAGGCCCATCATGCAGTCGCTCTCGATCGCGATCGTCCGGTAGCCCTCCTGCTCGACGAGCGGCCGGAAGACCCCGTCGCGCAGATCGAGCAGAGCGTCCTCGCCGTGGGTGGGCTCGCCCAGGGCGAGCAGCCGCGGCCGGGTCGGCAGCAGCCTCATGACGGCGGCGGCATCGACGGCGTGGGCGGTGTCCTTGATGTCGGTAACCATGCGTTCAACGGTATCGTTGAAGTTTCGGTTGAGACTTTTCCCCGATATCGTCGGGCTTGTGGGACGAAACCTTCAAACCAGCAGGCAGCTCAGGCCGATCGACCTGGCGCGCTGGCACGGTCTGTCCACACAGGCCGTCAGGAACTACGAGGAGGCCGGCATCCTTCCGGCCGCCGGTCGCACACCCCACGGTTACCGCGCCTATACCCCGCTGCACGCGCGGGCCCTGGGGGCGTTCCTCGCCCTGGTGCCCGGCCACGGTCACCGGACGGCGTCGTCGATCATGCGGGCCGTGAACCAGGGCGCGGTCGATGAGGCGTTCCGCCTCATCGACGAGAGCCACGCCCAGCTGCTCGACGACCGGCGGACGCTCCAGGCCGTGGAGAGCGCCCTCCGCGATCTGACGCCCCTCACGGCGTCCGCGTCCGACGCGGCGGTGGTCTCGGCTGTGGGCGCGGCCGTGTCCGGGCCCGGCGGCACGTTCATCGGGCCGCTGGCAGGGGCGCTCGGAATCCGGCCCGCGACGCTGCGCGCATGGGAGCGCGCCGGACTGGTGCGCCCGCGCCGCGACCCGTCGACCGGGTACCGCGTCTACGACGAGGCCGATGTACGGGACGCCCGGCTGGCCCACCAGCTCAGACGGGGCGGCTATCTGCTGGAGCAGATCGCTCCGCTGATCGCCCAGGTGCGGGCGGCCGGCGGGCTGGAGCCGCTGGAGGCCGCGCTCGGCGACTGGCACGGCCGGCTGTCCGCCCGCGGGCGGGCGATGCTGACCGGGGCCGCCGAACTGGAGGCGTACCTCCGCGAACGCGGATGAGGCTTCGGCCGCGCGGTACAGCGCGTCGCGCGGAGTCCGCGAGATGAATTTCGCTGAAATCGCATTGAGGGCGATTCTGCGTCGCGGAGGGAAATCGCTTGTTCATGGCACTCGACGCCGATAAGGCCGCCCCCGATACATACGCCCGGAGAGGCGAGGGAAAGCGCATACAGCAGACAACGCTTTCGCTCGATGCAGATGGGAATTCAGGGAAGCCGTCTGATTCGCCGCCGCCCGCGCCATGACCGGCACCGCCTCCTGCGGCCAGGCCGGCGTGGACCGTCAGCCGGGCTCCGGCACGGTCAAGTCTCCGCGTCGGCACGGCGCTTCGGCGCTCCGGCCCGCTCACGACCTGTGCGCCGCTGGGCCGGGCACCCAGAGGAACCACCTCGATCACTTCTGTTTCGACGGAGGCGATTCGGTCGGCGGAAACCGGCTCTGGGCTTATGGCAGCGGGGAGCGTTCTCCAGTACCCGTCCCGATGAGAATGAAAACTCCATCGGGCACCAAGAACCCCCCCTTCACACCAGCGATCCGATCAAAGGAAGAGACCCCGCGAAGAGCGGCATCCGGCAGGATCGACGGTGAAGCCGCCCGCCGGGCGGCCGGGTCACACCGTCGTGACCCGACCCCAGCGGAACGCTCGCCCCACGGCGCTCGTACCTCTGGGTTCACCCCCTTCCACCCCCACCGGGGCGGAGTCGAGCAGGGTCCGGGAGCGGCCGAGCAGGCGCGGCACACGCGGCGGCCTCGCGTCTTCTCGCCGTGGCCATGAGGTCCGAATCACGGCATCCCGCTCAGGTGTGCCCCTTGCATGATCAAAGTAGCGGGTTAGCATATGAGCGCCGTCTAGCTCGAAAGAGAAATCTGTGACTGTCAACGAGGACTCGTTCACCAACTGGAAGAACCGCGAGGAGATCGCGGAATCGATGATCCCGATCATCGGGAAGCTGCACCGGGAGCAGGACGTCACCGTCCTGCTGCACAGCCGCTCCCTGGTGAACAAGTCGGTGGTCAGCATCCTCAAGACCCACCGATTCGCCCGGCAGTTCGCCGGCGGAGAGCTCTCGGTCACCGAGACGCTGCCCTTCCTCCAGGCGCTCACCACGCTCGATCTCGGCCCCTCCCAGATCGACATCGGCATGCTCGCCACGACGTACAGGACCGACGACCGCGGTCTCTCGGTGCACGAGTTCACCGCCGAGGCCGTCGCCGGGGCCACGGGCGCCAACAAGATCGAGCGCCGCGAGCCGCGCGATGTGGTCCTCTACGGCTTCGGCCGCATCGGCCGCCTCCTCGCCCGCCTGCTCATCGAGAAGGCCGGATCCGGCAACGGGCTGCGGCTGCGCGCCATCGTCGTCCGCAAGGGCGCAGGCCAGGACATCGTCAAGCGCGCCTCGCTGCTGCGCCGGGACTCCATCCACGGCCAGTTCAACGGGACGATCACCGTCGACGAGGCGAACAGCAGGATCATCGCCAACGGCCACGAGATCACGGTGATCTACTCCGACGACCCGACGTCGGTGGACTACACGGCGTACGGCATCAAGGACGCCATCCTCATCGACAACACCGGCAAGTGGCGCGACCGCGAGGGTCTGTCGAAGCACCTCCGCCCCGGCATCGACAAGGTCGTCCTGACCGCGCCGGGCAAGGGCGACGTCCCCAACATCGTCCATGGCGTCAACCACGACTCGATCAAGCCGGACGAGCAGATCCTGTCCTGCGCGTCCTGCACCACCAACGCGATCGTCCCGCCGCTGAAGGCGATGGCGGACGAGTACGGCGTCCTGCGCGGGCATGTGGAGACCGTCCACTCGTTCACCAACGACCAGAATCTGCTGGACAACTACCACAGCTCCGACCGCCGTGGCCGCTCCGCGCCGCTCAACATGGTCATCACCGAGACCGGCGCCGCCTCCGCCGTCGCCAAGGCGCTGCCGGATCTCAACGCGCGTATCACCGGCAGCTCGATCCGCGTCCCGGTGCCGGATGTCTCGATCGCGATCCTCAGCCTCCAGCTCGGACGCGAGGCCACCCGCGAGGAGGTCCTCGACCACCTCCGCGAGGTGTCGCTGACCTCGCCGCTCAAGCGCCAGATCGACTTCATCAGCGCCCCCGACGCGGTCTCCAGCGACTTCATCGGCTCGCGCCACGCCGCGATCGTGGACGCCGGAGCCACCAAGGTCGAGGGCGACAACGCGATCCTCTACCTCTGGTACGACAACGAGTTCGGCTACTCCTGCCAGGTCGTCCGCGTGGTCCAGTACGTCTCCGGGGTGGAGTACCCGACGTACCCGGCCCCGGCGGTCTGACCGCGGCCCGGCGGGCGGGCAGATGACGGGAGAGCGGCCGGCAGCCGAACGGCTGCCGGCCGCTCTCCCGCTCCCGGCCGCCGTCCCGGGCGCGGCTTCTCCGGGACCCGCCCGCTCAGATGTCGCGGCGCGGCACGGCACGGGCCGGAGGCGGGGGCGTTTCACCCAGGGCGACACAGCGCGCGTACCCCGTGTCAGCGCCGGGCACGGGTCTCGCCCCTCTCCCGCAGGACCGTGATCGCGCGCTCGCACCAGTCCCCGTTGCCCTTCTCGAAGGCCAGGCCGCGGGCGCAGGTCAGATACGGGCCGATACGGTCGCTGTGGCGCAGGAACTCCTCCTCCGTACGGTCGCCTCGCATGGTGCGCAGCAGCTCGCCGAAGAGTTCGACCTTGGCGTGGGCGAAGGCGGCTCGCTCGGTGAGCTGCTCGATCAGGGTCCCGGTGTCGACATGGTCGGCGGCCTGGACCTTGACGAGCAGGTCGTCGCGGATGAAGGAAGGCTTCGCGGAGGCGGATGTGAAGCGCGCCAGCTCCGCGAGTCCGGCATCGGTGACACGGAACAGGCGTTTGGCGGGACGGTTCTCCTGTCTGACCTCCCGGCCCGCGATGAGGCTCTCCCTCTCCAGCCGGGTCAGCTCGGCGTAGAGCTGCTGCGGCTGGGCGTGCCAGAAGTTCGCCACGCCGAGGTCGAACGCTTTGGCCAGTTGGTAGCCGCTGAGCTCTTCGTCGAGCAGCGCCGCCAGCACGGCATGCCGTAGTGCCATGGGATCGACTCCTTCAGCCCTCTGTCGCCGTACGCATCCCGCATGATAGTCATGAAAATGATTAGTCATATTCCTGACTGTGCGAAGGGGTGGGCCATGGCCACCGCAGACCGCTTCCGCGCCGCCGTCGACAACCGCGACCTCGCGGCTCTGGACGATCTGTTCACCGACGACATCCGCTTCTACAGCCCGGTGAAGTTCGCCCCGTTCGAGGGCAAGCCGCTGGTGCTGGGCCTCTTCGGCGTCCTCCTGCGTACGTTCGAGGACTTCCGCTACATCGGGGAGTACACCGGCGCCGCGCAGACCAGCGGCGACGGCGCGTCCGCCCCTTCGGCGGTGCTGCTGTTCCGCGCCCGGGCCGGCGGGCGGGACATCCACGGCATCGATCTGCTGCACTTCGACGACGACGGGCGCATCAAGGAGTTCACGGTGATGGTCCGGCCCCAGTCCGCCGTCCAGGCCCTCGGCGAAGCCGTACGCTCCGGCTTGGTCGCGGACGGGCTGCTGCCCGCGTCGGCCGACCGGTAGCCGGGGCCCTGCCGGGCCGCCGGCGGATCACCGGCGGATCACCGGGGGCCGCTGAATCGCGCTGTGCGGGGACGGCCTCGCGCACGTTCAGCTCATTGAATCAGATACTCGCTCAGCAACCCATCTCCCGGGGGCGACCCATGGCAGAGGACCTGACTCGCTTTCTGGCGGCGTACGACGCCGTCCTGGACCGCTGGCCCGTCACCGTCGACCGGCTGGAGCTGACCTCGGCGTACGGCACGACCCGGGTCACTGCGTGCGGCCCCTCGGACGGGGAACCGCTGGTGCTGCTGCACGGCGGCGGCGCCACCTCGGCGGTGTGGTTCGCCAACGCGGCGGAGCTGAGCCGCACCCGGCGCGTCTACGCCGTCGACCGGATCGGCGAGGCGGGCCGCAGCCGGTGCGGGGACCGCCCCATCCGCACCGCCGACGACCTTCTCGACTGGCTGGACGGGGTGCTCGACGGACTGGGCCTGGACCGCGCCGACCTGTGCGGGCACTCCTACGGCGGATGGATCGCCCTCTCCTTCGCCCTGCGCACGCCGCGGCGGGTCCGCAGGCTCGCTCTCCTCGATCCCACCCAGTGCTTCGCCGGGTTCAGCCCCGGATATCTGCTGCGCGCCCTTCCGGTGCTCATCCGGCCCACCGCCCGGCGGGCCCGTGCGCTCCTCGCCTGGGAGACCCGGGGCGCGGAGACCGACCCCGCGTGGCTGGACCTTTACGGGCTCGCCGCCGAGTTCCCCCGTACGAAGATCGTCACGGGCAGCCGACCCGGGCCCCGGCGGCTGCGGGACTCGGCCACCCCGGCTCTGGTGCTGCTCGCCGGGGAGAGCAGGGCGCATGACGTCCGGCGCGTCGAAGCGGCGGCGCGGCGGTGCCTGCCCCATGCCGAGACCGCCGTACTCCCCGGCGTCTCGCACCACGGCCTGCCGTTCACCCGGGCCGCCGCGCTCAACAAGGCGCTGCTGGACTTCCTCGACAGGCCCTGACACCTGACACAAGGGGTTGCCGCGGGAGCTCACCGCGTTCGGTCGGCCTCGGCCCGGTCTTCTTGGTGAAGGCGGTACGGCGGATGCGGAGCCGACTGGTCCGCATCCGCCGTCCGGAACATCGCCGGCAGGGGGCTGATCGTGAGCGCGCGCCGCGCTTGTGAGGCTGCGCTTACCTGGCCGGCCCACCACACATCCGGCGCTTGACCTTGCCGCGACGGCAGGGTTTCTACTGAGGCCATGCGGATCGGAGAGATCGCCGCGCTCGTCGGGGTCACGACCCGGGCGATCCGGCACTACCACCAGGTCGGGCTGCTCCCGGAACCGGAGCGGCGCCCCAACGGCTACCGGGCCTACAGCGTCCGCGACGCTGTCCTGTTGTCCCGCGTGCGCCGGCTGACCGAGCTGGGGCTCAGCCTCGACGAGGTGCGGGACGTCCTCGCGGACGACGCGGGGCGCGACCTCGCTGACGTACTGGAGGAGCTGGACGCCGACCTCGCGCGGCAGGAGGCCGGGATCGGGGAGCGCCGCCGGCGGCTCGCGGTGCTGCGGGCCGCCGGTCCGGGGGAGACCGAACAGCTGTCCCCCGCACTCGCCGCGCTCCTCGCGAAGGCGCCGCCCACGGCCTCGCCCGCCGCCATGAAGGACCGGGAGCATCTGACGCTGCTCGACGCCCCGGGCTCCGGCGGCCGGGAACTCTACGCCGTGCTCGGACCGCTGGCGGCGGACCCGGCGCTGCTCGCACTGTACGAACGCCTCGACGCGCTCGCCGAGGCCCCGACAGACGATCCGCGGATCCCGGCGCTGGCCGCCGAGCTGGTGGCAGCCGTCCCCGACGAGGTGTTCGCGGCGGTCCCGGCCGAGGGGCGGGTCATCGCCGGATTCCAGGAGGCGCTGCTCGCGGAGTACGCCCCCGCGCAGGCGGAGGTCGTACGCAGGGTCATGGAGGCGTTCATGCGGAGGAGCCGGGGATGAGCGGGGCCGGGGACGTTCGCGGGGTGCGGGCGGCGCGGATCGTGGCCGGTGCCGTCATCCCGGGGGAGCTGGCGTGGGCGGTGTGCCTGACGGCAGGGGTACGACCGCCGGAGTGGGCGACCGCGTCCGCCGCGGCCGTGGCGCTCGCCGCCCTCGCGCTGGAGGCATGGGTGCTGCGCTCGCTGTACGCGAGCCGGCGTGCCGAGGGCCTTGGCGCGCTGTCCGCCCTACGGGCCGCTGTCCGTGCCGTCGTCCCGGTACGGGTACGTCGGCTCTTGGCGCACGAGCTGCGTGTCGCCGCCTCCCTCAGCCGGTGGGCCGCGCGTCGGAAGCACGGCGTGCGCCCGGGGGATCACGCCGCCGGATACACCGGTCCCCAGACAGCGCTCATATACGGACTGACCTTCGTCTCGGTGATCGAGACGGTCGCCCTGGCATTCCTGATCCCGTGGCCCGTCGTCCACTGGATCGTGCTCGTCCTCGATGTGTACGGGGTCCTGATGGTGCTGGGCACGCACGCCGCCTGCGTCACCCGGCCGCATGTGGTGCGCCCCGACGGCTCCCTGCGGATCCGCTACGGAGCCCTCTTCGACCTCGCCGTCCCGGCGGACGCGGTCGCCTCCGTCCGGGTCGACCGCCGCTACCCGCACGGCAGGCTCATGACGCTCTCCGATGAGGGCGTGCTCGATCTCATCGTGGCCGGTCAGACCACAGTACGCCTGGAACTGACCCGCCCCCTCGTCTTCACCCGCCCCCTCGGCCGCACAGAAGAGGCCCAGACCATCCGCTTCCACGCCGACGACCCGCGCGCGCTGGTCGGAGCCCTCCGCCCGCCCGCGCTCACCTGAATCCCCCGAAGAAAGGACACCTGATGAACACCGCCGCCGAGAAGAGCATGGCCCTGCTGCGCACCGCCTACCAGAATCTGCGGAACCGCGACCTCGACGCGTGCGTCGAGCTGCTGACGGAGAACTTCATCGCCAACCTCCCCGGGGCGCCCGGCCCACTGCACGGGCGGGAGATCTGGAAGCTGGGCACTCAGGCCATGCTCGAAGGCTTCCCCGACCTCCAGATCACCGTCGAGGACATGTTCGGCGCCGGCGACAAGGTGGCGGTACGCGTCCACTTCCGCGGTACGCACCAGGGCACTTTCCAGGGCGTGGCCGCGACGCACCGGCCGGTCAGCTTCCGCAGCGTCGAGCTCTACCGCCTCGAAGGCGAAAAGATCGCGGAAGAATGGGTGGCCCCGGACATGATCACCCTCATGCGGCAGATCTCGCCGCCGCCCGGCCCCTGACCGGGTGACCGCCGTCCCTTCCGCCGTCCCTTCCGCCCTTCCGCAGGCCCTCCCGCAGACCCTCCCGCAGGCCCTTCGCGGCCGGAGCGACCTACTTCGTCACCGACCGGCCCGCCCCGGGCCGACCGCGGAGCACCGCCTTCGCGGCGGGGAGGTGAGCGCACCGGCCCCCGCTATCCGGTCTGCCTGTCGCCGGGCGGGTCCCCGGCTGTCGTGCGGGCGGTGACCAGGCCCGATTCATAGGCCGCGATGACCGCTTGGGCGCGGTCGCGGACGGCGAGCTTGTCGAAGATGCTGGTGATGTAGTTCTTGACCGTGGAGAGGCTGATGTCCAGGGCGCGGGAGATCGCGGTGTTGTCGAGGCCGGTGGCCATCAGATGCCACACCTCGACCTCGCGGGGGGTGAGTTCGCCCAGCCCGGTGGGGGCCGGCCGCGCACCGCCCGGCGCCCGTACATAGGTGGAGATCAGCCGGGTGAGCAGGCGGGGCGCGACGACGGCCTCGCCGGCGTGGACGGTGCGGATCGCCGCGCTCAGGTCCTCCGGGGAGCTGTCCTTGGGCAGGAACCCGTAGGCTCCGGCGCGCAGGGCGCCCACGACGTACTCGTCCACGTCGAAGGTGCTGAGGGCCAGGACCCGGCAGCCGGGCACGGCGGCGGCGAGTTCCCCGGTCGCACCGACCCCGTCGAGGACAGGCATCCGGATGTCCATCACCACGACGTCGGGGAGCAGTCGGCGGGCGAGGGCGACGGCCTGCGCGCCGTTCTCGGCCTCGCCCACCACCTCGAAGGACGGGTCGGGGGAGAGGATCAGCGACAGGCCGCGCCGGACCAGCGGCTGGTCGTCCACGATCAGCACCCTGATCCTCGGCGCGGGTGTCGTCCCGGTCCCGGTCATCGGCGTGCCCCCGCGTGCTGGACGGCCGCCTCGGTCGCGTCGGCCGCGTCGGCCGCGTCGTCTCCGGGATGCGGCAGGTCGGCCACCACGGCGAACCCCCCATCGGCCTGCGGGCCGACGGTGAGGGCGCCGCCGTGCAGGGCGACGCGCTCGCGCATGCCGATGAGGCCGTAACCGCCCGAACCCACCGCCGGCGCCCCCTCCTGCGGCGGTGTGCCCCCGCCGTCGTCCCGCACCTCGACGGTGACCCCCTCCTGGCGGTACGTCAGCTGTACGGACGCGCGGGCGGGCCCCGCGTATTTACGGGCGTTGGTGAGGGCCTCCTGGGCGATCCTGAACACCGTGAGACCGACGGTCGGCGGCAGCGGACGCCGCGGCCCGTGGACGGTGAACTCGGTCGGCAGTCCGGCACGGCGGGACTCGGCCACCAAGCGGTCGAGGTCGTCGACGCCGGGCTGGGGCAGCGACGGCGCGGCCTCCGGTTCGTCGCCGGCCCGCAGCACGTCGAGGAGCTGGCGCATCTCGCGCAGCGCGAGCCTCCCGGAGGACTCCAGGGTGACCAGGGCGTCCCGGACCACCTCCGGCTCGGCGATGTTGGCCCGGGCTCCACCGGCCATCAGCTGCATGGTGGTGATGTGGTGGGCCACGATGTCGTGCAACTCCCGTGCGATGCGGCGGCGTTCGTCAGCCACCGCGCGGTCGGCGAGGAGTCTGCGGTTGGCCGTCACCTCCTGCTGCCAGCGGTTCACTGCCATGGCGGCGCCGACGACGATGAGGGTGGAGAGGGGCGAGGAGACGGCTTGCTCCCAGGGCGGAATCCGGCCGTTGCTCTGGCTCAGCAGTGTCAGCGACACCGTCGCGACGGCAGCGACCGCCGTCACCCGGCCGGGGCAGGCCCTGGCGACCGAGTACAGGGCGACCACCAGGACGGCCCCGAAGTGGCTGGGCAGCGGTACGGTCAGGGCGGCCGTCGCATCGAGTGCCAGTACGGCGGCGAGCGCCGCTGCCGGGTGGCTGCGCCGGGCGAGCAGCGGCACGGCTGCCAGTGCGACAAGGAGGAATCCGGCCACGCTCACGTCGTGCCGGCCGTCGGGGTCGTTGAAGAACACGTAGCTGAGCAGGTTCAGCGCGCAGGCCCCGCCGGTCACGAGTGCGTCGTTACGGGACCACGGCGGCTCGGCGCCGTCGATGTGCGGCGGCTCCTGGGCATCGCCGGGCCCGATGTGTCGGCTCCTGGGCATGTCTGTTCTCCCTGTGTCCGGCCTCCCGGCCCTCCGGGACAGGGTTGCACAGCGGCTACAGCGGCAGCACCGGCGGCAGTTCGCAGCCCCTGTCCGGGGCGCGGACCGTGACCGGGACAGGGTCCTGCGTCGGGACCGGGCCCGTGACCAGGACCAGGACCAGGGTCCTGGTCACGGGCCGGGGGAAGGACCCAGGTCCCCGGTCCGGATCATCCGCTGCCATGACGCTCGCCGGCCCCTCGGAGTGATGGTCTGGAGACCGGCCGGGAGCCCCCGGCAAGACGCCGCATTCAAGTCCGTCCGCCGGAGGACATCGTGATCCGCGCCCTGACCGGATACTCCACCAGACACCCGTGGAAGGTCATCGCCCTCTGGGTACTGCTGGGTGTCGCACTGAGCGCCCTGGCCCCGACGCTGATCGCCCGCGTCACCCAGCACCAGACCGGGGACTTCCTGCCCCGCAGCTACGACTCGGCCGCCGCGCTGCACATCGCCCAGGAGCACTTCGGGGAGAACCCCGACGCCACCACGGTGACGGTGCTGGTCGCCCGCGCCGACGGCAAGGCCCTCGGCGCCGCCGACCGGAAGCGGGTCGAGGCCGAGGCGGCGAAGCTGGCCAAGCGCCGGGTGATCATGCCCAGGGAGGACGACCTCCCGGAGTTCATGGTCCCGGACCGCTCCCAGACGCCCCGGATCGCCCCGTCGATGACGGCGCCCGACCGGAGTTTCGAACTGCTCTCCGTCCAGCTGATCGGGAATCCCGCGGACAAGGGGGTCCAGGGCGTCTACCGGGCCTTCCGGGACGCCGCCCGGACGCAGTTCTCCGAGGCGGGGATGCGCACCGGTTTCACCGGAGGGCTCGCCGACACCGTCGACACCACCGATTCCCACGAGACCGCCGCGAAGGTCGGCAGCGCCCTCGTGATGGGGTTCATCATCCTGCTCAACGTGCTGGTGTTCCGCAGTGCGCTGGCGGCCCTGCTGCCGCTGCTCGCGGTCACTGTGATCGGCGGCGTGGCGGTCGGCGCCGTCGCGGGCGCCGCGCTGCTCACCGGGCGCAAGCTCGACGCGGGCACCCCGGAGCTGATCAACGTGGTCCTGCTCGGCATCGGCATCGACTACCTGCTCTTCCTGCTGTTCCGCTTCCGCGAGCATCTGCGCAACCGGCCCGAGCAGCCCGCCCGCGAGGCGGCCGAGCAGGTCTCCGGCCGGGTGGGCGCCGCGATCGCCTCGGCGGCGCTGACCATCGTGGCCGCGTTCGCCACCCTGGGCCTCGCGTCCTTCGGGCAGTTCCGTTCGCTGGGCCCCGCGATCGCCGTCGCGGTCCTGGTGATGCTGCTCGGCAGCCTCACCCTGCTGCCGGCGCTGCTCGCGGCTGCCGGGCGCAGGATGTTCTGGCCTTCCCGAACCCTGCGCCACGAGCCGCGCGACGGCCGTGCCGCCCGCTTCGGCGAGCTGGTCACCCGACGACCGCTGACGATGCTGGCCGCCTCCGTCGCCCTGCTCGCCGCGCTGGCCGCCGGGTTGACCGGCATCCGCATGGACTACGGCCGGGGCGACTCCGGTGACCGGACTCCCGCCGCGGCCACCGCGGCTGAGATCTCCCGTACGCTGCCGGCCGGAGTGTCGGACCCGACGAGCGTCTTCGTCACCGCCGAGGACGGCGGCGACCTCACCACCGTCGGACTCGACGGCCTCTCCCGTGCGCTCACCCAGGTCGACGGCGTGGGCGAGGTCGCACGGACCGTCCTGAACAAGGACCACCGCGCCGCCCGGATCGACCTCTACCCGACCGCCGACCCGCAGAGCCAGCAGGCCCGCGACCTGGCCTCCGGACCGATCCGGGCCACGGTCGCCCAGCACACTCCCGCCGGGATGACGGCACACGTGGGCGGGACGGCGGCGATCTTCGCCGATGTCTCGACCGCCGTCGGCCACGACCTCAGGATCGTGTTCCCGGTCGCAGCCGCGCTGATCGCGCTGATCCTCCTGCTGCTCCTGCGCAGCCTGCTCGCACCGGTGGTCCTGATGCTCTCCGTCGGGCTCGGCTTCGCCGCCACCCTCGGCGCCGCCACGCTGCTGTTCCAGCACGCCCTCGGCAAGCCGGGCGTCAACTTCACCCTCCCCCTGGTGCTGTTCCTGTTCGTCGTGGCGCTGGGCACCGACTACAACATCCTGATCGCCGACCGGATCCGGGAGGAGATGCAGCGACCGGGCCCGGCCCGCGCCGCCGTGGCCCGCGCGGTACGGCACACGACACCGGCCATCGCGACGGCCGGGCTGGTGCTGGCCGGCTCCTTCGCCACGCTCGCCACGACTCCGGGAAGCGAACAGGTCGCCTTCGCGATGACGCTCGGCATCATGCTCTCCGCGCTCGTCCTCTCGCTGGTGCTGGTCCCCGCCCTGGCCGCACTCCTCGGCCGGACCATCTGGTGGCCGTTCCATCCGCGGCCCACTGCGAGCGACCGCCCGCAGTACCGTGCGACCGCGCCTGCCCCGGAACCCGACCGGGCCGCGTCGTCGTACGGCCGTCCTCACCGGTGAAGCCGGGTCGCGCCGACGCCGAGACGCCAGGCCATCGAGGCGTAACCGGAGCATTCCGTACGGCAGTTGCGGCCGTCCAGGTCGAGGCAAGGGCCGCCCTGGTCGTACGGAATGCCCTTGCCGAGCCTGAAGCGCGAGGGTGATCACGCAGTGATGGCCATCCCCCCGAAGGGATTATTCGGGCGTTGTTCCGGATTATGCGCGGTGATAACGGAGAAAGAGTGTGCCCCTTGAAGGCTTGGGTATCTTAAATGCCCATCCGTGGTGCGCGAAGGCCGATAAAGGTGAATTCTCGCCATGCACTTGTCACGATGATCGATCGCTGACTAGGGTTCATATCCGGTTGCCCACAAGGCACCCCTGCCGCATGGTCGCCGAATATTCCCATTGCACGATTCTGCACGTCTGGATCCGCTTATTCCGGGCGTATATACATGGAGGTTTTCATGCGTAAATTGGTGAGTGTTCTCACCGGTGGCGCCCTGGCCGCGGCCGGACTGGTGGGCGTCGCCCCCACGGCCTCGGCGGCCCCTGCCGCCGTCGCCGCTTACGGATGCACCGGAAACCTTGTCCAGACCACGCCGGTGACCGGTCCCGGGACCGGCGTCTGGGCGAACTTCCAGCTTTACTACACCACCACGGGCGGCGGAACATACTGCGGCGTTCTCGTCGCCAAGAAGTACGTGGGCCAGAAGCACTATCTGGAACTCCGGATGGACACCAAGCCGAGCCCGGGTCCTTGTAATTCCACCAGCCCCAACGACTGTGGAATGTACCTCCAGTACGCGGGTCCCGTTAAGGTGGCCAACGCCAAGGACAAGTGCCTCTCCTGGGCCGCCCGGATCGACGCCCCGAACGGGGACTCGTCGGTCACGGGCGCGAACTGCGACTGACGATCCGAGCTCCGGCGCAGCCCCTCCCGCCCGGCGGGAGGGGCTGCGCCGTCTCATGCGCGCTCCAGGACGGGGCGGGGAATGCCGCACAGCCGCGACCGCTGAGGGCGGCGACGGGTCCCACGGCCCGCGCGAGGCCGGCCCGGGCCATCCCCCCGAGCTCGTCAGGCGAACGGCCGAATCACACGACGCAGAGAGGGCGTGCCCCCCGAAGCGAACGGACCGCCGAGGATCGCAACGGCGGTCCCCGCACATGACTCCGCCCGTCTGACACCGGTTCGGGTGTTCGCGCGTGGAGACCCGGATCTGGTCAAATGAACCTGACATTATATCAGGAAAGTCGGCGTCAGGCCCGCCCCATTGTCCCCCGTGGAAACCGCCCCGACCACCACCTATTCCCACTCCGACCTGCATAAACGCAACTCAGACAGCCACTTGCCAACCCGCCGAGGAGATACCGATGAGGATGTTGATCAACGTCCCGGAGACCGTCGTCGCCGATGCCCTCCGGGGGATGGCCGCCGCGCACCCCGAGTTGACCGTCGATGTGGAGAACCGGCTCATCATCCGGCGGGACGCTCCCGTCGCCGGGATGGTTGGGCTGGTGTCCGGAGGCGGGTCGGGGCATGAGCCGCTGCACGGGGGGTTCGTCGGGCCGGGGATGCTGTCCGCCGCCTGTCCGGGCGAGGTGTTCACCAGCCCGGTGCCCGATCAGATGGCGCGGGCCGCCGCCGCCGTGGACAGCGGCGAGGGTGTGCTGTTCATCGTCAAGAATTACACCGGCGATGTGCTCAACTTCGATATGGCCGTCGAGCTCGCCGAGGACGAAGGCGTACGGCTGGCGAAGGTGCTGGTCGATGACGATGTCGCGGTCACCGACAGCCTCTTCACCGCGGGCCGGCGCGGTACGGGGGCCACGCTCTTCGTCGAGAAGATCGCCGGGGCCGCCGCCGAGGCGGGCGCGCCCCTGGAGCGGGTGGAGGCGATCGCCCGGCAGGTCAATGAGAGCTCCCGGAGCTTCGGGGTCGCCCTCAGCGCCGTCACCACCCCGGCGAAGGGCACCCCGACCTTCGACCTTCCGGCCGGTGAGCTGGAGTTGGGGATCGGCATCCACGGCGAGCCCGGACGGGAGCGGCGTCCGATGATGACCTCCCGTGAGATCGCGGACTTCGTCGTGAACGCCGTCCTGGAGGACCGCCGGCCGGCCGGTCCCGTGCTGGTGCTGGTCAACGGCATGGGGGCCACTCCACTGCTGGAGCTCTACGGTTTCAACGCCGAGGTCCAGCGGACGCTCACCGAGCGCGGGGTGGCCGTCGCCCGTACCCTCGTCGGCAACTATGTGACCTCGCTCGACATGGCCGGCTGCTCGGTCACGCTCTGCCAGGTAGATGAGGAACTGCTGCGGCTGTGGGACGCTCCGGTGCAGACCGCCGCGCTCCGCTGGGGCCGCTGAGCCGACCGGTTCCACCGATCACAGGGAGTTCATGTGCTCGACGCCGACTTCTTCCGCCGCTGGCTCTCCTCCTGCGCCGTACTCGTCGACCGTGAGGCCGAGTGGCTGACCGAGCTGGACTCGGCGATCGGCGACGCCGACCACGGCAGCAACCTCCAGCGCGGGTTCGCCGCCGTCACCGCCGTACTGGAGAAGGAGTCGCCGAACGCCCCAGGGGCCGTACTGATGCTGGCCGGGCGGCAGCTGATCTCCAGCGTGGGCGGGGCGTCCGGACCGCTGTACGGGACGCTGCTGCGGCGCACCGGCAAGGCGCTCGGCGATGTCGCCGAGGTCACGCCCGCGCAGCTGGCCGAGGCCCTGCGGATGGGCGTGGCCGCCGTCGCCCAGCTCGGCGGCGCGAAGGCCGGGGACAAGACGATGCTCGACGCGCTCGAACCGGCCGTGGCCGCCCTCGGCGACACCACCGACTCGTTCGCCGCGGCCCGGGACGCCGCCGAGCAGGGGGCCCTCGCGACGGTCCCGATGCAGGCACACAAGGGAAGAGCCAGCTACCTGGGCGAACGGAGCATCGGGCATCAGGATCCGGGGGCGACCTCGTCCGCGCTGATCGTCGCCGCGCTCGCGGAGGCGGTCGCATGAGCGGGGACGGACAGGTCGGGATCGTCCTGGTATCGCACAGCCGCGAGGTGGCCGCCGCCGTCGCCGAGCTGGCCAGAGGGCTCGCGGGCGGCGGCACGACCGCGCCCGTCGCGGCGGCCGGCGGCACCCCGGACGGCGGACTGGGCACCAGCTCCGAGCTGATCACCCGGGCCGCCGAATCGGTCGACGCAGGTGCGGGCGTGGCCGTGCTCGTCGATCTCGGCAGCGCGGTGCTCACCGTGAAGTCCCTGCTCGCGGAGGGCGACGAACTCCCCGAGGGAACCCGGCTGGTGGACGCTCCCTTTCTGGAGGGCGCGGTGGCCGCGGTGGTGACGGCCTCCGCGGGCGGCGATCTGGACGCGGTGACGGCCGCGGCGTCGGAGGCGTACGGCTACCGCAAGGAGTGAGCGAGCGGGGACGCGCCGAAGGGCCGAGCAGGGATGGCGGGGGGTGGACCTCTCGCCGTCCCGGCGGACGACGGTCCGCCGTTCGGCCCACCAGGAGTGGCGACGCCCCCCGGCCCCTCCTAGCGTCGGTCTCGCTGTGGTGCACTTCCTACCATCGGAGACCTGACCATGCGTGCCATACATGCCGCGTCCCTCGCCCTCGTGGGCGCCGCCGCAGCGCTGGCTCTCGGCGCACCGGGCGCGCTCGCCGACGTGGACTCACCCGGCGGGGTGTCCGCCGGTGACAGGGTGCCCGCCGGTGACGGACAGGATGCCGCCGCCCGGACGGCGAGCGAGCACGGGTCCGCGCCGCGGACGGCCGGGTCCGGGCAGGGCGAGGCCGGTGACGGCGCCTCTCCGCAGTCTCCGCAGTACGCGTCCGGCGGTGCGGAGTCCGCAGCCGCGCGGCAGCTGCCTGCGGCGGCGGACGAGTCCGGCGCGGACGGCCTCCCGGCAGGGACCGAAGACTCCGGCGCGGGGCAACTGCCCGTCGGGCCCGGTGAACCGGATGTGCCGGACGTGTCAGATGTGCCAGATGTGCCGGACCTACCAGACGTACCGGAGCTGCCCCAGGGACCCGGAGAATCCGGCGGCGGAGAGCTGCCCTCCGCACGCCATGACGACCCCCTGAAGCCCGGCGGCGGGGTGCGGGCGGGGTCCGGGGGCAGCCTGGACGGGCTGAGTCCCGTACAGATCACCGCCGGCTCCGCCCTGATCGCCGGCGCGGTCGGCGGCGGGACCGTGCTGCTGTACCGCCGTCGCGCCGGTCATGGCGTCTGACCCGGACCCGCTCCACCGGCCCCCCGGGCATCCGGCGACCCGGCACAGCGCCTGGTTCACCCTGCTGTCCGCGCTGCTGCTCGGGGTGTCCCTGCTCCGTACCGGGATGGAGGGAAGCAGCGGCGGGCCGCCCCGGCCCGCCGTCGCCGCCGTGGCGGCACAGCCCCGGACGGCCGCCGGTACGCCGCCGGCCGCGCCGGGCCCGCTCCCCCACTCCCCGCCCCGGCGGATCGCCGTCCCGTCCCTCGGCGTGAACGCCCCGCTGACGCGCGTGGGGCTCGATGCGCGGGGCCGGCTCCAGGCCCCGCCGGAGACCGAGGGCGACCTGGCGGGCTGGTACGCGAACGCCGCAGCCCCCGGGGAGCGCGGAACGGCCGTCATCGTGGGCCATGTCGACGACGCGACGGGACCGGCGGTCTTCTATCCGCTCGGCTCGATCCGGCGGGACAGCCGGATCGAGATCCTCCGGGACGACGGCCGAACGGCCGTGTTCACCGTCTACGGCGTCGAGACGCATCCGCTGAGGAGCTTTCCCGCCGACCGGGTCTACCGGGACGGGCCCGGGCCCGAGCTGCGTCTGATCACCTGCGGCGGGCGCTACACCGAGGGCGCCGGTTACGACAGCAATGTGGTCGTCTTCGCCCGGTTGGCGGAGGTGCGCCCACCCGGCCGGGCCGCCTCGTGAGGCCGGCCGCGCTCGTCCCCGTACCGCAGGTCAGATCAGCGCGGCGGCGTCCCGCAGGGCCAGACCGCGCCCCTCCTCGTACGCCCGCTCGTACGCGCGGTCGCCGAGAGCGGCCCGCAGATCCCGTTCCGCGCTCAGCCGGACCTCCCGCTCGTCGTCGAAGGGCTGGAAGCCGAGGCCCCCCGGATGGCGTTCCACGGCGTCGTACGCGCCCAGCAGCCGTGCCCCGTCGCCGGCCGTGTCCGCCGGATGGGCCAGTGCCCAGGCCGCGCAGAGGAACTGATCGGCGATCAGCTGCGGGGAGACCAGATAGGCGAGGCCGTCGAGATGGCCGAGCGCCGCCCGGACACCGGCGCGGGCGCGGTCCCACCGCCCGTCCAGACAGTCCAGCCAGGCGTCCAGTCCGGTGAGCAGCCCCCGGAAGAGACCGGGGACGGTCTCATGCAGCTCCCCTTCCATCAGGGCCAGCTGGCCCCGCGCCGGGCCGGTGCGGCCGGTGGCGCCGTAGTGCCGGACCAGCAGCATGCGCCCGGTGCCGACCACCTCCACCGTATGGCCGTCGCTCGCCTCGACCACGTCGAGCAGCCGCCGCTCCGCCTGTGCGCGCTCCTGGTCGTCGGCGGCGGTTCTCAGCCGCAGAAACGCCAGCCGGGCCTTGAACACGGGCAGTTGTCGGTGCGCGCCGACGCGGGCCGCACCGCGCAGGGCGCCTTCGTAGTCGGCCGCCGCCTCCTCGTACCGGCCCTCCCGCTCATGCGCCTCCCCGCGCGCGGACAGCGCTTCGGCATACCCCCAGAGATCGCCCGTCCGGTCGAAGAGCGCCAACGCGCGATCGGCGTCGCCGCCGGCGCCCGGGCGGAGTCTGGCGCGCATCAGCAGCGCGAAGGCCAGCTCCCAGCCTCCGTCGCCGTCGCCGTCCGGGTCGTCGCAGGCCGCCACCATGGCGTCGGCGGTCTCGGCCAGCCCGTTCAGCCCCCCGGTCATCAGCCGGGCGAAGAACCACACCGAGCCGGGCTGTCCGCGCAGCTGGGGCAGGCCCGGCCGGTAGGCGGCGACGATACGGCGCAGATAGTCCTGGGTCTCCCCCTCCCGCCGTCCGTCGAGCGCCGTGTCCTCGATTCCCGCGCTCGCCAGCACGATCAGCCGCACTCCGCGCCGGGCCTCCCACAGCCGTTCGCCGGACCACGGCGGCGGCGTGTCCGTGCAGCGGCCGGGCAGCGGCCCGGCGGGCCGGAGGGGAGCCGCGAACGGATCGGGGCCCAGGGCGCCCGCCGCCGACGCCCAGACCCGGGCGTCGGCCTGGTCGCCGCGCTGCTGCCAGAACCAGCTCATGGAGAGTACGAGACAGAGGCCCTCCTGCTCGTCGCCCAGCCGTACGGCCGTACGCAGGGCGGTGCGCGCGTTGTCGTGCTCGGTCTCGAAGCGGGCCGTCCACTCGGCCTGGCGCGGGCCGCGCAGCTCCGCGTCGCCGCCCCGGAACAGCTCCCGGTAGACGGTGAGATGGCGGCGTTCGGCGGTGGTGCGCTCGCCGTCGGCTTCGTCGAGCCGGGCCGCCGCGTACTCGGCGAC
>NZ_VCLA01000178.1:76216-87839 GCF_009600885.1 Streptomyces jumonjinensis
GCGCGTGCTCCTCCACGCTGGAGTCGACGAGCACGAGCGAGGCGGTGCGCTCGGGGTGCAGCCGGGCGAACGCCTCGGCGTGGAACCCGGCGATCGAGTGCCCGACGACGGTCGCGGGACCGTCCAGGCCGAGCGCGTCCAGCACCCCCGCGATACGGCGGGCCTCACCGGCGGCGGAGGGGGCCGCGACGGCGGCGGCGCTCAGTCCGTGGCCGGGGCGGTCGAAGCGGACGACGGTGCGGTGGGGGGTGAGCAGGGGGACGACGGGGTCCCAGTCGAACCAGCCGAGCGTCAGGCCCGCGCTGAGCAGACAGACGGGTCCGCTGCCCTCGGCGACCACATGGTGCCGTACGCCCCCGATGGTGACGAACATCAGCGCGCCCCGTCCTTCCGTGCCTGCGGCACCCGCCGCTCCCGTGCCAGGGACAGCGCGAGCACTCCCAGCCAGACTGCCACGATCAGCACTTGGAGCCGCTGTCCGGCACCGAGGGCGTAGGTGTCGCCGCCCGCCTGGAAGGCGGCGACGGAGGCGAGGGTCCAGCCGGTGGCGATGAGTTCGAGGGCGACCAGGGCCGGACCGGTACGGGCGAGCAGAGGCAGCCGGCCGTAGCGGCGGGCCGCCACGGTGAGGGCGATGATGCCGATGATCGCGCCGGTCATGGCGGCCGAGGAGCTGACGGCGTGCGCGGTGTGGGCCGCGGGGACGAGCCCGGCGCTCTCCCGGGCGGCGCACTCGGGGTCGGCGGTGGGCGCGCAGCTGAGCGGCAGCCGGGAGTCGACGGCGGTCGCCGCGCCGAAGAGGACGAGGCCGCCCCAGCCGATGAGGGTCCAGGGCTCGCGGGGCGCGGTGCGCAGCGCGCCCCTCAGCGCCCAGAGCGCCCCGGCGAGCACGAGCAGCCCGGCGGTGAGGTCGGTGGCGCGGAAGAGGCCGCCGAAGGGCTGGTCCTCCGCGGCGAGTTCGCTGACATAGGTCCGGACGGGGTCGAGCCCGGTGGGGAGGACGACTTCGAGGAGCCACGCGGTGTAGACGAGCGCGCCGAGGGCTAGAAGGACGGCGATCATACGATCCATGATCGCCGACCGCCGGGGGAACGCGTCGGCGTATACCCGGTGGGGGTAAGATGCGGCAGCATGGGAACAGGCGGGGGCGGGCGCGCGGGGCGGTTGCTGCTCCTTGTCGCGCTGCTGTTCGGCATCGCCACGATGCATACCGTGGGCCACCCGTCGGACTCCCCCGCACCACCGCCCGCCGCCTCCGCTCAGCTCCCGGAGGCCCTGCCCGGCGGCGTGGTCGCGCTCGCGGACAACGGGCACGATCAGGCCACCCTCCTCGCGTTTCCGGCCGGACCCCGGGAACTCCCGGAAGCCCCGGCCTCCGCCGCCACCGTCGCGCTCGCGGACAACAGGCACGACCGGGCCGCCCCCATCACCTTCCCGGCCGGACCCCAGGAACTCCCGGAAGCCCCGGCCTCCGCCGGGAGCGCGCACGGGACCGGGCACGGTACGGGCCCGGGGTCCACGGGCCCCGGTGGTCATGGCATGGACCCCGCCATGGTCTGTCTCGCGGTGCTGGGCGTCTGGGGCGTCCTTCTCCTCCTGGCCGGGCCGTGGTCGCGACGGCGCGGCCAAAGCGCCCACCCGGCGCTCGCCCGGCTCCGGTTCCGCCTCGCGCCGGGACCTGCCCCGCCCGCCCCGCGTCTCCTCCTCGCCCAGCTGTCGGTACTGCGCATCTAGAGCCCGCCTCCGCCGCCTCTCCACGGCGGCGCGCGGCTCATCCGTATGCCTTCTCCGACATCACCACGAGGTGCTTCTCCATCATGCGTACGCACATCACACGCCGCTCCGTCATCGGAGCCTCACTCGCGGCGGCCGGGACCGGCGCGGTGGCCGCCTGCTCAGGATCCGGGTCCGGCGCCGGCGGGCATGCCGGGCACGGCGGCGATCAGAGCGGCAGCCGCAGCGGAGCCGCCGAGGGCTTCGTCTCCCCCGACGGCAAAGAGGTCGCCGCCGCCGAGGCCGAGCGCGGCAAGGGCCCCGAGCGGAAGGTCCGCCTCACCGCCGCCCCCGTCCGGCTGGACCTCGGCGGGCGCACCGTCCGCTCCTGGGCCTACGGCGACCGGCTGCCGGGCCAGGAGATCCGGGCGACCGCGGGCGACGTCCTGGCCCTGACCCTCGCCAACCATCTGCCCGAGCCCACCTCGCTGCACTGGCACGGGCTCGCGCTCCGCAACGACATGGACGGCGTCCCCGGGCTCACCCAGCGGTCCATCGCGCCGGGCGCGGACTTCCGCTATCGATTCGCCCTGTCGCATCCGGGAACGTACTGGTTTCATCCGCACTCCGGCGTCCAGCAGGACCGGGGGCTGTACGCGCCGCTGATCGTCGAGGACCCCCGGGAGCCCCTGGCATACGACAAGGAGTGGGTCATCGTCCTGGACGACTGGGTCGACGGCGTGGACGGCTCGACCCCGGACGCCGTGCTCGACGAACTCCGCAAGGGGATGTCCGGCGGCAAGGGCGGCGGGGGCGGCGGACACGAAGGACACGGGATGACGGGGATGATGTCCCGGAAGGAGCCGGAGAAGACCCCGGCCCCCGGCGGACCCTCCCGGATGATGATGGGCGCGGCGAGCGACCTCCTCGGCGGAGACGCCGGAGACGTGGCGTACCCGCACTATCTGATCAATGGGCGCACCCCCGACGCGCCCACGTCCTTCCGGGCCCGGCCCGGCGACCGGATCCGGCTGCGGATCATCAACGCGGGCGGCGACACCGCCTTCCGGGTCGCGCTCGGCGGCCATGAGATGACCGTCACCCACACCGACGGCTTCCCGGTCCGGCCCGCCAGGACCGACGCCCTGCTGCTGGGCATGGGCGAGCGCTATGACGTGCTGGTGACGGCGGGCGACGGCGTCTTCCCGTTCACCGCCGTCGCCGAGGGCAAGAAGGCCGCCGCGCGCGCCCTGCTCCGGACCGGCGGCGGCGCGGCCCCGGCGGCCTCCGCACGGCCCCGGGAGCTGTCCGGGCGGCTGCTGACCGCCGACCGGCTGCGCGCCGCCGAGTCCGCGGCCCTGCCGCGCCGTGAGCCGGACCGCACCATCCGGATCGAGCTGACCGGCGGCATGGCGAAGTACGACTGGGCCTTCGACGGCGAGCCGTACGCCCCCGGCCGTCCCCGGCACGCGGTCCGCTCCGGCGAACGCGTACGGCTGGTCTTCCGGAACCCGACCGGGATGTGGCATCCGCTCCATCTGCACGGGCACACCTTCGCGCTGGCCAATGTGAAGGACGGGGCGCGCAAGGACACCGCGGTCATCCTGCCGAACGCCACGCTGAGCGTCGACTTCGACGCCGACAACCCGGGGCTGTGGATGATCCACTGCCATAACGTCTACCACGCGGAGGCGGGCATGATGACGGTCCTCGGCTATCGGAAGTAGCCGGTGAGGGAGTCCCACCGGAGACGCCTCCGGTGGGACTCCCGTGTGGGACTCCCCGGGTGGGACCCCCGGGTGGGACTCCCCGGGTGGGGCGTCCCACACCGCCCGACCGGGACATCGCGTCAGTAAGACGATTACACTGGGGCCGTGCCTCAACTTCGTCTCGCCCTGAATCAGATCGACTCGACCGTTGGCGACCTCGCCGGCAACGCCGAGTCGGTGGTGCACTGGACCCGGCACTCCGCCGAGCAGGGGGCGCATCTCGTCGCCTTCCCCGAGATGGTGCTGACCGGCTACCCCGTGGAGGATCTGGCGCTGCGCTCCTCCTTCGTGGAGGCGTCCCGGTCCGCCCTGCGGGCGCTCGCCGTACGGCTGGCCGACGAGGGCCTCGGCGAGCTGCCCGTCGTCGTCGGCTATCTGGACCGCTCCGAGAGCGCCGCGCCGAAGTACGGCCAGCCCGCCGGAGCGCCGCGCAACGCCGGGGCCGTGCTGCACCGGGGCGAGGTGGCGCTGCGGTTCGCCAAGCACCATCTGCCGAACTACGGCGTCTTCGACGAGTTCCGCTACTTCGTGCCGGGCGACACCCTGCCGATGATCCGGGTGCACGGCGTCGATGTGGCGCTCGCCATCTGCGAGGACCTGTGGCAGGACGGCGGCCGGGTGCCGGCCGCCCGCTCCGCCGGGGCCGGGCTGCTGGTCTCCATCAACGCCTCGCCCTATGAGCGGAACAAGGACGACACCCGGCTGGAGCTGGTGCGCAAGCGCGCCCAGGAGGCCGGCTGCGTCACCGCGTATCTGGCGATGATCGGCGGTCAGGACGAGCTGGTCTTCGACGGCGACTCGATCGTGGTCGACGCGGCGGGCGAGGTCATCGCCCGCGCCCCGCAGTTCTCCGAGGGCTGTGTGGTCCTCGACCTTGAGCTGCCCGCCGCCGGGGAGATCCCCTCCGGCATCGTGGACGACGGGCTGCGGATCGAGCACACCGTGCTCTCCGGCGAGCCGCTGCCCGCCTACCCGGCCGAGCTGGCCGGCGGCTACGCCGAGCGGCTCGACGACGACGAGGAGGTGTACTCGGCGCTGGTCGTGGGCCTGCGCGCGTACGCCGCCAAGAACGGCTTCCGGTCCGTGCTCGTCGGGCTCTCCGGCGGCATCGACTCCGCGCTCGTCGCCGCCATCGCCTGCGACGCGGTCGGCGCGCAGCACGTCCACGGCATCTCGATGCCCTCCAAGTACTCCTCCCAGCACTCCCGGGACGACGCCGCCGAGCTGGCCCGGCGGACCGGGCTCAACTTTCGCACCGTGCCGATCGAGCCGATGTTCGACGCCTATATGGGCTCGCTGGGGCTGACCGGGCTCGCCGAGGAGAACCTCCAGGCCCGGCTGCGCGGCACCCTGCTGATGGCGGTCTCCAACCAGGAGGGGCACATCGTGCTCGCGCCGGGCAACAAGTCGGAGCTGGCGGTGGGGTACTCGACGCTGTACGGCGACTCGGTCGGCGCGTACGGGCCCATCAAGGACGTCTACAAGACCACCGTCTTCAGGCTGGCGAAGTGGCGGAACCGCGCCGCCGAGGAGCGCGGCCAGACCCCGCCGATCCCCGAGGAGTCGATCACCAAGCCGCCGAGCGCCGAGCTGCGCCCCGGGCAGGTCGACAGCGACTCGCTGCCGGACTACGACGTGCTCGACCGGATCCTGGAGCTCTATGTGGACCGGGACCAGGGCAAGGACGCGATCGTGGCCGCCGGATTCGACGAGGAGCTGGTGGCGCGGACGCTCCGCATGGTGGACATGGCGGAGTACAAGCGGCGGCAGTACCCGCCGGGTACGAAGATCTCGGCGAAGGGCTTCGGCAAGGACCGCCGGCTGCCGATCACCAACCGCTGGCGGGAGACCGCCCACTGAACGAACGAGGGCCCCCGGAGCGTGCTCCGGGGGCCCTCGTTCGTATCCGAGCCTCAGAGGTCCACGCGCGCCGCGACCGGCAGATGGTCGCTGTCCGTGCGGGGCAGCGTCCACGAGGAGACCGGCTCGACGCCCCGCACCATGATCTGGTCGATCCGGGCCATCGGGAACGAGGCAGGCCAGCTGAAGCCGAACCCGTCGCCCGCCGCGCCCTGCGCCGAACGCATCTGCGAGGTCACGCCGTTGAGCGCCCGGTCGTTCATCGTCCCGTTGAGATCCCCGAGCAGCACCACCCGGTCGACCCGCTCCCGGGAGATCGCCTCGCCCAGCGCGTCGGCGCTGTCGTCGCGCTGACCGGCGGTGAAGCCCGCGTGCATCTTCACCCGTACGGACGGCATATGCGCGACGTATACCGCCACCTGTCCCTCGGGCGTACGCACGGTGGAGCGCATCGCACGCGTCCATCCCAGCCCGATGCCGACGGGTTCGGTGGCGGTCATCGGGTACTTGCTCCAGAGACCGACCGTGCCCTGCACCGAGTGGTACTTGTAGGTGGAGCTGAGCGCGTTGTCGTAGATCTCGGCCTGGCCCTGCGCCACTTCCTGGAGCGCCAGCACATCCGCGCCCGACGCGGCGAGCTGGGCGGCCGTGCCCTCGGGATCGGGGTTCTCCGCGTTGACGTTGTGGGAGACCACCATCAGATCGCCGCCCTCCGTGGACTTGTCGGTGAGCAGCCCGCCGAAGAGGTTCAGCCAGACGATCACGGGCAGCAGCAGGGCGATCAGCGCGATGGCGGAGCGCCGCCAGAGCGCGGCGAGAAAGAGCGGCGGCACCGCCACCACGGCCAGCCAGGGCAGGAAGGTCTCGCTCAGCGAGCCCACATTGCCGATCCGGTTGGGGACCTGGGCGTGAAAGATCATCAGAAAGGCGACCAGCACGGCGCATCCGGCGAGGACGGCGCCACGCCGCCAGATGCCCGGATCGTCGCGCCATCGGTCGAGCAGACGCCGGAGACGGGACCGGGTGGCGGGCTCTCCCGGGTCGCCGTTCCCGGTCTCCGCCTTGTACGTCTGCACCATGGAGCTGTCCTCACTGCCTTGCTGCCGTCACACGAGCCTCGACGATGACACTAGGCGATGACGGTACGTGCCTTGCCGCCCCGGGGGGCGGCCGTTCTCAGCCCATGACGACTCCGGCGGTGCGCCCGGTTCCGGGGAACGGCCCCGGCGGGGCCGATGTGACGGAGTACGCAGAAACCGGCCGTCGCCCGTACGGGCCGGGTCCCCCGGTCCGCGCGGGCGACGGGAAGGGAGTGGACCGGCACACCGTGCCGTGAGTGCGGGCCGTGTTCCGCCGGGGACCCTCCGTGCACAGAGCGGGCCCCTTCCCCGCGAGCTGCACGAAGTGCCACCATGGGGGGTGATCCGGGGACGCCGACAGGGCGCCTCGAGATGAGTTAAGGAGCCAACAGCCATGACGCTTCAGGCTGCCCGGAAGCCCGCTGACAGCAGCAAGGCGCTGTACGGCGGAAAGGGCACTCGCCGTGTCACCGTCCATGACATCGCCGCCGCCAAGGAGCGCGGCGAGAAATGGCCGATGCTCACCGCCTATGACGCGATGACCGCGTCCGTATTCGACGAGGCCGGGATTCCGGTGATGCTCGTCGGCGACTCCATGGGCAACACCCATCTCGGGTACGAGACCACCGTGCCCGTCACCATGGACGAGATGACCCTGCTCTCCGCCGCCGTGGTACGCGGCACCAGCCGGGCCCTCATCGTCGGCGACCTCCCCTTCGGCTCATACCAGGAGGGGCCCGTCCAGGCCCTGCGCAACGCGACCCGGCTGGTCAAGGAGGCGGGCGTCGGCGCGATCAAGCTGGAGGGCGGCGAGCGCTCGCTGCCGCAGACCGAGCTGATCGTGCAGGCCGGGATTCCCGTGATGTCGCATCTGGGCCTGACCCCGCAGTCCGTGAACACCATGGGCTACCGGGTCCAGGGCCGGAGCGACGAGGCGGCCCACCGGCTGCTGCACGACGCCAAGGCGGCACAGGACGCGGGCGCGTTCGCCGTGGTCCTGGAGCTGGTCCCGGCCGAGCTGGCCGCCGAGGTCACCCGCTCCCTGCACATCCCGACCATCGGCATCGGCGCGGGCCCCGACACGGACGCCCAGGTGCTCGTCTGGACCGATATGGCCGGGCTGACCGGAGGCAAGGTGCCGCGCTTCACCAAGCAGTACGCCGATCTGCGCCGGGTGCTGGGCGACGCGGCGAAGGCGTTCGCCGACGACGTCGTGGGCGGAGCGTTCCCGATGGAGGAGCACACCTTCCACTGAGGCCGGTGAGGCCGGTGCCTCCCGCCGCTCACGCTCCAGCCGACAGCCCGCCGATCTTCCCCGATCGGCGGGCTGTCGGTCGTTCCGGGGCACGCCCACCGGCTGTCGGCGCGCTGTAGGGCGGCTGTAGGCGTGCTGTAGGCAGGAGCGGGCATCGTGGCCGCCATGACACCACACGACAAGAACCCCGGCGGCAGGTCGCCGGCCGTCGCGGTACGGGGGCTGGTCAAGCACTTCGGCGCCACCCGAGCGCTGGACGGGGTGGACCTGGAGGTCCGCGAGGGCACCGTCCTCGGGGTCCTCGGCCCCAACGGCGCGGGCAAGACCACGCTCGTACGCTGCCTCTCCACGCTCCTGGTCCCCGACGCCGGGACCGCCGTCGTCGCGGGCTACGACGTGGTGCGCCAGCCCCGGCAGCTGCGCCGCACCATCGGGCTCACCGGACAGTACGCCTCGGTCGACGAGAAGCTCTCCGGCTGGGAGAACCTGTACATGATCGGGCGGCTGCTCGATCTGCCGCGCCCGGCGGCCCGCCGCCGCGCCGACGAGATGCTGGAGCACTTCTCGCTCACCGACGCCGCCAGACGGCCCGTGACGCAGTACTCGGGCGGGATGCGCCGCCGGCTGGACCTCGCGGCCTCGATGATCGGGCGGCCCTCCGTGCTCTATCTGGACGAGCCGACGACCGGGCTCGACCCGAGGACCCGCAACGAGGTGTGGGACGAGATCAGAAGGATGGTCGCCGAGGGGATGACCGTGCTGCTCACCACCCAGTACATGGAGGAGGCCGAGCAGCTCGCCGACGAGCTCACCGTCATCGACCGGGGCAAGGTCATCGCGAACGGCGGGGTGAACGAGCTGAAGGCGAGGGTCGGGGGCCGCACCCTCCGGATCAGGCCCAGCGACCCGGCCCGGCTGCCCGAGATGGCGCGGGCCGTGCGCGAGTCCGGTCTCGACGGGATCGCCGGGGCCGCCGCCGACCCGGAGAAGGGCGTGCTCCAGGTGCCCATCCTCGCCGATGTGCAGCTGACCGCCGTGGTGGGGCTGCTGGCCTCGCACGGCTTCGGGATCGCCGACATCGGCACCCATCTGCCCAGCCTGGACGAGGTGTTCCTCGCCATCACCGGAGAGAAGGCGACGGCGTCCGGCGCCTTCGCCGAGGAGGCCGTCGCATGAGTACGACCGTACAGGCCAGGACCAGCGCGCAGGACGCGCCGGAGCGGCGGCAGGTCCGGCCGGCCGGCGAGGGCCGGATCGGGCCCCGGGCCCATCTGCGGCACATCGGCGCGCTGGTACGCCGTAATGTGCTCCAGCTCAAGCAGGACCCTCAGTCGATGGTCGACGCCCTGCTGATGCCCATCGTCTTCGCCCTGCTGTTCGTCTACGTCTTCGGCGGCGCGATCTCCGGCAAGGACAACCGGGACGCCTATGTGAACTATGTCGTCCCCGGGCTGATGGCGATGATGGGCCTGTCCATCGCGATGGCCGTGGGCGTGGGGGTCAACGAAGACTTCAAGAAGGGGGTGATGGACCGCTTCCGGTCCATGCCGATATCCCGGTCCTCGGTGCTGATCGCGAAGATCGTCGTCGAGATCGGCCGGATGGCGGTGGCGATGGTCATCCTGCTGGGCATGGGCTTTCTGCTCGGTATGGAGGTCAGGACCTCCGTCCTGGAGCTGCTCGCCGCGATGGGGCTCTCCCTGCTCTTCGGCGCCTCACTGATGTGGATCTTCATCCTGCTCGGACTGACGGTCCAGTCGCCCCAGGCCGTCCAGGGCATGGCCATGCTGGTGCTGCTGCCGCTTCAGTTCGGCTCCTCGATCTTCGCCCCGACGAACACGATGCCCGACTGGCTGAGGACCTTCACGGAGTACAACCCGCTCTCCAATCTCGCGGACGCCGCACGGGCCCTGGTCAACGGCGGGGAGCTGGCCTCCTCGGTGTGGTGGACGCTCGGCTGGGCCGTGGCGATCACCGTGGTGACCGCGCCGCTCGCGGTCGGCCGGTTCCGGCGGAAGACCTGAGCGGCTCAGACCGCTCCGCCGAGGGCGGCGGCCTCCTCCAGGGTGAGGCCGCCTCCGTCGGCGTACGCGGCGGCGTACGCGTCATCGCCGAGCGCCGAGCGCGCCAGCGCCTCCGAGTCCTCCCGGACCCGCCGTTCGAACGCGGTGGCGAAGTGGCCGGGCGGCCAGTGGACGTCCGCAGCCGCGAGCAGCCGGGCGGCGTCCGGGGCCCGCTCGGGCCGGGCTCCGGCCAGCGCGCCCGCGACGATGACCAGCTGCATGACCGACAGATCCGGGGCGACCATCGAGGAGAGCGATCCAAGCGCCCGGTCCAGGGCCCCCCACGCCTGGTCGAGCGCGTCGTCGAAACGGCCGTCGATCGTGTCCAGCCAGGCGAGATAGCCCATCACCATGCCCTCGAAGAGCGCCAGGGTGTGCATCTGGAACTGGCTCAGCAGCAGCTGGATCTGATCCCTGGCCTCCTCCTGGCGGCCGGAGCGGCCGAGCCAGAGCGCGAGATAGATCCGGGCGACGGCGGTGCACTCGTTGGGCACGGCCTCATGCTCGGCGAGCGCCTCACGGAGCAGCGCCTCCCCGCGCTCCGCATCGCCCAGCTCCAGCAGGACGCCGCCGTGCCGGGCCCGGAGGACGTCCATCTGGACCTGGGCTCCGATGCGTTCCGCGTACCCGATCGCGGCGGAGAAGTCGGCGGCGGCCGACGCGTACTCACCGCGCCGCTCACGGGCCTCGCCCCGGGCCGAGAGGGCCTCGGCCACGCCCCAGTCGTCCCCGAGACGGGTGAACGCCGCCAGGGCCTCGTCGGCGTCCTGGGCGGCGTCGCCCGCCCAGCGGCCCCGGCTGACGAGGATTCTGGCGCGTGCCTGGAGCGCCGCCGCCAGCTCCCATTCGTAGCCGTACACACGGCACGCGCGTACGGTCTCGTCCAGCATGACCCTGAGGGTCTCCATGTCCCCGGTCATCAGGAGGGAGAAGAACCAGAGGGTGCCCGGGGAGCGGCAGGTCTGCGGCAGGCCGGGCCGGTAGGTCTCGGTGACACCGCGCAGCCGGGCCAGATTCTCCTCGGAGTCCCACTCGACGGCGTCATGGTCCATGAAGATCATGCACAGCAGCGCCACGCCCCGGCGGGCCTCCCCCAGCTGCTCGTCCGAGAGCGGCGGCGGGGCGTCCGTGAACCGTTCGAAGACCGGGGGCGCGGGAGCGACCGGCGGGGCGAACGGGTCGGGGCCGAGCGCGGCGGCCTGGCCGGCCCAGTGGCGGGCTTCGAGGCGCAGATCCCGCATCTGCCAGTACCAGGAGAGCGTCAGGACCAGATAGAGGGTCTCCTGTTCGTCGCGGGCGGCGACGGCGCGGCGCAGGGCGGTGCGGAAGTTCTCGTACTCCCGCTGGAACAGGGCGAGGGCGGCGCGCTGCCCGGGGCCGCGCAGCAGGGGGTCGGCGGCGCGGGCGAGCTCCCGGTAGTGGACCAGATGGCGGCGTTCGGCGGTGGCGCGCTCGCCGTCGGCTTCGTCGAGCCGGGCCGCCGCGTACTCGGCGACGGTTTCGAGGAGGCGGTAGCGCATCCCGTCCGGTCCGTCCGGGGCCGCGACGACCAGGGATTTATCGACAAGGGCGGCGAGTGCGCCGAGGGTGTCCGGGCCGCAGACGGCCTCGGCCTGGGCGAGCGCGCAGCCGCCTGTGAAGACGGAGAGTCGGCGCAGGACGGTGCGTTCGGTGGGTTCGAGGAGGTCCCAGGACCAGTCGACGACGGCGCGGAGGGTCTGCTGGCGGGGGAGTGCGGTGCGGCTGCCGGTGGTGAGGAGGCGGAAGCGGTCGTCGAGGCGGTCGGCTATCTGGCGTGGGGTGAGCAGACGGAGCCGGGCGGCGGCGAGTTCGATGGCGAGGGGGAGGCCGTCGAGGCGGCGGCAGATCTCGGCGCAGGCGTCG
>NZ_VCLA01000178.1:87849-87999 GCF_009600885.1 Streptomyces jumonjinensis
GAGCGACTTGTCGATGAGGGAGCCGAGGCTGTCGGCGACCGTCTCCGCGTCGCCGTCCGCCGCGCAGACGGCCTCGGCCGCCGCGAGGTCACAGCCGCCCGCGAAGACGGAGAGTCGGCGCAGGACGGTGCGTTCGGTGGGTTCGAGGAG
>NZ_VCLA01000178.1:88009-88088 GCF_009600885.1 Streptomyces jumonjinensis
GAGGCGGAGGCGGGCGGCGGCGAGTTCGATAGCGAGGGGGAGGCCGTCGAGGCGGCGGCAGATCTCGGCGCAGGCGTCG
>NZ_VCLA01000178.1:88098-88233 GCF_009600885.1 Streptomyces jumonjinensis
GCGCAGCTCCCCGGCCCCGGCTCCGCGGAGCACGGTCTCCCGGGCGCCGAGGGCGGTGAGGACGGCCTCGGGCACATCGTCCGGGCTGTCGACGGGGGCCAGTTCGGCCGCCCAGACCCCGTCGGGCGCGTGGTG
>NZ_VCLA01000178.1:88243-89754 GCF_009600885.1 Streptomyces jumonjinensis
GGGTCGTCGTCGGTGTGGAAGCCGGGGCGGGCGGCGGCGCCGCGTTCGGCGAACAGGCGCAGGGCGGTGGGGGCGGGGAGGGGGTCGAGGGGGCGGACGAGTTCGCCGGGGACGTTCAGGGGCTCGCGGCTGGTGGCCAGGACGGTGAGGCCGGGGCAGTGCTCCAGGAGGCGCTCGGCGAGGGCGGCGGCGGCCTCCACGACATGCTCGCAGTTGTCCAGCACCAGCAGCATCCGCCGACGCGCGCAGTGCTCGACCAGCCGCACCAGAGGATCGTCGCCATGCCGCTCCACCGCCCGCAGTTGCGGCTCGCGCCCGCCGAGCGCGGTCAGCACGGCCTCGGGGAGGGTCGCCGCGTCGCGTACGGGGGCCAGTTCGGCCGCCCAGACCCCGTCGGGCGCGTGGTGGGCGAGCTGTTCGGCGGTCTCCAGCGCGAGCCGGGTCTTCCCGGCCCCGCCGGGTCCGATGAGGGTCACCAGCCGGTGGGTGCGCAGGACGGTGGCCAGATCGGCGAGTTCCCGCTCTCTGCCGATGAAGGAGGTGAGCCGGGCGCGCAGATTTCCACGGGCGGGGGCCGGGGCGGGGGCGGGGAGCGGGTGCCGCGCCGGGAGCGGGGGCCGGGCCTCGGCCAGCAGCCCGGCGTGCAGGGAGCGCAGCTCCGCGCCCGGGTCCGTGCCCAGCCGTTCGACGAGCGCGGTCCGGGTCTCCTCGTACGCCTGAAGCGCCTGGGCGGGGCGGCCCGACGCGGCGAGGGCCCGGATGCGCAGGGCCTGAAGGGGTTCGTCGAGCGGGGTCTCGGCCGCGAGCGCGGTGAGCTCGGTGAGTACTCCGGAGGCCCGGCCGAGGGCGACCTCGGCGGCGATTCGGCCGTGGCGGGCCTCCGAGCGGCGCTGCTCCGCGCGTATCACGAGGGGATCGGTCTGCCGGTCGGGCAGATCGGCGAGGGCGGGGCCGCGCCAGAGGGCGAGGCCCTCGTCGAGGAGGACGGCCGCCTCGGCGGGGCGTTCCGCTTCGAGGGCCGCCGTGCCGCGCAGGGTGAGCGTCTCGAACCGGAAGAGATCGATGTCGTCCTGGTCGGCGGTCAGCCGGTAGCCGCCGGGCGTCAGCTCCACCGCCTGCGGTCCGATGGTCCGGCGCAGCCGTCCCACGAGAGCCTGGAGGGCTGCGGTCTCGTCGGCGGGCCGCCCCTCGTCCCTGTGCCATATCCGGGCCGTCAGCGCACCGGCCGCCACAGGGCGTCCGCCGCCGGCGGCGAGCGCGGCCAGCAATGCCCTGATCCGGGCGCCGCCCAGTCCGGTCTCAGCGCCGTCCGGGCGGAGCACCCGGGTGGGCCCGAGGACGAGATAGCGGTAGGTCACGCGCCCATTCTCCCCTCGCCGCCGGGCTCCGGGGGCCGGGGACGGGCAGGCGCGTTCCGGCGGCGGGGGGTGGGCTCGTACCAATCCCATGGCCAAGCACAGGCAGGCCCGTTCCGGCGGCCGGGGGCGTGGGCTCGCACCGACCCCGGTGGC
>NZ_VCLA01000179.1 GCF_009600885.1 Streptomyces jumonjinensis
ACACCGCGGGCACGGGCCCGCTGCCCGTGCCCGCCGCCGGGCGGGGCGAGGCCGCCGCGCCGGGCGGAGCGCTGCCCCCGCTCACGGGCAGGCGGGACATCGCCCGCGCCGTCGTACGGGACGCCGTACGGCATGTGGTCTTCACCCAGCCGCCCGGCGCGGACGCCGAGACGTCGGCGCTGCTCGCGCTGTTCGCCCGGTACGGCTGCCGGGTCTGGCTGGTGGACGGCGGCGCCGCCGCCGGAAACCTCTGGCGCCGGGCCACGGGCCACGACCACCTCTGGGGGTTCTCCGTACGGCCGCTGCACAGCGCCGGGCACCGGCCCGTCGCCCGTGCGGTCAAACGCGTCATCGACACCGCGCTGGCCGCGCTCGCGCTGGTCTTCGCCGCACCCGTGATGGCGGTGTGCGCGCTGGCCGTGCGGATCGCCGACGGGCCCGGCGTGATCTTCCGGCAGGAGCGCGTCGGGCTCGACGGAGAACCGTTCACGCTGCTGAAGTTCCGCACCCTCTGCCCCGTCGACGAGCATGAGTCCGCCACCCGCTGGAACGTCGCCTTCGACCGGCGGATGTCCACCACGGGCAGTGTGCTCCGCCGGACCTCGCTCGATGAGCTGCCCCAGCTGTGGAATGTGCTGCGCGGCGATATGAGCCTGGTCGGGCCGAGGCCCGAACGCCCCTACTTCGTGGCCCGGTTCAGCCGGGCCCACCCCGGCTACCAGGCCCGGCACCGGATGCCCGCGGGCATCACCGGGCTCGCCCAGATCCACGGACTGCGCGGCGACACCTCCATCGAGGAACGGGCCCGCTTCGACAACCACTACATCGAGACCTGGTCGCCCTGGCAGGACGTCTGCATCCTGGCGCGCACCGCGGCCTCGCTGTTCCGGCTCGGAGGCAGCTGAGCATGACGGTGATGTGGGGGACCGGGGTCCTCGGGGCCGACCGGAGCGGACGGGGTCCCGCCGGTGCGGAGGCCGCCTCCCGGCAGGCGGCGGCCTTCCGCCGGGAGGCGACCTCCCGGCGGCCGGCGGCCGGACGCTGGCTGCCGCTGCTGCCGCTCATCGCGACCGTGCTGCTGCTCGCCGCCCCGCTGCCGGAGGGGACCGAGGCGGGCACCGGCGGGATCGCGCCCGCCGACCTCGCCTCCGCCGCACTCGTCCTCTTCTGTCTGGCCCGGGCGGCGCGGGCCCGGCGCAGACCGCTGACCCCGGCCGCCGCGCTGGTCTTCGCCCTCCCGGCGGTCGCCGTCGCCGTCACCACGGTGACCGCGGCGGACCCGTCGGCCGCGCTCCCCGGACTCATCCGCTATCTCCAGGTCTTCGTCCTGGTCCCGGTCGCCGTGCTGCTGCTCATCAGGGACGCCCGGGACTTCCGCGTCATCGCGGGGTGCCTGGTCGTGCTCGCGCTGGCGCAGGGCGCGATCGGGGTGCGCCAGTACGCCACCGGGACCGGCGCGTCCTACATGGGCGAGGACATCCGGGCCGTGGGCACCTTCGGCCCCACCGACGTCATGGGCATGGCCACGGTCGTCGCGTACGGACTGCTGGCCGCCGCCGCGATCGCGCTGCGCCCGCCGCCGGGCACGCCCCGGTGGCTGCGGCCCGCCGCGGTCGTCGCGGCCGGAGCGCTGGTCGTGCCGCTCGCGCTGTCCTTCAGCCGGGGCTCGTGGATCGCGACCGGGCTGGCCGCCCTGGTGATGATCGCGCTGACCGGGCTGCGGCAGGCGGTACGGGCGCTGGCCGTGCTGACGGCGGTCGCGGTGGTGCTCGTCGGCGGCTTCGGCGTCGGCTCACAGCTGATCTCCGAGCGCCTGAGCAGCATCACCCGGGTGACGGCGGCCCCCGACCGCTCGGTCAGCGACCGGTACACGATGTGGGCCGCGGCCGTGAGCATGTGGCGGGAGAAGCCGGTGACCGGGGTGGGGCCGAAGGGCTTTCCCGCGCACCGCGACGGCCACGCCTCCATCGGGCTCTCCTCCGGCGGCGACACGGCGGGCGCGGGCCATGCCTTCCTCCGCCAGCCGCTGCTGTCGCCGCACAACATGTATCTGCTGATCCTCAGCGAGCAGGGGCTGATCGGGGCCGTCGCGTTCACGGGCAGCTGGGCGGCGATCCTCGCCCGCGGGGTGAGCGGGCTGACCCGCTCCCGGCCGCGCCCCGCACGGCGGCGGGCCGCCGACTGCGGGCTGCTGGCGGTCGCGCTGACGCTCTGGCAGACGGTCGACTTCCTGTACGCGGACATCGGCGGCCCGTCGACGGTGCTCACCGGTGTGGTGCTGGGCCTGGGGGCGTGGTGGGCGCTGGCCGCGCCCGGCTCTCCCGTACGCGATG
>NZ_VCLA01000180.1:0-21003 GCF_009600885.1 Streptomyces jumonjinensis
GCGGATCGCCGTCCCCGACCGGCCCGGGGTGCTGCCCGCCGCCGCCGGAGTCCTCGCGCTGCACCGGCTCACCGTCCGCGCCGCCGAGCTGCGCACCCTGGAAGCCACCGAGCTGCGCACCCTGGAACCGGACGACGGCACGGACGCCGGGGCCGTCCTCGTACTGGACTGGCGGGTCGCCGCCGAGTACGGCTCGCTGCCCCAGGCCGCCCGGCTGCGCGCCGATCTCGTACGGGCGCTGGACGGCTCGCTGGACGTCCCCGCCCGGCTCGCCGAGCGGGACGCCGCCCAGCCGCGCAGACGGGGGACTAAGGCTCCGCCGCCCCGGGTCACCGCCCTGCCCGCCGCCTCCCGCCACGCCACCGTGATCGAGGTCCGCGCCCAGGACGCCCCCGGGCTGCTCCACCGGATCGGCTGCGCCCTGGAGGACGCGGGGGCCCGGGTGCGCAGCGCCCATGTCTCCACGCTCGGCGCGAACGCCGTGGACGCCTTCTACCTCACCGGCCCCGGTGGCGGCCCCCTGCCGGAGCCGGCGGCGGCCGAGCTGGCACGGGCGCTGGAAGAACGACTGGACTGATCCATGACGGCGGGGACACGGACTTTCCCCGGCCGGATACCCTGGAGTGCGATTCCTACTGCCCCCGACCCCGAGGACCGACGAGCGCCGTGTTCGATACTCTCTCCGACCGCTTGGCGAATACCTTCAAGAATCTGCGCGGCAAAGGGAGGCTCTCCGAGGCGGACATCGACGCCACGGCACGTGAGATCCGTATCGCGCTGCTGGAAGCGGACGTCGCCCTCCCGGTGGTCCGGGCGTTCATCGCGAACGTCAAGGAGCGGGCGCGCGGTGTCGAGGTCTCCAAGGCGCTGAACCCGGCGCAGCAGGTCATCAAGATCGTCAATGAGGAACTGGTCTCCATCCTCGGCGGCGAGACCCGGCGGCTGCGGTTCGCCAAGACCGCGCCCACCGTGATCATGCTCGCGGGTCTCCAGGGCGCCGGTAAGACCACCCTCGCCGGAAAGCTCGGCCGCTGGCTGGGCGGCCAGGGCCACTCCCCGCTGCTGGTCGCCTGCGACCTCCAGCGCCCCAACGCCGTCAACCAGCTCTCCGTCGTCGCCGAGCGCGCCGGCGTCGCGGTGTACGCGCCGCAGCCGGGCAACGGCGTCGGCGACCCGGTCCAGGTCGCCAAGGACTCCATCGAGTACGCCAGGTCCAAGCAGTACGACGTGGTCATCGTCGACACCGCCGGCCGGCTCGGCATCGACCAGGAGCTGATGCGGCAGGCCGCGGACATCCGCGACGCCGTCAGCCCGGACGAGATCCTCTTCGTCGTGGACGCGATGATCGGCCAGGACGCGGTCAACACCGCCGAGTCCTTCCGCGACGGCGTCGGCTTCGACGGCGTGGTCCTCTCCAAGCTCGACGGAGACGCCCGCGGCGGCGCCGCGCTCTCCATCGCGCATGTCACCGGCCGCCAGATCATGTTCGCCTCCAACGGCGAGAAGCTGGACGACTTCGACGCGTTCCACCCGGACCGGATGGCGTCCCGCATCCTCGGCATGGGCGATGTCCTCAGTCTGATCGAGAAGGCCGAACAGACCTTCACCCAGGAAGAGGCCGCCAAAATGGCCTCCAAACTGGCGAGCAGCAAGGGCAAGGACTTCACGCTCGATGACTTCCTGGCGCAGATGGAGCAGGTCAGGAAGATGGGCTCCATCTCCAAGCTGCTCGGCATGCTGCCCGGTATGGCCCAGATGAAGGACCAGATCAACAGCATCGACGAGCGCGATGTGGACCGTACGGCCGCGATCATCAAGTCGATGACGCCGGCCGAGCGGCAGGAGCCCACCCTCATCAACGGCTCGCGCCGGGCCCGTATCGCCAAGGGCTCGGGTGTCGAGGTCAGTGCGGTCAAGAGCCTGGTGGAGCGGTTCTTCGAGGCCCGCAAGATGATGTCGCGGATGGCCCAGGGCGGCGGGATGCCCGGTATGCCGGGGATTCCGGGCATGGGCGGCGGCCCCGGCCGTCAGAAGAAGCAGCAGAAGCAGGCCAAGGGCAAGCGCAAGAGCGGCAACCCGATGAAGCGCAAGGCCGATGAGCAGGCCGCGGCCACCCGGCGCGAGGAGGCGGCGGCCCAGGGCGGCGCCTTCGGACTGCCGGCCGGCGCCCAGGGCAAGGACTTCGAGCTGCCGGACGAGTTCAAGAAGTTCATGGGCTAGCCCCAGGGCCGGCCCCGGCGGTCACCGAGTCCATGGGCCGAGCCCCGGCGGTCACCACGTCCATGGGCCGAGCCCCGGCGGTCATCGCCGCCATACCGTCGGCACCCGCGTTCGCGCAGGTGCCGACGGTGTTTTTCTGGCTTAACGTCCCGGTATGAACACCCCCGCACCGCCGCGCCGGACCCCGGACGAGCCCTGGCGTTCCGAGGGCGCGCCGCCGCCCGCGCCGCCCCGGAAGCGGATGCCCGGCGGCTGGGGCGGGCTGATCCTCATGGCGCTCGCGGTGTATCTGCTCGCCAATGTGGCGCTCTCGTACTTCAGCGAGCGAGGCGAGCCGACCGTCTCGTACACCGAGTTCGGCAGACAGGTCGACGCGGGCAATGTCTCGAAGATCTACTCCAAGGGCGACGCCATCCAGGGGCAGCTGAAGGAGAAGGCGCCGATCCCCGGCAAGAAGGGCGACTACACCAAGTTCACCACCCAGCGGCCCGCCTTCGCGGCCGACGATCTCTGGCGCGAGCTCACCGCGAAGAAGGTCACCGTGACGGCCGAACCGGTCGTCCAGCAGCGCGGCTTTCTGTCGAATCTGCTGATCGCGCTCGCGCCGATGGTGCTGCTCGTGCTGCTCTGGGTGTTCATCGCCCGCAGGATGGGGGCGGCGATGGGCGGCGGCGCGTTCGCCCGCAAGCCCCCGCCCAAACCGGTCGAGGTCAGCGAGGGCAAGCGCACCACCTTCGCGGACGTGGCCGGGATCGACGAGGTCCAGGGCGAGCTCGACGATGTCGTGGACTTTCTGAAGAACCCCGGCGCCTACCGGAAGATGGGCGCCCGGATGCCCGGCGGGGTGCTGCTCGCGGGCCCGCCCGGCACCGGGAAGACCCTGCTGGCCCGCGCGGTGGCCGGAGAGGCGGGGGTGCCGTTCTTCTCCGCCTCGGCGTCCGAGTTCATCGAGATGATCGTCGGCGTCGGCGCGGGCCGGGTCCGGGAGCTCTTCGCCGAGGCCCGCAAGGTCGCCCCCGCCATCGTCTTCATCGACGAGATCGACACCATCGGCCGGGCCCGGGGCGGCGGCGGCCTCGGCGGCCATGACGAGCGGGAGCAGACGCTCAACCAGATTCTCACCGAGATGGACGGCTTCAGCGGGTCCGAAGGGGTGGTCGTGCTCGCCGCCACCAACCGCGCCGATGTGCTCGACCCCGCGCTGACCAGGCCCGGCCGCTTCGACCGCATCGTCCAGGTCTCCCCGCCCGACCGGGCGGGCCGGGAGGCCATTCTGCGCATCCACACCCGTGAGATCCCGCTCGCCGACGATGTGGATCTGGCCCGGGTCGCCCGTACGACACCGGGGATGACCGGCGCGGAGCTCGCCAATCTCGCCAATGAGGCGGCGCTGCTCGCGGTGAAGCGCCGGCAGTCCGAGGTCACCCAGGCGGATCTGTCCACCGCCCTGGAGAAGGTGCAGCTCGGTGCGGAGCGACCGCTGGTGATGTCGCGGGAGGAGCGCCGCCGCACCGCGTACCACGAGAGCGGCCACGCCCTGCTGGGAATGCTCCAGCCCGGCGCCGACCCGGTCCGCAAGGTCACCATCGTCCCGCGCGGCCGGGCCCTCGGGGTCACCCTCTCCACCCCGGACGCGGACCGGTACGCCTACACCGAGGACTATCTGCGCGGCCGGATCATCGGCGCGCTCGGGGGAATGGCGGCCGAGCACGTCGTCTTCGGAGTGATCACCACGGGCGCGGAGAGTGATCTCGAACAGGTGACCGGGCTGGCGCGGGGCATGGTCGGCCGCTGGGGGATGAGCGAGCGGGTCGGGCGGCTGACCGCGATCCCCGCCGACGCCCAGGTGGCGTACGGACTCTCCGCCGCGCCCGCGACGCTGGACGCGGTGGACCACGAGATGCGCCGGATCGTGGACGAGTGCTACGAGAGCGCCTGCCGCCAGCTGCGCGACAACCGGGACCGGCTGGACGATCTGGCCGCGGCGCTGCTGGAGAACGAGACTCTGGAGGAGGAGGCGGCCTACCGCGCCGCCGGGATCACCCGGCTCTCCAAGGACGCTCCGGGGTAGCGGGCGGTGGGCCTGTCGGGGCGGCGTCCGGGGTCCCGGGGTCCGGGGTCCGGGGTTCCGCGTCCCGGGCCCCGGCGTCCCGAGGTCTCGGGCCCCCGCGTCCAGAAGGCGTACGCCGTCGCCCGACCGCCCCGGGCGTGCGCCCCCGGCACCCCAACGGCCCCGTACGGCGGACCCGGGCCGCCGTACGATGCCCGCCATGGCAAAGGCACCCGTCCTCACGCCCCGGGCCGAGGACTTTCCCCGCTGGTACCAGGAGCTGATCGCCAAGGCCGAGCTGGCGGAGAACGGCCCGGTGCGCGGCACCATGGTCATCCGGCCGTACGGCTACGGTCTGTGGGAGCGGATGCAGTCCGAGATGGACGCCCGCATCAAGGCGACGGGCGCGGAGAACGCCTACTTCCCGCTCCTCATCCCCCAGTCCTATCTGACCCGCGAGGCGGAGCACGTCGAAGGCTTCGCACCCGAGCTCGCGGTGGTCACCCACGCCGGCGGCAAGGAGCTGGAGGAGCCCGTCGTCGTACGCCCCACCTCCGAGACGATCGTCAACGCCTCGTTCGCCACCTGGGTGCGGAGCTACCGGGATCTGCCGCTGCTGATCAATCAGTGGGCCAATGTGGTCCGCTGGGAGCTGCGCCCGCGCGTCTTTCTGCGGACGACCGAATTCCTCTGGCAGGAGGGGCACACCGCCCACGCCACCCGCGAGGAGGCCCGCGACTACGCCGCCCGCATCCACCGGGAGGTGTACGCGGACTTCATGACCGAGGTGCTCGCCATCGATGTGGTCCTGGGGCGCAAGACGCCCCGGGAGCGGTTCGCCGGGGCCGTCAACACCCTCACCCTGGAAGGGATGATGGGCGACGGCAAGGCCCTCCAGCTGGGGACCAGCCATGAGCTGGGCACCAACTTCGCCAGGGCCTTCCAGATCCGGTATCTCTCCGCGGAGGGCCGTCAGGAGCCGGTCTGGCAGACCTCCTGGGGGACCTCCACCCGGATGCTCGGCGGGCTGATCATGTCGCACGGCGACGACGACGGGCTGCGGGTCCCGCCGCGGCTGGCGTCCGTTCAGGCGGTGGTGACAGCGATCAAGGGCGAGGAGTCGGTGACCGCGGCCCGGGAGATCGCCGGCCGGCTGACCGCCGCCGGGCTGCGGGTGCGGATCGACGACCGCGTGGACGTCCCGTTCGGCCGCCGCGCGGTCGACTGGGAGCTCAAGGGCGTACCGGTACGGATCGAGGTGGGCCCGCGCGATCTCCGGGCGGGGACCGCGACGCTGGTCCGCAGGGTGCCCGGGGGCAAGGAGCCGGTGCCGCTCGCGGCGCTGGCCGGACTGCTGCCCGGGGTGCTCGAAGAGGATCAGGCACGGCTGCTGCGGGAGTCCCGGGAGCGGCGGGAGTCCCGTACGGCCGAGGTGCGGACGGCGGCGGAGGCCGCCGAGGCGGCGCTCTCGGGCGGCTGGGCGCGGATTCCCTGGGCGGTCCTGGGCGAGGAGGGCGAGGCGGCGCTCGCCGGGCAGGGGGTGTCGGTGCGCTGTCTGGTCGCCGAGGACGGGTCGGTGCCCACGGCGGACGACGCGCCCGGTAGTGTCGCGATCGTCGCGCGCGCCTACTGACGCGCGCCTGCTGACGCGCGCGCCTGTTGAGCGGAGCCGTACGCCGGGCCCGCGACGCCGACACGCCGGAGCGGGACGCGCGTCCGCCGGGGGACACGCCGGCCGGGGGAGCCCGGACGCGGGGCGCGCGAGCGGTGTTACGCACCACCTTGACGGAAACCAGGGGACTTCGCCGCAGATCCGCGCACCCGACCCTCCTGGGGAGGCATCAATGCCAACTGACGGGTACGTGCAAAATATTTGGGATGCCCCGGAATGGAACCCGGGGCATGTCCGGCTCGTTATCACGACGTGAGCACGACACCACCTGTTCTCGCCGCAGAGCTGGCACAGGCGTGGGCCGATATTCAGCGGCACCACCCTGAACTGCCCGACCTTGCCGCGCCCGAGTCCCTGATCGGAGAGTCCTCGTCCGCCTGCGGCGCCGAGCTCTCCTTCGAACGACTGCTTCATGAGGCAGTCCATGGCATCGCCGCCGCGCGAGGTGTCCGCGACACCTCACGCGCCGGCCGCTACCACAACCGCAGATTCCTGGCGATCGCCGAGGAAATGGGCCTGGACCACGCCGAGGAGCCGCACCCCAGCAGCGGCTTCTCGCTGGTCGTGCTCAGCCCCGAGGCCAAGCGCCGCTACCGCCCCACGATCGACCGGCTCCAGCGCGCCCTCAAGGCGCACACGGTCGCGACGGCCTCCGACACCAAGCGCTCCTTCCGCGGACCCGCCGCCAGGCACGGCTCCTCGGGCGGCGGTGTGCGGGTCAAGGCCGTCTGCGACTGCGGTCGCAATGTGCGGGTGGTGCCCTCGGTCCTCGCCCAGGCGCCCATCGTCTGCGGGGGCTGCGGCAAGCCCTTCCGTATCCCCGAGCCGGTCGCCGCGGCGAGCTGACCCCCGGACCGGCCGCCTGACGGGGGCGGCGCAGGACCGGGGGAGGCGTGCCGCCGGCGTGTGGCACAATGGACAGCTGTACTCGACAGTCGCATAGGACCCCTCTCTCCTCCGGCTGACGCGTCCATCGGGCACTCCGAGTACCGCAACCCCACGTGGCATCTTGTTGTGCCCAACCACGTCAAGACCAGGAGACACCACTTCCGTGGCAGTCAAGATCAAGCTGAAGCGTCTGGGCAAGATCCGTTCGCCTCACTACCGCATCGTCGTCGCCGACTCCCGTACCCGCCGTGACGGCCGGGCCATCGAGGAGATCGGCCTGTACCACCCGGTGCAGAACCCCTCGCGCATCGAGGTCAACTCGGAGCGCGCGCAGTACTGGCTGTCCGTCGGCGCCCAGCCGACCGAGCCGGTTCTCGCGATCCTGAAGCTGACCGGCGACTGGCAGAAGCACAAGGGCCTGCCGGCCCCGGCGCCGCTGCTGGTGGCCGAGCCGAAGGCGGACAAGCGCGCCGCGTTCGACGAGTTCGCCAAGGCCCTCGAAGGCGGCGAGCCGAAGGGTGAGGCCATCACCCCGAAGGCCAAGAAGGCCGACAAGAAGGCGGACGACGCGGCTGAGGCCGCCGAGTCGACCGAGGCCTGAGCATGCTCGAGGAGGCTCTTGAGCACCTCGTGAAGGGCATCGTCGACAACCCCGACGATGTGCAGGTCGCCTCGCGCAACCTGCGCCGCGGGCGTGTGCTGGAGGTCCGGGTCCACCCCGATGACCTCGGTAAGGTGATCGGCCGCAATGGCCGCACCGCGCGCGCTCTGCGTACCGTCGTGGGCGCCATCGGCGGCCGTGGTATCCGCGTCGACCTCGTCGATGTGGATCAGGTCCGCTGAACAAGTTGGACACCGGCTCGGGCCGGGGAGGGCCATTCGGCCGTCCCCGGCCCGTAGTCGTATCGGCGTATACGGGGTAGTACGCCCGTATGCGCTCTCTGAGACGCCTGAGCCGTCCGGGCTGGATGCGTCGCTGTATGAGTCGTAATGAGTCGTATGAGTCGTATGACAGAAGAGAGTGCGAAGTGCAGTTGGTAGTCGCCCGGATCGGCCGCGCCCACGGCATCAAGGGCGAGGTCACCGTCGAGGTGCGTACGGACGAGCCGGAGCTGCGGCTCGGTCCCGGGGCCGTGCTGGCCACCGAACCGGCCGCCATAGGGCCTCTGACGATCGAGACCGGCCGGGTGCACAGCGGCAGGCTGCTGCTGCGCTTCGAGGGCGTACGGGACCGCACCGGCGCCGAGGCGCTGCGCAACACCCTGCTGATCGCCGACGTGGACCCCGAGGAGATGCCCTCGGACCCCGAGGAGTACTACGACCATCAGCTCATCGATCTCGATGTGGTCACGGTGGACGGGACCGAGGTCGGCCGGATCACCGAGATCAGCCATCTGCCCTCGCAGGATCTGTTCATCGTGGAGCGGCCGGACGGGAGCGAGGTGATGGTTCCGTTCGTGGAGGAGATCGTCACCGAGATCGATCTGGAGGAGCAGCGGGCTGTGATCGACCCGCCGCCCGGGCTGATCGACGACCGTGCGGAGATCGCCTCCGCCCGTGACGCCGAGGCCGCCGGTGAGGCCGAGACCGCCGGGGGTCCCGAGTCCGAGCCCGAGTCCGGTTCCGCCCGGGGGGCCGGTTCCGCCGGGGACGCCGAGGGCGGGGCCCGATGAGGCTCGACGTCGTCACGATCTTCCCCGAGTACCTCGAACCGCTGAACGTCTCCCTCGTCGGCAAGGCGCGCGCCCGCGGCCGGCTCGACGTCCGGGTGCACGATCTGCGCGAGTGGACCCACGACCGCCACAACACCGTGGACGACACCCCCTACGGCGGCGGTCCGGGCATGGTCATGAAGACCGAGCCCTGGGGCGACGCGCTCGACGAGACCCTGGCGAACGGGTACGAGTCCGGCGCCCATGACCCCGTCCTGGTGGTGCCCACCCCGAGCGGACGCCCTTTCACCCAGGAGGTCGCCGTGGAGCTGGCGCACCGCCCCTGGCTGATCTTCACCCCCGCCCGTTACGAAGGCATCGACCGCCGGGTGATGGACGAGTACGCGACCCGGATGCCGGTGTACGAGGTCTCCATCGGCGACTATGTGCTGGCCGGCGGCGAGGCGGCCGTTCTGGTGATCACCGAGGCCGTGGCCCGGCTGCTGCCCGGGGTGCTCGGCAACGCCGAGTCCCACCAGGACGACTCCTTCGCGCCCGGCGCGATGGCGAATCTGCTCGAAGGGCCCGTCTACACCAAGCCCCCCAGCTGGCGCGGGCGTGCCATCCCGGATGTGCTCGTCAGCGGCCACCACGGGAAGATCGCGCGCTGGCGCAGGGACGAGGCGTTCCGCCGTACGGCGCTGAACCGGCCGGATCTGATCGAGCGCTGCGACCCCGCCGCCTTCGACAAGAAGGACCGGGAGACCCTCTCCATCCTGGGCTGGGCCCCCGAGCCCGGTGGCCGATTTTGGCGCAGGCCGCCGGCCGTGGAAGAATAGGCCGCTGCCGTGCGTCCGGCGTGCGCCCCTGCCACAGGGGGACACGACGCCCGCTCCGACGCGGCGGCCCCCTGATTCTCATCCTCTCTCCCGCTGATGACCTGTGGCATCGGCGAAGAAAGCAGACGAACATGTCGCACGTGCTCGACGTCGTCAACACCGCCTCGCTGCGGTCCGACGTCCCCGCCTTCCGTCCCGGTGACACCGTGAACGTCCACGTTCGCGTCATCGAGGGCAACCGCTCCCGTGTCCAGCAGTTCAAGGGCGTCGTCATCCGCCGCCAGGGCTCGGGCGTCAGCGAGACCTTCACGGTCCGCAAGGTCTCCTTCTCCGTCGGCGTCGAGCGGACCTTCCCGGTGCACAGCCCGATCTTCGAGAAGATCGAGCTCGTCACCCGTGGCGACGTCCGCCGCGCCAAGCTGTACTACCTCCGTGAGCTGCGCGGCAAGGCCGCGAAGATCAAGGAGAAGCGCGACAACTGAGCTCTGGGCGCACCGCGCCCGAGGCTCTGAGCTGCCGCTCAGCGCGCGCCGGGGTTCACAGCGAGGCCGGATAGGCTTCGCCTTCGTATGGACACCGCAGCGAAGCACACAGAGCGCGATCACTCTTCCGACCCCGACGCCGGGGACGCGGCAGAGGGGTCGCGCTCCGTGCTTTTCCGGGGCGGCCGGTCCAGGGAGGGCACCGGCCCCGGCGCCGGCCCCGGCACCGCGCCTTCCTGGCGGCGGACGGGCGTCCTGGCGCTGGTGATCACCACGCTGGTCCTGTTGTTCAGCCGGTTCGTCGTCCAGCCGTTCCAGATCCCCAGCGGCTCCATGGAGCCGACCCTGCGCGTCGGGGACCGGGTGCTGGTGAACAAGCTGGCGTACCGCTTCGACGGAGAGCCGCGCCGAGGGGATCTGATCGTCTTCGACGGCAGGGGCTCCTTCGTCCAGGGGGACCCGGCGGGGAACCCCGTCGGCGAGGCCGCGCGGGAGGTCCTCGCGGCGCTGGGGCTCACCGAGCCCGACGAGACCGACTTCATCAAGCGTGTGGTGGGCGTGGGCGGCGACCGGGTGGTCTGCTGCGACGCGTCGGGGCGGGTCTCGGTGAACGGGACGGCGCTCGACGAGGGATATCTGCGCCCCGGTGACGCGCCGTCCGAGGTCCCTTTCGACATCGAGGTGCCTCCGGGCAGGCTATGGGTCATGGGCGACCACCGGAGCAACTCACGCGACTCCCGTGATCTCCTCGGCGCGCCCGGCGGCGGCATGGTGCCCGTGGAGAAGGTCGTCGGGCGGGCGGACTGGATCGGCTGGCCGCTGGGCCGGTGGACCTCGCTGGAGCGCGCCGATGTGTTCGCCCGCGTACCGGATGCGCCCTCCGGAGGGCATCAGGGGGCATCCGGCGGCTCCCCGGGCCGGGGGAGCCCGCCACCGGAGCCCGGTGGAGCGCATGGGTAGCCGCAGGCGCCGGGCCGGACATCGGGCCGGCGCCCGGCTGCCGACGGGCACCCGGGCCACCGACGGGTACCGGGCCACTGACGGCTCCTGGCCCACCGACGCCGCCCGGCCCGCTGACGGCTCCCGGCCCACCCACGGCTCCCCGGCCCTGCCGGGCAGGGCGGAGCGCCGCAGGCTCGCCCGGAAGGCCGAACGCGGACGGCGGCGGTCCGCCGTCCGGGAGATCCCGCTGCTGATAGGCGCGGCGCTGCTGATCGCCCTGGTTCTCAAGACGTTTCTCGTGCAGGCGTTCGTCATCCCGTCCGGTTCGATGGAGGAGACGATCCGGATCCGGGACCGGGTGCTGGTGGACAAGCTCACACCGTGGTTCGGCTCCCGGCCCCAGCGCGGCGATGTGGTGGTCTTCAAGGACCCCGGCGACTGGCTCCAGGGGGAGAGCGCCCCGGCGGAGAACTCCGATCCGACCGTGGTCGCACAGCTCAAACGGGGACTCGCCTTCATCGGGCTGCTCCCCTCCGACGATCAGCAGGAACTGATCAAGCGGGTGATCGCGGTGGGCGGCGACACCGTGAAGTGCTGCGACGGGGACGGCCGGGTCACCGTCAACGGCGTACCGCTGGAAGAGCCCTATCTGAAGCCCGGGAACGCGCCGTCGGCCACGGCGTTCGAGGTCGAGGTGGAGCCGGGCCGGCTGTTCGTCATGGGGGACCACCGGGCAGATTCGGCCGATTCCCGCTTCCACCTCGGCGAGAAGGGCCAGGGCACGGTCCCCGAGGATCTGGTGGTGGGGCGGGCCATGGTCATCGCCTGGCCGGTCGGCCATTGGCGCAGGCTGGAGGAGCCGGAGACATACGCATCGATCCCGAACGGGCGTACGGGGGAAACCGCTGGGCCTCCGCTGTCGCATAGGGTGGCCCCCCAGGATCGAAACGGAATGGTCCTGCTCCCGAGCCCTGCGGAACTCCCGATCGTTATGGGAGTAGTGAGCCTGCTTCTTCTTCGGGGCAGGCGGTTCGCACGAAGTGAGGAGTGGATGTGGGGGACGTGGCGGTCGGCGCACGGTCCGGACACGAGCAGCCGGAGGACAGGCCGGGAGAGCCCGCCGGGTCCCTGGGCGCCGTGACGGGCGACCATCCGACGGGGCAGCCCCCGGCCGGTGACAGCCCCGAGGGTCAGGGGGCCGACGGAGATGGCGCGCAGCGCAGGAATCAGCGGTCGTTCTGGAAGGAACTGCCGCTGCTGATCGGTATCGCGCTGATTCTCGCGCTGCTGATCAAGACCTTCCTGGTGCAGGCGTTCTCCATCCCCTCGGACTCGATGCAGAACACCCTTCAGCGGGGTGACCGCGTGCTCGTGGACAAGCTCACGCCGTGGTTCGGCTCGGAGCCCGAGCGCGGTGAGGTCGTGGTCTTCCACGATCCGGGCGGCTGGCTGGACGGGGAGCCCACCCCGGACCCCAATGCGCTCCAGAAGTTTCTGAGCTTCATCGGTCTGATGCCGTCGGCCGAGGAGAAGGACCTGATCAAGCGGACGATCGCGGTCGGGGGCGACACGGTGGAGTGCCGTAAGGGCGGCCCGGTCAAGGTCAATGGGAAGGCGCTCGACGAGCCGTACATCTTCCCCGGCGACACCCCCTGTGACGACCAGCCGTTCGGTCCGTTCAAGGTGCCCGAGGACAAGATCTGGGTCATGGGCGACCACCGGCAGAACTCCCGGGACTCCCGCTACCACATGGAGGATGTGAACGGCGGCTTCGTGCCGGTGGACGAGGTCGTCGGACGTGCCGTGGTGATCGCGTGGCCGATCGACCGCTGGGCCACCCTCTCGGTGCCCGCGACCTACGACCAGCCCGGTCTCAACGCGGCGGCGTCCGTGGCCGTTTCGACCGCGCCGCTGGCGATGGGGGCCCTGGGCGCGCTGCCCATCGTCCTCTGGCGCCGTAAGCGGCTGACCGCGGGGGATACCGCCCGGTAGGGTGCCGTCCCGGATCGCTGGAACCCCGGGGGACCGCCCCGGGGCCGGATCTCCGAGGTGGGGAGCGGACGGGATGGAGTCAGAACGCGAGGAAGACGGCCGCGGCCGGCTCGGCAGTACGCTGTCGGGCCTGGCCGTGGCCGTCGGCTCTGTGCTCTTCCTCGGCGGGTTCGGCTGGGGCGCGCTGGTCTACCAGCCGTATACGGTGCCGACCGACTCCATGTCCCCGACCGTGGCCGCGGGGGAGCGGGTGCTGGCCCAGCGGCTGGACGGGGACCGGGTGCGGCGCGGGGACGTGGTGGTGTTCCGGGACGCCGACTGGGGCGGCAGCCCGATGATCAAGCGGGTGGTGGGCGTCGGCGGGGACACGGTCGCCTGCTGCGGTGACGGCGGCGGACTGACGGTCAACGGGGAGAGCGTCGAGGAACCGTATCTGAGCGGCCGGGGACCGGCCTCGCCGGACGCCTTCACGGCGAAGGTGCCCGAGGGGCGGATCTTTCTGCTCGGCGATGAGCGGATGGGCTCCCTGGACTCCCGTACCCACCTCAAGGACCCTGGACAGGGGGCCGTGCCGAGATCGGCGGTGGTGGGGCGGCTGGACGCCATCGCCTGGCCGCTCAGCGGCGGGGTGATCGAGCGTCCGGAGAGCTTCGCGGCGCTGCCCGGAGGGATCTCCGAGGTCGGTCCGGTCCGGTGGATGGCCGCCTCGATCGCTGCCGGAGCGGCGCTGATCCTCGGAGGGGCGGCGTACGGACCTCTCGCCCGGCTGCTGGGCCGGCGGGGCGCGGGACGTGGAAGGGCGGTCGTGGATGCCGGGACCTGAGGCGCCGGAGGCTCCGGGGGCCGTGGCGGGGGCGGCCGGAGAGCCGCGCAAGGTGGCGAGGGTCGTCCTGCTCGACCCCCGGGACCGCATTCTGCTGATGCACGGCTGCGAACCCGACGACCCGGACGACGACTGGTGGTTCACCCCGGGCGGCGGTCTGGAGGGCTCCGAGACCCGGGAGGAGGCCGCGCTGCGCGAACTGGCCGAGGAGACCGGGATCACCGAGGTCGAACTCGGACCGGTGATCTGGCGGCGGATCTGCTCCTTTCCCTTCGACGGACGGCGCTGGCACCAGGACGAGTGGTACTTCCTGGCGCGTACCGCGCAGACCGCCGCGGCCCCGCGCGCCCTCACCGAACTGGAGCGGCGCAGTGTCACCGGGCTCAGGTGGTGGACTTCCGCCGAACTGTCGTCGGCGCGTGAGACGGTGTACCCGACCAAGCTCGCCGGGCTGCTGCGCACGCTGCTCGACGAGGGTCCTCCGAGCACGCCTGTGGTCCTCGCCCCGGAAATCGTCTAGGGGCGTAAGGGCTGGCGCACAATAGGGGGACGCACGGCTGAAGGGGAACATGCCATGAGCGCCGAGGACCTCGAAAAGTACGAGACCGAGATGGAGCTGAAGCTCTACCGGGAGTATCGAGACGTCGTCGGACTGTTCAAATACGTGATCGAGACCGAGCGCCGCTTCTATCTCACCAATGACTATGAGATGCAGGTCCATTCGGTGCAGGGCGAGGTCTTCTTCGAGGTCTCGATGGCGGACGCCTGGGTCTGGGACATGTACCGGCCCGCCAGGTTCGTCAAGCAGGTCCGAGTACTCACATTCAAGGATGTGAACATCGAGGAGCTGAACAAGAGCGATCTCGAACTTCCGGGTACCTGAGGCGTCGTCCTCTCCGGGCGGCTGTGTGACCCCCGTGACCCTCTCCAGGTAACTGAGGCACCCGTTCCGGTGGCCGGGTTATCCACAGCGGCCCGGTTATCCACCGGAATCCATCAAGATCCACAGCGGGGGCGGCGGTCCGTCACAGTCGGTGCCGGAGGTGGTGCCGATATGAACGGTACGGGGGCACTGGGGCGGTACGGCGAGGAGTTGGCGGCGCGGCTGCTGACCGAGGCCGGGATGACGGTCCTGGCGAGGAACTGGCGCTGCGGACGGGCCGGCGAGATCGACATCGTCGCCCAGGACGGCGACGCGGTGGTCGTCTGCGAGGTCAAGACCCGCAGACCGGGCCCGTTCGGGCACCCCATGGCCGCCGTCACCCCCGCCAAGGCCGACCGGCTGAGACATCTCGCCGAGTGCTGGCTGCACCGGCACGGCCAGCCGCCGCCCGGCGGGGTCCGCATCGATCTGATCGGGGTGGTACTGCCCCGGCGCGGCGCCCCGCTCGTGGAGCACGCCCGGGGGGTGGCCTGATGGCATTCGCCCGTACGTGTTCGGTGGCGCTGGTGGGCGTCGAGGGCGTGGTGGTGGAGGTCCAGGCGGACCTGGAGCGCGGTGTGGCGGCGTTCGCCCTGGTCGGACTGCCGGACAAGAGCCTGGTGGAGAGCCGCGACCGGGTCAGGGCGGCGGTGGTGAACTCGGGGGCGGAGTGGCCCCAGATGAAGCTCACCGTCGGGCTCAGCCCGGCCTCGGTGCCCAAAGGCGGCAGCGGATTCGATCTAGCGAATCCTTTCTAAATGCCCTTCTACCATGCCAGCATGAAGCATGCTGCTCACGGACCCGGCCAGCGGTCGACAGATAGTCAGATGCTTCATCTACGCCCGCATGAGTGCCGACCGCGAAGGTGCCGGCCTCGGCTGCGAGCGGCAGATCGAGGACTGCTATGCCCTGGCCGAACAGCTCTCCACGCCGCAGGCCGAGTACCGCGTCGTGAAGGTGTTCCAGGACAACGACCTGAGCGCCTACTCGGGTAAGCCGCGCCCTGACTACATCGAGATGATGGACGCCCTCCGATCTGGCGACGGCGATTGCGTGCTCGCCTGGCACACGGACCGGCTGCACCGATCCCCGGCTGAGCTGGAGACGTACATCGATGTCTGTGAGCCGCGACGCATTGACACCCGCACGGTGAAAGCCGGTCACCTCGACTTGACGACCGCCACCGGCCGGATGATCGCCCGCCAGCTCGGCGTCCAGGCCCGGTATGAGGTCGAGCGGATGGTGGAGCGCCAGCGCCGTGCCCGGGACCAGATGGCGCAGCAGGGCCGCCACTTCGGTGGCCGTCGCCCGTTCGGGTACGAAGACGACCATGTCACTCCGCGGTCCATGGTGTGCCCTGAGTGTGCGGCGGGCGGAGGCTTCTCCATCACGAGGGTCTGTGATGGCTGTGGAGCTGCTGGAGCCTTCCATGCTGGCGAGGAGTGCCGGGACTGCCGTGAGCGCCACAGCTTCGCCGTGAGGCCCCTGTGTGGTGCCTGCGGGGCCTTCGGGGTGGTGGAGCCCGCGTCTGAGGCCGCTTACGCCGATGAGGCGGCCGACGCTGTTCTTGCCGGCGCTTCGCTGCGGTCCATAGCCGCTGACTGGCGCAAGCGCGGTATCGCAACGAGTACCGGGGGGGACTGGGAAGGCCCAGAGGTCGGCCAAATGCTGCTGAGGCCCCGGAACGCTGGCATCGTGAAGCACCGTGGGAAGGAAGCGGGCCGGGCCGGGTGGGTGCCCATCATTGAGGAGTCGAAGTGGCGGAGCGTCGTCGCCATCCTCACGGACGAATCCCGTCGGATCACTCCCGGGAACCAGCGCAAGTACCTGGGCAGCAATATCTATGTGTGTGGGGTCTGTGGTGCCACCATGCGGGCTGCAACCGCGGGCGCCGGGCGGGGTTCAAAACCCAGACCGTCATACTCGTGCAGGGTCAGCAAGCATCTGACGCGGCAGCGGGACCTCCTGGACGACTTTGTGCAGCTTGCTGTGCTGGAGAGGATTTCTCGCCCCGATGCGGCGGATCTCCTGGCTGACCGCGACGACCCAGTGGATGTGCTTGGTGCGCAGACGGACATGAGGGAGGCCCGGGGGACCCTTGATGAGCTGGCTGCCGCGCTGGGTGCGGGGGAGATGGACATGCAGGAGTGGCGCGTCGCGTCCCAGTCCGCGAAGCAGCGCCTTGAGAAGGCGCAGGTGGCGCTGGCGGGCGCGGTGAAGGCTAACCCGGTCGTCGGGCTGGTAGGTGCCGAAGATCCGGATGTGGCGTGGGCCGCGCTGGATCTCTCTCGGAAGCGAGCGATAATTGCGACTTTGATGACGATCACGGTGCTGCCTGCCCGGCCGGGGCGGATGCCGGGTGGGGGGTACTGGGACCCGGACGCGGTGCGTATCGAGTGGAAGTGAGCACGTCATGGTGACGCCCCCGGCCTCGGGTGAGGCTGGGGGCGTCGTGGCTCCGATCCGCCTGGGGGTTGGACTCGGAGCCCGCCTTTAGGGTGTGCGCGAGGGAAATGTACCTGACTGGGTACAGACAATCAGCCATGATCATTCGAGCGTGGGCGGGTGTCCGTCGATCCGCCACCGCCTTGGGTGCTCACCGCCCGCCGGGCGTTCGGCGACCGCATTCGCGATGCTCGACTCGCTGCCGGGCTGAGTCAAGAACGCCTCGGTGAGCTAGTCGACGCAGACCGGAAGACTATTCACCGCATCGAGTACGCGATCAGCGACCCGCCCCTCACCCTGCTTTTTCGGATCGCCCGCGCAGTGGGCGTTCCTCTGTCTGAGCTGGTGTCTGAGGACGACTGCGAGTAGAGGCCCCGGCCCGCGCGACGGGGTACCTGCGGGCCGGGGCGGTCTCCGGGTCAGTAGGGCAGTTCGTCGTCCAGGGCGCGCTCGGGCCCCGGGGTATCGGGCGCCACGACCCCGGTGACCTGGTCGAGCTGATCACGCATGGCGATCGCGGGCGCAGTAAGCCCGAGTAGTGCGAGCGCTGTGAGGGCGGTTCCGAGGGCGCGGTCGTAGGCGTCCATGGGTCCTCCAGGGGGTGTGTGGTCAGCCGGCCCCCACCACCCTGGGGCGGGGGCCGGCCGTTCCCGCCCGGGTTAGGGACGGGGGTCTGAAGGTGGGCAGGGTCAGGGGCAGGACCAGACCTCGACATCGAGGACGTGGGCGCCGGACCGTCCGCGGATCCAGCCGCAGTAGACGGCTCCCCGGCGGAGTGGCCGGTCGCAGGCGAAGCAGCGGTAGCCCTGGTACGCCCACCAGGTCAACTCACGTATGGGCGGCTTCTTTTTCAGGCGGCAGCCGCGCCGCGCGAAGACCGGTACGGCGGGCCGGACGGGAGCGGTCATCGGGCGGGCTGGCGGAACGTCGTGGGCTCGGGGATGAGCTGCTTATGGCCGTGCTCGATCAGCGCGGCGACGGTGCTCGGGTCGCACAGGTGGCCGGGTTGGGTCATGGGGACGCACCAGTGGAGTTGGGTGTGTTTGGTGAGGTCGGTGTGGGGGACGCCGATCCAGGCCCCCGTCCCGAGGCAGCGGGCGAGCCCGCACGTCCACGACTCTGTGGTGTCGGGCGGTACGAGCGCGTAGTACCAGCGGGCCGGGTCGCAGATGACCGGGCCGTCCAGGGCGGCGGTCAGGTATTCGGCGACGGTGGCATGGATCGCGCTGTCGGCGGCGGCGTGGACGAGCTCGGCCGGGATGCGAACCGCGTCGAACCGGCGGCCTGCTGGGAGCATGGTCTGGGGGCCCTTGCGCCAGCCTTCCCACGCGATCTCGGGCTGGTCCAGGGATTCGGCGAGCCACTGACCGGTGGCGCTGTGCGCTGGCTTCCGGGGGTACGGCGGTGCGGCGGCTCGACCGATGAATCCGGCAGGCTGTGCGGGGGTGGTCATCATCATGCTCCCCAGTCGTATGGGCGACGCGACGCCGACGACCGTAGGGACCGCGACTGATCAACTTCCATAGACATGCACGAACTTGCACGCAGGACCACTCGGCCCTGCATGGCTCAATCGCGGCCTTGACCCTGCTGAACAGGCTCCTCGATGGTTGTGCAAGTCCTAGCAAGCAGACTGCGATGGAGGGCATCATGGCGCTACGGTTCATCGGAATCGACCCGAGCACAGACGAGAAGAACTGCCCCCGGGTCTGGGTGGACCCGACGAAGGAGGAGTTCGTCTTCCAGGGCTGGAAGGCTGATTCCGACCTTGAGGAAGAGGTCCGCGAGACAGGGCCGCTGCCCGATCACGAAGCAGTAGTGCGGATCCCCATCCGGATGGTGCACATCTTGAGAGAGGCATGCGATGCAGTCGATCCCGACGTTCGATGATCTGCTGGCTGACGCCAAGAGGTCAGCGGTCCACCTGGAACTGCGGGACAGCTACTACAGCAACCCGCGCTTCGAAGCCTGGCGGCAGGGAGCCCGCGTCGACTGGAGCGACCGCGGCACCTGGTGGCGGCCCTTCCACCAGCAGATCGCCGACGCCGTCGCTCGGGGTGTAGTTGTGCGCCGGGCCCGAGTGGTCTCCGAACCGGTCACGGACTACATCCGCTGGGAGCACTACGTCACCCACGCTAACGTCACGTCCGGCGAGGAGGTTCGGTGGCTGCCACGGCGTCAGGCATCAGACCTCCTGGTACCCGGGAACGACTTCTGGATCTTCGACGGCGACATCGTCGAGATCCACCACTTCTCCGGTGACGGAACCTTCCTGGAGGACGAGTACATCACCGACTCGCCCACAGTCGGCCTGTGCTGCGACGCGTTCGAGCGTGTCTGGGCGCGGGCAATCCCGCACGCCGACTACGAGATCCGCTAACCCCGATCCATGGCTACATCCCCGTCGTCCAGCGCCCAGGCCGCGCGCGAACATGTCGCAGCGCGGCTCCGTGAGATTCGTCTGGACGCGGGGATCACCAAGCGCGAGCTGGCGGCTCGGGCGGGCTGGCATGAGTCGAAGTCGTCGCGTCTCGAAGCCGCGCGGACCGCGCCGTCCGACGACGATATCCGCGCATGGTGCCGTGTGTGCGGTGCGGAGAATGAGGCTGCTGGCCTAATCGCGTCGTCGCGACACGCAGACTCTCTCTACGTTCAGTGGAAGCGCCTTCAGAGTACTGGACTGAAGCGCCTTCAAGTCTCTTCGTTGCCACTCTTTGAGCGCACCCAGAATTTCAAAGTTTACTGCTCCAATGTGATTCCTGGATTTCTCCAGACACCCGGATATGCGACGGCGCTCCTGCGTAATATCCGCGCCTTCCGTGAACTTCCGGATGATGTCGCCGACGCCGTCGCAGCCAGGATGGAGCGGTCCCGACTCGTCCGGGAGGGCGCGCGCAGGCGTCTCGCGATCCTCCTGGAAGAGCCCGTACTGCGTTACCGCATAGGGGGAGCGGGTGTGATGGCCGGACAGTTAGGGGGAGTTCTCTCGGCTATGGACTTACCCTCCGTGTCGCTGGGGGTCATTCCAGTCGACAAGGACCGTCAGATGTGGCCGATCGAATCTTTCACCATTTTTGATGACGAGCGAGTGGATCACGAGCCGCTTTCCGCGTCTGTGAAGATTATCGAGCCCGAAGAGGTGGCTCAATACAGGAAGGCATTTCGGTGCCTGTATGAGCAAGCGGTGTACGGGGCAGAGGCGCGGGCGCTGATTGTGAAGGCAATCGACGCCCTGAACTAGTCCCCGCCGCCCGTAAGGAGGCGGGGACTGAGCGGTCCGGGTCAGTCCTACCCGTAAAACAAGCCCTGGTGATCCTTGATCACCTTGTCCCGCTCGGCGGGGGACATGCTGTCCATCCGGCCCACGGAATCCCAGTCGATCTCGGCGTCCGGGTCGACGGCGGTCAGGTGCTCGATCAGCAGCTCCACGAACTGGCGGCTCGCAGGGTCCTGCGGCATGTCGATGGGTATCTCAATGTCCACGGTTCCTCCGTCATCGGTGTACGGGCATGCTGTCAGCACCGGGCGGGCGCGTCGGGCGTATGCAGGATCTGCATACGGGATATCCACAGGGCGCATAAACCGCCACCAGGCGTCCGAGGGGTGCTGTCATGGGCACACACCACCCCTTTTCTCCGGCAGGAGGACACATGCCCATGCCCGTGACCATCCCTATGCCCGACGACGGTGGCGACATCGCCGCCTGCTTACGACAGGTCACCGCAGCAGGCCGCCATCTGGACAACGCGCTGCCCGCGCGCCAGCTGCTGCCCGCCGCCCGGCAGACTCTGCGTCTCGCCGCACAACTCGACACCGGCGACGGCCCCCGCCGGGACCTGTCAGCCGCCCACTCCGAAGCCCGGTCGTTCCTCGCGTGGCTGAGCTGGGACGCAGGCGATGTGACAGCCGCCCGCGACCACTACGGCCAGGCGATCCAGACGGCCCGGGACAGCGGCCACCAGCTCCTGCACGCCTACCAGCTCGGGAGTCTCGCCCAGTTCGAGGCGCGTCTCGGGAACCCGGTGGCAGCGATCACGGCCGCGGACCGCACCCGGCGGGCTCTCGGCCCGGACGCG
>NZ_VCLA01000180.1:21013-108318 GCF_009600885.1 Streptomyces jumonjinensis
ACGTCTCGGGTACTCGGCGGCGGCGATCACGGCCGCGGACCGCACCCGGCGGGCTCTCGGCCCGGACGCGCCCGCAGTAGCTCACGCGTGGGCCGCGGCGACGGAGGCTCTGGCGCACGCGGCGGCCGGTGACGCAACGATGGCCGATGAGGCGCTGGCGCGGTCGCGGGACGCGTCCGTACGCATACCGGAGGACACCCCGGTGCCGTGGCCGTGGCTCGGGCCCTTCGATCATCACAAGGTTGCTGCGGCCCGGATCTCGTGCGGGGCACTGCTCGGACGGCCCGGATGGGTGACAGGCGCGGTCGCGGACGTTCCGGCTGCCCTGTCCACCCCGCACGTCCGGCAGCGGGCGCTGCTGACGCTGGATCTGGCGGCCGGCCTTCTCGCCGCCGGGGACGTGGATGAGGCGTTCACCGTGGCGAGTGAAGCACTGCGCGTGGGCGCGGAGACGGAGTCCCACCGGCTGATTCACGGAGCGGTCGCGCTGCGGGGCCGGTACACCGGTGCCCGGCCACCGCGCTGTGTCGTCGCATTCGATGAGCAACTGGCGGCCGTGCTCTAAAACGCAGAAAGTCCCCTGCCCCTCCCGAAGGAGAGACAGGGGGCACAGCTCAGCGGGTGGTGAACTCCCACAGGGACACGGCGAGACCGAGCACACCCACCAACACGACCACGGACGCCAGCGGCCACCGGGCGCGTTCGAGGGCGTCCACACGGGCATCGTTCCGCTTCTGCCGCTCGGTCTCGCCGCGCTCGATCACATCGAGGCGTACGTCGTGCTCGTCGAGCCGCCGGGTGTGCTCCCGGATCTGCTCGTCGGTCTGATCGTGCCGCTGCATCAGCAGTGCGAGGGCACCGTCAGTGCGGGTGAACCCGACTTCGATCGTGCGCCGGATGCGCTCCAGCTCCACGGCGACCGCGGCCGGGTCCGACGAAGATGCAGGCGTAGTCACTGCGGGCCACCCCCGGGCCCGTCGACTATCCCGATCCCGACCCGATCAAGCAGCGCTTCCACACTCGGGAGCGCCATGACCCGCGCGAGCCCGCCCGCGACCGCGAGCGCCCCGGCCACCCACGGCAGCGACGCCGGGATCCCGGACGCCGCCACGATCCCGGGGAGCGCGACGGCCAGTGCGACGGCGGTCTGGAGCGCGGTCCGGACCGCACGCTTCGTGGTGTCCTTCACCGGTCCTCCCCGGGCAGATGCAGCGCGGCCCTCACCGCGCAGTCCTTCGCCTCCAAGATCTTCCGCAGGCACGTACTCCTCTCATCTCCGGCAGGCAGCGTGTCGGCCACCTCCTGGGCGAGCGCGGCGAAGGGCTTGCTCACCGCTTGAAGGCGCTCGGGCAGGTGGTGAGACGTGAAGTAGCGCAGGATGTACGGGTTTTGGTCGCTCATGATCAGTCCTCTCGATCAGCGTTGGGTACGCGGAGTCGCGCCCAGGATGCCGCGCCCGGGATGCCGTCAGCAGCGTTCCCCTCGTAGCCGAGCTTGCGCTGCCAGGCGGCGTACGACTTCCGGTCAGCCTCACCCCAGTTGGGGCCGGGGCCCACGGCGTACCGGCCGCAGCCCTCCGCCACCAGCCGTCTGCCCATGGCGGTGATGACCGCGCTGCGTCGACCCTGGGCGAAGAACGCGGCGCCGGGGAAGGGCTCGTACGACGGCTTCGGCTTCGACGGCGGCTTGTCGGGGCCGGCCGCGAGACGCCGGGCGATCCGGTCGCGCAGAAAGTCCATCGTGAAGCCACGGGGGTCGATTTTCCCCGGCTGCCACTCCTTGTGCCCGATCACCGAGCGCTGCGACCAGCCGTGCGCCCGGCAGATCGCCGCGGACACTCGTTCGATGGCCTCCAGCTGGACGGCGGGCCACGGATCACGGCCGTCGCCGAGGTTGACGCACTCGAAGCCGTAGAAGGAGCGGTTCCCGTCGGTGTCGGCCTCATTGTCGGCGGGCAGCGACCGCTCGGAGGCCACGGCCTGGAGCACGTCGCCGTCACCGAGTCCAGCATGGTTCGCCCGGCCGTAGCCGACGAGATGCACGGTGCCGTCCTTCGCGATCACGCCGTGACACAGCGGGCCCGGCAGGCTGCTGTGGCCGTCGCGGCAGAGCGCCACGGTGGACACGGTGCCCGTGGTGACGGTGTGATGGATCATCACCCCGTGCACCGGGCCCCACGGGCCCACATGGTTCCGGTTGTGCGTACGCCACCCCGGGTGCTCCACGACCGTGACGCCCTCTTCGCGGAGCGCGGCAAGTAGCCGGGCGGCTGTCAAGGGGGTGGCCATCACACACGCTCCGGCCAGTGCCAGGACCCGCCCGCCGCCGGGTCGGTGCAGCCGCCGTCGGCTCGGCGGCAGCCCCCGGCTGCGAGCGGGTGGTAGAAGCGGCCGGTCGGGTTGTCGACGGCGAGGCCGACCCGGTCCGGGTCGGCGAGGTCGACCTCGGTCACGACGGCGGCTCGGCAGGCGGGCGGGAATGCCCGGGTGCCGTCATCGAGGACGGGGGTGCCGTGGCTGACGTAGTGCACGATGCGGCCGATGCTCGGCGCGGGTATGGACATGATGCCTCCAGGGCAGCAGAAAGGCCCCGGCCGGACCGGCGCGGGGCAGGGGAACGTGGGGCCGTGTCAGCCGGTGACGAAGGCGCCGCTGAAATTCACGCTGTTCCCGGTCTGGATCTGAGAAGTCGGGTCCATCGAGGTGAGGTTGCAACCGCCACCGGCGGAGATCCGTACCGAGCCCGAGGCAACGCCCGACTTGTCGAACTGGACAATTTGGAGGTCTACCGGGCGGCAGTCAGGCGGCAGCACGCAGGCGGTGACGTCACCGATGTTGCCGGACGCCGACGCTGCGGGGAGGTCGGCACCGGACCGGGTCAGGGTCACGGAGAACTCCACGACGCCGCCCGATTTGCGGCCGGTGAAGTTCGTGAGGGTGAAGCCCGCGGCGGGGACGACTGTGCTGGTCAGCGCCACAGGGGTGGCGTCGTTGAGCCGGTCGGCAGTGATGCGCATACCTGAAAGCCACTGCATGTCTCCTCCTTCTACAGGGCGACGATGGCGGGGTGAGCGAGCCGGACATCCGTCCCGGCCGTGTGGGTTTTGCTGATGCCGTTGACGGCGCGGGTCACGGTGAACGTCTGCGTGCTGCTGGTGCCGGTGATGCCGGTCACCGTCATCACCTCCCCGCCGGCCCGGATATCGAAGGGGAAGTCCCCGGCACGGGCCGCTGAGGTCATCCACCGGGGCCCGGTCGTCGTGGTCACCGACAGGGCGGTAGCCGTCGCGGACACGCCCACGGCGAGCTGGGAGCCCGCAGTGTCCGCCCGCGCCGTCCCCTCCACGCCGACCGTCCACGGCCCGGCAGGGGTGCACACCAGGGTGACCTCCCACGTCCGGGGCAGAGGGATGTGGGTGATCTGCTGGACCAGCAGGTCGACGGGTTCCCCGGCGGCCCCCGCGTACAGCGGCAGCCCCACGATCCGGATCTTGTCGCCGATCCTCAGCCGGAGCACGTCCGGGATGAGCTGGGGCTGCTGGTGCAGCAGCACCCGGACCGAGGGGAACCGCGGTGCATCCCAGGTCCCGAGGTGGGCCCGCCAGGACGCGTGCTGCTGCGGCCGGTCGTCGGCGGCGAGGTTGAGGCTGATCGACTCGTCGTAGATCCCGACGCCGCCCTGCTCAGGCGGCTGGGCGCCGAGCGGCCCTTCCTCGATGACCACCCGGGCGCTCGAACCGCCGATCCGCTCCACCGTGACATCGTTCCGGATCCGCTGGTCGTCCTCCACCGGCTCCAGCGGCGGCGCTACGTGCCCGGCCGCGTAGTCCAGCACGAGGGTCGGGGTCTGGTTCTCCATGCTCGCGCGGTCCCGGTACCAGAGACCGATCCGATCCGGGCGCTCCGAGAGGATCCCGCCGTCGACCTCAGCGCAGTCGGCCACCAGGGCGGTGAGGACCGCCGGCCGTTGAGAGCCCATCTGCTCGGAGAGGCGGCTGGTGTCGCCGTCGTACCAGGCTATGGGCACCGTGGGTTCCTCAGCCGTGAGCCTGTTGAGCCTGTTGAGGGCGCTCTCCCCGGCGAAGCCATCATCCGCACCGGCGAAAATCGTGCTGCCGGGCGGGCTGGTGATGGAGTCCTCCGAGGCCCCCTGGTCGAACACCGCGAGATGCCCCACCGTCATGTCGGCCACGGCTGTACCCCAGGCACCGGACACGCCAGTGACCGCGCCCTGGAGGGTGGACGACGGAACGATGGCGGAGATGATCCAGAACGTGTCCTGGATGATGTTCCGCCAGCGGGCGAACAGCCTGAACCCGGCGGACCCGGGACCGGAGTAGATCGCCAGCCGGTTCCACACCCCGGCGAAATCCGCCAAGGCCTGCGGTTCGGTGTAGGTAAACCCGGCGATCACCTCGGCGTCCTCGTTCCGGGCCTCGATCCGTACCCCGGCGGTGCTGGCGTAGACGATGACCTGCCGGATCGACGGGCTGTTGACGACATCGACCCGGATGATCTCAGTCTGTGCCGCGGGCATCACCGGCAGGAAGTACACGAGCTCGACATGCCATCCGTACTCGGGACTGCGGGGCACAGCGGCCCGGATCGACGCGGGGGCCCGGACCTGAGGCAGCGGACCCGAGCCGCCGAGGGAGTCGACGGCGGCGAACTCCAGCCCGGTCACGGCCATGGGGGCGACGCCAGGCAGCGGGGATGCCGCCGTGGTGGAGGCCGGGCCGTCCTCCATCGGCCAGTACGCGATCAGGTTCGGATCGGTCGGGATCCTGCGACGCAGCGTGGAATCGATCGGCTTCCTGCCCTGCCCGAGGCGGCGGAGAATCCCCGCGGCCTCCATCGGGACCCACACATCCTGCCCTGACGGTGACCAACGGGACGGCAGGCTGCTGATCTCCCCGGTGAACAGGAAGTCCCGCTGCCGGACCGAGGCTGTACCGGAGAGGGTCCACGGCCGTCCGGCCCCATCCGTCCACCCGGTGACACCCGGAGCGAGCCCGCGGGCATCGACATCGGCAACAACAGCCCCATCGATCCCGGCACGGACCTGGACCCGGTAGACCCGGCCCCGGACCGGGACCCGAGGCGGGACAGTCGTGGAGTCCACGCCGCCGATCCGCAGTGGCGCGGTGCCCGCGAAGATGCTGGTCGCCCCGGCCTGGGTGAACTCCGCGAACACGGTCCACGGCCCGTCCAGGGACGGCGCGGTGTAGAAGCGGGCTACCCGGCCGGACGCCCCGTTGTCGACATCGAGCGTCACCCGGACCGCCGCCCGCTCCGGCAGCGGGGGCAAAGCCGCTGTCGCCGCGAGCACGGTGGTGCCGTCTGTCGTCCAGCCGAGCGAGAGCATCCGGTCGAGGAGCCGTAGCGCGTACGACCGCTGCCCGCCCGCGTCCCACTTCGAGACGAGCACCTGGTTCCTGCCCTGCTCGTTCCAATCGGTGGCCAGCTCAACCCGCAGATCGAGGTCCCCGGTGATGTCGAGGCTGGCATGGTCCGGGGTGGCGGCCATGGAGGCCAAGTCCCCGTCCAGGTCCAGATACGCATCCGTGCTGGGGACGGATATCTGGAGGCGGGTGTTGCGGCCCAGCCGCCCGAACCACGGCCCGAGCGGATTCCGCGGCGACAGGGCCCCGTCACCGTTGTTGAGGGTGAGCACGCAAGTGGACGGGTCCACTTGCGTGCCCTCCGCACTCATCCCGCTGATGATCCGGATCGGATCCCGGGTGTAGACCCGGGAGGTGATGTCGACCCGCTCACCGCCGCCGAGCTGGAGCTCCGCCCGCAGATCGAGCGGGGTCTCAGGAAACGCCACAACCTACCTCCGTCCTGCGATGACGAGCTGGACATCTCCACCGCGCACCCGCACGGAGCGCTGTACCGACTCCAGGATGAAATCGTCTTGAGGGCTCCCGCCCGAGCGGATCTCCAGCACGATCGGCCGACCCCCGGCTGTACCGACGGCGTCCGGCCGGGTGCCGGTCGGCCGGCCGCCGAGCGCGGGCACGGACGGCGGGGTGACCAGCGCGGCCATCGACTTATCGAGCGCCGGGGCCCCGGCGTCGATCCCGGCCTGGATGCCCCGGGGGATCCAGCGGCCGACCTGATCGGCCAGCACCCGCGACGGCGACTTGATCCCCAGCGCCTGTTTGATCGCCTTGGTCATGCCCTTGGCGATCAGCATCATCTGGCGCTCGATCGCCCCCTGCTCGGCTGCCAGACCCCTCACCAGGCCCTTCGCGGCGTGGATGCCTGCCCCGTACAGGGCGTCCCCGGTGACGTCCCCGGCGGCCTTGGCGGCGGTCACCAGCTGCCCCTGCGTGGAGTTGATTTCCTTGATCTGGCCCTTGGTCGCGTTCGCGAGAGCGGTCGCGGCACCGAGGCCGCCCTCCACTCCGGCGGCGGCGATCTGCGCGATGAGATCGCCCCTGACACCCTTTTTCCGCAGGATCGCGATCTGCTCCGCGAACTGGCGCGCTTTGCCCAACTGGTCATTCAGGCCCGTGAGAATGCTGTCCGCGGTCACCGGCCCCTCAGAGGCGGTGGTGATGTTCGCCGCGTCCAGGACGCTCTGCCGCACCGACGCGGCGGCCTCATCGCGGGCCTTCACCATGTCCTTCAGCGTCCGCGTCGCTTTCTTCATCCGGACGGCGAGGTTCTCCTCGCGCCGCGCGAGCCCTTCCAGCGCGTGGGAGTCCCGGCCGATACGGAGCAGAGCTTTCTTTTCCCGGCCACCGGAAAGGCTGTCTCGGACGATTTTCGCGAGTTTCTGTGCAGCGGTGCGGACCTCTTTGGAGGAGCCGGTGATTCCGACAGCCAGACCTCGGGCGACCCACTTTCCTTGCTCTCTCGTGACTTTCGACGGCGACGCGATACCGAGCGCATCAGCAATCGGGCCCGGAATCACATCCCGCGCCCACCCGATGACCTTTTTGGCAATCCATGTGCCCATCGATTTGATGCCGTTCCACAGGCCAAGGACAACGTCCTTGCCCTTGGACAACAGCAATTTGGAAAGGGATCCGATCGCCCGGACGATACGGCCGGGAAGCTCCCTCACCCAGGTGATGAAGGAAACCGTCTTGGACGCGGCTGCGTTCCGGAACTTCTGGAAATGCTCAGACGCGGCCTTGCCCAGCTTCGCGCCGAGGCCGGAGAGCGCGTCCCACGCCCGCCCCGGGAGGCCCTTCAGCCAGGTCAGCAGCTCGGCCATCTTCCGAACCGCAAGGGTCTTCGCGGTGCCGAACCATCTCCCGATCTTCTCCGGGAGTTTCTTCAGCCATTCGAGCGCGACTAGAATCCCGTCCACGGACGCCCGGAACGCGGATTTCACCGCGCCCCATACGGCGTCCCATGCTTTCTGGAACCATTTGGTTTTGGTGGCGATGAGGACGATGACCGCGATGAGCGCGACAATTCCGGCCACGATCAGCACCATGGGATTGGCCAACATCGCGGCGTTCAGCTGCCACTGGGACGCGGTCCATATGCGGTTCCGCAGCGCCACAATCGCCTGAGCGGCAGCCCAGAGTTTCATCGCCACCACCACGGTGCCGATGACGATGGCCAGCGCCGTCAGCACCGGCGTCGGCGTGTTGTTGATGATCTGCGCGAAACCGAGCGCCAACTGGGTGGTGACTCCGATTATCGGGCCGAGGGCCACCAGCAGCTGCACCACGGCCCCGCCGAGCGCGCCGAGAGTGGTGGCACCCTCCCCGGCCAGCTCCAGGAAGTCCGCGAACCTCTCCGAGCCGCTCAGCCCCTGTGCCCAGTCCGCGAACGCGCCCGTCATGCTGACGAGTCCGCCGGTCACCCCCGCGCTGGCCGGGGTGAACGCCTGGAACAGCCCGGCGAAGCCGCGACCGAGGTTCCCGATGACCTGGAGAAAATTGCTCAGCGCCGGCCCGGCGGCGGCAGCCGTGTCGGTCGCCCACTTCGTGAACTTGGCCGAGCGGACTCCGACGGCGATGCGGTCGAGCGTGTCACCGAAGACCTGCCCGGCAACCTTGACGAACGGCGTGACCTGCGGCAACAAGCTCCGCAGCACCTGCATGCCCTTGGTAAAGACAGGCATGGTGGTGCCGGACAGCTCGTCAGACCACGCCTTGTGGTCCCGCTTCAGCCCAACGAGCTCCTGGGCAGCCTCCCGCGTCGCAGGCGGCAGCTGGGACAGTGCATCCGTGTACGCCTTCTGCTTCGCCGCCGCATCGACCGCCCCAGACGCCGCCGCCGCTTCGGCCTCAGCAGCCAGCTTGGCGACATTCGCCACCGCCTCCATCTGCGGACCCGCCGCTGCCTTGAACGCGCCGACAGCCAGCCCGGCCGCGACCGCACCAGCGGCCAAACCGCCCAGAGCTGCTGCGGCAGCAGCCACCCCCGGAACACCCGCAGCCACCCCGGCGATCGCCGGGCCGACACGCCGCACGGCACGGACCGCGAGCTGAGCGTGCTCACGGATCCCGTCCGACAGCCCCCGGCCGGCCGCATCGCCCTCGGATATGAACCGGCCGCGCAGAGTGCGGAGCTGGCCGTTCGCATCGCGGGTGAGGCCCCGCATCCGCAGCTGGGCGGCGGACATGCCGGCCTCGAAGCCGCTGGCGTCCGCGCGGAGGGTGGCGACGAGTTCGCCGAGACGGAGGGCCACGGCACACCCCCTGTCTGGCCGGGCAGGCCGGGCTACTTCTTGGGCAGGTCAGGGGGTTCGAAGTGCCGGGCCAACCGGCTCTCGGTGCTCAGCAGTCCGAGGATGCGGATCCTCAGCCACCGCCACGAGCGGGCCTGCATCAGACCCGGGGCGGACAGATCGAGGCCATAGACCTCGTGCAAGTCGGCCTCGATGAGGGGCCACTGCTCCAGCAGCGCGGCCCACGTCAGGTCTGGTCGGCCTCGCGGGCTGGGCCGGTGCCCTTCCGGGGTTTCGTACCACTCCGGGAGCCCTGTTTCTTCGTCGATTTCGCCGCACGGGATGAGGCCCGGCGCTCCGCCCTGTTGGCCGGTGCCGGGCTCATCGCTTCCGGGTCGCCACCGGCGGCCCAGTACCTCTCCGCCGCCTCGATGTCGGCGGTGATCCAGATGACAGCGGTCATGGCCACGTGTTTGAACCACGGCCAGGACGTGTTGGCCCGCAGCTCCTGGTACGCGGTGCCGAGCGCGGTGCGGTACAGATCCATCTCACCCAGGTCGTCCAGTACCTCGGTGTCCGGTTCGGCGCCGCCTCGCGCCATCTTCACCCCTGCGTCCATCAGGGTCTGGACCTTGAGGCCGTCGTCAGCAGGAGGGGCCGGGATCCGTACCTCGTGCTCGCTGCCATCCAGGTAGGTGACGGGCAGGGTGAGCCCGTCGTCCAGGAACGCTTCCAGCGGCTTGAACCCGCCCGCGCCCGCCATCAGGGAGTCACCGGGTTCGTGATCGGGACCAGCGGGCCCGTGCCGGTCAGGGTGGCCTGGACCTGGTCGAGCGCGGTGTACTCCCCGCCCTGCGGCTCCCACGTCACCAGCGCCGTGCCCGTGTACGCCTCCGGGAGGCCGTTGCGGTCGAAGAAGCGCACGGGCACCTTCGAGTCCGCGCCGTACGCGAACGCCGCGAGCCTTAGCCGCTCGTGCGACGCCGCGTAGGCCGTGCTGTCGGGCGTGGCCTTGCGGTTGAAGGTCACCTCCACCTCCCATTCCTGGCCGGTCTTGGTGTTCTCCTTCCACCCGTCCGTGTCGTAGCTGGTGGCGTCCTCGTGGGTCGGCTCGGCCGTCCACTGGAACTCGGTGATCGCGGGGACGAGCTGCCAGTCCGGCACCACCTCGGTGCCCATATTGATTTCCAGGCGCCACCGTCGGGCGAGCGCGGTCTCTGTGGGCGTACTCATGAGCCCACACCTCCTATTCGTTCAGGAAAGGCGCGGGCCGATTCGACCTCGCGTAGTAGTTGCTGGTCAGCTCAGTACGGCCGTGCTGGTCCTGGCCGAGCAGGGCCTCGGACTGGCGCCAGATCAGCGAGACGCGGACGGTCCCGAAGTCGAGCTGGCAGCGGTTGTGCAGCGCCGCGAAGACGCCGTCCGCCATGTCGAGCACGGCCGTCGGGTCCGGCCCAGCGCGCAGCCGCACCTGGACCCCGGTGATCGCGTCGGTGAGGTCGCTGTCCTCCACCGGATAGGGGGACAGGAACACAGCCCGGTCCGGGCCCTCCGGCATCACCCCGTGGAAGATCCCCGTCTCGCCGTCCGTGTAGATCCCGCCGGGCCGGTACACGCCGAGCCCGGCAGCAGCGATGAGCTGGGACAGCCCGGCAAGAAGATCGCTGGTGTACCCCACGGCACCTCCCGGACAGTCGGCACCCGGGGCGGGTGGATGGTGGGGGTGGGGGTCAGCCGCGGAGCCAGTCCCGCAGGTCCACAGCCATGAGGCGGAGCATGGTCGCGCGCTCGGTGTTCATCGGCTGCTCCAGGTACTTCGCCTGGCGGCCGGGGAGGTGCTTCCAGGTCAGTTCCTCGTGCTGCCGCACGGCGTACGGGGTGTCAAAGCTGATCACTCCGTTCAGCCCGTCCACCTCCGCGCGGCCGGAGCGCTCCAGGGTCCCCTCCTCCAGGGGGACGAGTTTCCGGGCCTCGCCGAGGGTGTGCTCCAGCGCCCGCTGAAGCCCCTGGGAGGCGAGCCGACGCCCGCGGGCGGTCCACAGACGTTGGCCCTCGAAGGACATCCGTACGTAGCGGGTCACTGGAGCTGCACCTCCAGATGATCCGGGACCGGGAGACCGCCGCCGTCGCGCCGGAGCGCGGCGATCACCACGGTCCGACGCCCGCCCGGCAGCGTGATCCGGCTCTTCGCCGGGCACACGGTCTCCAGCCGGGCGTAGAAGGTCGAACTGGACGTGACCTGGTCGCCGGACGGCCCCCGGACGAGCCGGGTCTGCTCGTCCACGAAGCACCGCACCTGCGCGGGCGGGCCGTACGCGGCCCCCGTCGGGCCACTCCCTATATACGGCTCCACCGTCACCGTGTGCCGCAGCAGAAAGCCAGGCAGCGCGCTCACGAGCACACCGCGCCCAGCTCGAAGATGTCCGGCGTCAGATCCGGGCTGCGGAGCGAGTCCCAGACCTTCGGGGCGATCTGCCGCCCCGGCGAATCGTCCCCCGTCGTCGCCGTGACCGACCGGCCCAGCTGCACCGACCCGATCTTCAGGTTGCCCCAGCCGACCCCGGCCGCGCCCGTCGTGTCCCCGACCTCCTCTCCCCACTCCACCTGCGCGCACACAGCGCCCGCGAGCGCGTCGAGTACGAGCTGGTGGGTGGGGTAGCCGTCGGGGTCGACGTCGTACCGGCACAGCCGCAGGACCCGGGAGTCTAGGGTCCCGGAGGCGGCTGCCAGCAGCCGTCCGATGTCGGCGGGCGGGGCCTGCCCGGTGTAGGTCTGGTAGTCCGCCGAGGTGGCGTACACCCTGGCCACGGGACCACCTCCTACGCGGACGCGCCGATGATGACGATGTCGTACGAGACGGCGGAGCCCGCCCCGCTGTTGGCGACCTTCAGCAGGTCCCCGGTGGTCGGCGTGACCGCATAGCCGACAGCGTCGGCGTCCCCGGCCATCACGCCGAGGGTGGCGCCCGGCCGGAGGGTGATGGTGCCGGTCGCCCCGAGGAGCGTCGACCACGTGTTGGTCGCCGACGCTCCGATCACGACGTTGTTGGTGTTCGTTGCGGCGGCCGAGATGAAGATGCCCTTCACCCGGGCGAGCGCCACCGTGCCCCCGAAGGCATCGGTGAGGACGCCGACCAGGTCCAGATCCTCCGACCCGGACGCCGCGATCGAGCGCCGATCGTGGAAGACCTCGTCCGCCCGCCCGGCGGTGACGCCGTCCGCGAGGTGCACGGCCCGCCGGAACGCGAGCCGGTCCTCGGACACCGTCAGGTCCTGCGGCCGGGACTGGAGCACGGACGCGGAGATCCCGAGATCAGTGGTCACCGGCACCGCCGTCACCTCCCTCCGTGCGCAGTTCGGCGAGCTGGTCGCGGGTCATCGCTTCGGCGACCTCCGGGAGCATGCCCTGGAACACCGCGAAGGCCACCCAGTCGCCCTTCGAGGCCGACTTCGCCGGGCGGGCCGGTACGCCGACGGGTTCGGAGTCGGTGGTGGCGTCCACGGTGATGCCGTACTCCTCGGCCACACCGGCGAGTGCGGCAGCCTGGTCGGCGGTCGCCTCGGCAATGCCGTCCGCGAAGACGACTGGCCCGGCCGGGGTGTTCACCCGCATCTGCGGGTACCGCGTGCTGCGGATCGTGATCACGATGTCTCCCCCTGTCAGACGGTCGTGAGGCCGGTGATCTTGCCGTGCGTGCGCTCGTTGCCGTAGGCGAGACCCACCTCGCCGTACAGCTGAGTGCGATCCTTCGCCCCGGTCCGGGCGAGCGGCTCGGCGAAGAAGTGGCCCTTGCCCGGGGTCTCCTGGTAGACGGGCTGGCACTGTTCCAGCGACACCACGGCGATCTGATCGGTCGGCATGTGCCGGTTCAGCATCAGATTGAGGGTGCCGAAATCCGTCTCGATGGTCTGGACTCTGACTCCGCCGACCGTGCGGGACTCTTCCCGGTAATTCTTGTTCGTGATGAAGATGGTGGTCAGCATCCGCTTCTGGTGGGCGTTCGCTATCAGGGTCGCGGTCTCCGATTCCTGAATTCCGCCGCTGGTCCACACCGCCTGGAGCAGGTCGAGGACCATGTCCTCCGTGAGCGCCGCGGCCGGCGCGTTCGCGATGACGTTGGTCGCGATCGCCTGGAGCAGGCCACGGGTCCGGCGCGGGGTGAGGTTGTCGGCAGGCTTCTGGTAGGTGCCCTGGATGAAGCTGAACTCGATGTCGCGGACCATCTGCTTCAGCATCTGCTCGACCTGCCAGTCGAGTTCGCTGGTGACCGGGTTCGGCTGAGCGTTGTTGATCCCGGCCTTCGCCCCGGTCGCGGCCAGCTTGGTGTAGGAGACGCCGACGGTCTCGTGGTGGATCTGCACCAGGTTGGAGACGTTCGCCCGGACGCGGTTCTCGTCGCTGGGGGCATCGGCGCCCTCCAGCTTGGCGTTCTGCCCGGCCGCACGCAGGTCGAAGGTCTGCCATTCGAACTCGATCGAGTTGGTCTGGCCCCCTCCGGTGAGACCGCCGATCGCGGAGAAGAACGGGGTGTCGGCGGGTGTGAGCTGGTGGAGGATGCCGGTGTAGTTCGGCAGGTTGTAGGTGGTGCCCAGCGCGGTGATACCGGCCATGGCCATTCTCCTTCATATGTCGAGGGCGCGGCCCGTGGCCGGTCCCAGGGGGTCAGTTCTGAGCGGCCTCGGCGGTGGCGAGCTTGCTGTTCTCCAGCCGCATGACCGTGCGCCAGTCGCCGTTCGCCTTGGCCTGTGCGATCTCCTTGTCGAGGCTGTGGGCCTGGTCGCCGGAGCCCCCGCCGCCTCCCAGATCCGCGCCGGAGCGGCCGGCCCCGCGTGCGGGGGCGAGCTTGCCCAGCTTCTCCACTGCTGCCTTGATGGCCTTGTCGTCGACCGTGCCGTCATCGCCGATGAAGCGGGTGACGTCGATGAACTCGGCCAGCGGAGCGAGGTCGACGCCCGCGCGTGCGGCGGCGGCCTCCAGGCGGGCCTGGGCGATCTGCGGTGCGGCCTCGGAGAGCGCGGCCGTGCGGCCGTTCTTCTCCGCCGCGGCGATGGCCTTCTCCTGCTCGGTCTGGTTCGCGGCCTTCAGCTTCTCCAGCTCGGCCGCGGCGGTGCCGTTCTCCTTGGCCCGCTTCTCCCACTGGCGGGCCATGGCCTTCCAGTCCGTACCGTCACCGCTGTCAGCGGGCGGTACGGGCGGTGTAGCCGGAGGCGGGCTGCCCGCAGGTCCGGTGCCGCCCGTACCGCCCTCGGGAGGCGTACTACCGGCCGGAGGCGCAGGCGTGGGGGTGGGTGTGGACATGGTGATCTCTCCCGTTCCGGGAACGGCCCGGTGCCGTGCGGCCCCTGGGCATGCGAAAGGCCCCGTCCACCGGACGGGGCCTCGGTACTGCTGAAGGTGGTTTACAGGGGCGTGTCGCCTGGGAGGGGCATGCAGTTCTCGGTGCCGGAGCCCGACCACTCGACCCGGATGAAACTCTCGCCGCGAGCGCGGCGGCGGGCGGCGTCGCGTGCCGATCTCGCGTACCGGCCGTCCAGCTCCGCGAGATCGGCGAAAAGCTCGGTCAGATCAAGTCCTGGGACGGTCACTGCGCCTCCTGCCGGGTCATTCCGTGTGCCCTGAACACCTCGGTGAGGGCGTCGAGCACTGGCTCGATGTCGTCATCATCCCACGCCTCAGGCGGAACGAGGGGCGTTCCGTCCTTCAGACGTGGCACATCGCGCAGTTGCTCGACGGCGTATCGCAGACGGGGGTCGCCGGTCTCCCGCGCCATCCACTGCAAATAGGTGCGGGCGAAGATCTCGCGCACCCGCAGCAGGTACTCCAGGTGCTTATCGGAGACGGTGTACTCGCGGCCGTCCAGGACGCCGAGGACGTGACCGTCTCCCCGCCGGCGCATGGCGATCAGCTCCCGTACCGATCGGGTGTTCATCACGGCGGCGAACCACTGGACCAGCGGGCCCGTGGGGGTGCTGGCCTCACCGGCCGCGGCCATGCGAAGCCACACGTCCAGGGGCTCTTCGGGGAGCCCGTCGGTTCCCATCATGCGGTCGTCGCCGAGCGCCTGATGGTCCAGGATGTGCCCGGCCTCATGCACGATCGTCGCCACGAGATCGGCCGGCCGGTCGGCCCGCAGACGGAGGATGCCGCCCGCGCCGAGAGGGAGCCGGCTGTCGGGGCCGGTCCGGCGGCGCCGGGTCCAGCCGTCCGGGATGTAGCTGCCGCGCAGCCCAGAAGGCGCGTCGTCGGACAGCTCCTCGAACCGCACACGGCCCGATAGACGCAGGCCGGGATGCGCGCGCTGGAGGATGCGGTTGGCGCGTTCCAGGGCGTTCCCGAGGGTCTGGCTGAGCGAGGTGTCCGTGCTCCACAGCGGGGAGCGGGCCTCCATGTCGGCCGGCGGCTGGGTGCTGGGGGTGTCGGCGGTAGTGGTATCGGCGGTGGGGCGCTCGGAGACGGGTATCTGCTCCCGCGCCGGTTTGCGGGTGAGGTCGGGGTGCGCGGCGACGTGTTCCCGCGCGGCTTTCTGCCAGGCCCTCACCTTGGCGTTCGCGGCGCGGCGGGCCGGTTCGTCGAGCGCGGCGGCGGCCCGGCGTTTCCAGCGGCGTATGTGGCGCTCGATCTCCCGCTGGCGCTGCGTGTCCTCATAGGTCGTGCCGGGGGTGGGGTGGTCCGGCGGCCGGGTGGTGACGCCCGGGAGGTAGGCGGCGAGGGAGTGGCGGCAGTTGGGGTGGAACAGGCCGGAGGCCCGTGCTTCGGTCAGCGATCCGGTGACACGGACGTCGACTGTCTGCCGCCGGGCGAACAGGCCCGATGGCTGGATCGCGTGCTCGGCCTGGATCGTGTGCGGCCCCGACTCCGGCCCCAGCGTGAGGGTCTTCCCCTCCCACCGGGCACACAGCGGGCACTCCAGCGGGGCATCGCTCACGATGACGAGCCCGACGCCGATCTCTGCGAGGGCGTCGATGTGGCCCTCGATCGCCGCCCGCGCCGTCACGGACCGCACGGCCATCTCCGCGTAGGACGCCATGTCCCAGGAGCGGCCGGCCTTGTCCACGAACCCGGTGATCCCGGCCGATGCCAGCTGGTCCATGGCTCGCTGCGACGCCTGGCGGCGGGTGAGCCCACCGATGAGGCTGGTCGCAGACGCGCGCGAGGTGATCGACCGGTACGCGTCCACCACGACGCGGCTGACGCGCTGGTACAGCGGCCGGGTGTCCGCCACAAGCGACGCAGCGAGCCGGTCAACGGCCGGAGCGTTCGGCAGTACCGGGCGGGCCGCCAGCTCGCGCCCGATGTCCAAACCGCCCATCTCCGCCACCGCGGCCTGCCGCCCGCGCCCGTACGCCTCAACGAGCGCCCGGCGTACGGCACCATCGGTGTCGGTCTGGAGCGCGGTAATGATCTCGTCGACCGAGTTGCGCAGGCTCCCGATCGCGGCGAGCTTCAGCTCGACCCACCGGGGGCTGTCGATCCCGTCGGCGAGCGCCTCGGCGAGCTTCTCCAGGAGCGCGCCCTCGGCCGCGTCGTACAGGGCCCGGACCTCGCGGGCGAGGTCCTCGGCCATCTCGGGGGATACCGGCACGGCACCCCCTCAGCAGCTACTCGACAGGGCCGGATCCGTGCGTGCCGGGGCCTTCGGCACCGGTCATCGTGGGGTCGGAGACGGCGCGGCCCGACTCGCCGAGGATCGCGGCGACTTCGGCCGTCACCTGCTGGTCGTCCCAGTCCGGGTGCTGCATCCGCACCAGCGTCTCCGTGGACGCGGCCTCCGCCCGGCGCAGCAGCTCGGCCGTGGTGGCCAGTTCGCCGAGCCCTTCGGTGACGGAATCCTGAAACTCGACCTTCGGCGGGACGGACAGATCCAGCCCTGTGACTCCGAAGCGGAACCCCGCTTCCACGGCGAGTTGAGCGGCGAGGATGTCGGAGAGGGCCGGGTCGGCGTAGAGAGCCTTCCGCGCCCGGGTGGCAAGAGAGCGCCGTTCACGGGCCTTGATCTCCGTGGCGGTGACCGCCTGCCCGTCGCCGTGCTCACCAAACGTGCTGGCGCTGTACCCGGCCTGCCGGGCGGCCTGCTCGGTCAGCGCAGCGCAGGTGTCCGCGTGCTCCTTCACCCGGATCGCGAACTGCACGCTCGTGATCGGATCCGGATCGCCTGCGCGCGGGAGCATGTTCAGGCCGGTGTAGACACGCCGGTCCTCCCAGCGCACGCCCTTGCCAGGGCCCAGGGACTGAAGCAGATGGTCCCCGACGATGATCCGGGAACGCCCGTCCTGGAGGTCTCGCATCCAGCTCGTCCATGCCTCGTCCAGGGCATCCATCAGACCCTCGATGCCCTGAAAATCGGACTGGCCCCAGTAGGCGGCGCTAGGGATGTGCCGCCACGCCCGCGCTGGCCGCACGTTGGGCATGTACGAGGCGGTCAGGTGCGCCGGTGCGCCGGTGTCGAGGCCGCCTTCCGCGTCCACCATGGCGGCGAGCGGCGCTGTGTCGGGGTGATCAGCCAGCGGCCGGGCGGCTCCGAGCGCGGTGAGGCTGCCCTCGTAGAGGCCGTGGAAAATCCGGCCCTTCTCATGCCGCTCCAGATGCCGGAAGAGGCGACGATCGTTGGTGTCGCCGGAGTCGAGGACGGTCCAGAAGGTGACCGCGGTGAGCCTGCCGTAGCGGAACTCCGGGACGGCCCGGTCGGCGGCCACCGTGTCGATCCACGGCCGGTCGGACACTTCGTCGTCCCAGACCACGCGGAAGTACGCGCCGCCGAGCGCCGCGCACACCTCCCCAGCCTCCAGAAGGGTGGGGTGCAGGCTCTTCGCCATCGCGTCGAGACGGTCCTGTGTGCCCTGGTGTTCGCTGATCAAGGCGGGCGGCTCGGAGAAGAGCAGGCCCGAGCTGGTGCGCGCGATATCCCCGGCGAGCGGTATGTGGAGCTTGCTGGACTTCTCCCCCGCCGGGGTGGGCTGCCCCCAGAACCAGCGGGCCAGCCGACCGCGCAGGCCGCCCGCGTACTGGGCTGGCCGGTTGGCCTGCTCCAGAGAGCCACGTCCCTCGTAGCGCTGCTCCAGCCGCTCTGGCTCGGCGCTGTACCAGGCGTCCCAGTCCGCGAGCGAGGTGAGGACCCGGGTGTCGACCGGGGGCCAAGGTGTGTCAGCCGTCGGCAGCGGCATCGTCGGGCACCTCCTGGTCGCTGCGGGGGATACGTATCTCGGTGAGGAGCGGTCCGCCACCGTGTGCGAGGGTCTGCCCGGCGTCGTTGGCAACGTGGAGCACAGCTGTCACGCCCTCGCGCACGTCCACGGACAGCGCGACGAGATGGCGGGTCGGCAGCCCGAGAGCGGCGCAGGCGTTCTGCATCTGCTCCAAGGTCACTGCTTCCGGGAATCCCTTGATGAACGACATCAGGCGGCCACCTCCAGAAGAGTAGGGATGTGAGGCCGCCACAGGGCCTCGGTCGTACGGACGCCGTACCGCAGCGCGTCACAGGAGTGGTCGTCGAGCTTGATCGGGGCGTCCTCGCCCTTCTCCGCCTTCTCGTCATCCCAGCTGTAGCCCGGGAGTTCGTCGATGAGGCCGGTGCAGGAGCGGTGGATCCTGAGCTTGTCCGCGGCGAAGAGGGAGGCGATCGTGCGGATGCCGTCGAGGACGGTGTTGTCGGCGGGCATCACGGACGAGACCTGGTCGCGGTGCAGCTGCTCGATGAACGAGCTGGCCGAGGGGTCCACGATGGTCCACTCCGGCCGGACCCCGGCAGTGGCGAGCCAGCGGCGGCGGGCGGCGGAGTACTCGGCGTCCGTGAGCTGGCGGCGGGCGGTGCGGGAGTCGTGCCGGTACTCGCTCGCGACGTACAGCCGGCCGTCCGCGCCGAGACCGATGAGCAGGGAGACGAACGGGTTGACGGTGCCGTAGTCGATCGCGTCGCACAGCCAGCGGGTCATCGACGGCAGCTCGGTGACGACGTGCTTCTCGGTGTCGAACATCTCGTAGATCGCGCCCTCGGACTGGACCCAGTGGCCGAGGATGAACCGCCTGTGCCAGAGCCCGACGTACTCGGCCCGGAGCGCGGCGACGTACGCGGGGTCGAGGGCGGGGTTGTCGTCGAGGGTGAACTGCCAGGACCGCAGATCGAGCGCGCCAGCTCTGTTCAGGAAATCTTTCCGCAGCCAGTGCCCGGGGTTGTCCGGGTTTGTGGTGGCCATGAGCCGGGCCCCGGGGACGCTGAGGCGGCCGAGGAGCTGGTTCCAGAACCCGCGCGGGATGAGCGTGGCCTCGTCCACGTACGCGAGGCACGCGGTGAGCCCGCGCAGGCGGCCTTCCGCGCGGGAGTCGGCGGCACCGATGAGGTGGACGGTGCGGCCGAGGATCGTGGCGGTGGTCGCGCCGCGGGTGTGGACGACGTGCGCGGCGATCGGGCCGAACAGGGAGGCGTCCTGCAAGGGGTCGAGGACGTTGCGTTCGATGGTCTGGAGTGACCGGCCGACGATGACGATCAGCCCGGACGACGGGGCGGCGGCGACCGCGATGAGGAACGCCACCAGCGACGCGATGGTCTTCCCGGAGCGGATCGCGCCGTGCCAGATGTTGATGCGTGCGGTCGCGTCCGCGATGGATCGGATCTGCTTGCGGGAGAGGGGCAGCGAGTCGAGCATCAGCCCTCCTCGGCGGTGTCCTCCTCGTGCGCGTCGGCCAGGCGGCGGATCCCGTCGGCGAGGCTGGTGAGCATGGAGCGGGCGGCGTCGGTGCCGGGGTCTCCGTCGACGGTTTCGAGGCGGGTGGCGGCGGTGATGGCGGTGGAGATGCCGGTGAGGAGTGCGCGGCGGTCGATCGCGGGGAGCCGGCCGACGCGGAAAGCGACGGCCTTCCCGGCGGAGACTTCCACCAGTTCGTACGGGCCAGCGCGGCGGAGGTAGTCGAGATCCGCCTCGGCCACGTCGTAGAGGCCGGAGATGATTGCCGCGCGGCGGGCCTTGGCGTCGCTGACGCGGGCCTGCGTGGCAACGGCGGTCGCGGTCCGGTCGAAGGTGAGGCCGAGGTCTTCGGCGATGCGGGAGACGGTGCGTTGCCCGCGGCCGAGCTGGCGGGCGATCTCGTTGCGGCCGAGGCCTTGGGCGTGGAGGGTGCGTACGGCGGCGCGGTCCTCGTCGGTGACGGGACGGTCGCCCTTCTTCAGGCCGCCGCTCATGGGGTCACCTCCTGGGGGCATGCGGAAGGCCCGGCACTATCGGGGGTGGCCGGGCCTGGAACGGGCGAAGGCCCAGCTAGTTGGCTGGGCCTTCGGTGTCTGTGGGGTTTCCGGGCACGCCGGAGACGGCTCCATGATGCGGGATGACGGGCCCGGCGCGCAACTGCCTACGGCCGCCATGCTTCCTGGTAGTCCGGGTGAGCGGCGTACGGCAGCGCCAGCAGACGGAGCGTGCCGCATGGGTACTGCGCCGGGAAGTGGTCGCAGATCGCGCAGTCCTCGTTGATGCCTCCGGCGCTGCCGGTGGACCGGCGATGCACGCGCCGGTGCACGTCGAGCATCCGCCGTTTCGCGTCGACCTCGGCCAGCACCCGCTCCGGGTCCCAGCGTGCGACGTGGCGGCCCACGCCGTCGGGATCGGCGTTCTCCGGGGCGACGATGACCACGCCGTCGTCGCAGTAGTCCTCAACCGTGTACCGCTCGTGGCGAGTCTCCGGCGGCCGTGCGGTCCAGGACCCCGAGTGCTCGTCCCACATGGCGGCGTGTGCTGTCTCCGTGTCTTCCTTGAGGCGGTCTCGGAGGAACGCGTCGATGTCGTCGGTCATGGGGTCATCGTCTCGTGGGGCTCGGGGTCGGGTCCGCAGATCGCGCATGTGCCAGCGGCGCAGCGTGCCCCCAATGCGGCGGCGACCTCAAGTGCAAGGTCGCGCTTCTGCGGTCCGAAGGGCACGCCGAGGTAGGCGAGTGAGGGGGACGCGATCCAGCCGCGTCGGTGGGCGAGCAGTCGGAGGCGGGCGGGCAGTCGCATGGTCATGGTCCTTCCGTTGTGGACAGCGGGTAGCACTCCTCGAACGCGGTCTCCAGCTCGGTGAGGCTCGCTGTGCGCTCACGGAGATCTCGGCGCCATCGGTGTGCAACGGCGGGCGGGACGATGGCGCGCGCGGGGCGGGCCGCGACGATGTCGGTGACGGCGGCATCGAGTTGCGCCATGGTTGCGTCGACGGTGGTGATGCGGTGCGCGATGCGTTCGCGCAGTGTTGCACCGACGGCGGGTTTCTGCTGGTCAGCGGCCTGCGCCGCTTGCGCTCGGATTGCGCGGGCGTCGCGCGAGACCACGCTCTGAGTTGCCCCGAGGAGTCGCGCGATGTCTCTCTGGCTGATGCCTGCGTTGAGGAGGGCCGCAACGGCGGTGCGGCGGAGTGCAACGGGAACGTGATCCCGCTCGGCGGGGGCGGTACGGTCGGTGGTGGTCATGCGGGGGTGTCTCCCGTGTGGTCGGGGCCCGTCCGGCGCTGTCATCGCCGGGCGGGCCGCTTCGTGTTCAGGCCGCGGCGGTGGGTGTGGTCCAGGTTCGGCCGCAGCTGGTGCAGTGCGCTATCGGGGTGGTGCCGGCTCCTCCGGTTACGGTGAGCCGGCCGGAGCAGTCGGGGCACGGCGCGTCGAGGACGGCGGTGCGGGTGCCGGTGTCGAGGACGCGCTCGATGCGGTCGGCGGCTCCCTGGGCGATGGTGGCGATGCGCTGCTGGTGCTGCGCGGTCAGCGGTCGGCACGGGCCGGGGATCTGCTCGACGCGGGCCCAGAGCCAGAGCGCGGCCTGTGGTGCGGTGCGGGTGCCGGTGTAGCGCCAGCGGTGCGGGTGCTCCCGGTCGGCGCGGGCGAGCGCGTCCCGCCGGGCCCGGTCCGCGGCCGGCCACGACCGGGGGGCGTCCGTGAGCGGGGATCGCTGGATGTTGGCTGCTATCTGGTCCGCCAGCTGTACGAGGACCGTCTCCACCATGCGCATGGTGTCGTGCACGGCGAGCCGGATCGGCACGGGCCTGACCCCGATCTGATCCGGGGAGCGCTCCAACTGACGCAGGGCGGCGGCGCGGTGGTGGGCGGCCTCGATCTCCTCGGCGTCGAGGGCGGCGAGGTAGGCGTGGAGAGTGACGGGCGGCCATGTGGACTGTGTCCGCCCTCCAAGGGCGTCTTGGAGGTCGGGCCAGAGCTGGGCGATCGACTGGAGGTGGCCGGCGGTGGTGGTCATCGTGGTCTCCGGGGTGCTGAGGGGTACGGTGATCTCCACCGAGAGGGGCGCCCCGGCCTGCCAGCACAACGGGCGCCCCTTCTGCGTGCGGTCAGTCGTCGGCGATCAGGAGTGTGGCCATGCCGAGCCAGCCGAGGACCATGGCGATCCCGGCGATGATGCAGGCGAGGTCGGTGTCGCCGGTCAGGCCGTAGGTGATGCTCCCGGAGAGGGCTCCGAGGATGATGCCGAGCATGAAGCGGATCACGATGTCTCCTTGGGCTGGTCGAGGGCGGCGTGGACGGCGCTGAGAGCCGAGTCCCAGCCGTCGTCCACGGCGTTGGCGTACCGGTTGTGGGGCGAGCGGCCGGGGGCCTTCTTGATCGCGCGGACGCGGGCGACGGCGGCCTCGGCGGTGCTTGCGCGGTCGAGGGCGGCGGTGAGCGTGGTCGTGTCGACGGCGCACTCGGTGGTGATGGTGGCTTCGTCCCAGGCGTAGTCGCAGCGTTCGCACTCGCGGTGCAGCCGGGGTGCCAGGTTCAGGCCGATGGCGATGCCGCCGGGGTCTTCGTGGATGCACTCGCCGAGGGCGCGGTACTCGGTGCGGGCGCTGCGATGGCCGCAGGCGGTGCAGGTGGGGGTGTCGCCGGTGTAGGGCGGGAGGGTGGTCACGGGGTGGGCTCCTGGAGGGCGGTGCGGATGTCTCGTCGGATGTCTTCGTGGTCATCTCCGCCCCAGGTGGCGTCGGCGATGGCCCGCACCCGGGCGATGGTGCTCTCGGCCTGCTCGGCCCGCTGCTCGGCGTCGGCGATCTGCTGCCGGAGCTGGGCCATCCCCTCGCTGAGGGTGGCGAGGAGCGCGTCGGCGACGCGGTACCAGACAGCCCGTTCGTGATCCCACACGCGCCCAGAGGCGCGGAAGGCGCAGCTCCCAGCGTTGTCGGCGAGGGCGCGGGCGAGTTGCTCGCGGAGGCTGGTCACGGGGTGGGCTCCTGGTCCTGGTCGAGGGCGGCGAGGATGCGGGCGACGTGCTCGTAGGGGAGGTCGTGGCAGACGGTGGTGACGCGTTCGATGGCGGCCTCGGCCTGCTCGGCGCGCTGCTCGGCGGCGACGGAGCGGTCGCGTTCTTCGGCTGCGATGGTGGCGGCGCGGAGGAGCCGGGCCTCGGTCTGTTCGGCGCGGGTGCGGAGGGCGTGGCGCGCGGTGTCGGCGGCCTCCAGCTCGGGCACGAGGTGCTGGACGTGCCTCCGGTTGCTCGCGGCGACGGCTTCGAGGGCGCTGATGCGGGCGTAGAGCTGGTCGAGGTCGTCGCTGGTGATGGTGTCGGCGGTGTGCCGCGTGCCCGCCGCGGGGGTGGTCGCCGGGGTCTCCTCAAGAGCGGCGAGGATGTTGGCGCAGGCGGCTTCGTAGCCGTTCTCCCACTCGCCGGGGGTGGTGGTGCCGCTGGTGGGTCCGGCTTCGGCTACGGCGCGGACGCGGGTGATGGCGGCGGTGAGTGCAGCGGCGGTGGCGTCGGGTCGCCGGAGCGGTTGACCCTTGCGGAGGTTGATGATGCGTGCGGCGCGGGCGTAGCGGTCCATCAGGTCTCCTGTGCTGTAGCTGGGGGGTGGTTTCAGGGCGTCGAGGATGGCGGCGCGGATCTGGTTGTTCATCCGCTCGTTGAGTCGCTCGATCTCTTGGACATGGATGGCCCGCCGGGTGGCGGCCCGTCGTGTAGCCCTGTTGGCGCGTGCGGGCTCGGCGTCGTCCGGTACGACGATCTCCCCACCGAACTGGAGTTCGGTCTCCCAGTGGGCGCCAGGCTGCCCGGAGCGCTCCCCACGCGGGACGGATGACGGGCCGGTCACTGGGTCGGCTCCTCGGTCACGGTGGTGGTGACGGTGGTGGCGACGGTGATCATCCGGTGCTCCCAGTTCGGCTGCCGCTCACGGCGCTCGGCGAGGTACCGCTCAGCCCTGGCGCGGTCCGACCAGGAGGCTGCGATGCTGCGGGTGGCGGCCCGGCGCCAGGGCTCGGTCGTGCCGCGCGGGCGGGACTCGATCAGGTAGCTGACGGTGGTGATCGGCGTGGTCACGGGGTCTCTCCTGTGTGCGGGTGGTGGAACCGGATCGGGCCCGGGGGGCTGTTGGTGGTGGGTTGTTGGTTATGCGGCGGTGCCAAGGGCGTCGGTGAGGTCGAGCCAAAGCTGTTAGCAGACGAGTTCGGACAGGCGCTTCGCGGCGGTCTCGCAGTACTGCTCGTTGGCTTCGATGCCTATGGCGCGGCGGCCGGCAAGTCGGGCCGCGTCGAGCGTGGACCCGGATCCGGCGAAGGGGTCAAGGACTAATCCGCCGTGCGGGGAGGCGTACTCGATCAGCGGGGTGAGGACGCTGACGGGCTTCTGCGTGGGGTGCAGGCCGCGCCGGACGGACGGGGACTGGAGGACCGACCGGATGAGCCGTGTCCCGTCGCTGGTCACAATCGCCGGTGCGATAGGTGAGTTGAGATGGGCGGCAGTGCGGAGGCTGTGGTGTCGGGCCCGGCTACGCGTGTCGACTGCGGGGATCCGGGGCACGGCCTTGCGCTGGTCGCGCCATGAGCCGCGGTACCAGTACAGGATGTGCTCATGGACGCGCTTGAAGCGGTCCGCGACGAAGTCGCTTCCCTGGTCTTTCTCCCAGATGACGTCCTGTGACAGTCGCCAGTCGGTGAACTCTGCGTGCCGGGCGAGGTACATGCGCATGCTGCCGAAGCACCACATGCTGCTCGTGACGGCGGCGGCAAGCGCTGGCCATCCGTCCGGCCACCGGTCCCACGCAAGGGCCGTGTCGTTGTAGGGCGGGTCGGTGACGATGCAGTCGGCCGTGACGCCGAGTGTGGGCAGAAGGTCGCGCATGTCTCCGTGGTAGAGGGTGACGTGGTCGTCGCTGTAGTACGGGGTCGGTGGCATGGGGTCTCTCTTCTGTGTGCGGGTGGTGGAACCGGATCAGGCGGCTGGGTGGCTGCTGGTGGTGGGGTCGCATCCGAGGTGGGTGGTGTATCCGCGTGCTGCCCAGTCGGGCTGGATGGGGTGGGTGCAGATGGTGCAGAGGGGTTCGGTTGAGGTCTTTTCCTCCGGCGTTCCCTCCCTGTCCCCCCTCCTAGAGGGGGGTGACAGGGGAACGGAGGGCGTTCCTGGTGTTCCCTCGGTGTTACCGGGGAACGGTTGACCTGCGTCTTTACTGTCCCTTGACCCGTTCCGGGGAACGTTCCCGGGGAACGTGTCCTGGAACGCCTCGGGGGAACGTTGCGGGGAACGCTCCGCGGCGCTGTTCTGGCGGGCCTTGACGATGCGGGCGACCTTGTCGGAGCCGGCGGGTATCTGGAGTTCGGCGAGCTTGGCCTTGACGACGCGGTTACCAGCGTCGAGGGGGACCCCGGCATCGTTGAGGCGGGCGATGATGTGCTCGTCGGTGCCGGGGGCGGCGGCCTGCGTGGCGGGGTCCTGCTCGTAGGTCATGAGGACATGGCGGGTGCAGCCGGGCATGTAGGTGTCGCCGTCACGGCGGGCCTGGCGGACGATCCTGAAGTGGTCGGGTCCGATGCCGGTGCGGGTGTGAGTCCGGCGAAGGGTGAGGTTGCCGCCGCCCTGCGCGGCGAGGGTCCATACGTGGTCGACGTCCTGCGTCTTCGCGGAGGAGCCTCGGGCGCCCTTGTCGCTGTCTTTGCCGAGGTGGTCAAGGCGGACGGAGCCGATGCCGGCACGCTTCAGCGGGAGGAGGGTGTTCCGGTAGAGGCTGAGCCAGGTGTCCGATTCGTTCTCCGGGCCGGAGATGAACCGGCTGACGGTGTCGATGCAGACGACCTGGGCTTCGACCTCGGCGGCCATGGCCATGAGGTCGGCGCCGCCGCCGGGGGTGTCGAGCGGCCGGATCGGGGGGAAGGACGCGTAGGTCAGCATCCCCATCCGGCCGGGCCCGGCGCCGTAGGAGATGAATCGTCCCTGCACGTCGGGCCAGCCGTTCTCGGCGTCGACGTAGAGAACGCTGATCTGGGGCTGCGGGCGGTCTCCGAGGAAGCTCTGTCCGGTGGCCATGCGCCACAGCCACTCCTGCGTGAACAGGCTTTTCCCGGCCTTGCCGTCGCCGACGATGGTGATCTGCTGCCCGGGGGCCATGAGCCGTCCGGGGAGGAGCTGGACGGCGCCGAAGTCGGTGGCGAAGAAGTCGTCCCACGCGAGGAAGGAGTCCGCAAGGTGGCTGGAGCGGGCGGTGGTGCCGCTGCCCTCGGTGGCGGTCTCGATCTCCTTGCGGCTGGTCGTGATGACCTCGTCCAGGTCACCGTCGTACCCGAGCTGGGTGATGCGGACGGCGGCTTCGATGACGCGCCGGCGGACGGCATGCTCGGCGATGACGTCAGCGTAGTAGCCGACGTTGGCCACGGAGGGGACGGCCTGGACGAGGACGTGGAGGTAGGCGGTGCCGCCGACGCGGCCGATGTCGCCTCGGCTGACCAGTTCGGCGGCGACCATGATGGGGTCGACCGGCTCGTCCTTGGCGTGGAGGTCGAGGATGGTTCGGAAGATCGTCTCGTGTGCCGGGCGGTAGAACGCGGTGGGGTTGAGGGTGCGGGCGGCGAGGATGCCGTCCCTGGAGAGCAGCATGCCGCCGAGGACGGCCTGCTCGGCGTCCAGGTTGTGCGGGGGGACCCGGGTGAAGGCGTCGCCGTCCGCCGCCGCGGGGTCGGGGCGGTGGTTCAGGTGGCGGACGTTCTCCACGGGGCTCCTCAGAACAGGGTGTCGGGCGTGCTGGTGCAGCGGTGTTCGGTGACGATCTGGTGCTGGCAGGCGCGGGAGGGGCAGCGCCAGCGGAGGTGCGGGGGGCCGATGTGGGGCTGGTGGAGGCACCAGGTGAGCCGCATGGGGGTGCGGTGGTGGTGTTCGGTGGCGGGGTCGATCGGGGCCGGGTCCGCGGTGACGTGGAGTGCGGCGCGGTGGCCGACCCACTGGCGGAGGACGGGGGCCGCGCACGTCGGGCACCGGGAGTCGGCGGTGCCCGACGTGCGACGGCCGGTCATCAGCTCTGCTCGCTGCCCGCGCCGACGAGGAGCCCGGAGCCGTGCCGGAGCACGTCGCGGGCCTGCTGAACGTCGGGGTGGAGTTCGCCGTCGAGGGTTCCGCCCTTGGTGCGGAGGCGGTACAGGCCGCGCTGGAGTTCGCGGAGTCGTTCGTCGCTGTAGTCGTCGGCGGCGACCTCTATGGCGACGATGCGGATCTTGACGGCGGGGTTCTTGTCCTCGTCGGGGCCGGGCTCGGTGCGCTCGACGTGGGCCAGTTCCACGACGGCCATCCAGCGGCCCTGGCGGTTGCGGAACATGTCGAGGGCGTGGTCGGCGAGGGCTTCGCGAACGTCCTCGATGATCTTCGAGTCGAACTTGATGTCGGGCATGTGGGTTCCTTTCAGAGGTTGGCGAGGACGCGGCGGGACAGCTCCATGACGAAGCGGGTGCGGGCGTCGTGGTCGAGGTCGGGGTGGAAGGCGAAGTGGAGGCGGACGCGGGGCGTGTCCACGCCGTTGCCGGGGTCGTATCCGACGGTGAGGGTGTGCTCTTCGGGCTCCAGGCCGTCGATGCCGAGGGCGATGGCCCACGCGGAGGTGTCGGCGGCTGTGCAGATGAGGTCGTGGATGCAGCCCTGGGCCTCGCTGTACTGCCTGTCGCCACCGGTGCCTCTGAGGAGGTCTCGCCAGCTCACCGGGGTGCTGGTGTCGACGGTGTGGGCGACGGGGGCGCTCTGCATCATCTCGCCGACCTCCATGAAGTAGGGGTCCTTGGCGAGTTCGGCGTGCTGTCGGGCGGCCTCGGCGCGGAGGTCGGCGTCGGTGTACGGCGGCCGGGCGTGGGCGGTCATGCGGCTTGCCTTTCAGTGATGGGTGCGGCGGGGTGGCATCGGGTGGCGTGGACGGCCCGGACGGTGTCCACGAAGCGGCGTACGGCGAGGGGGCCGGTGACGGGGCCTTCCTGGGTGCCGCAGCGGAGGCAGGCGTAGACAGCGCGCGGCGGGCGGCGGTACTCGATGTGGCCGGTGAGGTCGCCGCGCTTGATCTCGTAGCCGTCGCCGAAGTCGACGGCGAGCGCGCCGCTCATGCGGGCGGTCATCGGGCCACCACGGTGGCGCGGTCGGGCCAGCGCACCGAGTCGAGCGCTCGGCGGTGGGTGTCCGGGACGACGGCGAGGGGCCAGCCGAGCCAGTGCACGCCCATCGCCATGAGGATGTGCGCGTCGGCCTCGTCGTAGCGGGCGGGGCCCTCGGTGTGGATGCCGTACGTCTCGGCGACGGCGTCCCGGAGTGCGCCCTTGAGGGCGTCCCCGCGGAGCCGCTTCCCGGTCTCGGGATCCTTCGGCGCGGCGGTGCCGACGGCGTAGATCATCCGCTGGCCGGGGGTGACGACGGCGTACGGGATGCGGCGTTTCCACAGGTCGTGGCGGACCATCCACCGCATCGCGGCCAGCGCGTCGGCCCCGGTGTTGTTGTGGCCGTAGGCGGCGCCCTCGATGACGACGAAGTCCGCCGCGCGGATGTGGTCGGCGATGCCGATGAGCTGCTGCTCGAACCGGGAGTGCTGGCTCTGGCCGCGGGCCTTGACGTGGTCGGTCCAGCCCTCCCCGGCGATGCCGGTGATGCCCATCGCGATATCCAGCCCAATGACCCGGGGCCGGGCCCCGGCCGCCACAAGGGCGGCCGGGGCCTCGGGGGTGAACGGGGTCGGGGCGGTCACTGGTCCTCCCAGCAGTTCATGGCCTCGGTGAGGGCCAGCGCGCCCGTCCACGCGACCGCAGCGGGCGCGGCCGGACCGGCCGGACCGTGCTCGCAGATGTGGAAGACGAAGGCGGTGACGTCGTCGGGGGCGGCGATCACGGGGCCGGGAAGAAGCGGGCCGTCCCCGTCACGGTCTCCGGAGGCGGACCAGCCCTTGATCGACGACCACGCGAGGTGCAGGCCGTGCGGCCAGTAGTCCTCGGTGAGGGCGTGGTGGTCGGCGGCCCACTGGAGCCGGATGCGGTAGTCGAGGTCGTCGGTGGTCCGCAGCTCGATGAGCGCGGGCCGGACGTCGGCCCCTGCGAGGTCGGCGTAGACGGCCTCGGCGTAGGCGATGTGAGGGAGGATCATCGGTCGCCGTCCTCGGTGCGCTGCTGCGGGATGAAGGGCCACTCGGTGCGCACGTCGTCCGCCCACTCCTCTTTGCCGGGCGTCCGGGCGAAGTACGCGCGGAGCCCTTCGGCCTGCACTCGGGCCCACTCGATCTGCCAGCGGTGCAGCTCCGCGAGGGACGCGCCCCCGATGTCCGCGCGTTTGTTCGCGATCCGCCAGGCGACCCGGCATGCCGCGATGGCGTCGGCGTCCGCCGAGTGCGCCCCGTCCAGGGCGACCTGGTAGTGGCGGGCGAGGTCGTCGAGCTTCCGCCCGCCCTTCCGGTACGGGTCGACGTGCTTGTCCAGCACCCGCGGGTCTATGACCCGCAGCTGCTCTCCGACCAGGTCGGTCAGCGGCTGGACACCATGACGGCGGGCCTCCCGGTCCAACATCGTCAGATCGAACGACGCGTTCATCGCCACCACCGGGATGCCGTCCCGCACGACCTGCGCGAGCGCCGCGACGACCTGCTCGACGACCTCGGCGGCCGGCCGACCGTCGGCGCGGGCCTGCTCAGTGGTGATGCCGTGCACGGCAGCGGCCTCGGCCGGGATGTCGATGCCGGGGTCAGCAAGCCAGGTCGCGGAGGCGGTGGGATGGTGGCCGCCGCACCGGACGACGCACGCGGTGACGATGCGGTCGTCCTCCACGGAGACGCCGGTGGTCTCCAGGTCGAAGCCGCACATGCGGCCGAGGTGCCAGCTCACTGGCCACCTACCTGGATGCGCTCCTGACCGATCCGGAACAGGAAGGCCCCGAGGGGTTCCTCGTCCCCGACCTCGTTCACGACCTGAGCGTTGAAGAGGCCGACCTGCTTGATCTCGTAGTTGATCTGTGCGAGCCGCTGCCGGGACGTCCCCGCCTCCAGGATCTCGTCACGGTACGAAGCGGCCGTCCGAGGCGGCGCCTCGCCCCGTTCGATGTTCGACTCGTCACTGTCCGGGGCCCCCGTGGGGATCAGCCCGGCGATCAGCAGAACGACCCGCTGCGCGATGGTCTGCGCCTTCGCAGTGCCCTTGTCGGCGTAGTCCAGGGATTCCCCCTCGGACTCCATCTCGAAGAAGTCGCCTCGGGGCCCGTACACCCTCCACGTCACCTTCGTGGTGGCTTCCCGCATCGGGGTGCCCTTACCGCTCTTGGCGTCCCGGTGGGACGGCGCGAGCCGGTGCGGGATGACGGAGACACCGTGCTTGAGGGTGACGGGGCCGAAGGCGGCGACGGTGCGCTCGTAGCCTCGGAAGTCGTACTTCTTCTTCCCGTTCTCGACGTAGGCGTCGCCCTTGCCGATATAGGCGATGTCCCGGCGGACGCGGAGCCAGGCGATGTGGACGGGAACGTCCGCCCACTCTTCACTCTCCGCAGGCACGTAGCCGGACAGGTCGGGCAACGACTCAGTGATGATCCCGGTGTCGTCGGCCGATCCGGCTGGCGGCAGGGTGTCGGTGCGGCCAGCGGCGGCAGCGGCGCGCTCGGCGAGCGTGCTCATGAGCTGTACTCCTCACGGATGGTGCTGGGAATGTTCAGACGGCGGGAGACCCGGTCTTCGACGCAGTCGGCGTACGCCTCGGGCCACCGCTCGGCGAGCCGCCGGGTGTCGCAGTGCTCGCGGGCCTGCTCGTCGTAGCTGTAGAGGGTGCGGTCGAGGTGGATCGCGGTGTCCGCGCCGTCGAGCGCGCCGATCATCACGGCCTTCGCCGCGTCCTTCCGGCGCAGGGCGGCGCTCTCGTCGGCCCCGGCGGCGACGTAGTCGGCCAGGGCCTCCGTGACCTCGCCCTGCCGGGAGATATCGACCGTCCCGGCCCGGTCGGGGTGCAGCTGCTCGTAGAGGTCGAGGAGAACGGCCGGGTCGGCGTCGGCGGCGAGGACGGGCGGGTGCCGGTCCGTGATCTGCTGCCAGGCGCGGGCCCCGGCGGCGCGGAGGTCGGCGACGAGCTGGGCGTGGTCGGCGACGCGCACCACGAACTGCCGGTAGTCGTTGCCGCCGATCAGGCATGCGACGTGCATGTGGTCGTAACCGCAGGTGTCGGCCTGCCACAAGGTCTGAGCGAGGACATCGTCCGGGACACCGCGCCGCCACTGGTCCGCCTTCATGCGGTCGCGGCACTTGATCTCCACCGCACAGCGCTCGTCAGCGTCGGCGAGCGGGCAGGCGAGGACGCGGCGGTCGAGCGTGCACATCTGCCACGGCCGGTCGACGTTGGCGACGAGCCCGACTCGGCGGACCATAGAGCGGTTGCGGCGGGCCCACTCGCGGGCCACGGTCTCCTCAAACGCGCGGCCCCACAGCGCGGGCTCGGAGTCGTCGGACTCCAGCGGGAGCCCGCCGGTCTTGTCGTGCCAGACGGACAGCGCGTTGCCGTACCGGCTGATGCCGAGAACGGCAGCCATGTCCGAGGACCCGAGGCCCTGGCGGCGGGCGGTGAGCCAGACGGCCCGGTCCGCGTCCGCGGGGAGGATGAGCCGGCCGGTGGGGGTGACCCGGCGGCCGGGGGCCGGGCCCGTGGTGGGCCCGGCCAGCGGAGCGGTCGTCACTCGTCCGCCTCCGCGTCGTACTCGGAGGCCACGGTCAGCGCCGTGACGACGTAGCCGGTCGACCGCTCGTCCTCACCGAAGCTGGCGACCAGCTCGGCAACGCCGTCGGCCTCGTCCTCGATCCAGTCGAGCGCCGCGCCAGGGATCTCCCGGCGGACATGCGCCTCGCAGTGCGCGCGGGCGGCGGCCGCAGTCGCGTAGAGGCCGAGGGGGACCGTGTTGCACCAGGCGCGGTACACGGCGGCCGGAGTGGACTCGCCGCGCGACGGCGCGGTGTCCTTCTCCAGCTCGGCGGTTTTGTCGGCCATGCGGCGGAGCTCGGTGATGGCGGTCATCAGGCCGGGGCCTCGGGTGTCGCCCCAGCCGTCCTCGAACCGGTCCAGGGCGCGGATGTCGGTGACCTTGGCGTCCAAGGCGTCAGCGGCCTCCCGCAGCACCTCGGCGCGGCCCGACCGGGCCGCGCGGTCCGTGTTCAGCAGCTCGACCAGATACACGGCCAGCTCCGGGCACTCGACCTCCACGGCCGGGGCCGGGCAGCAGTCGTACACCGAGCCGTCGTCCGGGTCGTGGTGCTCGTCGCCGCAGACCGGGACGATGCCGTCCGGGGCGTCGGCGGCGTTGGCGATGTAGCAGGTCCGCCACTCGGGCAGGTGGGGCGGGGTGGCCCCGGTCCAGGCGGGCAGTGCGCGGGCCGCAGCGTCACGGGCGCGGTCGAGGGCGCTCATGCGGCACCGGCCTCGGCGATGCGGCGGACACCGGCAACCCTGATGCCGCGCCAGTGGAGGACGCGCCTCCAGGTCTGGCGGCGCGTCTGCTTGCGGGTCGCGGCGGTCAGCCGCTTTGCCAGGACGCGGGCCTTCGTTCCGTACAGCGGCACCCGCGACGACGCACGCTCCGTCAGATCGGAGACGAGCTCCTCGAACGGCAGGCGCCCCTCCTCGGGCGTGCGGGTCTCGGTCGCGAGGTCGGTCAGCCGGTCCCACAGGTCGGTGTCGGCGCTGTCGAGCAACGCGTCCAGGACATCGCCCACGACGCGCTCGGTGAGGCCCTCCAGGTCGAGGACCACGCCCGCCGGGATCGTCCGGACGTAGATGGGGATGGGCCCGGCGACGGGCTCGGAACGGTCAGACATCAGAGTCCCCCTCAGGGATGGAGAGGCAGTGAGCACAGGTCACGGCACCGGAAGGCACCGGGCGCGAGCAGGAGTCGCACCGCGCGAGAGTGATCAACACCGGAGGCTCGTCGGCCGGGCGGTGCAGAGCCGCGATCACACGGCCCACCAGCTCGGCGATCACCGGCAGCACCTGGAAGAGGAGCAGGGCGAGCGTCGCGTACGCGATCAGCGCGTAGGCGATCATCCGGGCGACCAACATCACCGCTCACCCGCCTCGGGCCGCATCACGACCGGGTCCCCGGACGCCGACAACAACGCCTCCGGGAACTGCCCCTGGGGCCGCAGCAGCTCCGCCTCCAGCTCAGCGACCCGAGCCCGCAGACGGCCCAGCTCCCGCCGCGCACGACGCGCCCGCATCCGCTCCAGCACGATCCGCTCGGACGGCCGCGTCCACTGGTGCAGGCCCACGGACTTCACCCACCGACTGCCGTGGCCGTCCTCAGGAGTACCGCACTCAGCGCACGCCCACGGCTCCACAGCCAGCCCGGCCGTCGTCTCCGGGGCGACCCACCCGGCGGCGGACACCACCTGAGCGAGCTGCAACGGCTCGCCCCGGCCCGCCTGCATGGACGCCCGCAGCGCCGTCTCCAGCGCTGTCTCCAGCGCCGCCAGTTCGCGGTAGCTGCTCATGCCGCCACCGCCGACAGCAGCTCGTGCATCACAGGCTCGCCACACGGCACGGGCACACTGACGCGGACCGGGACCCGGTCACCGGTACGGCCCGGCGGGGTGAACGTGTGGAGCGTCCACAGCTGGACGCCCTCAAACGCGGGACTCCGGTGAATCGTTCCGTCCAGCGCGGCCAGCCACGGCAGCAGGTCATCGGGGTCCGCGACGTTGACGTACACGGCGTCGGCGCGGGCGGACATGGTCGGCGCGGGCAGCGGCATGTAGTCCAGCAGGGCCGTGACGGCGAGCCGGGTCTCCGCGACCGCGCGGAGAGCGCTCGCGGCCGGGGCAGTCCACGCCTTGGGCAAGACCGTGGGGGATGGAATGATGGAGGACACGTGTCCTCTCCTTTCGATCGGTGTGCGATCGGGATGGGGTGTGATGCGCAGGGGTCGCGTACGGACCAGGCCCGGTCCGGGGCGGCCCCGTATTTGTGCGGTCAAGCAGCGCGGTTCAGGTGGCTCGCGCTGGACCGCGCCGACACGAACACCGCACGAAGTGCGGCTCGCTGCTCGGCACGGAGCGGTGGCGCGGCGGTGGCGGTTCGCCGTATCGCGGCCACAGCATCCGGCCCGAGCCGCTGCTCGGCGGCTGCCCGGCTGAAGGGCTCCGTCATATGGACACCGGCGTCCGGTTTGACCGGGGGAGCGCGGCAGCGGCCCGCTCGGCGGGCATGAAGAGGACGAGCAGATCGACGCCGAGCGCGCTGGTGATTGCGTGGGCCGTCTCGGTTCGGACGGTCTGCTGCTCGCCGGTGAGCAGGTTTCCTACGGTGCCGTGGGGGATGCCAGCGCGGTCGGCGAGCTGTCGTACAGAGACGGCATCGCCGCGTCCGGTGCGGCGCATCAGCATCTCCAAGAGCTGGGGATTGACGATCTTGTAATGCAGGGCAGGTCTAGTCACGTCCACCTCGTGCGCCGGTTCATTGCACCGCTTGGATGAAGGAATCATTGCATGACTTGGACGAGTCGTCCAGGGAGTTGGAGAGGGTCAGCGGTTTCGGCCACTTGGCCGGTCGCTTGCCCTAGCGAAGGGTGTCCTTCCTCATGGACACTTCGTCCATCGAGTGGGATGGCGCAGAGTTGCTACCAGGGGGGATGCGGCGCGCGCCTCACTGCCCACATGGACACCCCACAGCCCATGACATGACACGGAGTGGCAGGATGACCCTCATGACCGCAGAAAAGGCCGCGCCGGCCCCAGGCAGGAACCACCTGGGTGACCTCGTGCTGGAGCGCAAGGACGCCCTGCGGCTGAGCTACGAAAAACTGGCGGCCCGCTGCGTCGACCCCGAGAGCGGGGAACAGACGGTCAAATCCAGCTGGCTCCATCGGATCGCGACCCGGCTGCCCGTACAGGCACCGGATGTGCCAGCCCTCCGCGGGATGGCGGCCGGGCTGGGTGTGCCGCTGCGCCTCGTCCAGGACGCCGCGAGCGCGCAGTTCTTCGGCGTGGATCCGGTGTACAGCGACACCGAGGCAGTGCGCGCGATGGTGTACCACTTCGAGGAGATGAACGAAGAGGATCAGCGCAAGATCCAGGCTCTGATCGAGGCATACAAGCGGGCTTAACTGATCAGCACTCCGCTATTTTCTCGTTTCACCTGGTGATCCAGTCGGGTGCGGGGCATGATGAGGCATCCGCCTGGGGGTGGAAGTGGAGATTCCGCATGCCTAATGGAATCGAACTGACATACGGTTGCGCCACCGTCGTCGCAGCCGGAGGGGTGGAACAGCATGTCGCACCAGGTGACCCGGGCCCGCTACCGCTTCGCGAACACACCAGACGAGATCCCGCCCGGCCGGGCCGTGGCCGTGCTGGATGAGGACGGGTGGGTCACTCTCGTCGTACGGCCGGGTCACGCCACCCAGGGCCTGCTTGATGACATAGATCGGCAGCAGCGCCCCGGCAACGAGCTCGGGCAGTGGCTCCGCCTACCTCCAGATGAACCCCCGGTGCCTGGTGATCAGCGACTTGCCGAGGCGTGCTGGACCTTCGCGGAGCCCGGAGCCCTTCCGGACGCCCTGCGGTGCGTGCCACTGGAAGCTGAGGGGCGGCACACCCTTTTCCTCCGCCCTGGAGCCGCCAGCAAGCAGCTTGCAGCAGAGATGACTGACCTGCTGATGGCCATGGTCCGGGCCGGGGTCTGGGTGCAGCGTTGGATCGTCGCCGTAAAGTAAGGGCGCAATTGGCAAGGATTCGATCTCGCCGTGGCCTGTGCGGTGCTCGGCGCGGCCGAGCGCATCGACCCCGCGGCCATCGCCGACCTGGTGCTGATCGGGGAGTTGGGGCTCGACGGCCGGGTGCGCCCGGTGCGCGGGGTGCTGCCCGCCGTGCTCGCCGCCGCCGAGGCGGGATACCGGCAGGTGGTCGTGCCCGAGCGGACCGCCGGGGAGGCGGCGCTGGTGCCCGGTGTGTCGGTGCTCGGGGTGCGGAGTCTGCGTCAGCTCATCGCCGTGCTGACCGATGCGCCGGTCCCCGAGGAGGAACCGGTGCCCGAGGGCAGCCCCGACCCCATGCTGTCGGGGCTGCTGGTGCCGGGCGCGGGGGTGGGCACAGGACTCGCGGCCACCCAAGCCGAAGGCCCCGACCTCGCCGATGTCGCGGGCCAGCACCTGGCCCGCAGGGCCCTGGAGGTCGCGGCGGCCGGCGGCCACCATCTGATGCTGCACGGGCCGCCGGGCGCGGGCAAGACCATGCTGGCGGAGCGGCTGCCCGGGGTGCTGCCGCCGCTGACCCGGCAGGAGGCCCTGGAGGTCACGGCCGTGCACTCGGTGGCCGGGATCCTGCCGCCCGGCGAACCGCTGGTGCGCACCCCTCCGTACTGCGCCCCGCACCACTCGGCCACCATGCCCGCACTCGTCGGCGGGGGGAACGGGCTGCCCAGGCCGGGAGCGGTCTCCCTGGCCCATCGGGGAGTCCTCTTCCTCGACGAGACACCGGAGTTCACCGGCAAGGCGCTGGACGCCCTGCGGCAGCCGCTGGAGGCGGGGCATGTGGTGGTCGCCCGCAGCGGGGGAGTGGTCCGGCTGCCGGCCCGCTTTCTGCTGGTCCTCGCCGCCAACCCGTGCCCCTGCGGACGGCACGCGCTGCACGGCGGCGGATGCGAATGCCCGCCCGCCGTCGTCCGGCGGTACCAGGCGCGGCTGTCCGGGCCGCTGCTCGACCGGGTGGATCTGCGGGTGCGGGTCGAGCCCGTCAGCCGGGGCGATCTGCTGGGGCGGGGCGGCCGGGGCGAATCCACCGCGACGGTCGCCGCCCGGGTCCGCGCCGCCCGCGCCCGCGCCGCCGCCCGGCTGTGCGGCACCCCCTGGACCGTCAACAGCGAAGTCCCCGGCCATGAGCTGCGCACCCGCTGGCCGGTCGCGCCCGGGGCGCTCGGCGCGGCCGAACGGGACATGGAGCGCGGTCTGCTCACCGCCCGCGGCCTGGACCGGGTGCTGCGGGTCGCCTGGACCCTCGCCGATCTGTCGGGCCGGGACAGCCCCCGCGCCGACGATGTGGGCCTCGCCCTGGAGCTGCGCACCGGAGTCGCCCGAGGGGCGTCGCTCGCCCAGGCCCGGGGAGGCGCGTGATGGGCGAGGACCGGGCCGAGGGGCCGGAGTCCGGGCGGGGGCGGGCGGTCGGGCCCGGTGACGGTGAGCGGTCGGCGCATGACCGGGCCGGGGGCCCGGAGTCCGAGTGGGGGCGGGTGGTAGGACCTGGTGATGCCGAGCGGTTGGCGCGGATCGCGCTCACCCGGGTGATCGAGCCGGGCGATGAGCGCGGCGGGCGGTGGCTGCGCGAATTCGGGGCGCGGGAAGTGTGGGACCGGCTCACCGCACCGGGCGCCGGGGCGCTCCCCGGAGCCACCCCGCGCCGGCTGGCGGGGTACCGCGCCCGGGCCGCCGGCGCCGACCCCCGCCGCGACCTCGAAGCCGTCACCGCCGCCCGGGGCCGCTTCATCTGCCCGGGCGACCTGGAGTGGCCGACCCAGCTCGATGACCTCGGGGACGCCAGGCCCATCGGCCTCTGGCTCAGAGGCGGCCCCGATCTGCGCACCTGGGCGGTGCGCTCGGTCGCCGTCGTCGGCGCCCGGGCCTGCACCCCCTACGGGGCGCATATGGCGGCAGCCCTCGGCTCGGGGCTCGCCGAACGGGGGTGGGTCGTGGTCTCCGGAGCGGCGTTCGGGATCGACGGCGCGGCGCACCGGGGGGCGCTGGCCGCAGGCGGGGCCACCGTCGCCGTGCTCGCCTGCGGAGTCGACGTCGTCTATCCCCGCGGCCATGCCGCCCTGATCGGACGCATCGCCGAACAGGGTCTGATCGTCGGCGAATTACCGCCCGGCGACCACCCCACACCCAGCAGATTCGTGCTGCGCAACCGGGTGATCGCGGCCCTCACCCGGGGCACGGTCGTCGTGGAGGCCGAGCATCGCAGCGGCTCGCTCGTCACCGCGCGCTGCGCTCAGCGGCTGTCCCGGCACACCATGGGCGTGCCCGGCCCGGCGACCAGCGGACTCTCGGCCGGGGTGCATGAACTGCTGCGCGGCGGCGCGGTGCTGGTCACCGACGCGGATGAAACAGTCGAACTGGTCGGGGGCATGGGAGAGCTCGCCCCGCCACGCCGGGGGCCGGTGCTGCCGCGGGATCTGCTGGACCCGGTCAGCGCGCGGATCCTCGAAGCCCTCCCCGCCCGGGGCCCCGCCGACCCCGCGCGACTCGCCCGCGACGCGGGGACGACCCCCGATGAGACCCTCGGCAGGCTGTACGGGCTGCACGCGCTGGGGTTCGTCGAACGGCACGGCGACAACTGGCGGTTGACGCCTCAGGCGATCCATCGGCCGAATACGCGGCGAGACGGCACTTGACCTGGAGCATTCGGGTGAAAAGGCGATACCGGCGATCTTCCGTGGCACCGTCGGCCGCACCCCGCAGACGGGCACGCCATGGGTCCTCCCCGGCCGCGAGGGGTGGCCGGGGACGGTACCCCCGCGCAGGGTGTTCCCCGGATCTTCGCCCACAGCGACCGTACAGTCACGCTACGCTCACCATTCCCGGTCCAGACGCTCGCCCGCTCCCCCTTCCGAGTCCCCTCACGGCAGAACGGCTCAAGGCAACGCATGCCCCAGCACACCTCCGGGTCTGACCGCGCGGCAGTGCCCCCCGCCGCCCGCGGCGCCGTGCGCCCCTCCGCTCCCACATCGCTTGAGGAGTTGTGGCGGTCGTACAAGGCCACCGGGGACGAGCGGCTGCGTGAGCAGTTGATCCTGCACTACTCGCCGCTGGTGAAGTATGTGGCGGGCCGGGTGAGCGTCGGCCTGCCCTCCAATGTGGAGCAGGCCGACTTCGTCTCCTCCGGGGTCTTCGGGCTCATCGACGCCATCGAGAAGTTCGACATCGAGCGGTCCATCAAATTCGAGACCTACGCGATCACCCGTATCCGCGGCGCGATGATCGACGAGCTGCGCGCGCTCGACTGGATCCCGCGTTCCGTCCGCCAGAAGGCCCGCGCCGTGGAGCGCGCCTACGCCACCCTGGAGGCCCAGTTGAGGCGCACCCCGTCCGAGGGCGAGGTGGCCGTCGAGATGGGCATCGCGGTGGAGGAACTCCACGCGGTCTTCAGCCAGTTGTCGCTGGCGAACGTCGTCGCCCTGGAGGAGCTGCTCCATGCCGGCGGCGAGGGCGGCGACCGGCTCAGCCTGATGGACACCCTGGAGGACACCGCCGCCGACGACCCGGTGGAGGTGGCGGAGGGCCGCGAGCTGCGACGGCTCCTCGCCCGTGCCATCAACACCCTCCCCGAGCGGGAGAAGACCGTCGTCACCCTCTACTACTACGAGGGCCTCACCCTCGCCGAGATCGGCAATGTGCTCGGCGTCACCGAGAGCAGAGTCAGCCAGATCCACACCAAATCGGTGCTCCAGCTGCGGGCGAAGCTCGCCGACGTGGGGCGTTGACGCCGAATCCTGGCCGGGTCTTGCGCGGCATCCGTAAAGTGGAGACGTGCCCAGGATTCGAGCGGCCTCCGTGGCCGAGCACCGGACCATGCAGCGCGACGCCCTGCTCGACGCCGCGCGAACCCTCCTGTCCGAGGGCGGTACGGAGGCGCTGACCTTCCCCGCCCTCGCCGAGCGCACCGGACTGGCCAGGTCGTCGGTGTACGAGTACTTCCGCTCCCGAGCGGCGGTCGTCGAGGAGCTGTGCGCCGTCGACTTCCCCGTCTGGGCGGCTGAGGTCGAGGACGCGATGGAGCGGGCGGACACCGCCGACGGCAAGATCGAGGCGTATGTGCGCACCCAGCTGGAGCTCGTGGGGGACCGGCGGCACCGTGCGGTGGTCGCCATCTCCGCGAGCGAGCTGGACGCCGCGGCGCGGGAGAAGATCCGCGCGGCGCACGGCGGGCTGATCGCCATGATCGTCGAGGCGCTCGGCGAGCTGGGGCATCAGCAGCCGAGGCTGGCGGCGATGCTCCTCCAGGGCGTCGTGGACGCCGCCGTCCGGCGTATCGAGCTCGGCGCGGCCGAAGAGCCCCAGGTGATCGCTGACGCGGCGGTGTCCAGGGCCCTGCACGGGGTCCTGGCCTGACAGCGCGCGCCCGGCGCCGGTGCGGGTGCGGGTGCCGATGCCGACGCCGGTGCCGCACCGGCTCGCACCGGGCCCGGTCCCCGGCCCGCACCGCCTCGGTGCGCCTCATCACCTCGGCCCGCACCGCCCCGGTGCGCCCGGCCCCGGCCCGTACCGCCCCTGAGCCCGGCCCCGGCCGCAGGGGGGCCGTCCCCGTCAGCGGCAGCAGTCGGGGCGGAGCGCCGTGCAGCAGCTCCGGCGGGAGCAGGGTGAGCGGGTTCAGATACTCCCGGCCGCGCAGCAGGCCCCAGTGGAGACACCCCGTCGCGCAGTGCGAAGGCCCCGGCCCGGTCCGAGCCACCGGGACGCCCCGGTCCACCTCCGTGCCCACCGGGAGCAGGGCCGTCACCGGCTCGTAGGTGATCCGCAGCGCCGGGCTCCCCGGCCCGGACCACCCCGCCGTGAGAGTGATCGTGAGCACACCGCGGCCCGCCACCGGGCCGGAGAAGGCGATCCGCCCGGCCGCCGCCGCAAGGACCGGGGTCCCCGGCGGGGCGGCCAGATCAACCCCGCGATGCCCGGGGCCGTACTCCGAAAGCGGTGGTTCCCAGCCACGCACCACCCACGGGCGCGGCGGTCCCACCGGCCAGACTCCCCGCCCGGAATCCCCGGGGGATTCCCCGCCGGGGACGGGCGCCGGCAGCCCCCGCGCCACCGGGACGGGGCCGGAAACCGTCGGTCGCGCGGCGGTCACGGAGAGAAGCAGCAGAAGAACCAGTAGCCCTCGGTACATGGCGAACACGCTCCCGCGACCGGCCCCGAGCGGGGGGATCATGCTCCCGATCTGTGGATTACCGACCGGTTGTGGACAGCGCCGTCACCCGGGACGGCCCCCGTCCCGTACACTTCTTCTGGCGATCCGGGTCACCGGGTCGACTTCGCACGCCCCGCCATCATCAAGCCTTCACGGTCGATGGTCGCGCTCCTCGGTCCTCTGTGGCACGGCGCGTCGGGGCGTCAGGAACACAACCGAGAACCCAAGGAGATACGGCTATGGCCGTCGTCACGATGCGGGAGCTGCTGGAGAGCGGCGTCCACTTCGGTCACCAGACCCGCCGCTGGAACCCGAAGATGAAGCGCTTCATCTTCACGGAGCGCAACGGCATCTACATCATCGACCTGCTCCAGTCGCTGTCGTACATCGACCGCGCCTACGAGTTCGTCAAGGAGACCGTCGCGCACGGCGGCTCCATCATGTTCGTCGGCACCAAGAAGCAGGCCCAGGAGGCGATCGCCGAGCAGGCGACCCGCGTGGGCATGCCGTACGTCAACCAGCGCTGGCTGGGTGGCATGCTGACCAACTTCTCCACCGTCTACAAGCGTCTGCAGCGCCTCAAGGAGCTTGAGCAGATCGACTTCGAGGATGTGGCCGCCTCCGGCCTCACCAAGAAGGAGCTGCTGGTCCTCTCCCGCGAGAAGGCCAAGCTGGAGAAGACCCTCGGCGGCATCCGCGAGATGCAGAAGGTGCCGAGCGCCGTCTGGATCGTGGACACCAAGAAGGAGCACATCGCCGTCGGTGAGGCGCGCAAGCTCCACATCCCGGTCGTCGCGATCCTCGACACCAACTGCGACCCCGACGAGGTCGACTACAAGATCCCGGGCAACGACGACGCGATCCGCTCCGTCACCCTGCTCACCCGCGTGATCGCCGACGCCGTCGCCGAGGGCCTCATCGCCCGCTCCGGCGTCGCCACCGGCGACTCCAAGCCGGGCGAGAAGGCCGCCGGCGAGCCCCTCGCCGAGTGGGAGCGCGACCTGCTCGAGGGTGAGAAGAAGGCCGACGACGCCGAGAAGCCCGCTGAGGCCGCTGCTGAGGCTCCGGCCGCTGAGGCCCCCGCCGCCGAGGCCGAGGTCGAGGCCCCGGCCGAGGCTGCTGAGGCCCCCGCCGAGCAGCCCGCCGCGGACGCCGAGCAGGCCTGACGCGTCGCAACGCTTCGGTAGGTGAACGGCGGGGGACGGTGTGACGATGACACCGGCCCCCGCCGCTCACCCGTAGATCGTCCGCGGCCCCTCCGACCGCGGCGGATCTTCGAATTTCGACTTTTTCGAGAAGAGACTCAAGGACATGGCGAACTACACCGCCGCTGACGTCAAGAAGCTCCGCGAGCTGACCGGCGCCGGCATGATGGACTGCAAGAAGGCGCTGGACGAGGCCGGCGGCGACGTCGACAAGGCCGTCGAGCTGCTCCGCGTCAAGGGCCAGAAGGGTGTGGCCAAGCGCGAGGGCCGCAACGCCGAGAACGGTGCCGTCGTCTCCCTCATCTCCGAGGACAAGACCTCCGGCGTTCTGCTTGAGCTGAAGTGCGAGACCGACTTCGTCGCCAAGGGCGACAAGTTCCAGGCCGTCGCCAACACGCTCGCCGCCCACGTCGCCGCGACCTCCCCGGCCGACCTGGACGCCCTGCTCGCCTCCGAGATCGAGGCCGGCAAGACCGTTCAGGCGTACGTCGACGAGGCCAACGCCAACCTCGGCGAGAAGATCGTCCTCGACCGTTTCGCGCAGTTCTCCGGTGCGTACGTCGGTGTGTACCTGCACCGCACCATGCCCGACCTTCCGCCGCAGGTCGGCGTGCTGGTCGAGCTGGACAAGGAGAACGGCGAGGTCGCCAAGGACGTCGCGCAGCACATCGCCGCGTTCGCGCCGAAGTACCTCACCCGCGAAGAGGTTCCGGCCGACGTCGTGGAGAACGAGCGCCGCGTCGCCGAGGCCACCTCGCGTGAGGAGGGCAAGCCCGAGGCCGCCCTCCCGAAGATCGTCGAGGGTCGGGTCAACGGCTTCTTCAAGGAGGTCACCCTTCTTGACCAGCCGTTCGCCAAGGACAACAAGAAGTCCGTCAAGAAGGTTCTTGACGAGGCCGGTGTCACGCTGAAGCGCTTCGCGCGCATCCGCGTCGGCGCCTGAGCGAGTAGTACGGCGAGTACGCGATCGGCTGGGGAGCCCGCTAGGGTTTCCCACGCTGTCAACGGCCGCGGATGCCACATGGCACAGCGGCCTGGCGGCGCCGGACGACCGCAGATCTGACGAGGAGGCCATTGCCGACAGGGACACCAGCACCCGAACGGCAGTGGCCTCCTTCGTATGTGCACGAGGAGATCTCCATGAACAAGGGCGCGGACGCCAACCAGGCTGCCGGCGATAACAGTGACCACGACGGGAAGCATGACGTGAAGAAAGCCGGACGCTTCATGCTGAAGCTCTCCGGCGAGGCGTTCTCCGGCGGCGGAGGACTCGGCGTCGACCCCGATGTCGTCCACGCCATCGCCCGTGAGATCGCCGCGGTCGTTCGCGACGGTGCCGAGATCGCGGTCGTCATCGGCGGCGGAAACTTCTTCCGCGGTGCGGAGCTCCAGGTGCGCGGCATGGACCGGGCCCGCTCCGACTACATGGGCATGCTCGGCACCGTGATGAACTGCCTCGCCCTCCAGGACTTCCTGGAGAAGGAGGGCATCGACTCCCGAGTCCAGACGGCCATCACCATGGCCCAGGTCGCGGAGCCCTACATCCCGCTGCGCGCCGTGCGGCATCTGGAGAAGGGCCGGGTCGTCATCTTCGGCGCCGGCATGGGCATGCCCTACTTCTCCACCGACACCACCGCCGCTCAGCGGGCTCTGGAGATCGAGGCCGAAGCCCTGCTGATGGGCAAGAACGGCGTCGACGGGGTCTATGACTCCGACCCCAAGACCAACCCCGACGCGGTGAAGTTCGACGCGCTGGAGTACGGCGAGGTGATCGGCCGCAACCTCAAGGTCGCCGACGCGACCGCCGTCACCCTCTGCCGCGACAACGCGCTCCCGATCCTCGTCTTCGAACTTCTCACCGAGGGCAATATCGCGCGGGCCGTCAAGGGTGAGAAGATCGGCACGCTCGTGAGCGACCAGGGCACCCGGACCTGACTCCCGGGACATCCGGGACGCCGGTGACGGCCTTCCGGGGATGGACAAACTCCTGCCGGTCGGACACCGTGCAGGGAAGACGCGACACAGTTCCGCCCCGCCCAGGCATTCCCCCGAGGCCCTGGGCACGGGGGAACCACAGCCTACTCAAGACACGCAGGAGCAAGTGGTGATCGAAGAGACCCTCCTCGAAGCCGAGGAGAAGATGGAGAAGGCCGTCGTGGTCGCCAAGGAGGACTTCGCCGCGATCCGCACCGGACGTGCGCACCCGGCGATGTTCAACAAGATCGTGGCGGACTACTACGGTGCGCTGACCCCGATCAACCAGCTGGCCTCGTTCTCCGTTCCGGAGCCCCGGATGGCCGTGGTGACCCCGTTCGACAAGAGCGCGCTCCGCAATATCGAGCAGGCGATCCGCGACTCCGACCTCGGCGTCAACCCGAGCAACGACGGCAACATCATCCGGGTGGTGTTCCCCGAGCTCACCGAGGAGCGCCGTCGCGACTACATCAAGGTCGCCAAGGGCAAGGCCGAGGACTCCAAGATCTCGATCCGCTCCGTGCGCCGCAAGGCCAAGGAAGCCATCGACAAGCTCGTCAAGGACGGCGAGGTCGGCGAGGACGAGGGCCGCCGTGCCGAGAAGGAGCTCGACGACACCACCGCGAAGTATGTGACACAGGTGGACGAGCTGCTGAAGCACAAGGAAGCCGAGCTGCTCGAAGTCTGATGAACGACTCTTCCTGGGGGGCCCCGCCGAGGGCCGACTACGTCGGGGACTGGCGAACGTCCGACCAGGGCCCTGCCTCGGCGGGTCCCGCATATGTTGGGCATGAGGCACAGCAGACTCGGCCCATGCCCATCGTGCCGGACTTTCCCGATGCAGGTAGAGACGCCGAAGACCGTGACGACCGCGACAGCCGCGAGGCACACGGCCAGGGGGCCGCTCCGCTGAACGGCCCCCTGTTCCGCAGCGGGACCCCGCCCGAGCCGATGCCCGACCCGGCCGGTCCGGGGGCCACGCCGCCACCCGGGAGCCGGGGCGACAACCGGTCGGGCCGCAGCGGGCGGTCGGGCCGGGAGAAGAAGCGCGCCGGGCGCGATCTGAGGGCGGCCATAGGAGTCGGCGTCGGTCTCGGCGCCGTGATCGTGGCCTCGCTCTTCGTCGTCAAGGCCGTGTTCGTCGGAGTGGTCGTGGTCGCCGTCGTCGTCGGCCTGTGGGAGCTCACCTCCCGGCTCCATGAGCGCAAGCAGATCAAGGCGCCGCTGGTGCCGCTCGCGGTCGGCGGAGCCGCGATGGTCGTCGCCGGTTACGCGCGGGGCGCCGAGGGGGCCTGGGTCGCCATGGCGCTCACCGCCCTCGCCGTACTGGTGTGGCGGATGACAGAGCCCCCCGAGGGCTATCTGAAGGACGTCACCGCCGGCGTCTTCGCCGCCTTCTATGTGCCGTTCCTGGCCACGTTCGTCGCCCTGATGCTCGCCTCGGACGACGGCTCCTGGCGGGTGCTGACCTTCCTGCTGCTCACCGTGGTCAGCGACACCGGCGCGTACGCGGTGGGCTGGCGCTTCGGCAAGCACAGGCTCGCGCCGCGCATCAGCCCCGGCAAGACCCGTGAGGGACTGTTCGGCGCGGTGGCGTTCGCGATGGCGGCGGGCGCGCTCTGCATGGAGTTCCTGATCGACGGCGGCAGCTGGTGGCAGGGGCTGCTGCTCGGCCTCGCGGTCGCGGTCAGCGCCACGCTCGGCGATCTGGGCGAGTCGATGATCAAGCGTGATCTGGGCATCAAGGACATGGGCACGCTGCTCCCCGGACACGGCGGCATCATGGACCGGCTGGACTCGCTGCTGCCGACCGCGCCGGTGGTATGGCTGCTGTTCGTCATCTTTGTAGGCAGCGGCTGACCTGCGATTTTCTGCCAAGGGGCTCGTTATCCACAGGGTAGCGGGCCCTTTGTCATATCTCTGCGGCGTCTCTGCGACACTGGAGGGACCATGCCCAAGCCCGGAGAACTGACATTCGTCGCCCCCCGCGGAGCCAAGAAGCCCCCGCGGCACCTCGCCGACCTCTCGCCCGCCGAGCGCAAGGAGGCCGTCGCCGCGATCGGCGAGAAGCCCTTCCGCGCCAAGCAGCTCTCACAGCACTATTTCGCGCGGTACGCCCATGACCCGGCCCAGTGGACCGACATCCCGGCCGCCGCGCGCGAGAAGCTCGCCACCGAGCTGCTGCCCGATCTGATGTCCGTCGTGCGACATGTCTCGTGCGATGACGACACCACCCGTAAGACCCTGTGGCGGCTGCACGACGGCACCCTCGTCGAGTCCGTGCTGATGCGCTACCCGGACCGGGTCACCATGTGCATCTCGTCGCAGGCCGGCTGCGGGATGAACTGCCCGTTCTGCGCCACCGGGCAGGCCGGGCTGGACCGCAATCTCTCCACCGCCGAGATCGTCCACCAGATCGTCGACGGAGTGCGCGCCCTGCGCGACGGCGAGGTGCCCGGCGGGCCCGCCCGGCTGTCGAACATCGTCTTCATGGGCATGGGCGAGCCGCTGGCCAACTACAAGCGGGTCGTGGGCGCCATCCGCCGGCTCACCGACCCCGAGCCGGACGGCCTCGGTCTGTCCCAGCGCGGGATCACCGTCTCGACGGTCGGTCTGGTCCCCGCGATGCTGCGCTTCGCCGACGAGGGCTTCAAATGCCGTCTCGCCGTCTCGCTGCACGCGCCGGACGACGAGCTGCGGGACACCCTGGTCCCGGTCAACACCCGCTGGAAGGTGCGCGAGGTCCTCGACGCCGCCTGGGAGTACGCGGAGAAGTCCGGCCGCCGTATCTCCATCGAGTACGCCCTCATCCGGGACATCAACGACCAGGCGTGGCGGGGCGATCTGCTCGGCCGGCTCCTCAAGGGCAAGCGGGTCCATGTGAATCTGATCCCGCTCAACCCGACGCCCGGCTCCCAGTGGACCGCCTCCCGCCCCGAGGACGAGAAGGCGTTCGTCGAGGCGATCGCCGCCCATGGCGTGCCGGTCACCGTGCGGGACACCCGGGGACAGGAGATCGACGGGGCCTGCGGGCAGCTCGCCGCCTCCGAGCGCTGAGCCGGGCCGGGCCCGAGCGCTGAGCCGGGGGCCGGAGCACGGAGCCGGGCCGGGCCGGCTCGGATCCGGGGCTCGACCTCGGAATCCGCCGGGCCCGCGCCCGGAATCGCTCGGGGTCCGCGCCCGGAATCCGTCGCGGCCGGGCCTGCCGCAGCACGCCGCTGACCTTGTACTCTGGGCTCGAACATCCGCAGGGATGATCTTCATATATTTCTGAATATATTTCCGACAGGGGAGCGCCACAGCGCTGAGAGTGCGGTATCCCAGCAGACCGCAGACCCTCTGAACCTCGCCCAGGTCATTCTGGGTAGGAAGTCCGGTCGATACTCAAGCTGTTGCGTCCTGCCCGGATTCTCTTCGGAGAACCGGGCGGGGCCGCGTCTCTTCCTGGCCACCCCAGGAGGAATCTCAGTGAGCACCACCAAGAAGATGGCCGTCACCGCGCTCGCGGCGGCGCTGGGCGTCAGCACGCTCGCGGCCTGCGGCGGAGAGTCCTCGTCCGGGGACTCCGCCGGGAAGAAGCCGTCGAAGACCGTGACGCTCGTCAGCCATGACTCCTTCGCCGCCTCCGACGCCGTGCTGAAGGAGTTCACCGAGCAGACCGGCTACCAGGTCAAGGTCCTCAAGAGCGGTGACGCCGGGGTCGCCCTGAACAAGGAGATCCTCACCAAGGGCTCGCCCCAGGGCGATGTGTTCTTCGGCGTCGACAACACCCTGCTCTCCCGGGCCCTCGACAACGGGCTGTTCACCCCGCACCGCGCCAAGGGCCTGGACCGGGTGGCCGAGGAGGTGCAGCTCGATGCGGGCGAGCACCGGGTCACCCCCGTCGACACCGGCGACGTCTGCGTCAACTACGACAAGAAGTACTTCGCCGACAAGAAGCTCGCCCCGCCGAAGACCTTCGACGATCTTCTCAAGCCCGCGTACAAGGACATGCTGGTCGTGGAGAACGCCGCGACCTCGTCCCCCGGGCTCGGCTTCGTCCTCGGCACCGTCGCCGAATACGGTGAGCAGGGCTGGCAGGGCTACTGGAAGAAGCTCAAGGACAACGGCGTCAAGGTCGTCGACGGCTGGGAAGAGGCGTACAACGAGGAGTTCTCCGGCTCGGCAGGCGGCCGGAAGGCCAAGGCGGACCGGCCGCTGGTCGTCTCGTACGCCTCCAGCCCGCCGGTCGAGGTGCTCTACGCCGATCCGCAGCCGAAGGAGGCCCCCACCGGGGTCGCCACCGGCACCTGCTTCCGGCAGATCGAGTTCGCCGGGCTGCTCAAGGGGGCCGGGAACGAGGAGGGCGGCAAGGCGCTGCTGTACTTCCTGATCTCGAAGGAGTTCCAGGAGGACATGCCGCTGAACATGTTCGTCAGCCCGGTGAACCGGGACGCGCGGCTGCCCGAGCTGTTCACCGAGTTCGGCGCGGTGGTCGACCAGCCCGGGACCCTCGCCCCGAAGAAGATCGCAGACAACCGTGAGCAGTGGATTCAGACGTGGTCCTCGCTCGTAGTGAAGTAGCCCGGCCCGGGGCGGGACCTCGGAAGAGGCCCGCCCGCCGGTTCCGGGGCGGCGCGGCGCGGCTCGGCCTGATGGCCGTGCCCGTCGCGTTCTTCGCCGTCTTCTTCGCCTATCCGGTCGCCGCCATCGTCAGCCGTGGACTGAAGACGGGCGACAGCTGGCAGTTCGGCTGGATCGGCGAGGTGCTGGGCCGCGCCGATCTTCAGCGGGTGCTCTGGTTCACCACCTGGCAGGCGCTCGCCTCCACCGTGCTCACCCTGCTGATCGCGCTGCCCGGCGCCTATGTCCTCGCCCGCTACGACTTCCCCGGCAAGAAGCTGCTGCGGGCCGTGGTGACCGTGCCGTTCGTGCTGCCCACCGTGGTCGTCGGCAGCGCCTTTCTGGCGTTGCTCGGACGCGGCGGACTGCTGGACGAGCTGTGGGGCGTCCGGCTCGACACCAGCGTATGGGCCATTCTGATCGCCCATGTCTTCTTCAACTACGCCGTCGTCGTACGGACCGTGGGCGGGCTGTGGGCACAGCTCGACCCCCGTCAGGAGGAGGCCGCCCGGGTGCTGGGCGCGGGGCGGTTCACGGCCTGGCGGCGAGTGACCCTGCCGGCGCTCGCGCCCTCCGTCGCGGCGGCGGCCCTGATGGTCTTCCTCTTCACCTTCACCTCCTTCGGCGTCGTACAGATCCTCGGCGGACCCTCCTTCGCCACCCTGGAGGTGGAGATCTACCGGCAGACCGCGCAGCTGCTGGATCTGCGGACGGCCGCCGTGCTGACCCTGGTGCAGTTCGCCGCGGTCGGCGCCGTGCTGGCCGTGCACGCCAGGACCGTGCGCCGCCGGGAGAGCGCGCTGAAGCTGGTCGACCCGGCCCGTACCGCGCGACGGCCGCGCGGGTGGGGGCAGTGGGCGCTGCTCGGCGGAGTGCTCGTCACGATCGCGCTGCTGGTGCTGCTGCCGCTCGGGGTCCTGGCGGAGCGTTCGCTGGACACCCCCGGCGGCTATGGCCTCGGCTACTACCGGGCGCTCGGCTCCGTCGAGGCGAGCGGCGGCGCGTTTCTGGTCGCGCCGATCGAGGCCGTGCTGAACTCCCTCTGGTACGCGCTGGCCGCGACCGCCATCGCGGTCGTCGTCGGCGGGCTGGCCGCGGCGGCGCTCACCCGGCGGGCCGGACGGCTGGTGCGCGGCTTCGACGCGCTGCTGATGCTGCCGCTCGGGGTCTCGGCGGTCACCGTCGGCTTCGGCTTCCTCATCACCCTCGACGAGCCGCCGCTCGATCTGCGGGCCTCCTGGATCCTGGTTCCGCTCGCGCAGGCGCTGGTCGGCGTCCCCTTCGTGGTACGGACGATGCTGCCGGTGCTGCGGGCGGTGGACGGGCGGCTGCGGGAGGCCGCCGCGGTCCTCGGGGCGTCTCCGCTCCGGGTCTGGCGCGAGGTGGACCTTCCGCTGGTGCGCCGGGCGCTGCTGATCGCGTCGGGGTTCGCCTTCGCCGTCTCGCTCGGCGAGTTCGGCGCGACCGTCTTCATCGCCAGGCCGGACCGTCCGACGCTGCCGGTCGCGGTGGCACGGCTGCTGGGCAGGCCCGGCGAACTCAACTACGGGCAGGCGATGGCCCTCAGCACGATTCTGATGGTGGTGTGCGTGGTGGCGCTTCTGTTGCTGGAGCGAGTCAGGGTCCGTGGGGCGTCGCGGGGCGGGGCGGGGGAGTTCTGATGGCTCTGCTCAGTCTGGACGGGGTGACCGTACGGTTCGGGGCGCGGGCGGCGCTGGACGCGGTGGATCTCGATGTCGCCGAGCAGGAGACCGTCTGTGTGCTCGGGCCGAGCGGCAGCGGCAAGTCCACCCTGCTGAGGGTGGTCGCCGGGCTTCAGCACGCGGACTCGGGCCGGGTGCTGCTGTCGGGCCGTGACCAGTCGGATGTGCCGGTGCACCGGCGCGGGGTCGGGCTGATGTTCCAGGACCATCAGCTGTTCCCGCAGCGCGACGCCGGCGGCAATGTCGCCTTCGGGCTGCGGATGCGCGGGGTCGGGCGGGTGGAGCGGGACCGCCGGGTCGCCGAGCTGCTGGAGCTGGTGGGGCTGCCCGGGGCCGGGCGCCGGGCCGTCGCCTCGCTCTCGGGCGGTGAGCAGCAGCGGGTCGCCCTGGCCAGGGCGCTGGCTCCGGAGCCCCGGCTCCTGATGCTGGACGAGCCGCTCGGGCAGCTGGACCGGGGGCTGCGGGAGCGGCTGGTGGTCGAGTTGCGGGAGCTGTTCGGCCGGCTGGGCACCACCGTGCTCGCCGTCACCCATGACCAGGGCGAGGCGTTCGCGCTCGCCGACCGGGTGGTGGTGATGCGCGAGGGCCGGATCGCCCAGACGGGTACTCCGCTGGAGGTCTGGCAGCGGCCCGCCGATGAGTTCGTGGCGCGTTTCCTCGGTTTCGACAATGTGGTGCCCGCGACCGTCGGCGGCGGGGTCGCGGACACCGTCTGGGGAAGGATTCCGGTCCCGGACGGCTCGCGGGAGGGGAAGGGCAGTGTGCTGGTGCGGCCCCCGGGCGTACGGATCCGGGAGACGCCCGACGGGCTGCGCTGTGTCGCCGAGACCTGCGTCTTCCGCGGCGATCATGTGGCGGTACGGCTGCGACCGCCGCGCGGGCCGCTCCTGGAGGCGGAGGTTCCGCTGCGGGACGCGCCGGAGACGGGGGCCGAGGTGACGGTCGCCTTCGCCGCCGAGGAAGTGGTGGTGCTGGGCTGAGCCCGCGCCCCGGACGCCGGAGGCGCTCAGGCGGGGCCGGGCGCGTGCCGTGTCCCCGGGCCGGTCGCGCGGTGCGCCGGGGCCGGGCCGGGCCCGCGCCGTGTCCCATGACGTACTCCCGGGCCGGTCGGTTCGCCCGGCGTGCCCCGGCCCGGTCGGTCGCGCGTATGCCGTACCCCCCCCGGGGGGGCGTATGACATGCGCCGGCCCGGACCTGGCACCCGGACGTGCCCAGGTCCGGGCCGCGCCCGGGGAACCCGGCAGGCTCGGGCCCGTGGCGTTCAGCCGTCCGCCGTGTCCCGGGGCGGCCGGGCGTCCGGGGTGCAGGCCGCCGCGATCGTGAGGGCGTCCTCCACCACGCGGTAGCGCACGATCAGACCGTTCTCGACCGTCAGCCGTATCGTGAAGGGCGAGCGGAACGTCTTGCCCGTCGCCCGGACCGTGCCCGCGAGCCATCCGCTGAGCAGCGCCTCCGTGCCGTCCACCGTCACCGCGTCGATCGAGGTGCCCGCCGGGTCGGCCTCCTGCCCCTCGGCCACCTCACGGAAGTGGCCCGCGACATCGGCGCGCGTACGGCGCGGACGGACCCAGGGGACGGCCGGATTATCGGCGATCACCCAGTCCACCCGCTCGGCGAACGCCTCGGCGATGCCCTCCGGGTCGCCCTCCTGGAGCCGTGCCAGAAACGACTGGACAGCGGCGCGAGTGCGGTCGGCCGCGCTCTCCGCGCTGCTCGCGGCGTCCCCGGTGCTCTCCGCGCTGCTCCCGGCGTCCGATCCGCTCCCCTGGACCGGATCGGACGGACGGTTCCCGCGCGGTCTGCGGGTGCGTCCGGTGCGCCCGGCGACGACCGCCGAGGCACCGCCCGCGCGACGTCGCCGCCGCGGCCGGGACCCCTTCACCGGCTCAGTGGAAGCGCGGCCAGCGTCGCCACCGCCCAGGTCAGCGGCGCGAACACCAGCAGCAGAACCGCGGCCCGCAGCAGCGCCGCCAGCCGGAGTGTGCCCACGGACGCGCCCAGCCGTCTGAGCTCCTCCGTCGCCGTCGCGCGGTCGTGCCGGGCCTGGGCCACCGCGGTGAGCAGGGTCGCCGTCGTACAGGCGACGACCAGGGCGGCGCCCAGACCGGTCAGCGGTCCGAAGGGGCGCGGACCCGTGTCGTACAGCGCCCAGGCGGTGATCACCGCCGAGGCCACCGCGCAGACCACCCCGAGGGGGCGGCCGATCCGGTGGGACTCCTCCATCAGGATCCGGCCCGCCAGCAGCCGTACGGCCCCCGGCCGCAGGATCTGGAGCAGTCTGCCGCAGAAGAAGGTCAGGGCCGGTCCCGCGAAGGCGAGGCCCACGGCGGTCAGCGCCCAGCCCGCCAGGACGCCGGCCGGATGCGCGCCGAACTCCTTGGGCAGGGGCAGCGGCGCGGCCTTCTCGGCGCGGGCCGTGAAGGTGCCCACCGCCAGCCCCGCCGTCGTCAGCGCGCACCCCCAGGGCAGTCCGCCCGGAGGTCTCACGGGCGCGCGTTCCCGGGCGGCGTCGCGTCCGCGCAGGGCCAGCGCCGCCGCGACCGTCGCGGTCAGCGGCACCAGGGCCAGCAGGGTGAGCGTGGCGGCCAGCGGCAGCGGCGCCTCCGCCGCGAGCAGCTCACGGGCGGCTCCGTCGAACGGCAGCCCCGTCAGATCGCCCCGCAGATGGAGGAAGAAGAGCAGCGCGAGCACGCTGCCGAGCGCCCCGGACAGTGCGGTGGAGGCCGCCGCCAGCGCGGCGAGCCGCCCGGGCCCGAGGCCGACCGCGGAGAGTCCGGTGCGGGGGCGGGTGCTGGGGTCCGTATGCGCCACGGCCACCGCGAAGTGCACGGTGGCGGCGAGGGGGATCGCGCACCAGGACAGCCGGAGCAGGGCGGCGGTCCGGTCACCGGGGTGGGTCAGCGCGTACGCCAGCGCGCACAGCAGCAGAAAGCCGACGCCCCCGGAGGCCGCCGCGACCAGCAGCCGGCGCAGCAGGACCAGGGGGTGGGCGCCGCGGGCTAGACGGAGAGCGAGCATGCGGCCATGCCTTCCGCGTCGGTGCCGTCCGGCGAGCCGGTCAGCCGGCCGTCCACGAGCGCGAGGGTACGGTTCGCGAGCGCGGCCACCTCGGTGTCATGGGTGGCAAGGACGACGGTGGTGCGCTGCGAGCCGGCCGCGGCCAGCAGCGTACGGAGCAGCAGGGCCCGGTCCGCGCGGTGCAGCGCCGCCGTCGGCTCGTCCGCGAAGAGCACGGCGGGCTCCCCGACCAGGGCCCGCGCGGCGGCGGTGCGCTGGCGCTCGGCCCGGGTCAGGCCGTACGGCCGCCGCCGCGCGCACCCGTCGATGTCCAGCCGTTCCAGCCACTCCATGGCGGCGGCCTTGGCGTGCCGGCGCGGGGCCCCGTTCAGCAGCAGCGGCAGGGCCGCGTTCTCCCAGACGGTCAGTTCGGGCACGAGCGAGGACTCCGGTCCGATCCAGCCGAACCGCTCCCTCCGCAGCCGTTCGCGCCGGAGCGGGCTCAGGGTGTGCACGGGGTCGCCGTCGAACCACACCTCTCCCTCGTCGGCGACGGTCTGCCCGGAGAGACAGCGGAGCAGGGTCGTCTTCCCGCTGCCGCGCGGGCCGTGCACGGCGAGGACCTCGCCCCGGCGGGTCCTGAGCGAGACCGCGATGAGAGCGGGCGATCCGCTGTGGGAGTGGTGGAGGGAGCGTGCCTCGATCACATCGCTGTCGGGCGGGTCCACCATGGCGTACACCTCGGTTCTGATCAGATGGGTCCTCCCCCGTACGGGGGAACGACCTCAGCGCCGATCGGTCACTCGCACGCTAGGCAGCCGGATGCGGGGTCCCGGGAAACACACGGCCCGGGCACGCGCCATCCACTCGGATGGGCGTACCCGGGCCGTGGTGCGGCGGGGGGCGCGGCCGGCCGGGAACCGGGCCGGCGGCTGGATCAGAGCTTGGTCCAGGCCTCCGTCAGCACGGTCCGCAGCACCTGCTCGATCTCGTCGAACGTGCTCTGGTCGGCGATCAGCGGCGGCGCGAGCTGGATGACCGGGTCGCCGCGGTCGTCGGCCCGGCAGTAGAGACCGTTGTCGTACAGCGCCTTGGAGAGGAAGCCGTAGAGCACGCGCTCCGTCTCCTCGTCCGTGAAGGTCTCCTTGGTGACCTTGTCCTTCACCAGCTCGATGCCGTAGAAGAAGCCGTTGCCGCGGACGTCGCCGACGATCGGCAGGTCGTACAGCTTCTCCAGGGTGGCCTTGAAGGCGCCCTCGTTGTCGAGGACGTGCTGGTTGAGGCCCTCGCGCTCGAAGATGTCGAGGTTGGCGATGCCGACGGCCGCGGAGACCGGGTGGCCGCCGAAGGTGTAGCCGTGCAGGAAGGTGTTGTCGCCCTTGTAGAACGGCTCCGCGAGGCGGTCCGAGATGATGCACGCGCCGATCGGGGAGTAGCCCGAGGTCATGCCCTTGGCGCAGGTGATCATGTCCGGGACGTAGCCGAACTTGTCGCAGGCGAAGGTGGTGCCCAGCCGGCCGAAGGCGCAGATGACCTCGTCCGAGACGAGCAGTACGTCGTACTGGTCGCAGATCTCGCGGACGCGCCGGAAGTATCCGGGCGGCGGCGGGAAGCAGCCGCCCGCGTTCTGCACCGGCTCCAGGAAGACCGCGGCGACGGTCTCGGGGCCCTCGAAGAGGATCTGCTGCTCGATCTGGTCGGCGGCCCAGCGGCCGAAGGCCTCGGGGTCGTCGCCGTATATCGGGGCGCGGTAGATGTTGGTGTTCGGCACCTTGTGCGCGCCGGGGACCAGCGGCTCGAAGGGGGCCTTGAGGGCGGGCAGACCGGTGATGGACAGGGCACCCTGCGGGGTGCCGTGGTAGGCGACCGCGCGGGAGATGACCTTGTACTTGGTGTGCTGGCCCTTCAGCTTGAAGTACTGCTTCGCCAGCTTCCAGGCGGTCTCCACGGCCTCGCCGCCGCCGGTGGTGAAGAAGACCTTGTTGAGGTCGCCGGGGGCTTCGTTCGCCAGGCGCTCGGCCAGCTCGACGGCCTTGGGGTGGGCGTAGGACCACACCGGGAAGAAGGCCAGTTCCTGGGCCTGCTTGAAGGCGGTCTCGGCGAGCTCGGTACGGCCGTGGCCCGCGTTGACCACGAAGAGGCCGGCGAGGCCGTCGATGTAGCGCTTGCCCTTGTCGTCGAAGATGTAGGTGCCCTCACCGCGGACGATGGTGGGCACGGCTGAGTTCTCGTACGACGACATGCGGGTGAAGTGCATCCACAGGTGGTCGTAGGCGGTCTTGGAGAGGTCGCTGCGGTCCTGGCTCACGGCTATCGGGTTCCCCACATGTAGGTCTGCTTCTTGAGCTTGAGGTAGACGAAGCTCTCGGTGGACCGCACACCGGGGAGCGCGCGGATCCGCTTGTTGATCACTTCGAGCAGGTGGTCGTCGTCCTCGCAGACGATCTCCACCATGAGGTCGAAGGAGCCCGCGGTCATCACCACGTACTCGCATTCGGCCATGGCCGTCAGCGCTTCCGCGACGGGGTCGAGGTCGCCCTCGACCCGGATGCCGACCATCGCCTGCCGCCGGAAGCCCACGGTGAGCGGGTCCGTCACGGCGACGATCTGCATCACGCCCTGGTCGAGCAGCTTCTGGACGCGCTGTCGTACGGCCGCTTCCGACAGGCCGACGGCCTTGCCGATCGCGGCGTACGGACGGCGCCCGTCCTCCTGGAGCTGTTCGATGATCGCGAGGGAGACGGCGTCGATCGTCGGGGACGATCCATTCCCGCTCCTGGAGTCTGCGCTTCGACTGGCCACAAACTCACCATGCACCGGGAGTCGTCTGTCTTGCAAGCCCAAAGTGATGTTATTCGTTGTTGAAGGCATCGAATAACACTGAATCCGAAGATGGGCCGGGGCGGGGCTGTCGAAAGCGTCAGCCGGGGGACTAGGGTGGGTTGTCTCACCCATTGGACCAACGGAGATCAGAGACAGGAGGGTGGCAACAGTGACCACCGAGCTGCGTCGTCTGCGCAACTACATCAACGGGGAGTTCCGGGACGCCGCCGACGGGCGGACGATCGACGTCATCAACCCGGTCACCGGCGAGGTCTACGCCGCTTCTCCGCTCTCCGGACAGGCCGACGTCGACGCCGCCATGGACGCCGCCGAGGCCGCCTTCCCCGCCTGGCGCGACACCACCCCGGCCGAGCGCCAGCGGCTGCTGCTGAAGATCGCCGACGCGTTCGAGGAGCGCGCCGAGGACTTGATCGCCGCCGAGTCCGAGAACACGGGCAAGCCGCTGGCGCTGGTCCGCAGCGAAGAGGTCCCGCCGATGGTGGACCAGATCCGCTTCTTCGCGGGCGCGGCGCGGATGCTGGAGGGCCGCTCCGCCGGTGAGTACATGGAGGGCTTCACCTCCATGGTCCGCCGGGAGCCGGTCGGCGTCTGCGCGCAGGTCGCGCCGTGGAACTACCCGATGATGATGGCCGTGTGGAAGTTCGCCCCGGCGCTGGCCGCGGGCAACACGGTGGTGCTCAAGCCGTCCGACACCACCCCCGCCTCCACGGTGCTGATCGCCGAGATCATCGGCTCGATCGTGCCCAAGGGCGTCTTCAACGTCATCTGCGGCGACCGTGACACGGGCCGTGCGATGGTCGAGCACCCGACCCCGGCGATGGCCTCCATCACCGGCTCGGTACGGGCGGGCATGCAGGTCGCCACCTCCGCCGCCAAGGACCTCAAGCGGGTCCATCTGGAGCTGGGCGGCAAGGCTCCGGTCGTGGTCTTCGAGGACACCGACATCGCCAAGGCCGTCGAGGACATCGCGGTCGCGGGCTACTTCAACGCCGGACAGGACTGCACGGCGGCCACCCGGGTGCTGGTGCACGAGTCGATCCACGACGCGTTCGTGGAGGCGCTGGCCAAGGCCGCCGCGGAGACGAAGACCGGCGTGCCGGACGACGAGGACGTGCTCTACGGCCCGCTGAACAACGCCAACCAGCTCGCCCAGGTCTCGGGCTTCATCGACCGCCTTCCGGCGCACGCCAAGGTCGAGGCGGGCGGCCACCGGGTCGGCGACAAGGGCTACTTCTACGCCGCGACCGTCGTCTCCGGCCTCAAGCAGGACGACGAGATCATCCAGAACGAGGTCTTCGGCCCGGTCATCACGGTGCAGTCCTTCACGGACGAGGCGCAGGCCCTGGAGTGGGCCAACGGGGTGGAGTACGCCCTCGCGTCCTCGGTGTGGACCAAGGACCACGCGCGCGCCATGCGGATGTCGAAGGCGCTGGACTTCGGGTGTGTGTGGATCAACACCCACATCCCGCTGGTCGCCGAGATGCCGCACGGCGGCTTCAAGCAGTCGGGATACGGCAAGGACCTGTCGGCGTACGGCTTCGACGACTACACGCGGATCAAGCACGTGATGACGTCGCTCGACGGCTGACGGACGTAAGGGCGTACGTACACCTGTACGTACGCCCGTACGGACTTCGAGCGGGGGCACGGGGAACTCTTCCCCGTGCCCCCGCTCACCGTTCGCGGCGGCCGGGCCTCAGGGCTTGAAGCCCACCGCACCGTACTGCGCCACCAGCGGCGGTTCGCCCTCGGACGGGTCATGACGCCAGCGGGAGCAGGAGACGAGGCCCGGCTCCTGAATCTCCAGGCCGTCCAGGAAAGAGGCGATCTCCGCGCCGGTGCGCGCGGTGATCGGCGGGGTGGCGTTCTCGTTCCAGAAGGCCATCGCCTCCTCGTTGCCCTCGCCGCCCAGTTCCAGGGTCGGATGGGTCACCACCAGGGCGCTGCCGGAGGGGACCGCGTCCATCAGGGTGCGCACGATCGTCCGTGCCTCGTCGGTGTCCAGCACGAAGTTGAGAATGCCGAGCATGACGACGGCCACCGGCTGCCGGAGGTCGAGCGTCGGCTCGACGGCGCGCAGAATCCCCTGCGGGTCGTGCGCGTCCGCGTCCAGATACTCCGTCACCCCCTCGGCGGAGCCGGTGAGCAGGGCACGGGCGTGCGCCAGCACGATCGGGTCGTTGTCGACATAGACGATGCGCGTGTCCGGCGCGATGCGCTGGGCGACCTCATGGGTGTTCTCGGCCGTGGGCAGGCCGGTGCCGATGTCCAGGAACTGCCGTATGCCGCGCTCGGCGGTCAGATGGGTCACCACCCGTCCCAGGAACGCCCGGTCGGCGCGGGCGACGTCGCCGATGCTCGGATACAGGCCGGTGATGTGGTCGCCGACCGCGCGGTCGACCGGGTAGTTGTCCTTGCCGTGCAGCCAGTGGTTCCAGACTCTGGCGTTATGGGCGACGTCGGTACGGATCCGGTGGTTCATCAGTGCTCCTCGGCCGGGGTGCGGGGCCAGACGGCCCATCATGCCGGAAGGATCAAGCGGGGCCGCCGTCAGGGGAGTTGGGCCGGGGCCGCGGTGGAGCCGCCGAGCACGGAGCGCAGGACGCCGACCCGGTTGGTGGTGATGGAGTCGGCACCCGCGCGGATCAGGGCGCGCATGGTGCGCCGGGTGTCGGCCGTCCACGCGGAGACCAGCATCCCGTCCCGGTGGACCCGGTCCACGAGGGCCGGGCTCACCAGCCCGAAGCGGTAGTTGAGCGTGCGCGGCCGGAGCGCGTCGAGCAGCACCGGGCGCGGCGGGGCGAGAGAGGTCCAGGTCAGGGCGGTCTCGGCGGAGGGGTCCGCGGAGCGGACGGCCAGCATGGTGACCGGGCCCGCGCAGTAGTAGACCCGCTCGGCCGCGCCCAGGTCCCGGACCGTGCCGACCACCGCCCGCACCGTGTCCGGGGTCGCGCCGGGGAGGTCGATCATCGCCCGGTGGCCGCCGGGTCCGTCCAGCGCGCTCAGCGCCTCGCTCAGGGTCGGCACCCCGCCCCGGGTCAGGTCCTTGAGCTGGGCGAGGGAGAGCCGGTCCAGCGGCTGGTCATGGCCCCAGAGCCTGCTCAGCGTGGCGTCGTGGAGCAGCACCGGCACTCCGTCGGCGGTGATCCGCACATCGATCTCGACCGCGTCCGCACCGCTCGCGACGGCGGAGCGGAGCGACGGGAGGGTGTTCTCACGGACGAGGTACGGATCGCCTCGGTGGCCTACGGCGGTGACGGTACGCATGGGGTCATTGTTCCCCGTGCGCGCTGGGTCCGGGAGAGACCCGTCCCGAGGCCCGGTGCGGTGGCCGCCAGGCCTCGGCGGTCTGCCGGCCTCAGTGGTCCGCGAGCCAGGCGGTGGTGTACGCGTCGATCTCCTCCGAGATCCGGGCCTTGCCCGCCGGGTCGAGGAACGACGCCCGCACCGCGTTCTTGGCGAGGTCCGCGATGCCCCGCTCATCGAGGCCGAGCAGCCGGGCCGCCACCGCGTACTCGCTGTTGAGGTCGGTGCCGAACATCGGCGGGTCGTCGCTGTTGATCGTCACCAGCACTCCGGCGGCGACCATCTCCTTGACCGGGTGCGCGTCGAGATCGGCGACGGCACGGGTGGCGAGATTGGAGGTGGGGCAGACCTCCAGCGGGATGCGCCGCTCGGCGAGATGGGCCAGCAGCGCCGGGTCCTGGGCGGCGCTGGTGCCATGGCCGATGCGCTCGGCCCGCAGCTCGGTGAGCGCGTCCCAGACGGTCTGCGGGCCGGTCGTCTCCCCGGCGTGCGGCACGGAGTGCAGACCGGCCGCGATCGCACGGTCGAAGTACGGCTTGAACTGGGGCCTGGGCACACCGATCTCCGGGCCGCCGAGCCCGAAGGAGACCAGGCCCTCCGGGCGCAGATCCAGCGCGAGCCGGGTGGTCTCCTCGGCGGCTTCGAGACCCGCCTCGCCCGGGATGTCGAAGCACCAGCGCAGCACGACCCCGAGCTCCGCCTCGGCCGCCTTGCGGGCGTCCTCGATCGCCGCCATGAACGCCTTCTCGTCGATGCCCCTGCGGGTCGAGCTGAAGGGGGTGACGGTGAGCTCGGCGTAGCGGATGTTCTGCCGGGCCATGTCGCGCGCCACCTCGAAGGTGAGCAGCCGCACGTCCTCGGGGGTGCGGATCAGATCCACCACCGAGAGATAGACGTCGATGAAGTGGGCGAAGTCGGTGAAGGAGAAGTAGTCCGCCAGGGCCTCGGGGTCGGTGGGGACCTTGGAGTCGGGGTGGTGGGCGGCCAGTTGGGAGACGATGCGCGGGGAGGCCGATCCGACGTGGTGCACATGGAGCTCCGCCTTGGGAAGACCCGAGATGAAGGGGTGCGGATCGGTCATCGATTCCTCCGTGAGCGCTCGGCTGTTCGATTCGGGGATCATCGTAGGCGGCCGGTCCGGCCGCGAGACACTGGCTTAGCATGATCGAACCACGAACGGGGGAATGAGCGTGTCCGATCACCAGTCCCGGCCTGAGGGCATACCCGGGCCGAACGACAGCGATCCCTGGGCCCCGCCCCAGGAGAGCGCGGCTCGGGACAGCGCTTCCCAGCAGAGCCCGGCCCAGTACGGTGCCGACCAGCGGAGCGCGGCCAAGCAGAGCCCGGACCAGCAGGGCGCGGCCGACTGGCCGGTGCGGCAGCAGGGCGCGGACCGCTCCCCGCATGTGCACGATCAGCCGACGATCACCGCGCTGCCCTCGGCCGGTGCCGGTGCCGGTGCCGGTGCCGGTGCCGGCACTGGCGCGGGCTCGGCGCCCGAGCCGCCCGCCGCCCCCGGGGCGGCCGGTCCCCATCCCTATGGCCATTCCCCCGCCCCCGCCGTGCCGCAGCCCCCCGCCGGGGACTCCTACGGCAGCGGATATGCCGCGTACCCCGGCTATCAGGGTTATCCGGCCGTCGGCTGGGCGCCGCAGGTCACCCCGTCGAACGGCATGGGCATCACCGCGATGGTGCTGGGCATCCTCGCCGTCTGTCTCTTCTGCCTCTACGGCGTCGTCAGCGTCGTCCTCGGCATCCTCGCCCTGATCTTCGGCATCCTCGGCCGGAAGCGCGTCCAGCGGGGCGAGGCCAACAACGGGGGGATGGCGCTCGCCGGGGTCGTCCTCGGCGCTGTCGGCATCGTCCTCGGCGTGGTGGTCATCGGTCTGCTGGTGTGGGGAGTGCTCCGGGTGGCCGAGGAGGAACGGGAGCGGGACGCCGAACAGGAGAGCGGATACTCCAGCTCCCTGATCGTCGAGAACGCCTGAGCCGAACCGCTCGGTCCGGGCGAGGCTTCGGGCATCGGCAGCTCTCCGCCCGGCGAAGACCCCCGGCTCCGCAGCCCACCGCAGCCCACCGCCCGGCAAGGCCCCCCGCCCCTGCTCCGTACCGTCTCCCGACCCCCGCGACCCCCGCCCGGCTCAGCCCGCTCCCCGGAGCTCCTCCCGCGCCGCCATCAGCGCGAACCCCAGCAGGTTCAGCCCGCGCCACCCGGCCGGATCCTCGGCCCGCTCGTCGTCCGCCGCCAGCCCGATGCCCCACACCCGGTCCATCGGACTGGCCTCGACCAGCACCCGGTCCCCGGTGGCCAGCAGAAACTCCCGCAACGCGGAATGCTGACCGAATTTATGCACGCTGCCGGAGCGCACGATCCAGAACCGCTCGCGCTCCCATATGGCCTGGTCGAAATCGCGCACCAGCCGCCCCGCCCGCTTGGCCAGCGCCGGACTCCCCGCCGTGAGCGCCATGCGCTCCGCGTCCGCGTCGCCGAACAGCCGGGCCTTGGCCGCCATCATCCAGTGCTCCGCCGTGTCATAACGCACTCCGTCGACCACGAAAGGCGACGGCCACCACTGGCTGAGGCAGCTCGCCCCGATTCTTCCGTCGCGGCGCGGCGCATGCCCCCAGAAATGCAGGTACTTCACCCGCTCACCGCTGCTGACCTGCTGGATCAGCTCTTCTCTGGTCAGTTGACTCCCCATGCACGCGAGTCTCGCACCCGCCACTGACACTCCGTACGGTGAACGGCCCGGTGACACGACAGATGGTCAACCGATTCCGTCGCGTAATCAAAAGGCAACTACGGAATCACTTGTCGCCGATCAGGCCCTCTGTCAGGATCGGCACTCAATTCACGCCAGGACCACATCCCGACATATCAGCCGGGACCGATGACGGAGAGCGCCATGGGCAACCGCTACCACGTGCCGAACCGCTTCGCGGAGGGTGCGCAGTACATCGGCGGGCGGCTGAGGCCCGGCACATCCGGACGGACGCAGGCCGTCGTCGACCCCGCGACCGGTGCGCCCGTCCACCGCTATGAGCTGGCCGGACCCGCCGATGTCGACGCGGCCGTGGCCGCCGCCCGAGCGGCCTTCCCCCGCTGGGCCGGGGCCACCCCGGCGGAGCGCTCGGAGGCCCTGCACCGCTTCGCCTCCGTCCTCGCGGACCGGGCCGATGAGCTCGCCCGCGCCGAGACCCTCCAGTGCGGCAAGCCGATCCGGCTCACCACCGAGTTCGACGTCCCCGGCACCATCGACAACACCGCCTTCTTCGCGGGCGCGGCCCGCCATCTCCAGGGGCAGTCCGCCGGGGAGTACAGCGCCGACCACACCTCCTACGTACGCCGTGAGCCCATCGGCGTCATCGGCTCCATCGCACCCTGGAACTACCCCCTCCAGATGGCCGCGTGGAAGATCCTCCCGGCCATCGCCGCAGGCAACACCGTCGTCCTCAAACCCGCCGAGATCACCCCGCTGACCTCGCTGATGTTCGCCGAGGCGGCCACGGACGCGGGCATCCCCGACGGCGTCGTCAACGTGGTCTCGGGCGCGGGCCGGGACGCGGGCGAGCATCTCGTCGCCCACCCGGACGTCGCGATGACCTCCTTCACCGGCTCCACCGCCGTGGGCCGGAGGGTCGCCGGGCTCGCCGCCTCCACCGTGAAGCGGCTCCATCTCGAACTCGGCGGCAAGGCCCCCTTCGTGGTCTTCGACGACGCCGACGCCGACGCCGCCGTCCAGGGCGCGGTCGCCGGGGCGCTCATCAACTCCGGTCAGGACTGCACCGCCGCCACCCGGGTCTATGTGCAGCGCCCGCTGTACGAGGAGCTGACCGAGGGCATCGCCGATGTGATGGCGACGGTCCGTCTCGGCGACCCCTTCGACCCGGCCACCGACCTCGGACCGCTGGTCTCCGCCGCCCACCGCGACCGGGTCGCCGCCTTCGTCGACCGGGCGCGCGGCTACGCCACCGTCGTCACCGGAGGCAGCGCCCCGAAGAACGAGGGCGCCTACTACCGGCCCACCCTGATCGCAGGCGCGGCCCAGGACAGCGAGATCGTCCAGTCCGAGATATTCGGCCCGGTCCTGGTGATCCTGCCCTTCGACTCCGACGACGAGGGCCTCGCGCTCGCCGGCGACACCCCCTACGGCCTCGCCGCCTCCGCCGGGACCCGGGACGTCTTCCGGGCGGGCCGCGCCACCCGCGAGCTCAGGGCCGGCTGCGTCTGGATCAACGACCACATCCCGATCATCAGCGAGATGCCGCACGGCGGCTATCGGGCCTCGGGCTTCGGAAAGGACATGTCGGCCTACTCCTTCGAGGAGTACACCCAGGTCAAGCATGTGATGTACGACAACACCGCCGTGGTGCGCAAGGACTGGCACCGCACCGTCTTCGGCGACCGATAGCCATCTCCGCACCCGTCCTGCAAGCGCCTCCCGCAAGCGCTTCCCGCACCCGTCCTGCAAGCGCCTCCCCCAAGCGCCTCCCGAAAGGGCACAGCTCATGGATCCCTACGCGCCCGACGGCATGTCCACGGCCCAGGTCGCGGCGGTACGGCGCACTCTGACCAGCGGCCGGTCCGCCCTCACCCGGCGTTCGCTGCTCCGCGCCGGCGGCGCCGGCGCCCTCGCCCTCGGCGGTTCCGCCGTGCTGAGCGCCTGCGGCATCCCGCCCGCCGGACGGGAAGGCAGCGCCGAGTCCTCCGACGACCGGTCCGCCCGGGAGAAGACGGTCGCCTTCTCCAACTGGACCGAGTACATGGACGTCAGCAAGGACAAGAAGAGCCGCCCCACGCTGGCCGGCTTCACCCGGCGCACCGGCATCAAGGTCAAGTACACCGAGGACATCAACGACAACGTCGAGTTCTTCGGCAAGATCCAGCCCCAGCTCTCCGCAGGCCAGGACACCGGCCGCGATCTGATCTGCGTCACCGACTGGCTCGCCGCCCGGATGATCCGCCTCGGCTGGGTCCAGCGGCTCGACGCCTCGCTGCTGCCCCACGCGTACGCCCGGCTCTCCGCCCAGTTCCGTACCCCCGACTGGGACCCGGGCCGCGCCTACTCCTACCCCTGGACCGGAATCTCCACCGTCATCGCCTACAACACCAAGGCGACCGGCGGGAAGAAGGTCGACTCCGTCGCCCAGCTGCTCGACGACCCCGCGCTCAAGGGCCGGGTCGGCTTTCTCACCGAGATGCGCGACACCATCGGCATGACCCTGCTCGACCTCGGCAGAGACCCGGCGGACTTCACCGACGCCGAGTACGACGAGGCGATCGGCCGACTCCAGAAGGGCGTCGACAAGAAGCAGATACGCCGCTTCACCGGCAACGACTACACCTCGGACCTGGGCAAGGGCGATCTCGCCGCCTGTCTCGCCTGGGCCGGTGACGTCATCCAGCTCCAGGCCGACAACCCGGACATCGCGTACGCCATCCCCGCCGCCGGATACATCACCTCCACCGACAATCTGCTCGTCCCCGCCGGAGCCGGACACCGGAGCAACGCGACCCGGCTCATCGACTACTACTACGAGCCGCCGGTCGCCGCCCGGCTCGCCGCGTACATCAACTACGTCTGCCCGGTCGACGGAGTCGCCGGTGAACTGGCGAAGATCGACCCCGCGCTGGCCGCCAACACCCTGATCCTCCCGGACCAGGAGATGGCCGCCAGGTCCCATGCCTTCCGCTCGCTGACCAGCGAGGAGGAGAAGGCGTACGAAGAGAAGTTCGCCCGGCTCATCGGCGCCTGACCCCCCTGTCCATCCGCAACCCCTGGGACCGCGACCCATGAACGACACAACAGCGGGCGGCGATGTCCGCCTCGTGGGGATCAGCAAGACCTACGGCGACTCCTTCACCGCCGTCCACCCCCTGGATCTGACCGTGCCCCAGGGCGCCTTCTTCGCCCTGCTCGGCGCGTCCGGCTGCGGAAAGACCACCACCCTGCGGCTGATCGCCGGTCTGGAGGACCCGACCACCGGCTCCGTCTTCCTCGGCGACCGAGACGTCACCGGCCTCCCGCCCTACAAACGGCCCGTCAACACGGTCTTCCAGAGCTATGCCCTCTTCCCCCATCTCAGCATCTACGAGAACGTCGCCTTCGGACTGCGCCGGCGCGGCATCCGATCGGTGAAGAAGCAGGTCGGCGAGATGCTCGACCTGGTCCAGCTCGGCGACTTCGCGAGCCGCAGACCGCACCAGCTCTCCGGCGGACAGCAGCAGCGCGTCGCCGTCGCCCGAGCGCTCATCAACCACCCCCGGGTGCTGCTGCTCGACGAGCCCCTCGGCGCGCTCGACCTCAAACTCCGCCGCCAGATGCAGTTGGAACTCCAGCGCATCCAGACCGAGGTCGGGATCACCTTCGTCCATGTCACCCACGACCAGGAGGAGGCCATGACCATGGCCGACACGGTCGCGGTGATGAACGGCGGCCGGGTCGAGCAGCTGGGCGCGCCCGCCGAACTGTACGAGAACCCGGCGACGACCTTCGTCGCCAACTTCCTCGGCACCTCCAACCTCATCGCGGCCGAGGTCACCTCCGTGAGCGGCGGCGAGATAGCCGTCACCGCCGCGAACACCCGGCTCCGGCTGCCCGCCGCACGCTGCGCCACCGTCCCCACGGCCGGCGGGAAGCTGCTGGTCGGCATCCGCCCCGAGAAGATCTCGCTGAGCTACGCGGGGGACACCGACGACACAGACACAGACACGGACGCGACGGCCACGGTCTCCGACGGACGGAACCGGATCACCGGAACGATCGCCGCCTCCAGCTTCCTCGGCGTCTCCACCCAGTACCTCATCGACACCCCGGTCGGCCCCGCGCTGGAGGTCTACGTCCAGAACATCGAGCGCGACCCCCGGCTCACGCCGGGCGCACCGGTCACCGTCCACTGGAGTCCGGACCACACCTTCGGGCTCGACGCCGCCCAGGACATCGGCGCCGGGGTGGCGACGGCGGCCGGGAGCGCGGGGGCGGCCTCATGACCGCCCCCGCCGAGGCGCCGCCCGCGCCCGTACCCCCGTCCGAGCCCGCGCCCATGGCCGTCCGCAGACCGCCGCTGCGCCGCGCGCTGATCCCGTACTGGCTGCTGCTGCCCGGTGTTCTGCTGCTGCTGGTCTTCTTCGCGCTGCCGCTGGTCTACCAGGCGTCGACCTCCGTGCAGACCGGCTCCCTGGAAGAGGGCTTCACCGTCACCTGGCACTTCCGGACGTACGCCGACGCCCTCGGCGAGTACGGGCCGCAGTTCCTCCGCTCGGTGCTCTACGCGGGCACGGCGACGGCCCTCTGTCTGCTGCTCGGCTATCCGCTGGCGTATCTGATCGCCTTCAAGGCGGGCCGCTGGCGCCATCTGCTGCTCGTCCTGGTCATCGCGCCGTTCTTCACCAGCTTTCTGATCCGTACGCTCGCCTGGAAGACGATCCTCGCGGACAGCGGACCGGTGGTGGAGACCCTGGGCGCGATCGGCTTCCTCGATGTCACCGGATGGCTGGGGATGACCGACGGGAACCGGGTCCTCGCCACCCCGCTCGCGGTGGTCACCGGGCTGACGTACAACTTCCTCCCCTTCATGATCCTGCCGCTCTACACCTCGCTGGAGCGGATCGACCCACGGCTGCACGAAGCGGCCGGGGATCTGTACGCGCGGCCCGCCGTCGTCTTCCGCCGGGTGACATTCCCGCTCTCCATGCCCGGGGTGGTCTCCGGGACCCTGCTCACCTTCATTCCCGCCAGCGGCGACTATGTCAACGCCGAACTGCTGGGCTCCACCGACACCAAAATGGTCGGCAACGTCATCCAGTCGCAGTTCCTGAGAGTGCTGGACTACCCGACCGCCGCCGCGCTCTCGTTCCTGCTCATGGCCATCGTGCTCATCATCGTCACCGTCTATATCCGGCGGGCCGGAACGGAGGATCTGGTCTGATGACTCCAAAAGCGGCTCCAAAAGCGGCTCTGAAAGCGGCTCCGAAATCTCTGACGGGATGGTTCCGGCGTCATATCGTCGCCATCGCGGGACTGCTCACCCTGGCCTATCTGATCCTGCCGAACATCGTGGTGATGGTGTTCTCGTTCAATAAACCGGCCGGGAAGTTCAATTACTCCTGGCGGGAATTCTCCACCCACGCCTGGGAGGATCCCTGCGGCGTCGCCGATATGTGCGGCTCGCTCGCGCTCTCCCTCCAGATCGCGCTCTGGTCGACGATCGGGGCCACCGTCCTCGGCTCGATGATCGCCTTCGCGCTGGTCCGCTACCGCTTCCGGGCACGGGGCGCGATCAACTCACTGATCTTTCTGCCGATGGCGATGCCCGAGGTCGTCATGGCCGCCTCGCTGCTCACGCTCTTTCTCAACCTCGGCGCGGAACTCGGCTTCTGGACCGTGCTCATCGCGCACACCATGTTCTGTCTGAGCTTTGTGGTCGTCGCCGTCAAAGCCCGGGTGCTCTCCATGGACCCCCGGCTGGAGGAGGCCGCCCGCGATCTGTACGCCGGGCCCGTGCAGACCTTTCTGCGGGTCACCCTGCCGATCGCGGCCCCCGGAATCGCCGCGGGCGCGCTGCTCGCCTTCGCGCTCTCCTTCGACGATTTCATCATCACCAACTTCAATTCGGGCAGCACCGTCACCTTCCCCATGTTCGTTTGGGGCTCGGCCCAGCGCGGTACCCCTGTCCAGATCAATGTCATCGGCACGGCCATGTTCGCCCTGGCCGTACTGATCGTGGTCGCCGGCCAGCTCATCAGCGGCCGGCGGAAGAAGAGCGCACCGACCGGGTAACACACGGTCGAAGCAGCGCACCGCGCGATATCGCCGGGCCGGCCGCCCGCCGCCCCGGCCGCTAAGGAGTGGAAAACCATGGCCCGAGCCGCCATGAACTTCGCCGCGTCCCTCGCCGACGCCCAGCCGGTCGCCTTCTGGCTGGACGACCCGGGAAAGCCCGCCGCGCTGCCCGCGCTCACCACGGACGAACGCTGCGATCTGCTGGTCGTCGGCGGCGGCTACAGCGGACTGTGGACCGCGCTGCTGGCCAAGGAGCGCGACCCGGCCCGCGATGTCGTCCTGATCGAGGGGCGCGAGACCGGCTGGGCCGCCTCGGGCCGCAACGGAGGCTTCTGCGCCGCCTCCCTCACCCACGGCCTCGGCAACGGCATCGCCCGCTGGCCGGATGAGATCGACCGTCTGGAGCGGCTCGGCGCACAGAATCTCGACGCGATCGAGGAGGCGGTCGAGACCTACGCCATCGACTGCGACTTCGAACGGACCGGGTCGATCGACGTCGCCACCGAGCCCCATCAGCTGGCGGAGCTCGACGAGATGCACGAGCAGGCCCGCCGGTTCGGTTTCGACGGGCTCGAACTCCTCGACCGGGACGCCCTGCGCGCCGAGGTCGACTCGCCGACCTTCCTCGGCGGGCTCTGGGACCGGCGCGGCACCGCCATGCTGCACCCGGCCAGGCTGGCCTGGGGACTCAAGCGGGCCTGTCTCGATCTGGGCGTACGGATCTACGAGAACACCCGCGGGCTCGAACTCGCCCCGGCCGGTTCCGGGATGGCCGTGCGCACCCCCTGGGGCCGGGTCTTCGCCCGCCGGGTCGCGCTCGGCACCAATGTCTTCCCGTCGCTGGTCAGACGGGTACGCCCCTATACCGTCCCGGTCTACGACTACGCCCTGACGACCGAGCCGCTCAGCCCCGACCAGCTCGCGGCCATCGGCTGGCGGGGCCGTCAGGGGCTGGGGGACGCCGCCAACCAGTTCCACTACTTCCGGCTGACCGCCGACCACCGCATCCTGTGGGGCGGCTATGACGCGGTCTACCCCTTCGGCGGCCGGGTCAGCGCCGAGATGGACCACCGGCCCGAGACCTATCTCAAGCTGGCCGGGCATTTCTTCCGCTGCTTCCCCCAGCTGGAAGGGCTGCGTTTCAGCCATGCCTGGGGAGGGGCGATCGACACCTGCTCCCGGTTCTCGGCCTTCTTCGGCACGGCCCACGGCGGCCGGGTCTCCTACGCCGCCGGCTATACGGGCCTGGGCGTCGGAGCCACCCGGTTCGGCGCGGAGGTGATGCTCGATCTGCTGGCCGGCCGGTCCACCGAGCGCACCGGCCTGGAGATGGTGCGCACCAAACCGCTGCCGTTCCCGCCGGAGCCGGTCGCCTGGGCCGGGATCGAGCTCACCAAGTGGTCGCTGGCCAGGGCGGATGCCCGGGGCGGGCGGCGTAACGCCTGGCTGCGGACGATGGACCGGCTGGGTCTCGGCTTCGACAGCTGATCCGGAGCTGATCCGGGCGCGCGCCGGTCCCGCCCGCCCGGCGCGCACGGTGACCCAGTTCACTACCAAGAAGTAGCCGAACCCGCGTCATCGCGGACGCCCGGCCCGCTCTCCCCGTGTGCAGGAGCTCGCAGAGCCCCTGGAACGACACACGGAGCGAAGGACGGAGGCCGGACGATGACTGGCTCGGGGGCGAAGACCGCGGTGGAGTGGCTGGTGTCGGTGGCGCCGGACCCGGCGGCCTGCCGGTGGGAGTGGGAGCGCAACCCGCTGGGGATCGCCCTGCTGCCCGCCGGGCGGCGCTGGGATGTGCTGATCCTGCCGGGCGAACTCGGCTACGCCGCGCTCGATGTGCTGAACCGGCTGACCGATCGGCCGGGCCCGGTGCTCGCCGACTTCGGCGACGCCCGGATGGGGTTCTTCGTACCGGCGGGCACGGCCGGGCGCTGGCTCGGCACCGGGGTCCGCGGCGCGGGGCGGGGGACCTGGATCGTCGTCCCGTACCCGGGGCGGGCGAGCGGCAACGGGGTCCGCTGGCTGATCGCTCCGGACGGTTCCGGGACGCTCACCGATCCGGCGCTGCTGGAGCTGGCGATGCACGAGGCGGCGGCGACGCTGGCGTGCGGCGAGGGGGAGTGAGACTCCGCTTACGGATACGGGCGGCGGCGCCGGGGGGCCTTTGGTCCGGGCGGGGCCCAGGGGGCGCGCGGGTCCGCCCGGGCCCTTCGACCCCGCCCGGGAGCCGCCCGGAAGCCGTGGTTCCGGGCGGCTCCCGGAGTCGTACGCCCGGCTCTGCCCGGAAGCCGTCGTTCCGGCCTCTCCCGGGGCTGGCCGGACGGCTCCGGGACGGCCTCTCCCGGAGCCGGCCGCCCGGCTCCGCCCGCCCCTCCCGGAACCGCTCGGACGGCCGCCGCTCACCCGCCGCACCCGCCGCCTATCTCCGGAGGTACCTGCCGGAGGCTGCCGGAGGTCTTGACAACCTCATTGGTCTGGACCAAATTGACCGCGCTCCCACTTCCATCCCCCCACGCACGGAGGCAGTTGTGGAACGCACCAGAGGGCGCGGCCGACGCCGCGCCGGATATCGCACCAGACTCACCGCCGCCCTCTCCGCGGCCGTCCTCGCCGTCAGCGGCCTCGTCGCCGCCGCGACCACCGCCGCGGCGGCCGACAGCGAACTCGCCGTCAACGGAGGCTTCGAAGCGGGCCTCACCGGCTGGAACTGCACGGCCGGCAGCGGCGCCGCCGTCAGCTCCCCCGTCCATGGCGGCGTCTCGGCGCTCAAGGCCACCCCGGCGGGCGGCGACAACGCCAAGTGCAGCCAGACGATCACCGTCAAGCCCAACTCCGACTACACCCTCAGCGGCTGGGTCCAGGGCGGCTACGTCTATCTGGGGGTCTCCGGCACCGGCACCTCCGACGTCTACACCTGGACGCCGTCGGCGAGCAGCTGGCAGAAGCTCTCCACCGCCTTCCGCACGGGCGCGGCCACCACCTCGGTCACCGTCTACACCCACGGCTGGTACGGCACCCCCGCCTACCACGCCGACGACATCTCCCTCTTCGGCCCCGGCGGCGACCCGGTCCAGATCCCGGCCGTCCCCACCGGGCTGACGGCGGGCTCGCCCGGCTCCACCTCCGTACCGCTGAGCTGGAACCCCGTACCGGGAGCCACCGGCTACAACGTCTACCGGGGCGGCGCCAAGGTCACCTCGGCGAGCAGCCCGTCGGCCACCGTCACCGGGCTCACCCCCTCGACCCCGTACAGCTTCCAGGTCACCGCGGTCAACAGCGCCGGTGAATCGGCGAAGTCCACGGCGGTGAGCGCCACGACCACCGGCGGCGGCGACCCGGGCGGCGGGCTGCCCGCCCACGCCCTCGTCGGCTATCTGCACAGCAGTTTCGCCAACGGCTCCGGCTACACCCGGCTCGCGGACGTGCCCGACTCCTGGGACGTCATCAATCTGGCCTTCGGCGAACCGACCTCGGTCACCTCGGGCGACATCCGCTTCAGCCTCTGCCCGGTCGCCGAGTGCCCGGGCGTCGAGTCCACCGCCGACTTCAAGGCCGCCATCAAGGCCAAGCAGGCGGCGGGCAAGACGGTGCTGATCTCCATCGGCGGCCAGAACGGACAGGTCCAGCTCGCCAGCACGGCGGCCCGCGACGCCTTCGTCACCTCCGTATCGAAGATCATCGACGACTACGGCCTCAACGGCCTGGACATCGACTTCGAAGGCCACTCCCTCTCGCTGAACACCGGGGACACCGACTTCCGCTCCCCGACGAGCCCGGTGATCGTCAATCTGATCTCGGCCGTCAAGACCCTCAAGGCGAAGTACGGCAAGGACTTCATCCTCACCATGGCGCCGGAGACCTTCTTCGTGCAGCTGGGGTACCAGTACTACGGCTCCGGCCCCTGGGGCGGCCAGGACCCGCGCGCCGGATCGTATCTCCCGGTCATCCACGCCCTGCGGGACGATCTCAGCCTGCTCCACGTCCAGCACTACAACTCGGGTCCGATCATGGGCCTGGACAACCAGTACCACACCATGGGCGGCGCGGACTTCGCCATCGCGATGACCGACATGCTGCTCACCGGCTTCCCGGTCGCGGGCAATCAGTCACGGATCTTCCCGCCGCTCCGTCCCGAGCAGGTCGCCATCGGCCTCCCGGCCTCCACCCAGGCGGCGGGCGGCCACACCCCGCCCGCGGAGGTGAACAAGGCGCTGGACTGTCTGACGAAGAAGACCAACTGCGGTTCGTACCAGACCCATGGCACCTATCCCGGGCTGCGCGGACTGATGACCTGGTCGATCAACTGGGACCGCTACAACCAGCAGCAGTTCTCCCGGAACTTCGACGCGTACACCTGGAGTTGATCCGGCGCGTACCGCTGGAGACGATCAGCAGCACCGCCGCGCACAGGCACCAGCTGCCCACCACGTCCAGCGGCCAGTGATAGCCGCGCAGGACCAGTCCCACGCCCGTCGCCAGGGAGAGCACCCCGGCGGCGGGCAGTGCCGCGTTCCGGAGCGCCTCCGGGAGGTAGGGGCCGAGCAGCAGGGCGGCTCCGGTGTACGCCGCCATCGCGGTCGCGGTATGGCCGGACGGGTAGTAGCCGGTGGCGTCGGTCAGCGGGCCCGGCCGGTCGATCAGCGCCTTCAGCGGGACGACGAGCGCGGGGACGGCGGCCATCGCGAGGACCGCGCCCAGCGCTTCGTACCGCCGGGCGGCGCGGTCGCGCAGCAGGGTGTACGCGATGGCCGCGGCGAGCACCGGCAGCGCGATGGCCACGGCGCCGAGGTCGGCGAGCGCCTCGGTCAGCGCCCGGGGACCGTGCCCCGCCAGCGCGCGCCCGGCGCGCTCATCCAGGGAGCGCAGCGGTCCGTCCGCCGCGATCTGCCAGGTGATCAGCGCGAAGAGGGCGGCACAGAGAACGACGGCACAGAGAGCGACGGCCGGGAGGGTACGGAGAAGGGCCGGCCGCTTCGGAACAGGGGGGGTGGTTCCGAAGCAGCCGGCCGGATCGGTCTGCCGCACGCCCCGGGGGGTTTGGGGCGAGCGGCTATCCGATCGGTGAGGAGTTCCGGAACGCGAGGCTCCGGTGGTGTGCGCGAACGCACACCCGGGACAAGGCTGGGGATGCGCTGTCCCGGGCTCGCTCGCAGTCCCCTGCGAGCGGGGTGTTTCTCTCATCTGCAGAAACCGTACGGCAGGGGGCGGGGGGACCGACAGCCGGATCTCCATCCCGCCATCGCCCCCCCACACGTTCTTCACAGGTAGCGACCGTTCCGCCTGGTCGGGGACCGGCCGGCAGGCTCTTCCGGAGCCGTCCGGGGTCCTACAGGGTCCTACAGGGACTTCCGGGGGGCTTTCGAACGCCGATCCGGAGGCGATCCGCCGAAAATTCGACGGGACCCCGCGGCGGGCCGGTCAGATGCCCGCGAAGGCCCGCTCGATGATGTCGAGACCCTCGTTCAGCAGGTCCTCGCCGATCACCAGCGGCGGCAGGAAGCGCAGCACATTGCCGTAGGTGCCACAGGTCAGCACCAGCACGCCCTCGGCGTGGCACGCCTTGGCCAGCGCGGCGGTCGCGGCCGGGTGCGGCTCCTTGGTGTCGCGGTCCTTCACCAGCTCGATCGCGATCATCGCGCCTCGGCCGCGGACGTCGCCGATGACGTCGAACTTCTCCTGCATCGCCGACAGCCGGCCCTTCATGACCTCCTCGATGCGCCTGGCCTTCGCGTTGAGGTCGAGCTCCTTCATGGTCTCGATCGCGCCGAGCGCGCCGGCGCAGGCCACCGGGTTGCCGCCGTAGGTGCCGCCGAGGCCGCCCGCGTGCGGGGCGTCCATGATCTCGGCGCGGCCGGTGACGGCGGCGAGCGGAAGGCCGCCCGCGATGCCCTTGGCGGTGGTGATCAGGTCCGGGACGACGCCCTCGTCCTCACAGGCGAACCACTGGCCGGTGCGGCAGAAGCCCGACTGGATCTCGTCCGCGACGAACACGATCCCGTTGTCCTTCGCGAACTGCGCGATCGCCGGGAGGAAGCCCTTGGCGGGCTCGATGAAGCCGCCCTCGCCGAGCACCGGCTCGATGATGATCGCGGCGACGTTCTCCGCGCCGATCTGCTTGCTGATCTGGTCGATGGCCTGCGCGGACGCCTCGGCCCCGGCGTTCTCGGCACCGGTCGGCCAGCGGTAGCCGTACGCCACCGGCACCCGGTAGACCTCGGGCGCGAACGGCCCGAAGCCCTGCTTGTACGGCATGTTCTTGGCCGTCAGCGCCATGGTGAGGTTGGTACGGCCGTGGTAGCCGTGGTCGAAGACGACGACCGCCTGGCGCTTGGTGTACGCACGGGCGATCTTGACGGCGTTCTCGACGGCCTCCGCGCCGGAGTTGAAGAGCGCGGACTTCTTGGCGTGATCACCCGGGGTGAGCTCGGCGAGCGCCTCGGCGACCTCCACATACCCCTCGTAGGGCGTCACCATGAAGCAGGTGTGGGTGAAGTCGGCGAGCTGGGCGGCGGCCCGGCGCACCACGGCCTCGGCGCTCGCGCCGACGCTGGTCACGGCGATGCCAGAACCGAAGTCGATCAGCCGGTTGCCGTCGACGTCCTCGATGATCCCGCCCCCGGCGCGCGCCGTGAAGACGGGCAGCACGGACCCCACTCCGCTGGCGACCGTGGCGGTCCGGCGGGCCTGAAGCTCGATCGACTTGGGGCCGGGAATGGCGGTGACGACGCGGCGCTCCTGCGGGATAGCGGTCATGAGGGGCTCCTGGGGGTGCTCTGGACGCTGCTTTTTCTTTACGCGCAGGCTAGGGGCGGGGGAGGGGGGCGGGCATGCGCCGTTCGGGAGTGTTGAGGGGCAGGCGGTTGTCCTCACCGGACATAGGCGGACCGGACACCCGATCCCGGGCGCGGGCGCACTCCGCCCGGGGGAATCGGTGAACTCCCCGCACCGGGGCACTAGATTGACGGTGCACAGAGCGGGCCTGGCTGGTCAGGGGGCAGCGGTTGATGGATTCCGACGACACATTCGACGCACACGGCAGACGGTCCGGCCCTGTGCCACCGCCCGTGGCGCCCCCGCCCCGCCCCATGACAGCGCCCGGCCCACCGCCGTCCGCGGCGTGCGGTCCACCGCCGTCCGCGGCGTGCGGTCCACCGCCGTCCGCTGTGCCTGGCCCGTCGCCGTCGCCGTCGCCGTCTGCCGTGCCTGGTCCATCGCCGTCCCGGCCCACAGCGCCAGCCGACCCGTCGCCGTCCGCCGAGTCCGGCCCGTCGCCGTCCGCCGTGCCCCGGCCCGCCGGGCCGCCACCGGGGGCCACCGGAATCCCCGTCGGCCCGCCGCCCGGGGCCCCTGGTTCCCCCGGGATCGCCGGACCGCCGCCGGGACCCCTGGGACACCCGGGACCCCTGGGACACCCGGGCCCCCCGGGATCCCCGGCGATCCCCGCCGTCCCGGGCCACGCGCCCACCACCCGCCCCGACCTCGCCGACTGGCTGCGCATCCCCCGGCCCGCCGCCGACCCCGGGATCTGGCGGCTCGGCCACCGCGCCCGCCCCGAGGAGGAGCCCGACCGGATCCCCGCCCGCAGACTCTTCGCCGGGGCGGTCATCGCCCTGCTCAGCGGCTGGCTGCTCTGGTCCCTGCTCTGGAACGGCTATCTCGGGACCTACTGGATCTGGCCCCTGCTCGTGCTGACCCCGGACTCCTGGCGCTCCGACCCGCCCGTCTGGGCCGCCGCCAGTTACACCTACTACGCGATCGTCGGCGGCGGGATGCTGGTGTTCTTCGCCCGGATCGGCCATGTGCCCGAGATCTGGCGCCGCTACGCGCGCCGCGAGGGCCGCCCCGTCGCCCCACCGCCGCCGCCCGCCGGGGCCGACCCCGCCGAATGGCCCGAACTGCGCGCCGCCGGGCTCGCCGACGCCGCGCACCGCCTCACCGAGGCCACCCGCGCCGGAGCCCTCCACGACGTGGACTACGCCAGGATCAGACGCGCCTGGCAGGGCGTCCGGGCCCGGCCGGACCTGCTCGCCTCGTTCGCCGACACCGTGCGCGCACACGGCCCGGCCGCCTGCGCCCACCCCTCCGGCGTACGCGATCTGAGCGTCCGAGCCGCCACCCACGACCTGGCCACCGCACAGGTCAGAATCGGCACCGCCGCCGACGACCCCCGCAACCCCTACGCCCGCCGCACCACCGGCGTCGCCCTCGACCCCACGCTGCTCGGGACCTCACTGCTGGCCGTCGGGCCCTCCGGATCCGGCAAGAGCGTGCGGCTGGTGCGGCCCGTCGTCGAGTCGATGTGTCTGCTCGCGCTCGCCAACCGCGCCGCCGTCGTCGCCGTCACCGCCCACGGCGCCCAGCTCGCCCCCGACGACGCCTTCGACCTCGTCATCTCCGTCGGACGGCCCGAGTCCACCCACGACCTCGACCTCTACGGCGGCGCCGACGACCCCGACGAAGCCGCCCGCACCCTCGCCGAAGCCCTTGTCGGCGACCTCGCCGCCACCCTCCCCGGCGGCGACAGCCGACGCGCCGCCACCGCGCTGGCCCAGCTGATCGGGCCGTACCACGCCGTCCACGGACACTTCCCCGCCGTACCCGAGCTACGCGAACTCCTCGGCGGCACGCCCGCCGCCGTCGCCGGGCTGCGGACCGCGCTCACCGCCCAGGGCGCCCCCGGCGCGGCCCTGCTGCGCGAGCTGGACGCCCGCGAGCGCCAGTCCGCCCGCGCCGACGACATCGGCATACTCCTCGCCGAACGCATCGCCTTCCTCGACCGGCCCGCCTTCACCCGCTTCTTCCGCACCGACGGCGCCGGACGGCAGTTCTCGCTGCGCGCCATCGAACATCCGCTGCGCGTCCGCGTCGATCTGCCCGAACGCGGCCACGCCGAGGCGTCCCGCATCCTCGCCCGGCTCATCCTCGCCCAGTTCACCGAGGCCGCCCTCGGCCGCCGCGACCGGTCGCTCTTCGCCGCGCTCGTCCTCGACGACGCCACCTCCACCGTCACCGCCGACTCGGTACGCGCCATCCAGCGGCTCCGCTCCGCCAACGCCGGAGCGGTGCTCGCCCTGCGCACCCTGGAGGACGTGCCCGAGCCGCTGCGGGGACCGCTGCTCGGCGCGGTCGGCTGCCGGATGGCCTTCGCCGGGCTCGCGCCCTGGGACGGCAACCGGTTCGCCGAGACCTGGGGCACCGAATGGGTGCAGACCCGCGATGTCACCAACCGGCAGATCATCTCGGACGAGCCCCTCACCAAGGCCGTGCACCTGATGCGCCGCCTGGTCACCGGCAAGGCCGCCACCGCCGAGGCGGTCACCGTCCGCGAGGTCGAGCGCGCCCGCTGGTCCGCATCCGACCTCGCGCATCTGGTGCCCGCGGGACACGCCGTGCTCTCGCTGACGACCGTACGGGGCGAGCACACGCCCCCGCTCCTGGTCGACCTTCGGACCTAGGTCGTGTCCTCAAAGTCCCGTCTGCCTGCCGTGCCCTAGGAGTGTTGTCCGGGGACATGGGCGACACGCGTGCCGGGTGCTTGAACGGGTGACCGCCGGACGCTTGCTCAGACGGCCGTCGTCCGGAGCTCGTGCGGCATGTTCCAGCCCTCGGCGAGTCTCGACGGGTGAACGTTGTCCCCACCGCCGAAGAACTCGCAGAACTTCATGATCAGCGGGTCCCAGCCGAGCGGGTCCACATAGTGCGTCCCCGGGATGACCAGGTCCTCCTCGACATGGGCGCGAAGGACTTCGACCTCGAAGGCGGTGGCGTGCGACGCGGGACCGCCGAAGGGATGGGCCGAGACGACGCGGCACTCCAGCTGGACCGGACATTCCGCGACCCTGGGGGCCCGGACCAGGTCCGACGCCTGTTCGGTCAGCTGTGCGGTCGAGAACTTGTCCGGCTCGTAACGGTAGCCCTGCTTCACCTTGTAGTCCGGCACGGCCGGCTTCCCGGTGGTGAGCGCGATCCGGTCGACGACATGGACCATCGCCGACGAGGGCAGGTTGAGCACGCACTCGCCCTCTCTGAGCAGGTTCGCGGTGGTCTGGGCATTGTTGCCGAGACCGAGCATGCACGACTGGCCCAGCCACCACGCCGAGGACATCGGCGCCAGGTTCGCCGTGCCGTCCTCGTTGAGTGAGCTGATCAGCACCACCGGCGTTCCGAAGTACAGGACCTTGAGACCGGGGACGACATGCATGCGCTGTGCCTTTCGCGAAATGCCGGACGGACAGACCCGCGATCAGGAACACGAGCCGTCGCCGACTCTCTCGTGGGCGAGACCACCGGCGCTGGCGGAAATACGACATCGCGTTTCGGACGAGTGAAGCGATCGTCCGATGAGAGATCCGATGAGAGAACCGATGAGAGAACCGACCCGGCGTTGATTGCCGGGACACGCTCCCCGGCCCTGCGGACCTGGGGAGACCCCATGCACCAGGACCCCGCTCACTGATCCGGCCCGATCCATCGGAAAACGCCCTGGCACCGGTCATCCCCTGCTACGGGATGGCAGAATCACAGCATGCCGTTCATACGGGACGGCGAAATCCCACGCACCCGGCCCCGAAGGTCTCCGAAGCTCCCATGCCGCCCACCCTCGCCTCGCTCGTCCAGCACTCGGCGCTCAAGCTCACCGTGCGCGCGGGGGAGGACCGGCTGGAGACCCCCGTGCGCTGGGCGCATGTCAGCGAGCTCGCCGACCCCGTCCCGTACATGGAAGGCGGCGAGCTGCTGCTCGTCACCGCGATGACCCTCGACGCCGAGGACCGCGAGGCCATGCGCCGCTATGTGCGCAGACTGGCCGGGGCGGGCGTCGTCGGGCTCGGCTTCGCGGTCGGCGTCTACTACCAGGACATCCCCGAGGCGCTGGTCGACGCGGCGCGGGAAGCGGACTTCCCGCTGCTCGCCGTGCCGCGCCGGACCCCTTTTCTCGCCATCAGCAAGGCGGTCTCGGCGGCGATCGCCGCCGATCAGTACCGGTCCGTGACCGCCGGATTCGAGGCCCAGCGCGAACTGACCCGGGCCGCGCTCGCCGACGGCCCGGCCGCCGTCGTGGCCCGGCTCGCCGCCCATGTCCATGGCTGGGCCGCGCTCTACGACGCCTCCGGAGCCGTCGTCGCCGCGTCGCCCGAGTGGGCCGGCCGCAGGGCCGCCCGGCTCACCCCCGACGTACAGCGGCTGCGGGAGCGCTCCCTGCCCGCGAGCTCGGTGGTCGCGGACACCGGGGACGACCGGGTCGAGCTCCAGGCGCTGGGCACCGGGCGGCAGCTGCGCGGCGCGCTCGCGGTCGGCACGGGGACCGCGCCGGGCACCGCCGAGCGGTACGCCGTGCACTCCGCCGTCGCCCTGCTCACCCTCGCCACCGCCCGCTCGCGCTCCCTCCAGCGGGCGGAGCAGCGCCTGGGGGCCGCGGTGCTGAGGATGCTGCTGTCGGGGCAGCCCGACCACGCCCGCGCGGTCGCCGGGGATCTGTACGGGACGCTGCTCGACATGCCCTTCCGGCTGCTGATCGCCGAACCGGCCGGTGAGGAGGCGGACCGCGGGGGCGCACAGCCGCTCCAGGAGCTGGCCGAATCGCTGGAGTCGGCGGCTGCCCGTGCGGGGGAGCCGGTGCTCACGGTGCCGGAGACCGAGGACCGTCTGGTGGTGCTGGCCGCCGACGGCGGCGCGGTGGTCACGGCCTGTGCCGCCGTCTACGGGGCCAAGGAGACGGAGGACGCCGAGGTGGTCCTCGGGCTCTCGGCCCCGACCGGGCCGATCGCCGCCGCGGGCGCGTACAAACAGTCCGAACAGGCCCTGTCGGTGGCCCGCAGACGGGGACTCGCGCTGGTCGAGCACGAGGAGCTGGCCGCAGGGTCGATCCTTCCGCTGCTGGCCGACGACGCCGTCCGCGCCTTCGCCGACGGGATGCTGCGCGCGCTGTACGAGCACGACGCGACGGGCCGCGGCGATCTGGTGGCCTCCCTGCGCGCCTGGCTCTCCCGCCACGGCCAGTGGGACGCGGCGGCGGCGGAGCTGGGCGTCCACCGCCACACCCTCCGCTACCGCATGCGCCGGGTGGAGGAGATCCTCGGCCGCTCGCTGGACGATCCGGACGTCCGGATGGAGCTCTGGCTGGCACTGAAGACCTCGGCGGGCCCTGCCCCGCGCGCCTGAGGGCGACCGGCCCCGCCTGCCGGGGCCGGGGCCCGCGCACCCATGCCGCCCCCCCCGCCGCCACGGCCCGCGCTTTCCCACTTCCTTCCCCGCCTCCGTCCGGGAAGCGCCGTGGCCGACCGGCCGGTACGGCGCTGAGCGCGCTCCGGAGGCCCCTCGCAGGAACGGCGGGACGCCGAGCGCGCTCGGCGTCCCGCCGTAGGCGTCTCTCCGCCCTCGCCAAAGCGGCGGGAAACAGCCGCCGATCACTCCACCCCGGACAACCCCCCGAACTCCCTCCCGGTCCTACCGTGGTCGGACGCACCCCATCTATCTCGGAAGGGCCGGGACATGACCTCCACCCACGCCTTCTGGCTCGCCGGCCGCCAGGCCACCGGCGAGACCTCCTTCGACGTCACCAACTCGTGGGACGGACGTCTCGTCGGCAAGGTCTCCGTCCCCACCGAAGCGCAGGTCGAGGAGGCCGTCGCCGCCGCCCACGCGGTACGCGACGAGTTCGCCGCGACCCCGGCCCATGTCCGCGCCGCCGCCCTCGACCATGTCTCCAAGCGGCTCGCCGAGCGCACCGAGGAGATCGCCCAGCTGATCTCCGCCGAGAACGGCAAGCCGATCAAGTGGGCCCGCGGCGAGGTCGGCCGCGCCGTCTCCGTCTTCCGGTTCGCCGCCGAGGAGGCCCGCCGCTTCAACGGCGGCGAGGCCCAGCGCCTCGACACCGACGCGGGCGGCACCGGCCGGCTCGCCCTCACCCGCCGCATCCCCCGGGGCACCGTCCTCGGCATCGCGCCGTTCAACTTCCCGCTGAACCTCAGCGCCCACAAGGTCGCCCCGGCCATCGCGGTCGGCGCCCCGATCATCCTCAAGCCCGCCCCGGCCACCCCCCTCTCCTCCCTGGTCCTGGGCGAGCTGCTGGCCGAGACCGACCTCCCGGCCGGCTCCTGGTCCGTCCTTCCGGTGCCCAACGACCGGATGCCCGCACTCGTCCAGGACGAGCGGCTGCCGGTGATCTCCTTCACCGGCTCCGGCCCGGTCGGCTACGCGATCATGGACTCCGTCCCGCGCAAGCACTGCACCCTGGAGCTGGGCGGCAACGGCGCCGCCGTCGTCCTCGGCGACTGGTCCTCCGAGCAGGACCTGGACTGGGCGGCGACCCGCATCGCCACCTTCTCCAACTACCAGGGCGGCCAGTCCTGCATCTCCGTGCAGCGGGTGATCGCCGACTCCGCCGTCTACGGCCGGCTGCTCCCGAAGATCGTCGCCGCCGTCGAGGCCCAGGTCACCGGAGACCCCTCCGACTCCGCCACCGACGTCGGCCCGCTGGTCAGCGAGGACGCCGCCAAGCGCGTCGAGTCCTGGGTGGACGAGGCGGTCAAGGCCGGCGCCAAGCTCCTCACCGGCGGCGAGCGCGACGGCGCGACCTACGCCCCGACCGTGCTCGCCGAGGTCCCGGCCGGTACCACCCTCGCCTGCGAGGAGGTCTTCGGACCCGTCCTCACGGTCACCGAGGTGACCGGCGAGGCCGAGGCGTTCGCCGCCGTCAACGACTCGCCGTACGGCCTTCAGGCCGGCGTCTTCACCCACGATGTGCAGACCGCCTTCCGCGCCCACCGCGCCCTGGAGGTCGGCGGCGTGATCATCGGCGACGTGCCCTCCTACCGCGCCGACCAGATGCCCTACGGCGGCGCCAAGCAGTCCGGCGTCGGGCGCGAGGGCGTCGCCTACGCGATGGACGACTACACCTACGAGCGGGTGCTGGTCCTCACCGGACTGGCCCTGTAGCCGCCCGGCGACCCGATGGACCACGGCCGGAGCCCACTGTGCGGGGGCTCCGGCCGTTCCCGTACCCCCTCGCGCTCCCGGAGAGCCGTCCGCAGACCTCCCGGAGACTGGTGGAAGGGTCCGGAATCAGGTAGTACGGACGAGTAGCACCGGTCGGCAGCAGGGGACCGCCCCGGCCCTGTGAAAGCCCTCCGACGCCCGGAAACCCGACTCGCGGCGAGGTGGACCTCATGACCGCACCACTGGAGACGAACCGGCCCCCCAAGGTCAGCGAGCAAGAGGCACGGCGGGTCGCCGAGGCCGCGCGCGAGCAGGACTGGCATAAGCCCAGCTTCGCCAAGGAGCTCTTCCTGGGCCGGTTCCGGCTCGATCTCATCCATCCGCACCCCCTCCCCGCCGGGGAGGACACCCGGCGCGGCGAGGAGTTCCTCCACCGGCTCCGCGCATTCTGCGAGAGCCGGATCGACGGCGCGCTCATCGAGCGCGAGGCCCGTATCCCCGACGAGGTGATCAACGGCCTCAGAGAGATCGGCGCGCTCGGGATGAAGATCGACGTCAAGTACGGCGGACTCGGCCTCACCCAGGTGTACTACAACAAGGCCCTCGCGCTCGTCGGCTCCGCCAGCCCCGCCATCGGCGCGCTGCTCTCCGCGCATCAGTCGATCGGCGTACCCCAGCCGCTCAAACTGTTCGGCACCGAGGAACAGAAGGACGCCTTCCTCCCCCGGCTCGCCCGCCATGACATCTCCGCCTTCCTCCTCACCGAGCCCGACGTCGGCTCCGACCCGGCCCGCCTCGCCACCACCGCCGTACCGGACGGCGACTCCTACGTCCTGGACGGCGTCAAGCTGTGGACGACCAACGGCGTCGTCGCGGATCTCCTGGTCGTCATGGCCCGGGTCCCGAAGTCCGAGGGCCACCGGGGCGGCATCACCGCCTTCGTCGTCGAGGCGTCGAGCGAGGGCATCACCGTGGAGCACCGCAACGCCTTCATGGGCCTGCGCGGCCTGGAGAACGGCGTCACCCGCTTCCACGCCGTCAGGGTCCCCGCGGCCAACCGCGTCGGCCCCGAGGGCGCCGGCCTCAAAATCGCCCTCACCACCCTCAACACCGGCCGGCTCTCGCTCCCCGCCATGTGCGTCGGCGCGGGCAAATGGTGTCTGAAGATCGCCCGTGAATGGTCCGCGGCCCGTGAGCAGTGGGGCAGACCGGTCGCCCGGCATGAAGCGGTCGGCGCGAAGATCTCCTTCATCGCCGCCACCACCTTCGCCCTCGAAGCCGTGCTCGACCTCTCCTCCCAGATGGCCGACGAGGACCGCAACGACATCCGCATCGAAGCCGCCCTCGCCAAGCTGTACGGCTCCGAGATGGCCTGGCTGATCGCCGATGAGCTGGTCCAGATCCGCGGCGGCCGGGGCTTCGAGACCGCCGACTCGCTCGCCGCCCGGGGCGAGCGCGCCGTACCCGCCGAGCAGATCCTGCGCGATCTGCGCATCAACCGGATCTTCGAGGGCTCCACCGAGATCATGCATCTGCTGATCGCCCGGGAGGCCGTCGACGCCCACCTCAAGGTGGCGGGCGACCTGATCGACCCGGAGAAGTCCGTGGGCGACAAGGCCAGAGCGGGCGCCCAGGCCACCGCCTTCTACGCCCGCTGGCTGCCCCGGCTGGTCGCCGGACCCGGTCAGCTCCCGCGCACCTACGGCGAATTCCACCCGGCGGGCCATGCCGACCTGGCGACGCACCTCCGCTTCATCGAGCGCTCCGCCCGCAAGCTCGCCCGCTCGACCTTCTACGCCATGTCCCGCTGGCAGGGCCGGATGGAGACCAAACAGGGCTTCCTCGGCCGGATCGTCGACATCGGGGCCGAGCTGTTCGCGATGAGCGCCGCCTGCGTCCGCGCCGAGCTGCTGCGCACCACCGGTGAGCACGGCAGGGAGGCGTACCAGCTCGCCGACGTGTTCTGCCGGCAGGCCAGGATCAGGGTGGAGGAGCTGTTCACCCGGCTCTGGGCGAACACCGACGACATCGACCGCAAGGTGGTGGACGGGGTGCTCGCCGGGCGGTACGCCTGGCTGGAGGAGGGCATCGTCGACCCCGGCGGCGAGGGGCCCTGGATCGCCGACGCCACCCCCGGTCCCTCCGTACACGACAACGCCCACCGGCCCATCCCCGGGTGAGCCGGGGGCCGCCCTTCCGGCCACGGAGAGGCACGGAGAGGTATGGCGGGTGAGCCCCTGTCCACACACCTCTCCCTTACGGACACAATGGGGGGATGAGCGACAGCCCATCCCCCCTCGCCGACCCGCATATCGCCTTCGACCCGGCCGAAGGGCGGCGGGACGTCGTCGTCCTCGGCGCCACCGGGTCCATCGGCACCCAGGCCATCGACCTCGCCCTGCGCAACCCCGACCGCTTCAGGGTCACCGCGCTCTCCGCCGCGGGCGGACGTGTGGGACTCCTGGCCGAGCAGGCCAGGCGGCTGCGGGTGCGGGCGGTCGCGGTGGCCCGCGAGGACGCCGTGCCCGCGCTGCGGGAGGCCCTGTCCGCGCAGTACGGCGCCGAGCCCGTCCCCGAGATCCTGGCCGGACCGGAGGCGGCGGCCCAGCTCGCCGCCTCCGAATGCCACACCGTGCTCAACGGCATCACCGGCTCCATCGGACTCGCCCCGACCCTCGCCGCGCTGAAGGCGGGCCGCACCCTCGCCCTCGCCAACAAGGAGTCGCTCATCGTCGGCGGGCCGCTGGTGAAGGCCCTCGCCCGGCCCGGCCAGATCATCCCGGTGGACTCCGAGCACACCGCCATCTTCCAGTCCCTGGCGGCCGGCACCCGCGCCGATGTGCGCAAGCTGGTGGTCACCGCGTCCGGCGGCCCCTTCCGCGGCCGGACCCGGGCGGAGCTGGCGGATGTCACCCCCGCCGACGCGCTCGCCCACCCCACCTGGGCCATGGGCCCGGTGATCACGGTCAACAGCGCGACCCTGGTCAACAAGGGCCTGGAGGTGATCGAGGCGCATCTCCTCTACGACGTGCCCTTCGACCGGATCGAGGTCGTCGTCCACCCCCAGTCCTACGTTCACTCCATGGTGGAGTTCATCGACGGCTCGACCATCGCCCAGGCCACCCCGCCCGATATGACGGGCTCGATCGCGGTCGGCATCGGCTGGCCCGAGCGGGTGCCCGACGCGGCCCCCGCCTTCGACTGGACCCAGGCGTCGACCTGGGAGTTCCTCCCGCTCGACACCGAGGCGTTCCCCTCGGTCGGGCTCGCCCGGCAGGTGGGCGAGGCCGGCGGCACCGCCCCCGCCGTGTTCAACGCCGCGAACGAGGAATGCGTCGACGCGTTTCTCGACGGACGGCTGCCGTTCAACGGAATCATGGATACGGTCACGGAAGTCGTCACCGAACACGGGGCGCCCGCGCGCGGGACCTCGCTGACGGTGTCGGACGTCCTGGAAGCGGAGAGCTGGGCCCGGGCCAGGGCCCGGGAGCTGGCAGCGAAGGCCACAGCGGAGGCTCGCGCATGACATTGCTGTTGACCATCCTCGGCATCGCGCTGTTCGCCGTGGGGCTGCTCTTCTCCATCGCCTGGCATGAGCTGGGCCATCTCTCGACGGCCAAGCTCTTCGGCATCCGGGTGCCGCAGTACATGGTCGGCTTCGGCCCGACCCTCTGGTCCCGCCGCAAGGGCGAGACCGAGTACGGCATCAAGGCCATCCCCATGGGCGGCTACATCCGGATGATCGGAATGTTCCCGCCCGGCGAGGACGGCCGGATAGAGGCCCGGTCCACCTCGCCCTGGCGCGGAATGATCGAGGACGCGCGCACCGCCGCGTACGAGGAGCTCCAGCCGGGAGACGAGAAGCGGCTCTTCTACACGCGCAAGCCGTGGAAGCGCGTGATCGTGATGTTCGCCGGCCCGTTCATGAATCTGATCCTCGCCGTCGCGATCTTCCTCGGCATCTCCATGACCTTCGGGTTCGCCACCCAGACCACCGAGGTCGCGGGCGTCCAGAAATGCGTCATCGAGCAGAGCGAGGACCGCGACAAGTGCGCCGAGTCCGACCCGGTCTCGCCCGCCCGGCTCGCGGGACTGCGGACCGGCGACCGGATCACCGCCTTCAACGGGAAGCCCGTCGACGACTGGGCCGCCCTCTCCGACCGGATCCGCGACACCATCGGCCCCGCCACCCTCACCGTCGAGCGCGACGGCGAGACGAAGGTCCTCCACGCCGACCTGATCCAGAACACGGTGGCCGCGAAGGACTCCGACGGCGAGGTCATCCCGGAGAAGTTCGTCCCGGCCGGCTACCTCGGCTTCGCCGCCAAGACCGAGATCCTGCCACTCTCCTTCGTCGACTCCGTCGACCGGATGGGCGACATGCTGGAGAACGGCGTGGAGTCGATCATCGCACTTCCCGCCAAGATCCCGGATCTGTGGGACGCCGCCTTCGGCGACGGCGAACGCAAGGACGACTCCCCGGTGGGCGTCGTCGGCGCGGCCCGGATCAGCGGCGAGGTGATGAACCTCGATGTGCCGACGCAGAACATCGTCGCCAGCTTCCTGATGCTGCTCGCGGGCTTCAACCTCTCGCTCTTCCTCTTCAACATGCTGCCGCTGCTGCCGCTGGACGGCGGACATATCGCGGGAGCGCTCTGGGAATCCGTACGCCGCAAGGTGGCCCGGCTCTTCCGGCGGCCCGACCCCGGCCCGTTCGACGTGGCCAAGCTGATGCCGGTCGCCTATGTGGTGGCGGGCGTCTTCATCTGCTTCACCCTGTTGGTGCTCGTCGCCGACATCGTCAATCCAGTCAAGATCAGCTGAGCCGGGCTCCGGCGGCCGGGTGCCTCACAGCACCCGGCCGCTCACCTGTGCGGGGGCGTTTTCGGGCGCGCGATGTGCTTGCTGTGACGGTGGTGCCGTAATCTCGATTGCTGGAGCCCGCCGATGTCGGGACCTCGATCCACACCTTGGGGTTGCACAGCTGATGACCGCGATTTCTCTCGGTATGCCTTCCGTTCCGATCAAACTCGCAGACCGACGGGTCAGCCGGAAGATCCAGGTCGGGTCAGTGGCCGTCGGCGGCGACGCCCCCGTGTCCGTGCAGTCGATGACCACCACGCGGACCGCCGACGTCAACGCCACTCTCCAGCAGATCGCGGAGCTCACCGCGTCCGGCTGCCAGATCGTGCGGATCGCCGTCCCCTCCCAGGACGACGCCGACGCGCTGTCGGTCATCGCGAGGAAGTCGCAGA
>NZ_VCLA01000180.1:108328-128417 GCF_009600885.1 Streptomyces jumonjinensis
CGGCGCGCTGGTCGTCCTCGCCATGCTGGCCGTGTTCTCCGCGGTCGTCTTCGCCCTGAGCCTCAGACTGCCCGAGCCCCGCTGACGCCCGGCGCTTCCCCGGCGGCCGGTCCGACGCATCATCGCTGTCCGACAGACGTGGAGGAAGCCGGAGATGTATCTGCAACCGAGGACGGCCGTGGTGACCGGCGCGGCCAGTGGGATCGGGTTCGCCCTCAGCGCCAGGCTGGCGAGGTCCGGCGCCGAGGTGGTGATGACGGACATCGCGGGCGACGGTCTCGCCCGGCGGGCCGGGGAACTCGCCTCGCTCGGCGCGAAGGTCACCGCGGTGGCCGCCGATCTCACCGACCCGGCCGCCGTCGGGGCGCTGGCCGACACGGCGTTCGAGCGTCTCGGCGAGATCGATGTGATCTGCAACAACGCGGGTGTGGTCGGGCCGGTGGGGATGCCGCTGTGGGCCGTCCCCCTGGAGGAGATGCGCCAGGTGCTCGATGTGAACTACTGGGCGCATCTGTATGTCGCGCGCGCTTTCGTGCCACGGCTGCTCAGCTGCGGACGGCCCGCGCACTTCGTCCAGACCGCCTCGATGTCGGCGTTCGCCGTCGGCGCGGGCACCGCCGCGTACGCCGCGTCCAAGCATGCCGACCTGGCCGCGGCCCGGAGCCTCAGGGCCGACCTCGACGGCTCTCCCGTACGGGTCTCCGTGCTCTGTCCCGGGCGGGTCGATACGCCCATGACCAGGGGCCTCATGGCTCCCCGGAGCGCCACCGGAGCCACGACGATCACTGCGGACGAAGTCGCCGAGGCCGTGTGGGGCGCACTGGGATCCGATCAGTTCTACATTTTCACCAACGCCGACGCCCCGGCCAGAATCGGCGACCAGTTCGATGACGTATGGCGCCATCTGAAGTCGGAACGACCCTGGTTGGAACCCTCTGCATGACGGTTGCGCGGTTCTCGCCCCAGGACGGCCGGATCCGGTGGCCGGTGATCCGCGGAAACTGGCCAGTCGGTCAACCTGGTGCTCTTGCGGAACCGGATGGAGATCTCTCTCGGAGGAGTTGCTGTGGTGTCCCGTGTGAGTGACGGCGTTACGGACGGCGGTTCAGACACCGTCGACATCGATGCGGTGCGGACGAAGTACCGGGAGGAGCGTGAGAAGCGCCTACAGGCCGACGGGGGACGGCGATATCGCGGCGCGCGGGACGAGCTCGCGCATTACGCGGCAGATCCCTACGCGACACCTCTGGAGAGGGCGGCCGTCGCCGACGACGTGGACGTCACGATCATCGGCGCCGGCATCGGCGGGCTGCTGGCGGGGGCGCGGCTCCGTGAGGCGTGCGACGTCGAGACCATCCGCCTCATCGACAAGGCCGGCGACGTCGGCGGGACCTGGTACTGGAACCGGTTCCCAGGACTGCGCTGTGATGTCGAGAGCTATGTCTATATGCCGCTTCTCGAAGAACTGGGGAGCATGCCCACGGAGAAGTACGCGACCGGCGCGGAGATATTCGACCACTGCCGGGCCGTGGCCGCGAAGTACGACCTCTATCGCGACGCGCTCTTCCAGACCTCGGTCACCGAACTGATGTGGGACGAGGACTCCTCGCGATGGCTCGTCCGCACGGACCGCGGCGATCGGATACGGTCTCGTTTCGTCTGCATGGCGATCGGCTCCCTGCACCGGCCCAAACTCCCCGCCATACCGGGGATCGAGAGCTTCCAGGGGCGCTCCTTCCACGCCAGCCGCTGGGATTTCGAATACACCGGCGGTGATGTCTCCGGAGGTCTCGACCAGCTCCGCGACAAGAAGGTCGGAATCGTCGGAACCGGCGCCACGGCGGTTCAGTGCATACCGCATCTGGCCGAGTCCGCGGCGCAGCTGTACGTCTTCCAGCGCACCCCCTCGACCATCGGCGTACGGAACAACGGGCCGACCGACCCGGAGTGGGCGGCGCGGCTCGAACCGGGCTGGCAGCAGCGCCGCATGGACAATTTCCACGCGCTGACCTCGGGAGTCCCCCAGGATGTGGACCTCGTCCAGGACGGCTGGACGGAGATCACGTCCAAGCTCGCCGCGATCCTCCCCCAATCCTCATCCTCCTCCGTCATGGACCCGAAGGAGAAGGGCGCCGCGATCGAACTCGCGGACTTCTCCAAGATGGAGGAGTTGAGGCAGCGGATCGACGCCGTCGTCCACGACAAGGGAACCGCAGCCGCACTGAAGCCGTACTACCGGCTGTTCTGCAAGCGGCCGTGTTTTCACGACGGCTATCTCGACGCCTACAACCGGCCCAACGTCACCCTGGTGGACACCGAGGGGCGCGGTGTGGAGCGTCTCACCCCCGCCGGGGTGGTGGCGGGCGGCCGGGAGTACCAGGTCGACTGTCTGGTCTTCGCCTCGGGCTTCGAATCCGAATTCGCCGTTCCCTACACGGCCCGGGCCGGCTACGACATCATCGGCCGCGACGGCGTGTATCTGTCCGATAAGTGGGCCGACGGAGCCCGTACCTTCCACGGCCTCCAGGTGAACGGCTTCCCGAACTGTTTCATCATGTCCAAGGTGCAATCCGGACTCCATGTGAATGTCCCCTACATGCTCAATGAGCAGAGCAAGCATCTCGCCTACATCGTCCAGACCGTCCAGCGACTCGGGAAACAGGTCGTGGAGGTGTCCTCCACGGGTGAGAAGGAATGGGTCGAGACGATCCTCGGGCTGGCGAACCGGAATCTCGACTTCGCCGAGTCCTGTACTCCAGGGCTGTTCAACAACGAGGGCCGACCCGCGGATCTGGACATCCTCAACTCAAGTTACGGGGGCGGCTCGGTCGAGTTCGTGAACGTCCTCGAAAAATGGCGCGAGGCCGGTGACCTAGCCCACCTCGAACTGCATGACTAGCAGGCTCGCCCCGCATGGCCCGCGACTCGGCCGCACAAGACCGATGGAAGAGCAGAAGAAGAACAGAACAAGAACAGAACAAGAACAGAAGAAGAATCGACTCAACGCGAAGTAGGTGACAACGGCAGTGGACGTTTCTCCGATATCCGGCTCGGTCATCGGGGCCGTCGTGGACGGCGCCGACCTGTCGGGCAGTATCGACGAGCAACAGATCGAAGATATCTGGGCGGCGCTCGACAGACACCTGGTGCTGGTCTTCCGCGGGCACAAGGATCCGTCGGACGAAGAATTGATGGCGTTCGGACGGCACTTCGGACATATTCCTCGCACCGGCCTCACGACCGGAGCCAATCCTGATCATAACGAGATCCTCATCATCTCCAACGTCGTCGAGAACGGCCAGAAGATAGGCGTCGGCAACGCGGAGTGGATGGACTGGCACACGGACTACTCCTTCCGCCCCCGGGTCGCGCGGCTCGGCTTCCTGGCCGCGGTCGAACTGCCGCCCGGAGGAGGCGGTGAAACGCTCTTCACCGACATGTACTCCGTCTACGACTCCCTGCCGGACGGACTCCGGGAACGCCTGCACTCCTACCGGGCACGGCACGCGCTCCGCTCCGGTTACGAGGACGTCATCGAGGAGGAGCACCAGGGCGAGCTCTCCATCGAGGCGCCGGACATGGAGCCGTCGGCCGAGGAGCCGCTGATCCCGCCGGAGGGCGGTACGTCGACCGTCCACCCGCTGATCGCCCGGAACCCCCGGACCGGCCGCCGCTCCGTCTACGTCAATCCGCTGAACACCAAGCGCGTCCTGGAACTGGAACGCGCCGCCAGCGACGAACTGCTCCAGGAACTGTTCGCCAAGGCCGGCGAGCCGTCCCTGACCTATGCCCACGACTGGCTCCCGGGCGACATCGTCATGTGGGACCAGCTCGGGACCGTACACGCCAGACGGCCCTACGACGCCACGGAACGCCGGACCCTCCGCAAGGTCGTCACGATCTTCGACAGCGCGGTGGAGCCGTGGCGTGCGGGAGGAGACGCGTCATGACCGTGGTCCTGGAGAGCCTGCACCGCAGCCGCGACGCGATCACGCCGGCGCTGCGCACCGTGCTCGACCGGCTCGACGAGGAGACCCGTCACCAGGCGGCGTACCACCTGGGCTGGATCGACGCCGACGGCGCTCCCGCCCACGGCGGCGGCAAGGCCGTGCGCCCCGCGCTCGCGCTGCTGTCCGCCCAGGCGGTCGGCGCACCGCCGGAGACCGCGCTGCCCGGCGCGGTGGCAGTCGAACTGGTGCACAATTTCTCGCTGCTGCACGACGATCTGATGGACGGCGACGAAGAGCGCCGCCACCGCCGCACCGTCTGGACGCTGTGGGGCCCCACGGGCGCGATCCTCACCGGCGACGCGCTGCTGGCGCTCGCACAGGAGACGCTGCTCGACTGCGGACTGCCCACCGCGGCGGCGGCGGCGAGACTGCTCGCCCGCGCCACCAGCGACCTGGTCCGCGGACAGGTCCAGGACGTGGCCTTCGAACGGCGTACGCATGTGACGCTGGAGGAGTGCGCCGACATGGCCGCCGGCAAGACCGGCGCACTGCTGTCCGCCAGCGCCGCGATCGGCGCCGTGCTCGCCGGGGCGCCGGTGGCCACCGTGGACGCCCTGGCGCTCTACGGCAGCCAGCTGGGCCTCGCCTTCCAGCTGATCGACGACGTCCTCGGCATCTGGGGCGACCCCGCCGTCACGGGGAAGTCCGTCCACTCCGATCTGCGCGCCCGCAAGAAGTCGCTGCCGGTCACCTACGCGCTCAACCAGGGCGGCACGGCCGGCGTCGAGCTGGCCTCCTGGCTCTCCGCGCCGGGCGAGCCCGACGAGGCCGAGCTGCGCCACGCGGCCGGGCTGGTCGCCGCCGTCGGCGGCCGTGAGTGGGCCACCGCGGAGGCGGCCCGGCGCATGGCGCTCGGCGAGGCCGCGCTGCGCACCGTCGACCTCGACGCCGGAGCATGCGACGAACTCATCGCGCTCGGCCGCTTCGTCGTCGACCGGGAGGTGTGAGGAGTCCCCGCGCGGACGCCCCGCCCGGCCTGCGCCGCACCGTTCGCCCTCCGCCCCCGGAGGCGATCGCCTCACCGTTCGTCCCATGAGGCATGTCTGTGCCCCACCACAGCCCCCAGGGAGATCCCCCGAATGTCCCTAGACATCGACTTCTTCGCACTCCTGCCCGACCGCCTCAGCCCCGACGCCGCCCGCGCCGAGGCCGTCCACCTCGACTGGCCCCGTAAGCTCGGCCTCATCACCACCGAGGCCGCCGCGGAGCGCCACCACCGGGGCGGCTACGCCGATCTGGCCGCCCGCTTCTACCCCTCGGCCGTCGGCGGCGACCTCGACCTGGGTGTCGATCTGATGTCGTGGTTCTTCCTCTTCGACGACCTCTTCGACGGTCCACGCGGCGACGACCCGAAGGAGGCCGGAAAGCTCACCGACGCCGTCGCCGCCGCTCTGGACGGTCCGCTCCCCGGCACAGCGCCCCCCATCGCCCACGGCTTCGCCGATGTGTGGCGGCGTACCCGCCAGGGCATGACCCCCGCCTGGTGCGCACGGAGCGCCCGGCACTGGCGCAACTACTTCGCCGGATACGTCGACGAGGCGTTCAGCCGCCACCGCAACGCTCCCTACCAGTCGGCCGGGCACTACCTCGCCATGCGCAGGCATACGATCGGTGTGCAGCCGACCGTGGACCTCGCCGAGCGCACCGGACGCTTCGAGACGCCCCACCGTGTGTTCGACAGCGCCGTGCTGTCCGCGATGCTCCAGATCGCCGTCGACATCAATCTCCTCCTCAACGACATCGCGTCGCTGGAGAAGGAGGAGGCGCGCGGCGAGCAGAACAACATGGTCATGATCCTCATGCGCGAGCACGGCTGGACCAGGAGCCGGAGCATGGCGCATATGCGGGATCAGGTCCGCGCCTGCCTCGACCAGTTCTTCCTGCTGGAAACGGTGCTGCCGAAGGTCTACGACACCTTCGGCCTCACCTCCGGGGAGCGTGAGGCGGCAGAGCGATACCGGCTCGACGCGGTGCGCACCGTGATCCGGGGATCGTACGACTGGCACCGCTCCTCGGGCCGTTACGCCACCGACTACGCGCTCGCCGCCAGCCACCAGGGCTATCTGGAGGAGCTGGGCAGCGTTCTGTAGCGCTCCGCCGCCGGGCACGGACACCCCGCGTCCCGGCGGCACCGGCAAGAGAGCCATGAATTCAAGGAAGTCGAGGATTCCCGATGTCCCAGCAGACCTTCGTCGCCGGCACAGCTCCCGGGGCCGCCCCCGTGGTGGGTCACGCCTGGCAGATGATGCGCCGCCCTCTGCAGTTCATGTCATCGCTGTCGGCCCACGGCGACATGGTGAAGATACGCATCGGCACGACCACGGCCTATGTGCCCTGCCACCCCGAACTGCTCCGCCAGATACTGAAGAGCGACCGTGTCTACGACAAGGGGGGGACGTTCTACGACCGGGCCCGCGACATCGCCGGCAACGGGCTGGTCACCTGCCCCTTCAGCGACCACCGCAGGCAGCGGCGTCTGATGCAGTCGGCCTTCACCCGCCCACAGCTGAAACGATACTCCACGGCGATGCACGCGGAGATCGACGCCACCACGGCACGATGGCAGGACGGCGCGGTCGTCGACGCCTTCCCCGAGATGTACGGCATGGCCCTGCGTACCGTGGGCCGCACGCTGTACTCCACCCCGGTCAGCAAGGAGATGGCGGAGGGCGTGGAACGCGCCTTCGACACCGTGCTCAACGGCCTCTTCCGCCAGATGTTCCTGCCCGAGGCCCTGCGGCGGCTGCCGACCCCGGCCAACCGCCGCTACCGGGAGAACCTGCGCTATCTGCACGCCACCACCCAGAACCTGATCGACGACTACCGGCGGGACGACACCGATCACGACGATCTCCTCTCCGCCCTGCTGGCCTCCCGTGACGAGGACGGCGGACGGCTGGACGACAAGGAGATCCACGACCAGGTCATCACCGTGATGGCCGCCGGCACCGAGACCGTCGCCGGCACCCTCACCTGGATCTTCCATCTGCTCTCCGTCCACCCCGGGATCGAGGCACAGCTGTACGACGAGATCGACACCGTCCTCGGTGGGAAGCCCCCGAACTGGGACGACCTTCCTCAGCTGTCGCTGACCGACCGGATCATCACCGAGACCCTCCGGCTGTACCCGCCGGCCTGGCTCTTCACCCGGCTCACCGCGTCGGAGGTCGAGGTCGCGGGGATACGTCTGCCCCAGGGGACCACCGTCGTCTTCAGCCCGGCCGCCGTGGCGCACGACACGGACGCCTACCCCGACGAGCGCCGGTTCGACCCCGACCGCTGGCTGCCCGACCGGGTCACCCCGCTCGCGCGCCAGGCGTTCATGCCCTTCGGCACCGGCGCCCGTAAGTGCATCGGAGACCTGTACGCCCGGACCGAGGCCACCCTCGCGCTCGCCACCATCCTGAGCCGATGGCGGGTCACCTGCGAGCCCGACGCCGACATCCGGCCCGTGCCGCTGGCCACCGTCTACCATCCGCGCCGTCTCCGCCTCCGCCTCGCGGCCCGCACCCCGGGCCGGTGAACACCTTCCGTACCCGCAGGCGTCCGCGGCGCTGATCACCCCCGCGGACGGTGCACGCCCCCGATATCGGCGAAGGAAATCAAGGCCCCTGGAAGAGGAAGGCTCTGGTGGAGAATCAACACATCACCGCGGACCCCCGCCGCGGCGAGCGGGACAAGCGGGTGGTCCTGGCCCAGCCGAGAGGCTTCTGCGCCGGGGTGCGCCGCGCCATCGGCATCGTGGAGCGGGCCCTGGACCTTCACGGCGCGCCGGTCTACGTGCGCAAGGAGATCGTGCACAACCACTACATCGTCTCCGAGCTGGAGAAGCGAGGAGCACGATTCGTCGACAGCGAGGACGAGGTCCCCGAAGGCGCCCTGTGCGTGTTCTCCGCGCACGGCGTCTCCCCGGCGGTACGCGCCGGGGCCGCCCACCGGGGACTGGAGGTGATCGACGCCACCTGCCCGCTGGTCGCCAAGGTGCACCAGGAAGCGCTCCGCTACGCCCGCGACGGCCGGATCATCCTGCTGGTCGGGCATGTCGGCCACGAGGAGGTCGAGGGCGTCCAGGGCGAGGCCCCCGAGCACACGATCGTGATCGAGACCGTCGAGGACGTACAGCGGCTCGATCTGCCCGATGACACACCGGTGGCCTATCTCACCCAGACGACGCTCTCATTCGACGAGACCGCACGGGTCGTCGCGGAACTGCACCGCAGGTTCAGCGATATCGTCGGCCCCCACGGCGACGACATCTGCTACGCGAGCCAGAACCGTCAGAACGCCGTCGAGGAGCTGGCTCGCCGCAGCGACCTGGTGCTGGTCGTCGGCTCCCGGAACTCCAGCAACTCGCTGCGCATGGTCGAGGTGGCTCGGGAGCACGGCTGCGCCGCGCACCTGGTGCCCGATGTGACCCACCTCGACGAGCAGTGGCTGAACGGTGTGACGAGCATCGGCGTCAGCTCGGGGGCCAGCGCTCCGGAGATCCTGGTCCGCGAGCTCGTCGACCGGCTGGCCGCGCTCGGCCACGACGACGTCGAGCTCCAGCGCGGAGTCCCCGAGGACGTCGTCTTCTCGATGCCCGGGAGACTCGCCGACCCCGTCACCGGCCGAGTGCCGCGCACACCCCTGGCCGATGAGGCGCGATGACCCGCCGGCCGCGCACACCCACACCCGTGTCTGCGGATGAGGTCCGCAGCACATGGCAGAGAGGGAGGGTTGCACCATGCTGAGCTTGGAGAGCATCCAGGGACCCGCGGATCTGCGGGCCCTGTCCCCGGAACAGGCGGGGCTGCTCGCACCGCGGATAAGACAGCTTCTGGTGGACACCGTCACCCGCACCGGAGGGCACCTCGGACCCAACCTCGGGGTCGTCGAGTTGTCGATCGCCCTCCACCGGGTCTTCGAATCGCCCCGTGACCGGATTCTGTGGGACACCGGACACCAGGCCTATGTACACAAGATCCTCACCGGCCGGGCCGGGGCGCTCGCCACCCTCCGCCAGGCGGGCGGGCTCTCCGGCTATCCGTCCCGCAAGGAGTCCGAACACGACGTCATCGAGAACTCGCACGCCTCGACCGTGCTGTCCTGGGCGGACGGACTGGCCCGGGCGCAAGGCATCCAAGGCGTCGTCGACCGCGCCGTGGTGGCGGTGATCGGGGACGGCGCGCTGACCGGCGGCATGGCATGGGAGGCGCTCAACAACATCGGGGCCGCCGCCGACCGCCCGGTGATCATCGTGCTGAACGACAACACCCGCTCGTACGCTCCCACGATCGGCGCCTTCGCCGACCATCTGGCGCTGCTGCGCGGCCCCGGAGCGCCGAAGGCGCTGTTCGAGAGCCTGGGGCTGGCGTATCTGGGGCCGGTCGACGGGCACGACATCACCTCGCTCGAAGCCGCCCTGCGCCGGGCGGCCGGACTCGGCCGGCCCGTCCTGGTCCACTGCGTCACCGAGAAGGGCCGTGGACACACCCCCGCCGAGCAGGACGAGATGGACCGCTGCCACGCCGTCCGCGGCCGGTCCACGGGGAAGGCGAGCGGGGACGGCTCGCGGTCGTGGACATCGGTCTTCGGCGGGGAGCTGGCCGAACTCGGCGCGAGCCGGCCGGACATCGTGGCGATCACCGCGGCCATGCTCGCCCCGACCGGACTGGGCGAGTTCGCCAGACGGTACCCGGACCGCACCATCGACGTGGGCATCGCCGAACAGCACGCGGTGACCGCGGCGGCGGGCCTGGCCCTCGGCGGTATGCACCCGGTGGTGGCGCTGTACGCGACCTTCCTCAACCGGGCCTTCGACCAGCTTCTGCTCGACACCGCCCTGCACCGCGCGCCCGTGACCTTCGTCCTGGACCGGGCGGGGGTGACCGGGGACGACGGCGCGTCGCACAACGGCATGTGGGACATGTCGCTGCTGCAACTCGTCCCCGGTCTGCGACTGGCCGCGCCGCGTGACGCCGCGACCCTGCGCAGGGCCCTGCGGGAAGCCGTGGCCGTCCACGACGGACCCACCGCCGTGCGTTTCCCCAAGGGCAGCACCGGCGGGGACATCCCGGCGGTCGGCACGATCGCGGGCATCGATGTGCTGCGGCGCGGCGGGGGAGAGGACGTCCTCATCGTCTCCCTGGGCGCCATGGCCGGAACCTGTCTGGAAGTGGCCGATCGTCTGACCCGGCACGGCTTCGGCGTCACCGTCGTCGACCCCCGGTGGGTCAAGCCGGTCGCCCCCGCCCTGGTGGAACTCGGTCTGAACCACCGCCTGGTCGCCACCGTCGAGGACAACGGCCGTGCCGGCGGCGCCGGATCGGCGATCGCCCAGGCGCTGAGCGACGCCGGAGCGGCGACGCCCGTACGCACCTTCGGCATCCCCCAGCACTTCCTTGAGCACGGTACGCGGGCCGACCTCCTCGCCGGGGCCGGACTGTCGGCGCAGCACCTCGCCCGTGCTCTGGCGGAGATCCTGTTCGGCCGGGAGATCGAAGAGCTGGAGCACCAGCCACTGGTGGCGGTCGAGCAGCACAGCGGCTGACATATCGGTGGTTCTCTGATGAATCATGCCCATTGAGGAGGAACGTGCCATGACGCTCTTGCTCGGAACACCGTCCGTCCCGACCAGACTCGCCCCACGGCGCAGTAGCCGGAAGATCCAGGTCGGGTCAGTGGCCGTCGGCGGCGACGCCCCCGTGTCCGTGCAGTCGATGACCACCACGCGCACCTCCGACATCGGCGCGACCCTCCAGCAGATCGCGGAGCTCACCGCGTCCGGCTGCCAGATCGTCCGGGTCGCCTGTCCCACCCAGGACGACGCCGACGCGCTGTCGGTCATCGCGAGGAAGTCGCAGATCCCGGTGATCGCGGACATCCACTTCCAGCCCAAGTACGTCTTCGCCGCCATCGACGCCGGCTGCGCGGCGGTCCGGGTGAACCCCGGCAACATCAAGCAGTTCGACGACAAGGTCAAGGAGATCGCCAAGGCGGCCTCCGCCGCCGGCACCCCCATCCGGATCGGGGTCAACGCCGGTTCGCTGGACGCGCGTCTGCTGGCGAAGTACGGCAAGGCCACCCCCGAGGCCTTGGTGGAGTCGGCGCTCTGGGAGTGCTCGCTCTTCGAGGAGCACGGTTTCCAGGACATCAAGATCTCGGTGAAGCACAACGACCCGGTCGTGATGGTGAACGCCTACCGTCAGCTCGCGGCGCAGTGCGACTATCCGCTGCACCTGGGCGTGACCGAGGCGGGTCCGGCGTTCCAGGGCACGATCAAGTCGGCGGTGGCCTTCGGGGCGCTGCTGGCGGAGGGCATCGGGGACACCATCCGGGTCTCGCTCTCGGCTCCTCCGGCGGAGGAGGTGAAGGTCGGCATCCAGATCCTGGAGTCCCTCAATCTGCGTCAGCGGCGGCTGGAGATCGTGTCCTGCCCGTCCTGCGGGCGGGCCCAGGTGGACGTGTACAAGCTGGCCGACGAGGTGACGGCGGGCCTGGAGGGCATGGAGGTCCCGCTGCGGGTCGCGGTCATGGGCTGTGTCGTCAACGGTCCCGGCGAGGCCCGGGAGGCCGACCTCGGGGTCGCGTCCGGCAACGGCAAGGGGCAGATCTTCGTGAAGGGCGAGGTGATCAAGACCGTGCCCGAGTCGAAGATCGTCGAGACGCTGATCGAGGAGGCGATGAAGATCGCCGAGCAGATGGAGAAGGACGGGATCGCCTCCGGCGAGCCCCAGGTCTCCGTCGCCTGATCCACCGGGGAGCCGGGGGACCCTGTTCATCGGGAACCCGGGGAGCCCTGTCCATCGGGAGCCCTGTCCATCGGGAACCCGGGAACCCGGGAAACCCTGGCCACCAGGACCCCGAGGCGTCCGGACCCCCTCGTCCCGGCCGCCCGTGCTCCCCGTCCCCGCTGGCTGAAGCATGGCTTCCGACCGGCTGGATCTCAACGATTTCCGGCCCCGCCCGCGCTCCGCGCGAGCGGGGCCCTTCCGTGCGCTCGGCACCCGGCCCACCCTCCAGGTACAGTGCGGAGATCAGTAGCCGGCAGGTGAGGCCCCCTCGTGTTGACGCAGACGACCACCCGGGTCCTCGAACCCGGCGACCTCGGCGCGGCTCTCGCCGTGCTGGAGAGCGAACCCGTCGTGAATGCCTTCGTCACCTCCAGGGTCCAGGTCGCCGGGCTCGACCCCTGGCGCCTCGGCGGCGAGATGTGGGGCTGGTACACCGACGGACGGCTGCGCTCCCTCTGCTACTCCGGCGCCAACCTCGTCCCCATCTGCGCCACCCCCGAGGCGGTGCGCGCCTTCGCCGACCGGGCCCGCCGGGCGGGCCGCCGCTGCTCCTCCATCGTCGGCCCCGCCGAGCCCACCGCCCAGCTGTGGCGGCTCCTCGAACCCAGCTGGGGCCCCGCCAGGGATGTGCGCCCCCGGCAGCCGCTGATGGTGACCGACCGCCTGCCCGACGACATCCGGCCAGATCCCTATGTCCGCCGCATCCGCAAGGACGAGATGGATCTGATCATGCCCGCGTGCGTGGCCATGTTCACCGAGGAGGTCGGCGTCTCCCCGATGGCCGGTGACGGCGGGCTGCTCTACCAGGCCCGGGTCGCCGAACTCGTGGGCGCGGGACGCTCCTTCGCCCGGATCGAGGACGGCCGGGTGATCTTCAAGGCGGAGATCGGCGCGGCGACCAGCCGGGCCTGCCAGATCCAGGGCGTCTGGGTCGACCCCGAGTACCGGGGCCGGGGCCTGTCGGAGACCGGAATGGCCGCCGTGCTGCGGTACGCCATCGCCGATGTGGCCCCGCTCGTCAGCCTGTACGTCAACGACTACAACACCCCGGCGAGGGCGGCGTACCGGCGCGTCGGCTTCCAGGAGACCGGGGCGTTCATGAGCGTGCTGTTCTGACCCGAGGGGCTCCACCCCGGGTTCCGCCCCCCCCGGCCCGTCCCCAGGGTTCCGCCTCGGGTCCCGCCCCCGGGCCCGCCCCGGGACTCCGCCCCCCGCCGCCGGGTCCCGCACCGCCGGGTCCCGCACTGTTCTGGCCACGGGCCGGGGCAAGTAGGGTTCCGGCATGGCAGCCCTCCCCGAAGTCGTGGTCGAGCCGCTCGACCTCGCCGCACGGACCGATGAAGCCCTCGCGGTACAGGCCCTCGCCTTCGGTCTGACCGCGGACGAGGTCGAGGTGCGCCGCCATATCGTCCACCGGCATCTGCTCCAGCCCGGGGCCCGCGCGCTCGGCGCGCTCACCCCGGAGGGGCGGCTGGTGGGCTTCGTCTACGGCATGCCGAACGACCGCAGACACTGGTGGTCCACCGTCGTGGAGCCCTATCTGCGCGCCAACGGCAGAGAGAGCTGGCTCGACGACTCCTTCGTGATCACCGAGCTCCATGTCCACCCCGCCTTCCAGGCCCGTGGCATCGGCCGCGCACTGATCACCGCCATCACCGACACCGCTGATGAGCCGCGCTCCATCCTCTCCGCGATCGACGTCGAATCCCCGGCCCGGGGGCTCTACCGGAGGCTCGGCTACACGGACCTCGCCCGCCGGGTTCTGTTCCCCAGCGCGCCCAGTCCGTACGCCGTGATGGGGGCCCCGCTGCCGCTGCTGCGGGACAACTGATTTCCGCCCTCACCCGCCGCCCGGCTAACCTCCTGCACATCACCTTTCCTTGACGCAGGAGATTCCCCCATGGCAGCCCAGGTCCAGCGCATGTCCCGTCTGATGGTCAAGACATTGCGCGACGACCCCGCGGACGCCGAGACCCTCAGCCACAAGCTGCTCGTCCGCGCCGGTTACGTACGGCGCAACGCGGCGGGCATCTGGTCCTGGCTGCCGCTCGGCAAGAAGGTCCTGGAGAACGTCTCCCGCGTGGTGCGCGAGGAGATGGACGCCATCGGCGCGCAGGAGGTCCTGCTCCCCGCCGTCCTCCCCAAGGAGCCGTACGAGGCGACCGGCCGCTGGGAGGAGTACGGCCCGGAGCTGTTCCGGCTCAAGGACCGCAAGGGCGCGGACTACCTCCTCGGCCCGACGCACGAGGAGATCTTCACCCTGCTGGTCAAGGACCAGTGCACGTCCTACAAGGATCTGCCGGTGATCCTCTACCAGGTCCAGTCGAAGTACCGCGACGAGGCGCGTCCGCGCTCGGGCATCCTGCGCGGCCGTGAGTTCCTGATGAAGGACTCGTACTCCTTCGACACCACCGACGAGGGCCTGGCCGAGTCGTACGCGCTGCACCGCGAGGCGTACATCAAGATCTTCCAGCGGCTCGGTCTCGACCACCGGATCGTGTCGGCGGTCTCGGGCGCGATGGGCGGCTCGGCCTCGGAGGAGTTCCTCGCCCCGGCCGCCGCCGGTGAGGACACCTTCGTCCACTGCACCGCCTGCGACTACGCGGCCAACACGGAGGCCGTGACCTTCGTCGCCGAGCCGCCCGCCGCGGTGGAGCACCCGGCGGTGGAGGAGCTGGACACCCCCGACACCCCCACCATCGAGACCCTCGCCGAGCACCTCGGCGTGCCCGCGTCCGCCACCCTGAAGAACCTGCTGGTGAAGGTGGACGGCGAGATCGTCGCGGTCGGCGTGCCCGGACACCGGGAGGTGGACCTGGGCAAGCTCTCGGACCATCTGGCCCCCGCCGAGGTGGAGCTGGTCACCGCCGAGGACTTCACCGGCCGCCCCGATCTCGTACGCGGCTATGTCGGCCCCCAGGGCCTGGGCAAGGTGCGCTATCTCGCGGACCCGAGGATCGCGGCCGGCACGGCGTGGATCACCGGGGCCAACAAGGAAGGCGTCCACGCCAGGAACGTCGTCGCCGGGCGTGACTTCGAGGTCGACGAGTACGTGGACGTCGTGGTGGTCGAGGACGGCGACCCCTGCCCGAAGTGCGGTACGGGGCTGAAGCTCGACCGCGCCATCGAGATCGGCCATATCTTCCAGCTGGGCCGCAAGTACGCGGACGCCTTCCAGCTCGATGTGCTGGGCCAGAACGGCAAGCCCACCCGGGTGACGATGGGCTCGTACGGCATCGGCGTCTCGCGTGCGGTGGCGGCGCTGGCCGAACAGACGGCGGACGAGCAGGGCCTGTGCTGGCCGGCCGAGATCGCCCCCGCGGACGTCCATGTGGTGGCGGCGGGCAAGGCCCTCCAGACCGAGCTGGCCCTCGATGTCTCCGCCCAGCTGGCCGAGGCCGGGCTGCGGGTCCTGGTGGACGAGCGTCCCGGTGTCTCCCCGGGCGTGAAGTTCACCGACGCCGAGCTGATCGGCGTCCCGAAGATCCTGGTCGCGGGCCGCCGCTCGGCCGAGGGCATCGTCGAGCTGAAGGACCGCAGGACCGGCGAGCGCGAAGAGCTCCCGGTGGCCGAGGCGATCGCCCGTCTGCGCGGCTGACCCTTCGGCGAGCGCGCCTGACCCGGGTCGATCCGGGCGAAAACTGTAGGACGGTAGGAACGAACGGTCCGGGGGCCCCGTCCCCCGGACCGTTCGCCGTCGCCGGGCCGGGGCGCACCCTCAGGCACGGGCGGGCCCAGGGAGCCGCGCGGCGTCTCCAGCTAAGAGCCGGGAACGAACTCCAGCGGCAGCTAAGAGCCGGGAACGAACTCCAGTGGCAGCTCAGAGCCAGGAAGCGAACTCCAGCGACGACTCCGCCTCGCGGACCCGCCCCGCGGCCATCGCCCGCATCCCCGACTCCACGGCCCGGAACAGGGCCCACCCGCGCAGCCGCCGGGGCTCCACATCCAGCGAGTCCGCCAGCCTGCCCACCCTCCGGCGGGCCGCCGAGGCCCCCGCCGATGCCGCCACCAGATCCTCCGCCCGGTCCCGCACCAGCCGGGCCAGATCGTAGGCGCGCTCCCCGGTCAGCGGCTCCGGGCCCACCGCGAGCCAGGGCGCCCGGTCCCCGGCCAGGACCTTGCCCTGGCGGAAGGAGCCGTGCAGCAGAAAGTCCTCCGAGGCGTTAGAGACCAGCTCGTCCCGGGCGTCGAGCGCGGCCGTGACCAAGGGGTCGTCCAGCCCCCGCAGCGCCCGCGCCTGCCGCTCCGTACGCTGTGCCACCGACTCGAAGCCGTGCCCGTCCCCCGGCTCCACCCACAGCCGCCGTACGACCCCCGCCGCCTCCAGCAGCGCCTTCGCCTCGGGCAGCGACCGCAGCGAGACCTCGGGGTGCAGCCGCTCCAGGAGCAGCGCGTCCCCGGCCTCCGGGACCGGGAGCACGCGCACCGACCCCCAGCCGTCCCAGCGCTCCAGCGCGGCCCGCTCCGGCTCCGGCCCACGCCGGGGGAGCTTCAGCGTCGCCGGGGTCCCGTCCGCCAGCCGTACGAGAACGATCAGACTGCTTCTGCCGCCGGGGGCCAGCACCCGTTCGACGCCGAGCCCGAGACGGGCCACGGTCTCCTCGGCGATACCGGGCAGCCGCCCGAGCCAGTCGTCGTCCTCGCCGAGCGCCCGCACCAGACGCCGGGGCGCTTCAAAACCCATGCGCGAGTGGATCCCTTTCGCTGTGGTCGCCGCGGTGTGCCGCGGCCCTCACCCTTCGTCCGCCCGTTCGGCGAGACCTGGAAAGGCTACGCCGCTGCCCCGCCAGCGCACCGCCCGCACCGCCGCCTCCCGCAGCGCCGCCGCGGCCTCCCGCCGGACGGGGCCCCGGCCGGCCCGTACGAGATCCGAGCAGACGCCCGCCACCCGGTCCTCCAGGAACGCGGCGAGCCGCACGGCCGCCCCGGCGTCCGGCACCGGGAACGGCAGCTCATAGGCCGGGGCCGCCGCCGCCGGCTCGCCGCCCAGATCGCGCGCCGTGCGCGCGAGCACGTCCCGCCGGGCCCGGTGCGCGCTGTACGCCGCCCGCGCCTCCCGCTCCCGTCCGTCGCCGACCCGCGCGCCGACGACCCCGTATCCGTACACAGCCGCGTGCTCCGCCGCCAGCGCGGCCTGGACCGCCCCGAGCACCTCGCCGCTGTCCGAGCTCATCGCAGAACCCCTGTTCGTCAGTGGGCGGACGGCCGGCCGGAACCGGCCGCACCCCGTCCGAGGTCATCCGGAATCCCGGTGCGTCAGCAGATACGCGTGCGCCGCCCCGGCCGCCGCCAGCGAGGCCAGCAGCCGGGCGAGCTCCGGCTCCGCCGTCTCCAGCGCCGCCGTATGCCGGTCGGCGGTACCGCGCTCCGCCTGCGCCAGCGCCGCGAGCGCCGCCCGCTCATCGGCCGGCACCGGCACCGGTGCCGCGGCGGCGGGCCGCGCCGGGGCGGGGGAGCCGCCGGAGGGTCCGCCGAGCGCCGTGACATGCTCCGCCACCGACGCCCGCAGCGCGCCCAGCCGCTCCGAGAGGCCCGGATGGCGCGCGATCGTGGCGTCGTACCGGTCGCGCAGGGCCCCGCTCGCCGCCGCCAGCCGCCGGCGGGTCGCGGCCTCGGCCTTCGCCCGGGAGGCCGCCGCGGTCTCCGCTCCGCCGGCGCAGCCCGGCAGCGTTCCGGCGGCTGCCGCGCCCGTCACCATGAGTACACGCCGCCGTGTCGTCCCGGTACGCTCCACGCGGGTCTCCCTCGACTCTCCGTGATCATCGCCGCAGGCGAGCGTACCCGCGGGTCGCCCCCGGTGGACGGCAACACCCTCCGGGACCGGATACCCTTTGATGCGACACACGACGATCCCACAACAGCACACGCGGCCGAGGAGTCACCCGGATGAGCACCACCCAGAGCGAGAGGCTGCGCGGGTTGCTGGAACCGCTCGTCAGCGCCGCGGACCTGGAGCTGGAAGAGATCGAGATCTCCCGAGCCGGTCGCCGCCGCCAGCTGAGGATCATCGTGGACTCCGAAGACGGCGCCACCCTGGACGCCTGCGCCGAGCTCAGCCGCGCCATCTCCGCGAAGCTGGACGAGACCGACGCCATGGGCGAGGACGAGTACGTACTCGAAGTCAGCTCGCCCGGTGCGGACCGCCCCCTGACCGAGCACCGCCACTACGCGCGTGCCGTCGGGCGGTTGGTGAGATTCCAGCTCCAGGACGCCGGAGAGCTCACGGCGCGCGTCCTCACCGTCGACGACGAGGGCGTCGATCTCGAAGTGCCCGGAGTCAAGGGTCGCAAGCCCACCGCACGCCGTATCGCCTTCGCGGAGATCGCCAAGGCCCGTGTGGAGATCGAATTCAACCGCAAGGACAAGAAGGAAGAGGAGGCGTAGCCGTGGACATCGACGTAAAGCTCCTGAAGGGCTTGGCACAAGAGAAGGAGATCCCCTTCGACCTCCTGGTCGAGGCGATCGAGTCGGCCCTCCTCATCGCGTACCACCGCACCGAGGGCAGCAGCCGCCACGCGCGCGCGGTGCTCAGCCGTGACACCGGCCATGTGACGGTGTGGGCCAAGGAGGACCCGGCCGATCTGGAGGAGGGCCAGGAGGCCAAGGAGTTCGACGACACGCCGTCGGACTTCGGCCGGATCGCCGCCACCACCGCCCGCCAGGTCATCCAGCAGCGGCTGCGCGACGCCGAGAACGACGTCACCTTCGGCGAGTACGCCCGCCGTGAGGGCGATGTGGTCTCCGGGCAGGTGCAGCAGGGCAAGGACCCCAAGAACGTCCTGGTCAGGCTGGACGACAAGCTGGAAGCGATCCTGCCCGTGCAGGAGCAGGTCCCGGGCGAGGAGTACACCCACGGACTGCGGCTGCGCACCTATGTCGTCCGGGTCGCCAGGGGCGTGCGCGGCCCGTCCGTGACCCTCTCGCGGACCCACCCCAACCTGGTGAAGAAGCTTTTCGCGCTGGAGGTCCCGGAGATCGCGGACGGCAGCGTCGAGATCTCGGCGATCGCCCGTGAGGCCGGTCACCGCACCAAGATCGCGGTCCGTTCCACCCGGTCCGGACTGAACGCCAAGGGCGCGTGCATCGGCCCGATGGGCGGCCGGGTCCGCAATGTCATGGCCGAACTGCACGGCGAGAAGATCGACATCGTGGACTGGTCGGACGACCCGGCCGAGATGGTCGCCAACGCGCTCTCCCCGGCGCGGGTGAGCAAGGTCGAGGTCGTGGACCTCGGCGCGCGCTCCGCCCGGGTGACCGTCCCCGACTACCAGCTGTCCCTGGCGATCGGCAAGGAAGGGCAGAACGCCCGCCTCGCCGCCCGTCTCACCGGCTGGCGCATCGACATCCGTCCCGACACGGAGCAGGACGACCGCGAGTCCGACCGGGACTGAGACCGCGAGTCCGACCGGGCCTGAGCAGGACCGAGCAGGACCGGCCGGGCCTGAGCAGGACCGACCTGACCGGGATCGACCGGGATTGGTCGGGATTGGTCGGGCCTGAGCAGGACTGAGGCTGGACTGAGCGGATTCCCGGGCGGGGCCCTCTGCCGTCCTGACGGCGGGCCGCGCCCGGGATCCGGACCACGATCGTTGCCCGGGATCGAGACAACGATCGTTCGATTCTTGCCCCACAGGGGTGAGGCCGCTACGGGGAGGTAGACTTAATCGTGTCTGGCCGGACGCACGCTCGTGCACGCCCTGAACGAACGTGTGTGGGGTGCCGGGAGCGAGCGGCCAAGACCGATCTGCTGCGCATCGTGGCCGTCGGAGACGACTGCGTCCCCGACGATCGCGGTACGCTGCCCGGCCGGGGTGCGTATGTACACCCCGCCTTGGTCTGTCTCGATCTGGCTGTACGACGCCGGGCGATTCCCCGGGCCCTCAGGGCACCGGGACCGCTCGACACCGCCGGACTCCGGCGGCGCGTAGAGCAGGCCGAATAGCGGATTTGCACCAAAGAAGCACCAAAGAAGCAACGCACGGGCTGCCGTGCGGTCAGGTACCTCGCGAGTTGGAAGTAGGTCGAGATTGCGATGAGCACTCGATGAGTACGCGATGAGTACGCCCATGAAGTAGCGACGGTCCGGCGGTAACCCGGACCTAAAAGGAGCGAAGTGGCTAAGGTCCGGGTATACGAACTCGCCAAGGAGTTCGGTGTAGAGAGCAAGGTCGTCATGGCCAAGCTCCAGGAACTCGGTGAATTCGTCCGTTCGGCGTCCTCGACGATCGAGGCGCCGGTTGTACGTAAGCTGACCGACGCTTTGCAGGGGTCCGGCTCCGCCGGCAAGCCCGCTGCCAAGCCTGG